>NZ_SJXE01000021.1:0-6102 GCF_004336975.1 Corallincola luteus
CGTAAGACATAATTGAAAATTAATTAAAGATTGTTACCACCACGAGGCATTGAAGTCTTGTGAGTATTCTTAGGGTTCTCAAGAGTAGGAACACTGTAAGGAGCAAGGGTAGACACTTTCTTATACATCCAGCTTGTTGAGAACCAAGAGTCAACGCCAGATACCTCAGTTGAAACTGCTTTAACCTGGTCCAAATACCCCTTTGGTATAAGGAGAAAGTCAGTAGAAATACTAATGTCAAGGTTATTGAAACCACGCTGCAAAGCGAAACTATCAAGGGGAGACCCATCACGAAGTAAGCCGTGAATTCTGTCATTCTTAAACTTATATTCAGAATACAAGTCACAGTACCCAAACTCATCAGTTTCAGAAGCGTCTTGACCAATAAGGCCCAGAAGTTCTCTACTAAGTATAGCCTGCTCGCCAACACCTTGAAGTAGAGGAAAAGCGAAATCGGACATAGTGGAACGGAACAAATATCTATCTTTACCAGAACCGTAAGAGGCATGAGGAACGATAGACATCATCACCATAAGAAGTCCATGTTCATCCGCAGTAAAAGAGTCTACCAAAGATGATGATTCAAGAGACATGCCTTGACCATACCGAGTACCAACAGATGTAAATGGATTTGAGTTTGTGACAGCACCTTGACCTCCGGAAGTTTGAGAAACACCTTTACAATACATATTGAATACAGAACGGCCAAGATAAAGTGCTTTATTAAAGGCCGTAGATGAAGGATATTTACCAAAATTTCCTTTTATTTGGGAAGCATAGTCATATCCACAAATATTCTGACGTTCGAGCCACATCTGGAGAGAATTTTGAGACCGAAGTTCAGCGATTGTAAAAGACCCTTTGTTATTAACAATATCAAAGGAAACAGAAGCAGCTTGTCCTGCCTGAGGTTCAGGAGACGCAGTTGTATAGTAATCTCGGAACCAAGTACGCTGACGTAAGTCGAGAATGCTATGACCGTCAGGGAAAACGGAATATGGATCATCATCGGGATATTTAGAGGCGCGAATCCAAACTTTCCCAATACCATTATCAGAACTATATGGCACTACAGAAGGGGATGTAAAAATTCTGCCCACTGAAGGAACTGGAGACGTACGTATAGGAGCAGTAGTGCCAGGTCTGTAAAATAGCTCTGGCATAATCTTACTATATCGGTAATGGTCATTGTAAATTTTATGGTACGCGAGCCAAGGAAGAGCGTTCGGTATAGAAATACCTACAGGGGAAACTGGATCTTTAGCTACTTTATAACATTTATATCCCAACCAATCAGCGAGAGAACCAGGACCAAACCAGCGGTTAATAAGTTCGGCAGGAGGAATAGCAGAGGGGCCGGTATCACCGAGAGGGCTAACAGTAATACCGGGCAAATATTTGCTCTTAGTCTGAGCGTCAGTCCCCTCTGGATAGATAGGATAAAGTGTAGGATGCGTGATGAGAGATTCCCAACCGCCATAGAGAATGCGATTAGGAACAAAAAAGGCTTCAAGATGGACATCAACGCGACCACGAAAGTTAGTTGCGAATGGGGGAAACTCCATGTTAGTGAGGTGCCCTAAAGAAATAGTGTCCTGCGGGAGAAGTTCGTCTACAAGGACGGGGACAAGGGTACCACAAGTGAGAGTTCCGTGGCAATCGTGCGACATGTCGAACCCAGAGCGGTTTGGAACGTCTATGGGTACATGGTTAAAAAGTTTGTTGTATCTACTCATAATTAGATGTATAAGAATAACGTTTTTGCTTATATTTCTTGCAAAAATAATAATTATTCATTTGCGTGCAAATTACTTTATAAGATTCTTGAATAAGCGACTCTTCTTGTGTAACAAAATTATGGTAGACTTCATCAAAGTCTGAAGTTTTGAGGTTGTTTGCCATCGCTCGTAATTGTTGCAAATGTACTTGAATGCGGTGACGTGCCAAACCCAATTCAAATAGAAGTGATAGGGTATTAGCTCGCAGCTTGACATAACGAGTTTCCATTTTTCCATCAATGTTAGGTCTTTGAATTTTACGGATGGGTGCCGCAATAATCTTATCTTTATAATAGAGCGGCATGCTAAAACTATAACCATCAGTGTGATAACACATGCGCTTATATATAGTATCCGCGCGGGTAGTGATGTAAGAGTATGGGTTCTTAAAGTCTCTACGTCTGATGTCCTCAGCTCGATGCCAAGAAAGTTGCTTATGGGATAAATAAGATTTACCAAAGCCGGAAGAGTAAATACGCCAAGGAGCAGGAATGGTTTTATTACGGAAATGACGGAATAGAGAATCGAGCACACCCTTGCTGCTATATTTAGAAACGTAATGCGCGACTTTACTAAAGGTGGAGGTGTCTGTGCGTTTGATAGACTTAACAACAGTGTAACCGATTTTTCTTTTCCAATCGAGAAAAACATCTGTAAAATCATCGTCACAATAGTTGTGATTAATAACACCGTGTAAGTGTGGACGTTGAGTAGTAGGGCCATACTCGAGGCAAAAATAGTATTCATAACCTTTATGTTTTTTAGTAAATGTTTCGGGGTACTTACGCCTTAGCCTAGTGTCAATCCTCTTAAGCAAAAGTTGCAGATAAGGCTTCATGTCATCATTATATTTAAGCACTTCCCCGGTATCTTTGTCAAAAGCGTATTTTATATGATCATCAGTACAAGTGAGAGTAAAAAATATAGTATGACGATGTCCCAGCATTGACTCGCGTATGCGGGGGAATATTTGAGCCTGAATGTTTTTGCTACACACAGGACAACATCCGCAAGGGTAAAGTATGTTACGCTTGGACCCATCGGAACAGGTGATTTGACGAGATTGACGAAAAGGACAAACTGGCATAAGTTATTAATTATAAGAAATCTTGCTCGAAAAGAAACTCCCTGGCTGTTGATTTTCGAAGATATTTCGTAATAGGCCTAACGAGGAATGGGGAAACCATGCTGACAGATGCTAAAAGGGTAATCCTGTCGTCGATGTGTTTTCTTACGACCTCGTAGCGTTTAAACATGATATCGAACGATTCCTGGAGATCCTCGTTGTAGTCTTCAATGAGAGATCCTCTATATAGAGATTCAACTTTATGAGAGAAAAGTACTACCCGATTGTCAGTAGTACTGTCTTCGGCTGTTAGTTTTAATATGAAAGTAATTTCTCCGTATTCCATATTTCAAAAAGTTATTGAGTAGTAATATAATCGAGAACCTTGGGCATAGCCTTCACAAAAATATAGCAAATCATTTAAGTTTTGATAATACTTAAAAACAGTGCGCAATGGAGGCTTACCGCTCTGTTCATCAATGGCAGAGTGGTAAAAGAAAATACAGGCCTCTCTCATTCTGATTCCTGGCTGCTTATGAATTCGAGGTAGGCCTCTTTAGCACCATTAAGCCACGAGAGTACAGGCATAACTTCCTCGGGAGCGCCTCGAAGAATTATGTAGGTATGAGTCGATAATTTTATAAGGGAACGTATTTCTTTAGTGTTTTTAACAGGAGTAGTAACAACTTCCTTATAAAAAGCAAAATCATTAAGCCTATCATTGATGTAACGTACAGCAAAGGAAGGCTTGCAAACTTGACTGTGAACGCTTGGTCCAATAAGATCAAAGTGGTGGTGGATGAGTCTCATATGTTTATTTAAAAATTGATTACAGGACAAAGTAAGTGACTACGCAATGAAATGTTGTTGTTATCCGTATTGTTTTTTCGTGTTGTATAAGAAAAAATACATTAAACAACGTGCGAACGTACACGGCAATCCTACGGACGCACGCAACACGTACCCGCTGCGGGGAGCTGCCTGGAGGGGCTCTCCTCGCGACATGTCGCGCGCGCGCACGCGTTGACGCGTACGCACGCACGGCGTTTGAAAAATAGTTAAAATTACAAAAGAGGGAGTGCAGCACCAATAACATCAGCAGAAAGCGTTATAAAGTTTGTCCAATAGCCTATTAGCTTGTCAGCGACAATGAAATTTTGGGAAGTCTCGGTATAATCAGCTTGCGCATTCTGGGCTCGCTCAGTGGCAGCAGAAGTTGCTGTCTGTTGTTCAGTAAGACCTGTTTGAGCAGTATGAAGGTTAGCTAAACCACTCTTTTCCAAAGTGTCGGCATCAAGGTTATTCAAAAATTTACGAACATAACCACCCGAGACTAAGCCCTCTTTTATCATAGCTTCAGCCATGCTTACAAGGGCATTAGCGTGAAGCGAAATGGCTGAACTCTTAGCTTGTTCCGTCTGAGCATTTTTAAGCATTATATCGGCGCGATAATATTCAACAGCGTAGGGCAAGAGTTTTCGCGCTTTCGCGGCGTCAAGACCTTTAAGAACAGCGTCGGCTTCGTTGACGAGTATTTGACTGTCTTTTAATTTGATATCTTTGAAATTAAGACTAACCTCGCTATCCATAAGACGGATACGACCATTATTAACGGTAATATCAGAAAGATTCTTTTTTATTCGTGAAAGTCCTTCATTTGTATATATCCGGTTACGAACTTCAGCCCAACGTTTATCGATCTCAAGCAACTCCGTTTCAGTTTTAGACTTACCTGCGGAAGCATTAGCAGCATTAGCGTCAGCGATGTTCTTTTCTGACTGAGACTCACGCAGCTTATTCTCTGACTTAAGTTGAGACGCTCCCATTATCGTTTTTACGAGACCTAAAATATTAGGAAACTCGCCAGAAGGAGAAGCGGTCGCAGTACCAGCTTGCGCAGAAGGACCGGACACAGAAGATTGAGAAGCACCTCCATTGAACATAAGGGCGGGGTTAAGTCCAGCAGCCTGCATATTACGAACTTGGGCTTCATAACTTTGAGTTTGATTGAAAATTTCAAGTTGCATTTGCTTCTCGAGTTCCATATTTTCGCGACCAACTTGGGTATTATAGTCGGCAGCGTCTTTTTCGGCGTCTGTCATACCGGTACCAGACCATTTAGTAAAGAGATTAGAGAAGAAGTCAAGAAATCCGTTAGCCTTACCTCCAGAGCCTCCGTTATATAAAGCATCAGATTCATCAAAATTCCACTTTAAAGAGCCTTTGTCGTCCTCGCCTCCAATAAAGTGATTACGAGCAGCAGAGCCATAAGTGTCATTAAGATGTTCTTGTTTCCAAGATTCATAACGGTCTGCACGAACGTACCTAACGCCTTTGCCGTCATTAGTACGAATCTTAATCCATCTATTACGAGCCATATTACATTATCATTTTAAGTATTGCACCTATACCGGCTTTAGTTAAGTTGGCTGCAAGATTATTTTGATCTGCTTTAGCTGATTCCTCATATTGCTTTCTAAGATTCATATAAGAGTAATCATTATCTATATCCTCGGGCCACATATATGATTATATTTATATTTAAGTGATTGATTAATAGGATTGTGGAAAATCCGCTTATATTATCAAGTAAGTGCGGATTGGGTGCGCACTATGCGCACGCACCCATGGGGTTTTCCACACCTTTATTTATTGTCAATACCATTGTTATCGGGAGCTGACATAGCAGCAGCAGCTGAGAAATTCTCAAGAGCATCAAAGCTATCACGAATACGAGAGCCAACGGAGTCAATTGTTTCCATACCATTTGTAATCACAATCTGACCACCAGTAACGGTAAAATCGGAAATAGCCTCTTCGAGATTAACTGCTTTACCTTTAGCAACGGCTTTGAGTCCGTATTTAGGATTGTACTTACATTTCTGTATCATACCACAAAAAAGTTAATTATGTCGGTAATAAATATTATAAGAACGCAAACCCGTCTTTTCTATAGTTATAGGAATATCGGGATTAACATTGGTTTCTGAATCAGTGTCACTCTTATTTTCAACCTGGATAGAAATGGAAGAGCCGTCAGTAGTAGCAGCTTTAATACGAGTAGTAGTTCCACAAGAAGTAAAGAAAAAGACACAGGACGCAAGAGTTATTATACAAATAACAACAACTTTTGCCCAAGCGGGGAGCTTATTTTTAAGTTCCCCAAGGAATTTGATAGCATCGTAAGACATAATTGAAAATTAATTAAAGATTGTTACCACCACGAGGCATTGAAGTCTTGTGAGTATTCTTAGGGTT
>NZ_SJXE01000002.1:0-360894 GCF_004336975.1 Corallincola luteus
AGGGTATGGCTGTTCGCCATTTAAAGTGGTACGCGAGCTGGGTTTAGAACGTCGTGAGACAGTTCGGTCCCTATCTGCCGTGGGCGTTTGAGAATTGAAAGGGGCTGCTCCTAGTACGAGAGGACCGGAGTGGACGAACCTCTGGTGTTCGGGTTGTCATGCCAATGGCATTGCCCGGTAGCTAAGTTCGGAACTGATAACCGCTGAAAGCATCTAAGCGGGAAGCAGGCCTTGAGATGAGTTCTCACTGGGACTTTAAGTCCCCTAAAGGGTTGTTGAAGACTACGACGTTGATAGGCAGGGTGTGGAAGCGTTGTGAGGCGTTGAGCTAACCTGTACTAATTGCCCGTGAGGCTTAACCATACAACCCCTAAGAAGTTTTAAGCGAGTGACGTGCAAGACACGCCAAAATCGATAGAGTGACAGTCGGCATTTTCCTAATTAAGTTTTTGTCTGGCGGCCATAGCGTTGTGGCACCACCTGATCCCATTCCGAACTCAGCAGTGAAACGCAATTGCGCCGATGGTAGTGTGGGGCTTCCCCATGTGAGAGTAGGTCACCGCCAGACACCTAATAAAATAGAAAAGCCCTTCGCGAAAGCGAAGGGCTTTTTTATTTCCAGTGCGTTTAGTGTCGCTCTCACATGGGGAGGTAGACAGCGCGCCAACGGCGCCTCCTTAGCCTGTGCTAGTAGGGTGAGTGACGCCTGGCGTGAGATTGAGTATCTCACTCAGTCACGAACGCCGAAGGGCTATGCCCGTAGGCAGGACTCCGCCAGACACCTAATACAGTGAAGAGGCTACCCGATAGGGTAGCCTTTTTGCGTTTAAGACCGTTGAAAACAGCAAAGCCCTTCGCGAAAGCGAGGGGCTTTTTTGTTTTCAGTGCACTTAGCGACGGCCCTTTAGTGTTGTCATCAAGCTGAAAGAGCCATCAATCAGGGCTGGATACAGACCAACGCGCAAGCATTCTTGGTAGACATTAGATCTATTCACCTAGCGATCAGACGATAAAAAAGCCCGCATCAGCAAATGCGGGCTTTCTAATTTTTATTGCTGTAATTAACTTCTAACTGTTGGATTTCACTTCTTGGCGAGTGAAATTAACTAAGGGGAATTTGCGCTATGCACCATTGAGAACCTTGAGCCTTTGTTTGACTTCATTTGCCTGTTGAAAATCGACACCGAGACTTAGTGTACGCTCAAGAAAACGTATCTCTTGCTTCTTGTTGCCGCTTTTTTCAAAGCTCTTCGCGAGATTAAGCAGATCTGTTAACTCCAGTTGCACGCCCTGTTTTAGCGCCTCGAGGTAGTTAAGCTGTGCCTTATCCCAGTTCCCTAAGCTATAAAACGATTGTGCTAAGACCTTGGTTATTTCAGGGTGTTGCGGCAGCAATGTATGGGCTTTCTGGGCATTAACTAATGCCTCGTTGTTACGCTTTAATGCGAGTTCCGTCATGGCTATCTGGGCAAGGAAGACGCCATTTTTGGGATATTGACTACTGAGTGTTTGGTAGTAACTTAGCGCGTCTTCAAATTTTCCGCTGGTAAACAGTAGATTCGCTAACCTCACAGTTAACTCTGGCCAATCTTGGCGTTTTAAATGGGCTTGACGATAGCCGCTTAGTGCCGCATCTGCGCCATTGAGAAAATATTGAATATCCGCGACTTCGAGTAGTGGAATAACCCATTTAGGGTTGGCATCTTGAAATGCGCGATAGGCGCGCTGCGCGCTATCGCTATCACCGCTCTTCCAATGGCCTCTCGCCAGGTTGATTTGGTATAGCGGATTTTGGTTGTTAGTTTTGTCCGCGAGGAGCATGGCAAAATAGCCTTGGCGGTACAGGTAGTAACTATAGGCGACACTTGACCAGCTAGCGTTAGTGGCTGTGGCAACTTGTTGGCGGATCGACTTATCTTTCAAATCGATATAAAGATTCGATAGTGGTAACAGATCTGTTTCTGAGACCGTCGCTTGCACCGCAATCCGTAACAGTTGGTGCATTGGGTCGTTTGGATCTATTTCGATAAGCTTTGCTACTGTTGATGCTAACTTTTTCTTATCACTCTCCTTATCAGAATTAAGTAACATCAGGCTAGCGAGCTGTAACGGTTCACGACTATCTACAGCCTTCAGCTTTTCTAGCTGTGAATTAGCTGTCTTTAGATCGCCTTCACGCCAAGCTATCAATGCTAAGTCGAGCATTGCGACATAGTTTTCGGGGTGGCGAGTGAGGGTCTCTGTAATGGCTTTCTTGGCGCTACTGGGTTGGTTTTCTATCATCGCAACCGCGCTGAGTATCATAGATGGTCCAACATCTTCGGGGGCAAGCTTCTGCCAAATTTGAGCATACCGCTTGGCGTCAAGCAGTTGACTGGTGGCTAAGCTTAACTTGGTGACCAATACCGTTGCGCCCAAGTTATCGGGTTTAGTGGTTAGTGCGATCTTTAATGCTTTCGTCGCCTCATCGACTCGACCTTGTTGGAATAAGATTTGGCCTTTTAACGTTTGTGCTGAACTGCCAGTTAGTGGGGAGTTAAGGAGCTCCAGAGCTTGATAAAACTGCCGCTTCTTTGCGTAGCCTGTCGCAGCCAAGAATGCGGTAGTGTCATGTAAGTTTGGTGCGAGTTTCTTTAGCTCGATGAGGTGAGCACTTAGGGCTTGGTCTTTACCTTGCCCGAGTAGAGCTAAGATAAATAACTGGTGTCCGGTCAGATCCGCTGGGCGCTCGGCAATCCACTTGCGAGCAGCTGTTTCTGCATCAAGATAATCTTGGTTGGATATTAGTGTCAGTATCTGGTTTCTAGAGGTTTGAGAGTAAAGCCCTTCAGCGACAACTTGATTTAGCCAGCTAAGATCGTTGACGCCTTTGCCTGTTCCTAAATCAACCATCCCCATCTCATTGGCGCCGGTAAAAGCTTGCTCCAAATATTGCTGAGATTTAGTTTCTGTCAGATTGATAGGGGCTGCAATAACAAGGTTGCACAGGCTCACGCTGAGCACTGTTACACGTGCCATCGTTAGTAGTAAACGGCTCATCTGTAATTCCTTTACGCTTAACCGAACTAACATTCTAGAATAAAAAACGGCGGGAAAAATCCCCGCCGCTCTCAGTTTTAGCGCAGCAATTACTTACGGCGACTACGTGCAAATAAACCACACAGTGATAAGCCCAATAGCGCTAATGGTGCTGGCGCAGGTACATCTTGGGTAAATGTTGCTTCGCCTTTAACGTGGAACAAGGCAACAAATATATTGTCATCATTGGATGGATTATCTGTATCGACAGTAATTTTGGAATCACCATCGTTAATGAACGGTACTAAGTTATAACGCTCATCGTCTTCGTTGTAAGCATTAGGGTTAAGCAGATCGTCATCATAACCACCCATGGTGATCAATGAGCCATTTGCTACAAGTTCACCATCATCATTGTTGCCGGCATTATTGGTTAATAGTTGACCATTAACATCGACATTAGACTTCTGGTTACAGCAGCTAAAGCTGATACCCAAACGCATTTCTGCGAAGAACGCTGGATCTGTAGTATCCACAGGGTCAGAGAAGTTCACCTGAGTACTGTCTCCAGCCAGTGCTGCTCCACCATCTAAGATAGCGACTGTAGAGACTTCTAGGCCAGCCATCTCATAAACTACGATCAATGCTTCACCGTCTGTTCTGCTATCAGACTCCCGAAGGCTAAAGTCATAAACCCCACCAGGGCCACCATCAATCGTCGGCTTAACCAGTGCCGTGACATCTTTGCGTCCGGTGCGGAAGAAGGTGTCGCTAACACTAGGGATTGCATTGGTATACTCTTGATCCCAGCTGTTGATGGTTGTGCCATCAAGTGTGACATCCCCCATTGCAGTGGGTGAGCTATACATTGCTGAATAGAGATATGCGGCGACTACTGTAGCACCTGCAGGGACAGAGGCTGAAATAGTGCCGGATTGATCTGTACCGCCCCAACCATCGGACGATACGCCATAATTACCAGTAAATGTTTGGAAGGTTGTAAGTGAAGCTGATGCCATCCCTGATACAGCTAAAGAAGCAACAACAGCACTCACTTTTAAGAGTTGCTTTGCGGTTTTCATCGTGTGATTCCTTAATAATATTGCAAATTTCCATATACAGCTTGGTGTTTTAGCGACGGCATAACACGGCATATGCATCGCTGTCATTGATAGCAAAGCAATATGTTTGCCAGATAGCTTTTTGCTTAAAAATCATCAAGGTGGGTTACAACAAAAACTAATATATATATGCCTTGTAAAATAATTAGACACCAATAGGATTTGTAACTTCCGCGTATAGTTTTTATAGGCTCTGTAGAAATAGTAAGTACTTAGTTCTTTATGGGTAGCAACTTGAAAATGTGACACTGTTTGGAGCCCGAGATGTTTCGTTATTGGCGCTGGTTAGGTGCGGTGATGGTTTTGCTTGCTGGTGTTGTTCTTGCCAGTGATTTTTCTGCGTTTGTTGGTGCGGACAGCATGATGTCCGGCCCTTTGGCCTTACTGATGTTGTTGATCTTTTTCACTGCCTATCTATTGGTGTTCTTTGAACAGCAAACTGGCATCAGTAAAAGCAAGCCGATGATCTTCAGTGCGGGATTGTTGTGGATGTTAGCTGCTGTGATCGCATATCAGCATGATGTTCCCCATGCAGAGATCCGTCTGGCGGTAACGAATAACCTTGATGAGTTTGCCGAACTCTTTCTATTTCTTATGGTGGCGCTAATCTATATCAAGCAGATTGAAGGGCGTGGACTGTTCGAACTACTGAAAAGTGGGTTAGTGAGTCGAGGTTATGGTTATAAAGGTCTATTTTGGCTAACCGGTAGTATTGCGTTCTTTATGTCGGCACTGGCCGATAATTTAACGACGGCCTTGGTGATCGGCTCCGTGGTGATAGCGGTGGGAAAAGATTCACCTAAGTTTACCTCTTTGGGCTGCATTAATACTGTTGTTGCGTGCAATGCGGGCGGTGCATTTTCTCCCTTCGGAGATATCACCACCCTGATGGTTTGGCAGGCTGGCAAGATTGAGTTTGTTGGTTTTTTGCAGATCTTTTTGCCCTCACTGGTGAGCTTCCTGTTGCCAGCGGTGATTTTGACGCTGTTTTTACCTTGCGGGGCACCCGTCATCAGCAGAGATAAGGTGGTGTTGAAACGCCATGGCAGGATGTATTGTGGTTTGTTCCTTGTCACCATCGTACTGGCTGTGGTTTTTGAACAGCTGTTGGGGCTACCGCCCTATCTAGGAATGATGACCGGGTTGTCAATTTTGATGCTGGCCATATTTCTGCGTAGTCACCGCCTGCCACTATCAGACCCCGATCGTGAGCATAACCTGTTCTCAGAGTTACCTGAGGCGGAATGGGACACTTTAATGTTCTTTTTTGGGGTGATGTATTGTTTGGGGGCACTTAGCTTCATCGGTTATCTGGCTTGGGTTTCTGACGCACTTTATCTCGGCTATGGCGCTGGCACAGCTAATGTCGTTGCTGGCCTGATCTCTGCTGTGATTGACAATATTCCTGTGATGTTTGCGATCCTGCAGATGAACCCTGAAATGAATGATTTCCAATGGCTACTGATCACCTTGTGCGCGGGGATCGGTGGTAGTGTGATGTCGATAGGCTCTGCTGCTGGTGTAGCGTTAATGGGCATTGGGAAAGGCCATTATAGTTTCTTAGGGCATCTGCGTTGGTCATGGGCAATCTTACTTGGCTATGCTGCCGCGGTGGCTACCCACTATCTGGTTAATGGTTGAGTGCGGTATAGCAGGAACTTAATAGCTGGTGAGGGCTCTAAAAATTTAGTGGTTATGCCGTGATCCGCTTCGCGGCACTGAACGTTAAAAGCTTGTTAATATAAAATTCTGATCGGCAAGCGCCGTTATGTTCAGAACGGTAAGGACAGGCCGATCTATTTCATTGCATGGATGCCTCTTGTGGTTTGACGTAAGAGGTGATGTATGACTTTTTTCCATTTGACCCCTGAAGAAAAGCGCTACCCGTTGGCTAATATTGCTGCTGTTATTTGCGGTGTTGTTGCCTTGATGTTAGTGATTATTTGTTAAATCTAAGTAGATTAAACCGATAAAAAAGAGCAAGGCCGCTACCGGTTTTGCTCTGAACTTGTGCTGCAAATCTATCTTCGCCAATGGCTTAGGTGCTTCATTCAAGCGTTTGGTGTCTTCCTCAAAGTTATCTGGGGGCAGGGCAAGTCTGCGACCAATTCCGCTGCAAGTTTACCTCCTCTAGGCACCAATACTTTGTGCGATAAGCGACGATCTTTTTGTTACGTACTCCTCTCCTAATAGCTGTCGCAACAACTTGCCACTCTGCTGTTTAGCGGATTTAGTTATGCTTGCCATTGATCTGTTTACTTATGCTAGCGTATGCAGACAAGCTAAGAATTAACTAACTGAGAGAGAAACAATGCTTCGACTTCCCTTTGTGATACTGACGGTCTGTTTATCTTTTTCTGCCTGGGCAGAGCTGACTGAGCGTGAGGGCTTGGTCACCGCAGGTGGCCAGCCATTGGTGCTGCTAGGCTCCGGTGTGGAAGTTGGGCAGCCTGCACCAGAATTTAAGGTCGTAGATAGCAAGTTTGCACCGATCTTGCTGAGTGACTACCAGGGCAAAACTGTGCTGTTATCTGTGGTACCCAGCATTGATACCGGTGTTTGTTCTTTGCAAACCAAACGTTTTAACAGTGAGGTGGCGAAGCTGCCGGCAGATGTGATTTTAATCACTCTGTCTACGGACCTGCCATTCGCTCAGAAGCGTTTTTGTGAAGTGGAAAATGTCGACAAAATGCCTGTGCTGTCCGATGCGGTATGGCGCAACTTTGGTGAGCAGTACGGTTTGTTGATCAAGGATAGGGGGTTGCTGGCGCGTGCTATCTTAATTATTGATAAGGATGGCAAGCTACAGTATCAGGAGCTGGTCAAAGAGGTGAGTGAACACCCTGACTATGATGCCGCTCTGGCGATGATTAAGAAGCTTCATCAGGACTAGCTTTGCAAAAATCAAAAGGGGTCGTTATCGACCCCTTTTGTTGCGCTATGGTGTATCAGCTGCGCTGATTTCTACTCAATTACCGGCCGTTTATGAGCCACTCCTTGATGGCAATCGATACAATTCATATTTTGGCTAAGCATCTTTTGGTGATTGGTTCTGACGCGGATAGGTTGGGCCTCGCTATCCCATCTTTCAGGTGTATGACAACTGCGGCATTCACGGCTGTTGCTGGCCGTCATATCTCGCCAAACGTGCTCGGCTAAGCGTAATCGCTCCTGTTCAAAATTCTCTAGGGTGACAGTTTCCATCAACTGATAGTAGATATCGGCGGTGGCTTTGACTTTGACAATCATTTTGTCGACAAAGGGTTTTGGCACATGGCAGTCAGCGCATGTGGCAATGACACCTGAGCGATTGTTGAAATGTACCGAGGCCTGATACTCCTCGACAATGGTATCCCGGCCAATATGGCAGCCATAACAGAACTCATTCGTGTTGGTGAAGTCCATCACACCGTGAAAGGTCACCACGCCCAAAGCACCTAACACCAACGCGATGAAACCACCGATAGGGATCCCTAATAGCCAACGGCTGCGGGTTTGCTTCCATAATCGGCTGGGCTTTCTATGCTGGTTCATAAAAATCCTTGCTGATAGGTAAAAAGCGGATCAGCTTTCATTCAAGCTGATCCGCAATGCTAGGTGCTACTTATTTGCTCTCGCTTTGGTAGCGCTGTTTAAAAGCCTTCTGTGCTTCTTGGCGCTTTTGTTTGATATCTGCAGGCTCTTTACCCGAGAACCAAGCGTGTTCAGGTCTGGATAAGATCTCGTCGAGCAGTTTTCTCGCTTCTGCTGCTTGCTCTTTCTTGCCTGCATGCTCTGCTTTCTCTACCACTTCCAGGTATTGAGGTACCATCTCAACGTAGAAGCGTTCAGCCACTTCAAACATGCCGTGCCACTGCACGTAATCAGGTGCCATCATTGCTGCACCATGGCGAGCGCGGCGACCTTCATGGTGCCAGAGGTAGAACCAGGTCCACTCAATCTCTTCATCGAACTGGACTTCGGTTAACATCTCATTCTTCGTCAGCAGATCCATCATAGATTTACCCGGACGGGCGAACTTCTCGTTATACAGCACCACTAAATTATCGAACTGAGTATAGAAGTTCTCGATCCAACCACTGGTGTGGCAGGCACTACACACGTTCTTCATATCAGCACGGCGCTCTTCCCAAGGCTTCACTTGCTTGCCTTGAGCAATCGCTTTCGCGTCGACTTTTTCCGAAATTGCAGGACGTAATGTCCAACTAATACGAGCGCCGACGTCATGAGTTAAAGGTAGCTCGCGAGTGGCTGACATATGGCAAGTGGCACATGTGGGGGCTGCATCATAATCTTCGCCAACTATCCATTTCGCTGAACCCAGATTCATATGCTCAACGTTGGCAAAGAAATTAATGCCGTGCTTGGATTCTTCGTAGATCTCTTTTTGCGGATGGTCTGGCCCTAGGTGACACTTTCCGCAGGCTTCAGGGCGACGGGCCTGAACCATGGAGAACTCGTGACGCTGGTGGCAGGCGCTACAAGCACCAACTGAGCCATCAGGATTGAGTCTGCCAATACCTGTGTTGGGCCAGGTGGTTGGATCAAGGTCGCCGTTAGCTAATACTTTGACTTCGGCGCCGTGACATTGCCAACAACCGCTGACTGCTGCGGGGGATTGGCCGTTAAAGCTCAACTGTCCCTCCACCGCCTCGGCGAGAAAGTTATCCAGTGAGCCAATGATCTGCCCCGCTTTGGCATGATGACTGGCGGCAAACTCTTCGACTTCCTTGTTGTGGCACTGCCCGCAATCTTTTGGCGATACAATCACTGCAATATCAAACCCTTCATGCTTGATGGCGTCAGCATCATTGGGATCGGCTTGGTGACACTCAAAACATCCAATATTGGCACCATAATGCTTAGATCGCCCCCATTGCTGGTACAGGGCGGGGTTTTGCTCTTTATGGCAGGCAGCACACTGCTTGCTTTCGTCACTGAGCGACGCAAAAGGTTTTAGCATCTGTGCTTTGGGGGCGGCGTAAGCCAGGCTAAAGAGGGCGCTGCAGGTAAGCAATACCAGCGTGGCAAAGAAGGTGGTCTGTAGTGCTATTCGTCCGTTTTTCATGGTCTGCTGTCCGTCTCGGCATCCGTGATGGTTGGGCAACAACATCTGTATCCGACAGATATGTAAGTGAACAAATAGTAGACAATAAATCCATATATTAAATATGGATTTTGGATAAATGTTAATCAGCTCACTTTGTATGGGTTTAAATGATGAGTGCAGTTGTAATAGATCAATTTTCCTCCGCCAGCAGCTATTTGCCGAATCAATCACCTTAAAATATACTGTATACATATACAGTATATTTTAAGGTGATTATGCCATTATTGGATCCACTTTTTGACTCTGGCTTGCTATGGCAGGGCGCCGCGCCACGAGCTTCGTCTTGTGAATCACTCGCCACTGGTTATGCTGTCTTAGACAAGGCGCTCGATGGTGGGTGGCGACGTCAGGAAGTAACGGAGCTGCTGTTGCCGCGACTCGGCATCGGTGAAGTACAGTTGCTGCTGCCGGCAATGGCAGCGCTGGCATCCGTGGACAAATTCCAGTTGTGGATCGCTCCGCCTATGGTGCCTTATGCGCCAGGGTTGCTGCAGGCCTGCTTGCCTGTGGAACAGCAACTGGTGATTGCTGGGGTTGAAGATATGTCGGCGCAGCTCTGGAGCGCAGAGCAAGCGTTGAGCTCCGGAGCATGTAGTGTGGTGCTGTTCTGGTTACTCGATCCTGCTCAACAGCCCCAAACGTCCCAGTTGCGCCGTTTACAGTTGGCGGCGGAGCGTGGGCAAACCCCGTTGTTTCTTTTTCGTCCCCAATGGATCAGGCAGCAAGCGGTCAGAGATCTCAGCTCGCCAGCGCCTACCCGTCTATGGTTAGAAAGTCATAGTAATAGCCAGTTGCTAGTAGAGCTGTTTAAACGTCGTGGTGGGTGGCCGTTATCGCCTTTTCCACTTTCGCTGGCTGACAAGTTCAGTTTACCGGCAGCAGAGACTGACAGTGTCATTGTCGGCCCTTGGCGGGCGTAAGCATGCTCTGGTTAGCGTTAGATTTCCCCCGCTTAGCGCTTGATTGGTGCTGTCGCAGCCATGAGACGTCTGGTGTTGTGGTCTTGTTGGATCGGCAGCAACGGGTACTGCAGAGCAGTCAGCAAGCTGTGGTGTTGGGGGTACGGCCAGGTATGTCTCTGGCGACCTTGTTGGCATTGACCGATGACATCACTTTATTAGCTGAAGATCAGCTGGTTGAGGGCGATGTTGCGCAATTGTCAGCCACAGCATTGCATGCCATGGCGCTATGGGCGGGGGATTTTGCTTCCCGCATTCTGTTATTTCCGCCCCACAGCTTACTGCTGGAAGTGGGCAGTATGTTGCGTCTGTTTGGCGGCGTAGAGGGTTATCTTGGTCAGTTAAAGCGTAGCTTATTAACCCAAGATCTTAGTTGGCAGTACGCTATCGCTAAGACACCGCGGGCAGCGATCACCTTGGCGCAGGCAGGCGCTAACTGGTCATCACTTGATGCTAAAAAAACAGCTAAACGTCTCGGTGATCTTGCCGTCGAGAGCTTGCCTTTTACCCCTTTGCAGCAGCAAGGATTATCGGGCTTAGGACTGCAAACGTTATCACAACTGCTAGCGCTGCCAGTGGTGGAGATCCGACGTCGCTTGGGCGCGCCCTTGCTCTGTTGGATCCTTGAACTGCAGGGGCGTTTAATGCCCTCGTTTAAGGTGTTTTCAGCACCGCCACGATTTGAGTTATCGCAACCGCTGGTCGCTGAAATTTACCACCTTCACGGTTTACTTTTCCCCCTGCGCCGTTTGTTGCAGGGGTTAACGGATTACCTTCGTCAGCGGCAACTGGCAACCACAGAATGCCTGCTCACTCTCAGCCATCGAGATATTGCTGCAACCTCTATCGTATTGCGATCTTCCTCGCCAGAGACGGGATTTAGGCAGTGGTGGCAGCTGGCGCAACTGCAGTTGGAAAAGCAGCATCTACCCGCGCCAGTGTTGGGGTTATCACTTTGTTGTGAGCAGCTGGTTGCAATCACATCAGCGACAACTGATCTACTACAGCAGCGGCAGGGGGAAGGGTTAACTCAAGGCCAGCTGCTGGGGCGTTTGCAGAGTAAGTTAGGGGAAGGTGCTGTTTATGGCATGACGGTGACCGGTGATCATCGCCCGGAACGAAGCTGGAAGTCTGTGCCGCCCGGCACCTCGGTAGATCCTGTGATGTCAGCTTCACCGGTGGCGAGTTCGTCGCGTCGACCGAGTTGGTTGCTGCCTGTCCCATGTCGATTAAGTAAACCTGATATCACTATTCTGGATGGCCCGGAACGGATCTGTTCCGGCTGGTGGCAGAGTGCCAGCGGTGATGAGGTGATACGGGACTACTATTTGGCGTGGGATCAGCAGGGCGCACTGTGTTGGATCTTCAAAGATGCCAGTGGTGAGTGGTTTCTTCACGGGTGGTTTGGCTGATGCTGAAGGTGGATCTGCATGATTGAATATGCTGAGTTGCATTGTCTTAGTCACTACAGCTTTTTACGTGGTGCTTCCTATCCCGAAGAGTTGGTGGCACAAGCGGCAGCCTTGGGCTATCAAGCATTAGCATTAACTGACGAGTGTTCGATGGCGGGGGTGGTCAAAGCTCATGTGGCAGCGAAACAGCATGGGATCAAGCTGTTGCTGGGCAGTGAGTTTCGGCTGGAATGTGGTGAGCAGTGCGTGGTGCTGGCACCTAGCCGACAGGGGTATGGCGAGCTATGTGGGTTGATTACACTGGCTCGACGGCGCTGTAGCAAAGGTAGCTATCGTGTGTCCGTCGAGGATTTGTTGAATTCACTTGGCCACTGCCTACTGTTGTGGTGGCCGCAAGATGCTGAGCGTTTTCAGGCCATTGCCGCTATGTTAGTCGAACAGTTTCAGCAGCGTTTATGGTTGTTGCATCATCGCTTACTGCAACATGATGATAAGCAGCAACGTCAGCAGCTGATGCGCTGGAGCAGGGATTATCAACTACCTGTCGTGGCTGCTGGCTGTGTCTATATGCATTGCCGTGAACGGCAACCGATACAAGATCTATTGACCGCCATTCGTTATCGCCAACCGTTGACTCAGGTAGCGGCGGCGTTACGGCAAAATGCTGAACATGTACTGCGTCCGCTGCCTGTGCTGGAAAAGCTATTCTCCGCAGATATGTTGCGAAATAGCGTCAAGATCGCCGATCTTTGTCAGTTTTCCCTTGATGAATTGCGCTATGAATACCCCGCGGAGCTTGTGCCTAAAGGGCTGACTGCGAGTCGCTATTTGGCGCAGTTAGTGTCTAAGGGAGAACAATGGCGCTTTCCCCAAGGTACCCCTGTCAAAGTGAAAGCGTTGCTGGACAAAGAGTTAGGGCTGATCGCCGAGCTGAATTACGAATACTTTTTCCTGACCATTTACGACATCGTGCGCTTTGCCAAGTCCCGGCAGATCCTACATCAGGGTAGGGGCTCTGCGGCAAACTCTGCGGTGTGTTACTGCTTGGGGATCACTGAAGTTGATCCCACCAAGGTGGAGCTATTGTTTGAGCGCTTTATTTCGAAAGAGCGCAATGAGCCGCCGGATATTGATGTTGATTTTGAGCATGAACGCCGTGAAGAGGTGATCCAATACATCTATCAAAAATATGGGCGAGATCGAGCGGCCTTGGCAGCGACGGTGATCTGTTATCGTTTCAAGAGTGCGCTGCGGGATGTCGGTAAAGCACAGGGGATTGAACAGAGCCTGCTGGAATACTGGCTACACCAAGTGGATCGCCGTGACCGTGAGCAGAGCTGGCAGCAACAACTGGTGGCGCTGGGGGTGGCGGATCTGCCGATGGGTCAGTTGTTGATCCAGTGGGTTAACGAGTTGATTGGCTTTCCCCGTCATCTATCACAGCATGTCGGTGGCTTTATTATCTCCGCTGGTCCGCTACATCAACTGGTACCGATCGAAAATGCCGCGATGGCAGAGCGTACCGTGATCCAGTGGGACAAAGATGATTTGGAAGATCTTGGTTTGCTGAAAGTGGATGTGCTGGCATTGGGCATGCTAACCGCCATTCGCAAATGCTTTGCATTGATCCAGCAACAGAGCGGACAACCGATGGGGATGGCGCAGGTGGTGTGGGAGCAGCCGGAGGTGTATGAGATGCTGTGCCGCGCCGATACTGTCGGCGTGTTTCAGATCGAATCCCGTGCTCAGTCGAATATGCTGCCAAGATTAAAACCTCGCTGCTACTACGATCTGGTGGTACAGATCGCCATCGTCCGACCTGGGCCGATCCAAGGGGACATGGTGCATCCCTATCTACGTCGGCGGCAGGGTTTGGAACCGGTGGCATATCCAAATGCAGCGCTAGAGGCGGTGCTGTCTCGCACCCTTGGCGTTCCCCTGTTTCAGGAACAGGTGATTAAATTGGCGATGGTGGCAGCGGGCTTTAGTGCTGGCGAAGCGGATCAGTTACGGCGGGCGATGGCGAGTTGGAAGAAGAGCGGCCAACTGGATCTGTTTGAAAAAAAATTTTTGCGGGGCATGGCTGACAATGGTTATGACGAAGCGTTTGCAGTGCAGGTATTTCGTCAGATCCGTGGCTTTGGTGAGTATGGATTCCCTGAGTCCCATTCAGCGAGTTTTGCGCTGCTGGCTTATGTGTCGGCTTGGCTTAAATGCCACTATCCGGCCGCTTTTTGTTGTGCGCTGCTAAATAGCCAGCCGATGGGATTTTATAGCCCTGACCAGCTGGTACAGGATCTGAAACGCCACGGCATCGGCGTGTTGCCTGTGGATATCTGTTATAGCGATTGGGATCATAAGCTGCAGAACGAACAGCGGAAAGAGGGGGCTGCAGAGACCTCCCAGCCAAGTCCGAGGTTGCGTTTGGGGTTACGCTTAGTGAAAGGTTTGTCTTACGCCACGGCTGCGCTATTGGTTGCCCAGCGCCCAGCGCAGGGATTCGCTGATATGGCTGATTTTCAGCAGCGAATTGCAAGTCAACGCAGCATAGCTAAAGACCAAATGGAAGCGCTGGCGGCGGCCGGTGCTTTTCGCTCTTTAGGTGGGCACCGCTATCAAACGCGCTGGCTGCTGTCCGGTGCCGAGCAGGCAACACCGCTGCTTGCGGCGAGGATCGATGATGGTGGTATTGAGTTGGCGGCGCCGACGGAGTCGGCAGCACTCTTCGCCGATTACGCTGCAATGGGCTTGTCGCTGGAGCGCCATCCTTTGGCCATGTTACGGCAACAAGGGGCTCTGTATCGTTGTCAGACGGCCGCAGAGCTCAGCACCATGCGCCATGGCGCGTTAGTTACCGTGGTGGGACTGGTGACGGGACGACAGCGCCCTGGTACCGCCTCGGGAGTGACCTTTATTACTCTGGAAGATGAAACCGGGAATGCCAATGTGGTGGTGTGGCAGGCAACGGCGCGGGCACAAAAACAGCCCTATTTGACTGCCCGATTGTTGGAGGTCAGGGGCGTGTTAGATCAGCAAGGGGAGGTAGTGCACCTGATTGCTGGTAAACTGACGGATCGGAGCGATGAGTTACACGCGCTGCGATTAAAGTCGCGGGATTTCTGCTAACTCTCTAATTCTGCTAATTTAAACCTGAGACAAAGATAACGAAGGATGACCCATGGACAATAATTCGGCTTTAGATCTGACTTTAGAGGCTATCGATCAGGTGAATAGCCAAGACCCCAATATGGAATTTTGTCATGAGGTCGAAGTGCCAAAAGAGCTGTTATATGGGCAACGGATGAGTGAGCGGTTGGCACAGTTTGCGCCGGGTGCCAGTGAGCATCTGCAGATCGCGGCCCGTGCGCAGCATATTAAGCGGTGGGCGATCCCACGCAGCGATTATCCGATGGATCGTCAGGGTTATCATCAGTGGCGTACCGATTTGGGCAAAATGCACGCAGACTTGGCTGCGGAATTAATGCGTGAGCAAGGCTACAGCGAAGACGATGCGGTACGTACCCAACAACTGCTGCGCAAAGAGAAAATTAAGCGTGATGCCGAATGCCAGACCTTAGAAGATGTTATCTGTCTGGTTTTTCTGGAGTATTACTTCGCTGACTTTGCAGCCAAGCATACGGAAGAGAAGATGTTAGGCATTATTCGTAAGACTTGGGCAAAGATGTCTGAGGCGGGTCATGCCGCAGCGTTGCAACTTGATTTACCTGAAGCCATGTTGGCACTGGTTAAGCGCGCGTTGAGCTAAATATGTAAATGAAATTGTTAACATTTCGTGTGATTTCAAAGTAAGAGAGCAAATTGTTGCTCTCTTTTTTTTGAGTAAATTTCCAACGGTTTGGACTATTGCTATTTTGTAGATGTGATCTGGGTCGCAAATTATCCCGTATTTGAGCGTGATGGCTTCGCTTTGTTGTCATAAAACTATTTTCAGTGCAGAAAAATCTTTGTAAAACCGCGTGTTATAAAAAAGTTACTTTTTTTCGCTAAAAAATTTAACAAAACGTAAACAATTGACTAAAATTGCATCATTAAATGACGAATAAATAGCTAATTGAGAATTTGTTGCGCTAGATCAGACCGTATTTTTTAGTGATTACTACTCTTAGCGCAGACCAATTTATAACCAATTTTAAATAACCCAGTTGGAGATTGTAATGGATAAAGCCATGACCGCAGCAGAAGTGGAAGCGCTGCGAAAACAACTGGCGACGGATCGCACTGTGATGGTGGATATTTTTGATCACCTAAAGCAACTCGTTCTGATCGCTGACGAAAGCAGCCCTCAGGCCACAAATGAAGAGAGTTACGCTGCCTGAAGTTCAGGGCTTTATCTCTTGCACTAGTTTTTAAAGGGTCGCACTTGTGCGGCCCTTTCTATTTCCCCTATACTCGTTGCCAATATCTTGTCGGAGTGCCGAGCTACCTTTGGGTAGATAGGCTGAGATCGCGAAAGCGGGATCCGTTGAACCTGATCAGGTTAATGCCTGCGAAGGGAAACAAGAGGGCGTGTCCCTGTTGTCTATCGCAAACAGCTGCGATACCTAGCAGAAGCCATAGCCCTTAATCCTACTGAACCACTCATCTATCGGTGCGCCGGCGTTAACTGTTACTACGGATTAACGTGAGGCCACAATGACACAAACCACGACTGTTTCAGAAAGCAATCCACGGCGCGACGCCCGTGCCGCCGCGCAAGCATTTTTTGCCAATTTGGCAGATCTCTCTTTTCCTAATTCGCATAAAGTTTTTGTGCAGGGTGAATTACCTGGCGTGAAAGTCGGGATGCGTGAAATTTCGTTGTCGCCAACCTTAGTTGGCGGCACAAAAGCGCAGCCTGAATTTGAAGATAACGCGCCGATCCGCGTTTATGATACCTCAGGTTACTACACAGAAGCTGATGCCAGCATCGACCTGCAACGCGGTTTACCGCGCTTGCGTCAACAATGGATTGAAGCGCGCAATGATACTGAAGCGCTCGCTGGTGCCAGCTCACTGTTTGCCCAGCAGCGTCTTGCCGACGAAGGCTTAGACCATATCCGTTTTGAGCATCTACCTAAGCCGAAAAGAGCTTTGGCGGGGCGTTGTGTCACCCAAATGCATTACGCCCGCGCAGGCGTGATCACCCCAGAGATGGAATACATTGCGCTGCGTGAAAATATGGGCCGGGCTGAAGTGGCAGCGGAGCTGGCTGTGCAACATCCGGGCGAGGCATTCGGCGCGAATTTACCAAAGCAGATAACAGCGGAATTTGTTCGTAACGAAGTGGCTGAAGGGCGGGCGATTATTCCAGCCAATATCAATCACCCAGAGTCGGAGCCGATGATTATTGGCCGTAATTTTTTGGTCAAGGTGAATGCCAATATCGGTAACTCGGCGGTGACCTCTTCGATTGAGGAAGAGGTAGAGAAGCTGGTGTGGTCAACCCGCTGGGGCGCCGACACTGTGATGGACCTGTCAACGGGTCGCTATATTCACGAAACCCGTGAGTGGATCATCCGTAATAGCCCGGTGCCGATTGGCACCGTACCTATCTATCAGGCATTGGAAAAAGTGAAAGGGGTGGCGGAAGATCTCACTTGGGATGTATTCCGTGACACCTTGATTGAGCAGTGTGAACAGGGCGTTGATTACTTCACCATTCATGCCGGCGTGTTGCTGGCCTATGTGCCGATGACGGCGAAACGGATGACAGGTATCGTTTCCCGTGGTGGTTCAATCATGGCGAAATGGTGCTTGTCTCACCATCAGGAAAACTTCCTCTATAGCCACTTCCGCGATATTTGCGAAATCTGTGCTGCCTATGACGTTTCCCTCAGCCTGGGTGATGGCTTGCGTCCCGGCTCGGTCGCGGATGCTAACGATCAGGCACAATTCAGTGAACTCTATACCTTGGGTGAGCTGACCAAAATCGCTTGGGAATATGATGTGCAGGTGATGATCGAAGGTCCTGGTCATGTGCCGATGCAGTTGATCAAGGAGAACATGGATAAGCAGCTCTCAGCCTGCCATGAAGCGCCTTTCTATACGCTGGGGCCGCTGACCACAGATATTGCGCCCGGCTATGATCACATCACATCAGGTATTGGTGCTGCGCAGATCGGTTGGTACGGCTGCGCTATGTTGTGTTACGTAACGCCAAAAGAGCACCTTGGCTTGCCAAATAAAGCCGACGTGAAAGAGGGGTTGATCACTTACAAGATCGCTGCGCATGCGGCCGATTTAGCCAAAGGCCATCCCGGTGCTCAAGTACGGGACAACGCGCTCTCCAAAGCACGTTTTGAGTTCCGCTGGGAAGATCAATTTAATCTCTCCCTTGACCCCGACACCGCCCGTGCTTATCACGATGAAACAATCCCCCAGCAGTCGGGCAAGCTGGCGCACTTCTGTTCCATGTGTGGGCCGAAATTCTGCTCGATGAAGATCTCTCAAGAGGTGCGTGAATTTGCCGCAAAGCAGGAGCAGATCAGCATTAAGCTGCTGGATGAAACTATTACGGTGGCAGTGGACAGTGTCGAAGGAGCCGAGCAAGGGATGGCGAAGATGTCTGAAACCTTCCGCCAGCAAGGCAGCGAACTCTATAAAGCGCCGACCGACGTTGCCGCTGCAGAAGGGGAGAAAGTCAGCGAATGATCACCCCTTATACCTGTGGTGGTGAGCTGGTTGCCGGTGGTGGAGAAGGCCAAGTCTCTGCCATCGTTTGGGCCATTGGTGGTTCGGATTGTAGTGCTGGAGCCGGTATTCAAGCGGATCTGCAGGCGATTAATGGCTTAGGTGCCCATGGTTGTACTGTGATCACCGCGGTGACGGCGCAGAACTCGGTGGCCGTTTCTCAGGTTAATCCAGTGTCTGATCTGGTACTGCAATCTCAGCTGGATGTGTTGCTTGCAGATTTGCCACCGCGGATCATCAAGATCGGCTTGTTGGCCACGGTGTCACAAGTGGTCATGGTCAGCCAATGGCTGCAGCAGTTAAAACAAACATCGGAGCAAACAGGGCATCGCGTACCGCTGGTGGTCTATGACCCCGTTGCGGTGGCGAGTAGCGGAGACAACTTAGTTGCTGAGTCCACCTTGACTGCGGTTACTAAACACTTGCTACCTTGGATCGATCTACTCACGCCGAACGCCATGGAGGCCGCACTGTTAGCGGGTATGGCATTGCAAGATGGTGTGCTACCTGAACCCGTGATCAAGCAACTACTGGCGCTGGGCGTCGGGTCGGTCTTGATCAAAGGTGGGCATTATCAACTGCTGGCTGATCACTGTTTGGACTATTGGAGCAATGGAGACAGTCAGCGCTATCTATCAGCGCCACGTTTGGACACCGCCCATGGCCATGGTACGGGGTGTAGTTTGGCTAGCGCCATCGCGGCGATCTGGGCGCAAGGATATGCATTAGAAGATGCCCTGGTGTTTGCCCGTGGTTATCTGCAGCAGGGCTTAGCTGCGGCAGTGTCATTGGGTGCTGGCGCCGGCCCTGTAAAGCATTTGGGATGGCCAACGGATAGCGTTATGTTGCCGCGGGTTGGCGCATCGCTGGCTGAGTTAACAGCGTCGGATGAGTTGGTCTCGCCAGTACCTTTTGCGCCTTGCCCGCAACGCTTGGGTCTATATCCGGTGGTCGATTCTGTTGCTTGGCTTGCGCGTTTGCTCGCGGCGGGCGTTAAGACATTGCAGCTGCGGATTAAGGATCCTCAGTCGCCAGATCTGCGCCAGCAGATAGCGGCAGCAGTGGCTCTTGGGCATCAATATCAAGCGCGTCTGTTTATAAATGATCACTGGCAGTTAGCTATCGAGTTGGGTGCCTATGGTGTTCATCTGGGACAGGAAGATCTACAAACCGCCGATCTGGCAGCCATTAAGCGCGCTGGATTGCGTTTGGGCATCAGTACCCATGGTATCTATGAGCTGCTACGTGCTGCCCAGTTGCGACCTAGCTACTTGGCGCTTGGCCATATCTTTGCCACCCAAACCAAGCAGATGCCTTCTCAGCCTCAGGGGCTATTTCGCCTGGCGCAGCAGGTGCAACTGCTACCCAATACGCCGCTGGTGGCCATTGGCGGCATTGATGCCGAACGCGCCAGCGCAGTGATGAACACTGGGGTGGGGAGCTTCGCCGTAGTCAGTGCGATCACTAAAGCCACTGTGGCGGAATCGATGATTGCGAAATTACAGCATATTGCCGGTGATCCTGTGGCTGTTGCTGAGACAAATAGAGTGGCAGGAGCCTGCTTATGATCACTGTAAAAGTAAACGGTGAGGCGGTGGACTGCCCTGTCAGCTCGACCGTCGCCGATCTGCTGCGGTTAACTGAAGTCGACACCCTTGGGGTGGCGATTGCAGTCAATCAACAGGTATTACCAAGGGCGCAGTGGCATCTGCATGAGTTGGTTGGCGATGAAGATTTGCAGCTATTTAAGGCGATCGCCGGTGGCTAAATTGAACAGTGAGATTACACCATGTTAAGCATAGCGAAGAAGCAATTCAGCAGTCGGTTATTCTCCGGCACCGGTAAGTTTGCCAGTCGTCAATGGATGACCGACGCATTGCTGGCCAGTGGCAGTGAGTTGGTCACCATGGCGATGAAACGGGTGGACTTTAACGCCAGTGATGACGATATCTTGCAGCCTCTGATCGATGCGGGTGTGTCACTACTGCCCAATACCTCTGGTGCTAAAAGCGCCGAAGAAGCGGTGTTTGCAGCCAATTTGGCGCGCGAGGCGTTAGGTACCGAATGGGTTAAGCTGGAGATCCATCCGGATCCCAAATACCTACTGCCAGATCCTATTGAAACCCTATCAGCAGCAGAAACGTTGGTGAAACAGGGCTTTGTGGTGATGCCTTATGTTCATGCCGATCCTGTGCTGTGTAAACGGCTAGAGGAGGTGGGTTGTGCGGCAGTCATGCCATTGGGATCTCCCATAGGTTCGAACCAAGGGCTGCGTACCCGAGAGTTCTTAGAGATTATTATTGAGCAGGCTCACGTGCCTGTGGTGGTTGATGCTGGCATCGGTGCGCCATCTGATGCCGCCCTGGCGATGGAGCTGGGCGCTGATGCGGTGCTGGTGAATACCGCCATTGCCGTTGCCGCGGATCCGGTCGCCATGGCTCGGGCATTTAAACTGGCGGTAGAGGCCGGACGGATGGCCTATGAAGCGGGTTTGGCCGGGCGTCAATCTGCGGCAGTGGCTAGTAGCCCATTGACTGCGTTTCTGGATCAACCGCTGGAGGCGCTGTGAGTTTTGCCGAGCTGATCGCCGATTGGGATTGGGATGATTTGTCTCTCACTATCAATGGCAAAACCGCCGCTGACGTGCGGCGTGCGTTAGCTAAACCTAAGCGTGATCTGAATGATTTTCAGGCACTGATCTCCCCTGCTGCTGAGCCGTTTCTGGAACAGATGGCACAGCAAGCCGCTCAGTTAACTCGGCAGCGATTTGGTAATACCATTCAGCTCTATATTCCACTGTACCTGTCAAACATGTGCAGCAATATTTGCACCTACTGTGGTTTTTCGATGCACAACCCGATACGCCGGAAAACCCTTGATATGGTGGAGCTGCGTCGTGAAGCGGAAGCGATTAAACAGATGGGTTTTGACCACCTGTTGTTAGTCACTGGCGAGTCGGAACGTAAGGTGGGGATGGCGTATTTCGCCCAGGCGCTACCGCTGTTGCGAGAGTATTTCTCCCATATCTCCATGGAAGTGCAGCCGCTGGCGCAAGATGAGTATGAACAGCTGATCAGTCTGGGGCTTGATACCGTGTTGGTGTATCAGGAGACCTATCATCGCCGTACTTATGCTGAGCACCATACCAAAGGGAAAAAGCGGGATTTTGATTGGCGTCTTGCAACCGCTGAACGCTTGGGGCGTGCCGGTATCAACAAAATTGGTTTAGGCGCGCTGATTGGCTTAGATGACTGGCGGGTGGATAGCTTTCATGTTGCTGCGCACCTGCACTATCTGGAGCAACAGTTCTGGAAAACACGTTATAGCTTGTCATTTCCGCGTTTGCGCCCTTGCACCGGAGGACTGCAACCAAAATCGATCATGAACGACCGTCAGTTGGTGCAGTTGATCTGTGCTTATCGTTTGCTTAATTCGCAAGTGGAGATATCGCTGTCGACGAGAGAATCGGCGACGTTCCGTGATCAAGTCTTGCCGCTGGGGATTACCACCATGAGCGCGTTTTCGCAAACCCAACCGGGCGGCTACGCTGATGGGGTTAAACCACAATTAGAACAGTTCGAGATCTCTGACGAACGCCGCCCAGAACAGGTGGCGGCCAGTATTAGTCGCTTGGGCTTTCAGCCGGTGTGGAAGGATTGGGATCGGGCGTTGACTTGATTGGAATCAGGTGGCGTCGGTTAAGTGGATGTCATCGAGTATTGAGCTGGTATAATGGCACTCCACTTATTTCATTGTGTGACGACCAGTTATGCGATTGACCACCTACACCGACTTTGGTTTGCGAACACTTATCTATCTGGCGTTATTGCCGGCTGATAAGCAGACCAGCATTGCCAAGGTCTCGGCGCACTATCAGGTCTCCCGTAATCATATGGTGAAAGTGATACATAAGCTGGCCACGCTCGGCTATGTGTCATCAACCCGGGGCAAGGGCGGTGGTATAAAGCTGGGGTTGGCCGCTGAAGAGGTCTGTATCGGTGATGTGGTTAGAGCGTTGGAGAGCGCACTGGATGGTATTGATTGCCAGTCTCCTGCGTGCTGTTTAACGCCCGCCTGCCGTCTCAAATTTGCCTTAACGCGCGCTGTTGATGCGTTTCTTGAAGTGCTGGATCAGTACACACTGGCAGACTTGGTTGAGAACAAAGATGACCTAATCCCGCTGCTATGGCAGGACGGACTCCCGGAGTAACATTTTCCCCGTTACTTTATTCAAAGTAGCCGGGTTTTGGCTGCCAAAAGGCTCGAATATCAACAGCATCCATTCCCGCTGCCCGTGCGGCGTCAATGCCAGCATCGCCATCTTCAAACACCACGCAACGTTTCGGATCTACGGCTAACTCTTGTGCCGCCAGTAAAAAAGTATCTGGATCAGGTTTGTGTCTGGTGACCCGATCCGCACCTATCACCACAGAAAACAGCTCGGCGATCCCGGCGATTTTCAATAAGCTGTGGGCTTCTTCTGTACCTGAGCCAGTACCGACCGCTTGTGGTTTTTTGCCTAAGTAATAGTGGGCAATATCGACGATCGGCGTGGTGGCGACGCCTTGCAGCATGAGCGCATCCACCCGTTGTTGCTTAAAGCCGACGCCCGGTGTGAAATCACGCGCTGCGATACCGGCGGTCTCAGCGATGATCTCCATGGTGCGCAGGGTCGGCAACCCGACCAATGAGCGCATTAGTTCTGGCAGTACTGGCAGATCGATAAAGGTTAAGGTGTCGCGCCAGGCTTGTTCATGCAACGCCATGGTGTCGAGCAGCGTGCCGTCCATATCGAAAATCAGAGCGTCGTAGTGGGAATAGTCGGAAAAATTCATAGATCACTGGCCAAGTAAGCGCATCAACACGGTCATTATACCTGTCGGCTGTAGGCCTCGTCTTGTTACATCTTGTTTCCGCCACTTTCTTGATCTGAAAGAAAATAACGTCAGCAAATGAACTTATTTTAAAACCATGTTAATAAAATGTGATCAGCGCCTCTAAGTGGTGAAAAAAACGGCATATAATCTGAAACCCTAAAAAAAGAACTATCAATTCCTTTCAGTTTTAGGGACTTAAGCTACGTCGAAAAGGAGGTTTGACGTTAGTTAACTGGGGCAAATCGATGTATGCGGTGATTGTTAATCCACTCAGTGGCAGTGGTCAGGCGCTCAGCCTGGCAAAGCGAGTAATGCAACGAATCGAACAATCGGGTCATAAAGGCCGCTTGTTGCACTGCTATGCTTTGGAGAATCTCGCAACCCAGTTAAAACATGCTGCTGACGCCGGAGTCACTAACTTGGTGATCGTTGGTGGTGATGGTACCGCCCATCAAATTATCAATCGTTTACCCCATCTGGATTTCAATATTGGCTTTGTTTCTGCTGGTAGCGGTAATGACCTGGTGCGTTCGCTTGAGCTGGGTACCTGCGAGACTGAGCAGATAGATATTGCCCTGTTTACCCCGACTCAGGATATGCCGCTGGGACGCTGCAATGGCAGCTACTTTCTCACTTCGGTCGGATTAGGGTTTGAAGGCTTTGTCGCCCATCGAGTGGCAGGGCGTCGTGGCGGCCGCCGCGCTGCTTACCACAGTGCTATTTTAGGTAGCCTATTTGGCTATCACCCGCACCGCGCTAAGTTTGTAAATTGTAAGTGGAAGAGTGACGAACAGTTTCTCATGTGTTCGGTGGCTAACAGCGCATTCAGTGGCGGTGGTTACAAGGTGGCGCCGAATGCCAGTCTGCAGAACAATGAACTGTCTTTAATACGTTTGGCGCCTATGGGTACCTGGTCACGCCTGCCGATGATGTTCAAAGTCGCTAAAGGGGCGCATGTCTCTGCTCCTGAGGTGCAACAAGTCAACTTGGACACCCTAGAGATCCGCTCAGAAACGCGGATCCCGGCGCATATTGATGGCGAACCGTTTTTCGCTAATCGTTTTCGCTTTTCCAGTGCCAATGAAACCATCCGAGTGCGTTGCCTCGGACTCCGCTAGCCAGCCTGAGCTTGATTGGTTATCTTGATCCCCCCAATTACAGCGATACAGCTTAGTCATTATGCTCACCAACCAAGAACAGCTTCGCTATAGCCGCCACCTCCTGCTCGATGATATTGGCGAGGCGGGTCAGTTAAAATTGAAAGCCGCCAGTGTGCTTATCATCGGTATGGGTGGGTTAGGCTGTCCGGTGGCGCAATACTTGGTAGCCGCGGGAGTTGGCAGATTATTGTTAGCCGATGGTGACCAGCTTGATCTCAGTAACTTGCAGCGGCAGATCCTTTATCGCAGCGATGATATCGGCGAAGACAAGGTCGACTTAGCGCAGCAGACACTGCAGCAATTGAATGACGAGATCATGCTGGAGGCGATCCCCGAACATCTCGATGAAGGGATGCTGAATGAATATATTCCCGAGGTCGATCTGGTGTTGGATTGCAGCGATAATTTCGCTACTCGTCACGCGGTTAATCGTGTGTGTCGCCAGCATGGTGTGCTCCTGATTACGGCGGCGGCGATCCGGTTTGAGGGTCAACTGAGTGCGTTTGACCATACTGACTGCGATGCGCCTTGCTATCACTGCTTGTACCCTGAAACGACCGATGCACCGCGGCTCAATTGCAGTAACAGTGGTGTGGTGGGGCCTTTGCTGGGTGTGATGGGTAGCTTGCAGGCGTTAGAAGCCGTTAAGGCGCTGCTGGGGCAGCCGTTAACTAGCTTACATCAGCTCCGTTTATTTGATGGTAAAACCCTGCAGTGGCATAACTTCAGCATCAATAAAGATCCACAGTGTCCCGTTTGCGCAAAGTGATCCGACCTGTTAGCTTGGCTGTATCCACTGTTTTCATTTATTGATGAGGCACAGCTAAATGAGTGATCTTTACGGCTTCGAAGCCACCAATAATCGTGGTGAGACTGTCTCACTGGCTGACTATCAGGGCAAAGTGCTGTTGATTGTTAATACCGCCAGCGCGTGCGGCTTTACGCCGCAATATGAGGGCTTGGAAAATCTATATAAAACGTACGCTGCACAAGGGTTTGAGGTGTTGGCGTTTCCCTGTAACCAGTTCGGTAGCCAAGAGCAAGGCAGTGATGTCGAGATCGCTCAGTTTTGCGATCTCAATTTCCACATCAGCTTTCCACTGTTTAGCAAAATTGAAGTGAATGGAGACAATACTGCACCGCTGTTTGCTTATCTTAAAAAGAATGCCAAAGGGCTGCTGGGTAGCGAACGGATTAAATGGAACTTCACTAAATTCTTGGTCAACCGGCAGGGCAAGGTGATTAAACGTTTTGCGACGGCGACTAAGCCAGAGCAGATGACCTCTGCCATTGAAGCTGCGTTGGCGGAGTAACTCGAGCCACGAGGAGAGGGATGTTTAGCTGATATCATTCTCCTCTATGCCTAACTGATTAAACAGCTCGATCAACTCCTGGATCTCACCAAATTTTATCCCTAGGGTAATATGCTTACCGTCGTGGCGGTTTTGGCTCTTCACTTCCCCTTCAATCAATAACGGCTCATCGGGGCGTGATGGAAAGAGGATCTTTACCAGCACCTCTTGCGCTGATAGGCGGCCCTGACCAAGATGCCAAGGCAGTTTAAGTCGGCAACCGCCAACGGATAGGTCAATAATGGTACCGTGAAACGCCTCGGTAGACTCATCTTTACCCGCTGCGTCAGTGGTGGTGTATATCAAGGTGGCTGGTACGTGGGTAGTAATACGTATTTGGTTACGCAGGCTGAACATCTGCACTTGTTTTGGATAGTCGACGAACAGCAATGCTTGTGGGTGATTGATGACGCCGTTTATGGTGGATTTGAAAGCGATGCATTGACCGGCATCCCCTTCGATAATTGCACGAACGATACAGCCATTACCAAGAGTTAGCTGATCTTTGTAACTGACCCTGGCTAACTCCGGGATTGCGACAACGATATACTTGGTCTCTTCGTAGCCAATCAGTTTGCATTTGAGCCTGGGTTTGCTGCCAATGCCGAATTGAAAGTCCAATAGATCGGCTGGGCGCAGTCGATTCAGCGTATCAATCACCAGTTGACGGTCGGTAACGGTATCTTTGGTTTGTTCGCTCACGTTAGCCTCCACTGGTTACGCTTTTTCGGTAAAAATAGTGCGACCACTTTCTCCCGTTGGCGAGAGAAAGTGGTATTTCTGCTATTAGCTATTCACCTGATGCAGATGCACATCTCGTTGTGGGAACGGAATGGTGACATTCTCTTTATCAAACGCCAGTTTCACCTGCTCAATTAAACCGAAGTGCACAGCCCAATAGTCATCGGATTTAACCCAGACGCGCAACAGCAGGTTGACCGAACTGTCGGCGTGGGCGCTGACATAAACTTCATGGCCCGGATCCGTGAGTACGCGCTCATCCTCTATCGCCAGTGCATCCAAAATACCCTTTGCCTGAGCGATGTCATCTTGATAGCTGATGCCAAAGGTGAGATCGACACGGCGGGTCGCTTCGCTAAACAGGTTCTTTACGCAGCCGTTCGACAACATGCCATTAGGGATCACGACCTTTTGATTATCCATGGTGAGCATGATGGTGTTGAAGATCTGGATCTCTTTTACGCGTCCAACAAAACCCTGAGCGTCGATCACATCTCCCGCTTTGAAAGGTTTGAACAGCAGGATCAATACGCCGCCGGCAAAGTTCGCCAGGCTCCCCTGTAAGGCTAAACCGATGGCTAGACCTGCAGCACCCAGCATCGCGATAAGAGATGCCGTTTCAACACCAATCATTGAAGCGAAGATGATGATCAGTATGGTTTTCAGGATCACCGACGTGATGCTGTGTAGAAAGCTTGCTAGCGTTGGTTCTACTTTGGCGCGGCCAATGGCGGCGTCCATCACCTTTAGTATCCCCTTGATCACCGACAGGCCGACAAACAGTACCACTATGGCCAGCAGTAGCTTCGGGCCATAAAGTACAGCAACTTCTATCGCTTTCTCGGTCAGGGTGGTCAGCAGGGTGACCCCTTGATCCATGCTTTGTTCTAACTGTTCTTCCATTGTTCAACTCCTTTGTGTTGCAAACTAAAAGCCATTGTTTTCTATCACACTTTGGTACCAGTATGAGGATTTTTTGCGATAACGTTGCAGGTTATTGTCGCGGTCGATGTAGAGAAAGCCGTAACGTTTTTTGTAACCGTTGATCCAGCTGAAATTATCCATCAATGACCACATATAGTAGCCCTTCACATTGACACCTTCCGCCAGCGCTTGGTGGATCACCTTTAGATGCTCGGCAACGAAATCAATACGCTCCTGATCATCGACATGTTGCTGTACTGGCAGCGAAGGAGAAAAATCCAACTGATCTTGTAAGCCGATACCATTCTCGGTGACATAGACGGGGATCCCCGGACGGTAGCTTTCGGCCCGCTGCAGAAGCTGGAGCAGTCCTTCCGGGTAGATCTCCCAATCCCAATCGGTGTAACGCCCTTGCGGGTTTTTGACAAACTTGAAGGCACCCTTGATGGAAAAGACACAATCTTGCTGTGGATCATTTTCACCTGTGGTATTGAGATGAAACTGAGTGGTTGTGGCATCACCGCTGGCATAGTGCGGGTAATAATAATTAACGCCGATAAAATCGATGCTGTCTTCGGTAAACCAGCCTAACTCTTCACCGGAATGCTCGGGTAACAGATCCCAGTCGGCATAGTATTGCCAAATATCTTCGGGGTAACGACCCAGCAGCACAGGGTCGATAAACCAGCGGTTGAGCGCACCATCAGCCAATTGTGCTGCGGCTCGATCCTGACTTGATTGCGTTGCGGGGTAGACGGTCGACATATTGAGCACTATGCCTATCTGTCCGTTGTGATCGCCTTGGTGATATTTTTGTATCGTGAGGGCATGGGCACAGAGCATGTGATGGGCTGCTTGAATCGCTTGTTTATAGCTGTGTACGCAGGGCGGGTGCAGTGCTGTTACGTAACCGTTGAGTATGCTCCAAGCAGGTTCGTTAATCGTCGCCCAATGGGGCACCCTATCGCCATATAAGCGGAAACAGTGCTCGGCGTAGGCCACAAAGTGATCAACGGTTTGGCGATTTCCCCAGCCGCCCTGCTGCGCCAGCGCAAGCGGCAGATCCCAGTGATAGAGGGTGACGTTAGGTGCAATACCGGCGGCTAAGAGCCGATCAATTAATCTATCGTAAAATGCCACCCCTTTGCTATTGAGTGCCCCCGTGCCTTGGGGTAATAAACGTGGCCAAGAGAGTGAGAAACGGTAACCGTTATGAGCCATTTGCTGTATTAGCGCCACATCTTCAGGCATGCGATGGTAGTGGTCACAAGCAATGGCGGGGTTGGCTTGTTGAAAGATCCGTTCGGGGTGTTGTTGGCAGTAATCGTCCCATATCGATGGTCCTTTGCCTGCTTCGCTGGCAGCGCCTTCTATTTGAATGGCAGCTGTCGCACTGCCCCAGATAAAGTCCTTTGGAAATTGATAGTTCATAAAGTGATACGTTGGACCGGAATCTGTTAAGTGTAGTCGGATTAATAAAAAAAACGTCTGATAACAAGGCATAAGCTTGCTCTCAGACGTTCATCCAGCTGAGGATAGGGTAATGAGTTGTCCCCAAATGTTTGCTACGGCGACAGGGGGTGTTGGCAGCAAACAACCTTCCAGAGGTTCCAGGTGCGGTGATCATAGAGCGATTGTATGACGATATTGTGACACCGTTGGCTTCAACTTAAGCCTGAGATCAGTTTCGTCGCCATTGCTGGGCTAGCACGCCACAGACGATAAACGCCAGTCCAATATAGGTGGCGGGATGGATCGCCTCCCCAAGTAAGCCGTAGATAAACAGCAGTGACAAAAATGGTGATAGAAAGATCAGATTACCAACGCGGGCGGCGCTGTCTGTAAGGCGCATGGCGGTAAGCCAGAGGATAAAGGTTATCCCCATTTCAAACAGGCCAACATACGCAGCCCCTAGCCAACCACGCCAGTCGTCAGGCCATAGGGCGCCTTGATAGCCCGCTAATACTGCACACCAAGGCGTACCAATGATAAAACAGAGCAGCAAACTCACCACCGGATCTGCTTGATGGCGGGCGTTAAAGATCCAGTAGATGGACCAGAGCAGGGTACTGGTTAACGCCAATAGCACGCCGAGGGTGGAATCAAACTGCAATGCCAGCAGATCTCCTCGGGTAGCGATGATCACGGCACCGAAGTAACCGAGCGCCGCACCCTGCCATTGTGGTCTGGTGACGCGGTGTTTTAACAGAGGGACAGAGAGCAGGGTTAAGGTGATCGCCCAAGTGTAGTTCAGGGTTTGTGCCTGTTGTGCGGGAAGTCGGTCGTAGGCTTCAAACAACACCCAATAGTACAAACATGGGTTGATCGCACCGAGCAAAGCAAACTGCAAGGGACGTTGCAGGAAGGTGGAGACCAATAGATGCAGCTTCTTTTGCCAGCCAACGACTATGCCGAGAAACAGGGAGGAGAATAACGCAGCAAGAAACACCAGCTGTGCTGGTGACAGCGTTTGCAGTGACCACTTAAATGCGGTGGCCACTGTCGACCAGAGTAATACAGCTGTGAGCGCAAAAAGAACGGCGCGAGCTGGGTCTTTGGCGTTAATCGCTTGCAATAAGTAACCTCGGAGATTTTCACCTGTTGATATTATCAGCTCACTGATGCCTTGGACTACTCTTGCTGGATCACATAACGCACTCAATCTACTTGAGATTTTTGCTATGCCCAGCGCATAGTTGAGCCCACTAAGTGAGGTAGCTCCAATAGATGACTGCCTGCTATTCGCAAACTTCGGCAGTTCGAGCTTTAATTAGTACACCGAAGTTATTACTACGCTGCCTATGGAGTTACCTATGTCGCAGATGATGTCTGTGGCCGATGTCGCCGCATTCTTAAAAGTTTCCGAAGTTAGAGTTGAACGTCTTGCCCGTGAAAAACTGTTAGTGCCGAAAGAAGCTGACGGTGAAAATCCTCTGTTTGATGAAGAGGATGTTAAGCGTTACAAAATACTCGCAGATCGTTTGGGTGGTTTGTAACGCCGCGTTCGCTGTTGTAGCGCATCACGTAACTATTGGTCAGAGCGTTCCGGCACTAGCTATTTAGCTGGTGCCTGATGCTTTGGTCAATCGTGTTATCTCTGCGCGAATGATCTCCAGTATGCCTTCGATATCCAGTACATCCAGTTTGCCCTCTTTATGCCACAGCAGTTGATTGTTTGCGTCAACGATCAATATGGCGGAATCACCGGTTTGCAGACCCCATGCTTTCCTGACGCGGCCGCGGTTATCTAGTACAAAGCGCGCACCGGGCTCTTGTAAGGTACGCTCTTCCAACAACTTGCGGATAAATTTAGCTGTGCCCCAAACGGAATCGCTGCCATTAACTATGGTGGTGGTCTGAAAATAGTGTGGGTCTAGCTTGGCATCAGTTACGGCTTGCATCGCCTCGAGATTGATATCGTTGGCGCTCTTTTTTGAGGCGATGTGTAGCACCAATCTGGCTTTGCCAGTGAGCATTGTGCTGTTCCAGTCTTGATACTTCACATCATTTTTTGCTGTGATGGTAAGTTGACCTTTATTGCTGACCTCTACTTTGGGGAGCACTTGCTTGGCCAATAGCCCCCCTGCAGAGACGTTGAACAGCAGCAGTGCACTGAGCAAAAGTAATATGAGCCGCATAGGCTACTCCTGACGTTTACTTGCTCAACCTCTTAACTGTTTTTGGCGAGCATCAATGAATGTGGCTGTTTGGCTTGAATCGCCTGTGGCCATGATCTGGCAGCAGTTTGGTCGATAGCTGCTCTAGCAAGCGGACAGACAAAGGTAACTTAGGCTTAAGGATAGGTGAGTTTTGCCCCGTTTTATTTGCTTAAATTCTCGATTTGATAATTTTCTAATCAACAGTGCCGCTTTGTTTCGGTAGCATAGGCGGGATATTTCCATTAGGAATGGATGAACTGAAGATCATCCATGAAAGATGTTTGTAAAAAGGAGCAGTAAGTGATGGAACAGTCCCCTAATACCCCTGAGGCCGATTTGACGGCAGCAACGTCAACGGTCAGTGCTACCCCTACCGAAGCCGCGATTGAGTTTGAGAGCCACCCCTTTAGCTTCCATGGTCTTGGTGGTGAATTTTTTCGTATCTGGATAGTTAATATTGTTTTGACCATCTTGACCTTAGGTATTTATGCCGCTTGGGCCAAGGTACGTACACATCAGTATTTTTACGGCAACATGCAGGTGGCTGGTGGCAGTTTTCAGTATCTCGCCAACCCTGTGACGATCCTCAAAGGGCGTATCATCGCCGTAGTGCTTTTTGTCGCTTTTTTCTTTTTAAACCAGCAGTTTCCTGTGGAAACTATGGTGGTTTCCATCCCGTTGTTTCTATTCTTATCGCCTTGGATCATTAACCGCAGTTTGCGTTTTAATATGAGAAACACAGCGTTTAGGAATATCCGCTTCGATTTCACTGGCAGTTACGGCTCCGCATTTTGCAATTTTGTCTTGGGTTATCTGGCAGTGCTCTTTAGCTTCGGTATCGCCTTTCCATGGTGGATCCGCCAGTTGAATAAGTATTTGGTGAATAACACAAAATATGGCGACGCGCCGTTTGAAGCAAAGTTAGATGTGGGTGAATACTACATCACGTTTCTGATGGCGATGCTGATTGCCACCGTTCTCTATATCGGCTTGTTTGTGCTCGGCGGCTTGAGCTTTGCGGGTGCGGCCTTCGATGCACCTGCTGTGGCCACAATTGGTACAGGCATTACTGTCTTGGTGGGTATCATTGGCTTCACTTTCGTCAAAGCGTTTGTCAACGCTCGCTTGGGTAATTTGTTGTTCAACAATACCAAGTTAAAAGAGAACAAATTCAAGAGCCAGTTGGATGCCAAAGCGTTAACCAAACTCTATCTGCTTAATGCGCTCCTGATCATCGTCACTCTTGGTTTCGCTATCCCTTGGGTGATTTGTAATTTGGTGCGTTATCGGGCTGAAACCCTAGTGCTGGAAGGGAATGATTTGGACAGTTTTGTTGCTGCGCAGATTGATGCCGGCAATGCGATTGGTGAAGAGATCGGTGACGTTTTTGATATCGAGCTAGGTCTGTGAGCATGATTGCTGGCACCTACTATGATGGCGAGTCATCGGCACAGACGCTCGCCACCATGCGCACTGGCGCCGATGGTTCGCTGCAACTGCTAGCGGTTGATAGCCGTCATTTAGGTCAATGTAGTTTAGCTGAGGTGACGGTCTCTCCGCGTATTGGGAATACACCGCGCTATATCGATCTGCCGGACGGTGGCCGCTTTGAAACCACAGACAATGACGCCATTGATCAATGGTTGGCTGCGTTTGGTCGAGATAGTGGCAATCGTTTTCTCAACTTCCTTGAGAGTCATACCAAGTTTGTACTGGCAAGTGTCATCTTGGTGGCGCTGTTTTGTTGGTGGATGGTTAGTTATGGCATTCCCGGCGCATCCAAGGTGGTGGCATATCAACTTCCTGCCACTGTTTTAGATCACTCAAGTGAGACGACTTTAGCGCTACTGGATCGTAGTTTATTGAGTGAAAGTAAACTGTCAGATGTGCGGCAGCAGCAGTTGCACGATCTGTTTGCACCTTATCTGCCTAGCGATAGTGAATACACCTTTAGGGTGTTACTTCGCGATGGTGGAGAGATTGGCGCGAACGCGTTTGCCTTGCCTGATGGCACGCTGGTGTTTACCGATCAGATGGTTGAGCTGGTGGACAGTGACGAAGAACTATTAGCTGTACTCGGTCATGAGATTGGCCATGTGGTTGAACGGCATAGTTTACGCCAGACCTTACAGGGTTCTACCGTTGCGGTGATTGCCGTGTTGGTGGTGGGGGATGCATCGGCATTTGGTGATCTGTTTGCGGCGTTGCCGACCTATATCATCAGCTCCGCTTACTCTCGGGATTTTGAGCGCGATGCTGATAGTTACGCATTTGAGTTTCTCAAAGCCAATGGTCTTCCTCCGACGCTGTTTGCCGATGTGATGCGCAAGATGATGGCAAAACATCAGGCGTTATTATCAGAAGGTATAGAGGAGGACGAGCTGCCCTCTCAGGATCCCAATAGCGATAGCTGGTTAGATTATCTGTCCAGTCATCCGCCTAGCGAAGAGCGTATTCGGCAGGCTGAGCAAGCGCAGTAATGCACCATTCGCGTTTGCAAAAGCCCATGTCGTTCTGACATGGGCTTTTTTTATGCGGTGACGTTGGCATATTGATACCCATGGTTTAGCGTTACACTGGAGCGACTCGGCGGATGAATGAACAAGGTAGATTATCGTGAGTAACATTAGGGTCGGCATTGTTGGTTTTGGCTACGCGGCACAAACATTTCATGTGCCCTTTTTACGTTCGTTGGCAACGACGGAGGCGGTGGAGATCCGTGCCGTTAGTAGTTCTGATGCCGCTAAAGTGCATCAGTTGTTACCGGATGTTGAGGTGCTGTCAGATCATCATGCGCTTTGTGGCCATGAAGATCTTGATTTGGTGATCATCACCAGTCCGAACGATAGTCATGCCCCTTTGGCTAGCTGCGCGTTAGCGGCCGGTAAACATGTGTTGTTGGAAAAACCGCTGACGACTAATTATGTGGATGCTGTCGCGCTGCAGCAACTTGCGGCGGCGCAGGAGCGCCTATTAGTACCGTTTCAGAATCGTCGTTGGGATGGTGACTTCCTGACGGTGAAAAAACTAGTCGCCGATGGCAGCCTTGGCAAGGCGCACTATTTTGAAAGTCACTTCGACCGCTTTCGTCCACAGCCGCGGGATCGCTGGCGGGAAAATGGTGGTGAGGGCAGCGGTATCTTTTGGGATCTCGGCCCGCACCTGCTGGATCAAGCGTTACAGCTGTTTGGTCAACCAAGCCATTTAACCGCCACCCTCAGAGCATTGCGTCCAGCAGCGAAGGCTGTGGATTACTTTAAGCTGCAGTTGCATTACGCCGATAAAGAGGTGGTGTTGTGTGCTTCCCCTTATATGGCTGCGGCTAATCCTCGATTTACGTTACAAGGCGAATTGGCCACCTACCTGAAATCGGGATTAGATCCGCAAGAAGACGCGCTGAAAAGCGGTATGGATCCACAGGCATCTAGCTTTGGTATTGAAGCCGAAGCGTTATGGGGGCAGCTCTACTTTGCCACTGAACATCAGCCGGTCGCTACCTTGCATGGTGATTATCTTGGCTTTTATCAGCAGCTATTGGATGCGATACGCGGGCAGGCACCAGCGCCAGTGCCGATAACGGACGCGGTTGAAGTGATACGCTTGTTGGCGTTGAGTGAAGAGAGTGCCGCGTCTGGATGTCGAGTCTCTTGTGACTAACCGAATGAATCTATTGGTATAACGCAGCTGCGCGGGCTAAAGTGATGGCTACGCCATCCTTTAACTTAGGTGACCTGTGATCACTCTCTATCGCGCCATTGTTGTTACCTCGCTGTATTTGTTGCTGAGTGGATGTGCCGTTCAAAGTACTAAGCAGGTTGAGCAGTGGCAGGATCCCAACCCGCATAAACCATTTACCCATGTGCTGGTGGTTGGCGTGATCTATGATCCCGCTTATCAATACTTTCTCGAAAAAGGCTTGGCCGATTCGCTCGCCAGCGAAGGGGTAAAGACCTCATTGTCGTCTGAGCTCTATCCTCGTTTACATGAGATGGAGAGAGAGGAAGTGGTTAAGCGACTTGCCGAGGATGGGATTGATGGGGTATTGCTGGTGCGCCCTGTTGGCCAAGAAACCATAACCACCTATGTTCCCGCGCATCTTCGCGTGGTAGGCGTTGATACCTATCGCGGTTGGTATGGCTATTTCTATCAGAGCTACCGATATGCACGCATTCCTGCGACGAGTTATGAGACCTTTGTTATGCGCGCTGAATCGGCTTTGTTTGATGTGGCAACTGAAGAAGCGGTTTGGACACTGACAACCGATACTGAGATGGTGCTGGATAGCCCATCCGCTGCGGTGGATTCATTGGTGGCAAAGGTAGGCTCTGAACTACCCTCGTTAAATTGATCTGTTGCTCAAGGGGGCGTTCTTCGCTCTCCTCAATGATCACCTAACAGTCGGGCGATTTTTATAAACACCCAGGGTGATCCGACTAAACCGATATGGGTGGCTGTGACGGGGTAGTGTGTCGTTGTGGTGAGTTGGTCGAGACAAGCACGCCAATGGACAATGCCATCGTAGCGACTATATAGCGCGATCACGGGCATGCTGAATGCCTGTTGATTGCGCAGTGCGATGGTTTGCTCCAGCTCATCGAGACAGTAGCCCCAGCTGCGATAATGACGGGCAACTATGGTGTATTTAGGACCTCCGATAACGGGCGTCCCTAGCGTAACCACCTGCGATACATGTTGCGGTAGTGTTCTGGCTAGCTCTCTTGCGAGAAACCCGCCGAGACTCCAGCCCAGTAAGACCGGCGCTTCACCATCGCGATGACTGATCGCCAATAAACGTTGTTCCAAAGCAGGTAATAGTTGCTCAACACGGCCATGATTACGGCCTTGTTGCCAGCCCTCCGCACAATAACCAAGTTGACGTAAGAACAATCTTAAGCACCAGGTTGTTTTGTCTGAGGCGGTGTAACCGGGGATCACCAAAATCGTCCGGCGCTTGTTGATCTTGGTATGGGCGCGCTTTAGCCACGGCCAAGAGATGAGCAGAGCCAAAAACTCGAACAGGCACAATCCCTCTCGTAGGGTTTCTAGCAGGCGAGGAGCGCGCAGTGGCGATGACATTCAGCTTCTCCTGATGAACGACACTATTGAGTATGGCATCTACCCGGTTTGTTGGAACTTTGCATAATGCGAAATGGTTCACGACATCAAGACCAGAGGCATAAATTAGTCGAATATCGCTTGAGAATGATCTAACGGCGTTCTAGAGTAGTAAATGAACAAGGTGTTCAATTAACGCACAGCGGCGTATTCAAGGAGTGAACCATGGCTGCCACCTTTCGTACCTCGGCCCATTGGCGTCAAACAATTCATCATCTGCTGCATGATGTTCGGCAACAACTGTTAAAAACACAAACCATCAGCCACTACTTGGCGCTGTGCTTTGGTGCGGCAGTATTGGGATCCCAGCTCATCGCGAGTCATGCCACCGGTTTTTTACTTGCCGCGGTGGTTATTTCGTTTACAGCATTGGCTTGGTCTGTGGTGATTAGCCTACTTAGTGAGATCAGTGTTTGTGGTAAGCGGCTAATTAAACTTTTGGCATGGAGTGAGGTGCTAATGTTTGCCAGTTGGATCCTGTTTGAACCCGCTCGTCCATGGTGGGCGCAGGCAGCGGTTGCGTTGCCATTAGTAGTGTTGTTTGGGCAAATATTTAAGCGCCAAAGCTGACCTGAGACTTGCTGTCGATGGGTTTAAAAAAGCCGCCAGTCTGGCGGCTTTTTCGATCGTATCGTGGTTAGCGATATACCTGTGGTGACAGCGTAACAAACTCTTCCGCACTGGTGGGATGGATCGGCACCGTGGCATCAAAGTCAGCTTTGGTTGCCCCCATCTTCATCGCCACGGCAAAGCCTTGCAGGATCTCATCCATACCAAAACCGATGCCATGAATACCAATCACTTTTTGCTCTTCGCCTAAGCAGATTAATTTCATTTTGGTCGGTTGACGGTGCTCTGTCAGTGCCGAATACATGGCGGTGAACTGCGAGTTATACACAGTGATATTCTCTTCACCATGGATCTCTATCGCTTCAGGCTCGGTTAATCCTAGGGTTCCTATCGGCGGGTGACTAAATACCACGGTGGGGATCTGCTCATAATCCAGATGTAAGCCTTCGCGACCATCGAACAGGCGTTCAGCCAAACGCCGTCCGGCGGCAACGGCGACAGGGGTAAGCTGCGCGCGGCCCGTATTGTCGCCGACCGCATAGATACCGGCGATCTCAGTATTCTGAAATTTATCTGTCGGGATATAGCCACGGCTGTCGAGACTAATACCTGCGGCTTTTAGATTGATATTGTCTGTGGCTGGGTCTCGACCAATTGCCCAGATCAGGCTGTCCACGGGGCCAATCATCTCGCCACTCTCGGTTTCCATGCTTAAGCTGCCGTCATCATGCTGATGGACAGCTTTGGGTGTGGCATCGGTATGCAGGTTCAAGCCGTCTTCTGCCATCACTTCTACCAGTGTATCAGCGAGCATCGGGTCGAAATTACGCAGTGGCTTATGTTTGCGCACGGCGAGGTGGGTTTCACTGCCAAGGGCATTAAAGACCCCGGCAATCTCAACGGCAATGTAGCCTGCACCCACAACTAAAACTCGCTTTGGTTGCTCTGTTAGCGCAAAGAAGCCGTCAGAGTCGATACCTAATTCAGCACCCGGTACGTCAGGGATCTGGGGCCGACCGCCGGTGGCGATCAAGATATGATCAGCGGTATAGGTTTCGCCATCCACTTCAATGGTATGGGCGTCAACAAAACGGCCAAAACCATTAATTACCGCTACGCCGTTATTGCCAAGTACACGATCATAGGAACCATGAATACGCGAGATATAAGCTTCGCGGCTGGCCACTAACTTGCCCCAGTCTAAACCCTTCACCGTGGCGTCAAAGCCATAGTCAGGGGCGTATTTGAATGCATCGGCGATCTGGCCTGCGAACCACATCGCTTTTTTGGGTACGCAACCGACATTGACACAGGTACCACCCAGAAATTTGGCTTCGACAATGGCGCATTTCATGCCACGCATCGAAGCACGGTTCGCCGTTGCTATGCCGCCACTGCCGCCGCCAATAGCAATAAAGTCGAAATGCTTGCTCATATGTTCTCCAACAAAGGGTTGCGTTTAACTATGGATACTAGCCCGACTGGCGCTGAATGAAAATCGACGCTGTGGATTAAATCGTTATGGCAGTAAACCGTTGTGGTTAATTGTTCACGCTTGTTCATTGGTCCTCTTTTTTCAAATCCGTTTTTTGTATGCCGTTTTGGCTGGGTAAGTGAAGTATTCATCACCGCATTATTTGTCGTTAGCCACAGCTGTCACCAGTCGGTCATGACAAATGTCACGGCTTGACTTGAAAAGAGGCCTTTAAACCCCGATAACCCCCTTTAGACTCTTTATCAGATCAGGGATCATCCATGACCAACCCGTTGTTATCCTTTTCCGGCCTGCCACGTTTTAGCGAGATTAAGCCTGAGCATGTTAAGCCTGCCGTTGAGCAGTTGATCGCTGACTGTAAAGCAGTGGTGGAGCAGGTCGCCAGCAGCCAAGAGCAGAGCTGGGAAGCGGTGATCACACCGTTGGATACAGTGAATGACAAACTCAGTCGTGCCTGGTCGCCGGTGGGACACCTCAATGGTGTGGCAAATACCCCCGAACTGCGTGACGCTTATGACTCCTGTTTACCGTTACTCAGCGAATATGGCAGTTGGGTTGGACAGCATCAGGGCTTGTTTGATGCCTATCAGCGTGTCGCTAACAGCGCGCAGTTCGCCAGCTTGAGCCAAGCGCAGCAAGAGGTGATCCGGCAGGCGTTACGTGACTTCGAGCTAGCGGGTGTTGCTCTGCCCGAGGATAAGAAGAAGCGCTTTACTGAGATCAGTACTCGACTCAGTGAGTTGGGCTCGCAGTTTTCCAATAATTTGCTTGATGCTACCCGTGGCTGGAGCAAGTTGATCACCGATGAATCTGAGCTGGCGGGCTTACCTCCCACGGCGTTAGCGGCTGCACAGCAGGCCGCTGCGGCAAAAGAACAAGAGGGTTACCTGCTGACCCTAGATTTCCCCTGTTATTTGCCCGTGATGAGCTACTGTGACAACCGGGAGCTACGTAAAGAGATCTACGTGGCCTTCGCTACGCGAGCTTCTGATCAAGGCCCCAACGCCGGTAAGTGGGACAACAGCGAGGTAATGGATGAGATTGTTGCCCTGCGCCACGAAAAAGCACGCCTGTTAGGTTTTGACAACTATGGCGAATACTCGCTGGCCACCAAAATGGCGGAGAAGAGTGACCAGGTACTGGGCTTTCTCAATGACCTGGCTGAGCGCTCTAAGCCTCAGGGGCAGAAAGAGCTGGATGAGCTTCGGGCATACGCCAAACAGCAACACGGTGTTGAAAACGCCGAGGCTTGGGATCTGACCTATTACTCGGAAAAGCTGAAGCAACATACTTATGCCATTGATGCTGAGGCGGTACGCCCTTGGTTCCCGGAAAACCGCGTGGTCAGCGGCCTGTTTGAAGTCGCAAAGCGCCTGTTTGCCGTGGATATCGTTGAGCGCCAAGGCGTCGACACCTGGCATAAAGATGTACGTTTCTTTGATATTTTCAATGCTGATGGCAGCTTGCAAGGTAGCTTCTACCTCGATCTGTTTGCTCGTGAAGGCAAGCGGGGTGGAGCCTGGATGGATGAATGTCAGGCGCGTTGGCGTACCGAAGCCAATGAACTGCAGATCCCTGTGGCCTACCTGACCTGCAACTTCAGTGGCCCAGTCGGTAGTCAGCCAGCGCTGTTTACCCATGATGAAGTGATTACTTTGTTCCATGAATTTGGCCACGGTTTACACCATATGCTCACTAAAGTGGAAACGGCCGGCGTCTCTGGTATTAATGGCGTACCTTGGGATGCTGTAGAGTTGCCCAGTCAGTTTTTGGAAAACTGGTGCTGGGAGCCGGAAGCATTGGCGTTTATCTCTGGCCATTTTGAAACCGGAGAGCCACTACCACAATCGATGCTGGACAAGATGATGGCGGCGAAGAATTTCCAAAGTGCTATGCAGATGCTGCGTCAGTTGGAATTTTCCCTGTTTGATTTCCACCTGCATCTGGATTTCGATCCCACATTGGGCGCGCAGGTGCAGCACACCTTGGATCAGATCCGCGATAAGGTCGCTGTGGTGCCGGTCAGTGAATTTAATCGCTTCCAACATAGCTTTGGTCATATCTTTGGTGGCGGCTATGCGGCAGGCTATTACAGCTATAAGTGGGCAGAAGTGCTGTCTGCTGATGCCTTTGGCCGATTTGAGGAAGAGGGTATCTTCAACAGCGAAACGGGGCAGAGCTTCCTCAATGAAATTTTGCGCAAAGGCGGTAGCGATTCACCGATGAATCTGTTTCGCGCATTCCGTGGTCGTGAACCCGAAGTGGATGCTTTGTTGCGGCATTCAGGAATTGGTGAAGCAGCGTAATCGCGGCTTTTCACCGGCAAGGCTCACTGGAGCTGTGACCACTTAATATCTATCCGGCGCCTAGGCGCCGGTATTTTTTCAAAGAGGAACATGACAATGCCAGGTAAACGTTTAGATAAGCTGCCCGTTTACGAACTAAACATCCCCGGTTGTGAGGGCAAAATTGGTTTGCATCCTTGCCCTGGCAAGCGAGAGGGGGATCAGGACTTTAGTGAAATGATGGAGCAGGATCTCAATGATCTGCTGTATTGGGGAGCGGAGTGTTGTGTGACGCTGATGGAGTCCGAAGAGCTGGTAAAACATAAGGTTGAAGATCTAGGCGATAAAGTTTCTCACTTCGATATGCAGTGGTTCCATATGCCGATCCCTGATGAAGATCTGCCCAATGCTGATTTTGAAGCGCGTTGGCCGCAGGTGAGTAAGCGGCTAAATAACCTGCTTGATAGCGGGTGCAACGTCACCTTGCATTGTAAGGGGGGCACCGGACGTACGGGGTTTATTGCCGCACGCTTGTTGATTGAGCGTGGTATGGACAAAACTGAAGCAGAAAAATTGGTAAAATCTTTGCGCCCTGGAGCTCTGACGATGCCTTGTCGCCGTGAGTTTTTGGGATTGGATTAGTCGCTAGTATTTACGAGTCATAGCCCCTTTGATTGAGAGTTCGATGCCTGAGCTGCGGGATATACAACAGTTAGTTGATTACGTTAATTATGGAAATTGCGTAAAGTACGTTTTTTTCTGGGGCCATAAAAAGCCAGAGAAAGGCGTTTCAAAGAGTTGCTTTAGTCAGTGGTATGAAGCTCCTTTTATCGATGATGGGGTTAAATTTCTTACTGCTGAACACTACATGATGGCAGCGAAAGCTAAGCTCTTTGGCGACCAGTGTGCCTACGAAAGAATTATTACTGCTTCGAATCCGGGAGCAGCCAAAAAATTTGGTAGGGAAGTGCTTAACTTTGACGAACAAGTTTGGTGTCAGCATCGATTTGAAATTGTGGTGCAAGCAAACTTACTAAAATTCGATCAACATGCTGAGCTAAAAGCTTTTCTTCTGGGAACCGGAGAGCGGATCTTGGTTGAAGCTAGTCCCGTTGATAGAGTCTGGGGGATCGGTTTATCCGCAGATGATCCTCATGCTGAAAACCCCAATCAGTGGAAAGGCGCTAATTTGCTGGGTTTCGCATTGATGGAAGTTCGGCAACGTTTCACAGATCTTGTGGTCTGATAATCATCATCACTGGCTGTTTCAGATAAGCGAATTCAATGTTTAGAATTTACCGTTGTCCTGCCTGTAAAGAGACCATCGATACCACGCTATTGAACGCGAGCTTGCAGCGACATGGCGTGTTTAACTCATCATTTACCTGCCCAATGTGCAGTGTGCGCTTGCGACTGACTGCGCCGATTTATCTGCTCTTTCTACTGACGCTGGTGATCGGTGGGGTGCATCTGTTTACCAATATCGACGCGCTCATTTACAGCCTCGCACCGATGATCGTTATGATGGTTTTGTTCCGAATGGGGCAGGGGTTTAAGCAGATCGAATAATACCTTTGTCAGATGTCTAATATTTTTACGTTTTAGTGCGTGCTTATATTTGGCGGTTAACTTAATCCTTTTAATTCAATATATTACTTGTTTGGCTTCTTTTTTGCTATGAAAAATTAAACTTAATTTGGTTAGCAGTAATAAAGGAAGTATCCATGATGTTTAAGTCTCTTTCAGGTTTGGCCGCCGCTGCGGTAATGATTGTCTCTCAGAGTGCTTCAGCCGCTCCCCTCTATGAAAATCCGTTTCTTGGCTCTGCTGCCGGAGGCTCTTGTACGCCATGTAGCAGTGAGTACCGTGCGGCAACCAGTTTTGATCTGGCTGCGGGCTCGACAGTAGAGCAGATCGCTGCGCAGTTACATGATGTGTCTGCCACCGCTGACCGTTATATGGATGAGCTAACCATTGAGATTTTTGATGCTGGTCTGACTACGTCACTGTTTGCGCAAACCTTGGATCGCAGTGATTACGTGCGTGATGACAGTTTGGGCGGCTCTGCTGGTAGCTCTTTTCCGGTAGTGACATTTGATGTGGATGACTTCTTCTTAGATGCCGGTCGTTACTTCGTGTCGATTTTCGGTATCAATGGCACCCGGTTAGGCTGGCCTAGCAGCCCTGCAGCTATCGCAGGTAGCCAGCGTATTCAAGTGAATGGTAGCAACTTGATCGGCGGTAACCCCATCAGTGGTGGCTACGGCGTTCGCATTGAAGGTTTTGAAGGTAAGGCTTCGGTTCCTGCGCCAGCGGCAATTTTGCTGATGGGCTTGATTGTGGTTGGATTAGGTGCCGTGCGTCGCAGCTAGGCTCTGATACGCCACCAGTAGATAAGGCCTCCAGTTGGAGGTCTTTTTTATAGGTAAGGGTTTGGCTTATATTCTCTGCTAGCGCCCGCCTAACACTGTGTTATCTAATTTAACATTTGTTACTTTTACTAGCCATTCGCTCTGTTTTAGCTCTCATTTCCCCGCTTTTCGCCGCATACTTCAAACTATTGGATCTGTGTTGTTACGCCTTGGTCGAAATGTGAGCAGGTTATATCTTTGCGTTTAAATCAGATGCTTTAATTACTTCATTCTCCGTAATAGATCCCCTCATCAGGTCAGGGTTAGATGCAAGGAGCGCATATGAAGACTCTTATTCTCAAGGCCACCAGTTTTTGCCAGTTAGTGGCGGTCATCGCTTTACTGCTCGGCGCATGGGATGCGGTGAACTATTGGCAGCGCAATGGTGAACAACCTGTGGTGGCACAAGCCAATGAGTTGTTCCCGCAGGCTCCCCAAAATCGCTATGTTGAATTAAATGGTGGTCTGCGAGAGATCACCAACACCTATGAAGTGCTCATGCCACCGGATGATAGTGCGCAACCGTTTCAAACCGACTATTACGTGCCTGTGGTGGTACATGCGGGTGATGAGCCGCAGCTAACCTATTTGATCAAGCAGCAGGATGAGCCGGTATTAGCGGATCTGTTTCGGGAAACGCGAGTGAAGGGCTACCTGTCAACAATGCGGCTCCCCGCAGATCTCGAAGAAGCATTTCGTCATCACTATCACTTTACTGGCAATTTGCTGGTATTAGATACCAGCTATTTACCTCTGCCGGTGACCGCTAAGTGGATGTTACTGATCCTGCCGATGACCCTACTGTTGCTGCTGATAGGACTTAAGCACTACCTTACCCGAGGATTTTCTGGTTGGTGGCAGCGTTGGGATGATGCTTACTAAGTTGCGTGATTTAGTACGCCGCTGTTCTTAAGGAGGCATCCGTTCGCAACAAAGCCCACCTTGCGCAGCATCACTCCTGTGCATTAGTACGCCCCACGAAGTGTATTGGGTGCCATGCACCCGCGACAAAGCTCACCCCGCGTAGCGTAGTGGGTGTACGATCGCCATGGATGGTGGGAATGTCGGAAATGCATGGAGCATTTTTCGACCGTACATCCTGTACATAAAAAAAAGCGCTTCTAACGAAGCGCTTTCGGGGGGTACGTTGCCCCATACAAGGGATTTTGGACAACGCTCTTTTGCTCAGACCCTGTACTGACAGAGTCGAGACATTCTTTACATGCGGTAGGTGAAACCTGCGTAAAAGTAACGGCCTAACACATCGTATGCTTCCGGTACCGTATTCATATCTGAATAGCTTGGTACGTAGGGTGGCTCTTTGTCGAATAGATTATCTATACCTACCTTCAGGCTCAAGCTGTCATTTACATAATATTGACCTGAAACATCGTGGTACGTCACAGAAGAGACTTCATAATCTTCATAAAGGTCATCCATACTGTGGATATAGCGCATTTTGTAATAAATATCCCAGTTATCCGCAGCGGCTTTCAGGCTGGCGTTGCTGCGCCAACGCGCATAGCCACCCGTCATACCACTGATGGTACCTGCATAGTCATTACCATCTTCTTCAAACTCGATCAGGTAAGTGCTGTCCAGATTAGCACTCCAATCTAAACCAAACCCTTCGAAACCGTATTGAATATTGCTATCGATACCGGAGGTGTTTTGGTAGCCAACGTTAGTCAGTGGACGATCGACATTACTGATCTCGCCAGTGAGTGAATCGCGGCTGATATTCAGTGTGTCACACGTTTGAGCATTACCACCGTAGCACGCATCTAAATACTGCTGACTATCAATACGTACGATGGCATCGTCGATTTCGATCTTGTAGTAGTCGATAGTAAGTGACAGGTTGTCGATATAGTCAGGGCTATAAACTACGCCAAAGGTCCAGGTATCAGCGGTTTCTGGTTGCAGATCATCATCACTTAACCAAGTGGATTCGATCTGAAAATCGTTGAACTGATAGTTGGTGTCACCAATTTCGGAATGACACATTTGGTAAGTGCTGCTGCTTGGGTCAAGCGCGCCATAGCCGGAACAGGGATCGGTGACATAGTCGAATGAACCGACATTGCCGCCATAAAGCTCATCCACGCTAGGAGCGCGGAAAGCGGTTGAGCGCACGCCACGTAGCATCCATTCATCATCCACTTTCCAGGTCAGACCCAGTTTCCAAGTGTTGTCACTGCCGAAGGTACTGTAATCAAACCAGCGGACGGCAGCCTCCAGGCTAACGTCGTCAGCAAAACGCATATCAGAGAGCAGCGGAATGGCAAACTCAGCATAGGCTGAGGTGGTGTCATAACTGCCTGAGGTTGCGTCTTGCTGTGACTGTGAGCTCTCGCCTGCCACGGTCACAGAATCGGGCTGGTACCAGCCTTTCTCTTCCCGATACTCTAATCCTGCAGCAAAACCGACAGTACCGGTAGGTAGCTCGAAAGCATCGCCGGAGAGGTTGAAGTTGACGACATTCATCTCGTTGCCACCGGTCGACTGATCGGTGTAGGTAACGTAATCGAGAGTTTCCTGGCTAATTTCGCCTTCCGGGGCAAACCAGTCCTGACATGGTACGCCGTTTTGACCACAGGTGTCGGCGTAGGCGGTTTCCATCATCTTTTTGTTGTTGATGAGGTTATGTACTTTGCTGGTAGCGTCGTTTCTGCCCCAGGTGTAGGAAAGATCCCAATCGTAACCGCTACCGAGATCAAGATATCCTTGCAGGCCTGTGACAATACGCGTGGTGTCAGTGATCTGTTCGAATTCTCGGGCTCCCGCCTCAGTCATTCTCCGTTTATAGCTGACGGCGCTGTCGTATGGGTTACCCAGAGCATCCTCACTGAAGGTGACGCCGGTGACTGGTGAAGGTGCCATCTGCTGATCTGAGGTACGTTTGGTATAGAGGAATTCGGTGAACGCTGTTAGATCATCATTTAGTTCATAGCTGCCGTTACCAAATACACTGACACGCTCTTGAGGTGTGTAGAGGTAGCTGTAGGGGACGTAGTCAAAACTGTCTGTTTGAGCGACCCACTCACCGGTGTTTGGATCACGCTGCTTCCAGCCATCCCCTGGGTTAATTGCGCCGCCAGGGATAGTGGAACTGCCTGGGATACAAGAGGGAGAAGTCGAGCCATCCAATGCGCAATCAGACCAGCCTCGGTCACTTTGCCAAGCATCGCCACGATCTACATAGCTGGCACCGACCACAAAATTACCGCGATCGCTGCTACCGCCCATCAGTAGGCTGATATCACCGGTATTGGCATCGCCTTCGCTACTGCCACCATAAGTGCCACTTAGCTCCAGTCCTTCAAAATTCTTTTTGGTGATGATGTTAACCACACCAGCAATGGCGTCGGAGCCATACACGGCAGAGGCGCCATCCTTAAGCACTTCGATACGTTCGATCATGGCGAGCGGGATAGTATTGAGATCCACTGCGGCATCCGCGCCCGTGCCCGAATTAACCATCCGGCGACCATTAACCAGCACCAAGGTGCGTTGTACACCCATGCCGCGCATATCTACCCGCGCAGCACCCACCCCGCCGTTGTTGCTGGATGCGCCGGTTGCCATACCGGCAGAGGCTGTGGATTGCTGCAGCACCTGCTCTACTGAGGTGTAACTACCGGCTGCGATATCTTCGGCGGAGATAAGTTGTACCGGGCTTGCGCTCTCCATGTCTGCGCGTTTGATGCGAGAACCGGTAATTTCAATACGCTCGACATCTTCAGCTGTGCTGTCGTCGGCGAAGGCGGGCTGAGCGAGCAGAGGTACCCCTGCGAATAAAGCGATCGTTTTTACGACCGTGTTTTTTTGCAAAACAGGCATTGGAAAATACTCCTGGGTCGATGGACTGTGCTTATTTTTTTGTTACGGACTCTATTTTTTGTGGTCCGTTAGGAACAGGTTAAAAACCATTTGCTGAGCAGGGTCAAAAGTAATAACAGCCTGATTTATTTAGATTAATGTTTTCTTTGTGTAGCAATTTTTCGTTGGCTTAGTGGGTTTTTGGTTGCGCTGTTGTTATCAATAAGATCGGGCTGATCAGTGTTTGATCAATTTGGCTGTTTAGTGCGCTTTCGTGATTGTGAAAATTGTTGCGAAATACGCTGAAGTTGCGCCTGCAATAATGTGATCTTTGTCACCAAGTGGCGCTCTGTTGTTAGTGCCTTAGGCACGCTGTCTTAGTCGATGTGAAGAGTGTTTAAATTTGTCTATGGTCATGACTCGCTGCGACAGCTTGTGATGGTTTTGTGATGTTTTTGCAATCTGATACGGAGATCTGGTGGCGACACTTACCCTCGACATTAAACATGGAGAGCGTTACCGATGACTAAATTTCTTACCCGTTTGCCTTTGGCAGCCATGATCGCTGCAGGTTTTGCCGTACCCGCATCAGCGGCACAGTTAGAGATCAAAGTTGAGAACCTGACGCAAGGCGTCTATTTCACACCACTGATTATCGCAGCCCATCCTGGCGACGTTTATATGTATGAGACTGGAATGGCAGCATCGGCCGCACTGCAAGCCATTGCAGAGGGGGGCGATATCTCTGCGATGGCAACCGCGCTGGACGGTATGCCTGTCGTGAGTAATCCTGCTGGTGGCCTGTTGGCACCGGGCGCGAGCATTGAAGGTGTGATGCTGGACAGTGGTGATATGGCGTACCTTTCTTTGACTGCTATGTTGTTGCCGACCAACGACGGTTTTGTTGGATTAGACCGTTGGATGATCCCATCTGAAGCGGGTACCTATACGGTGTATCTGAAAGGTTACGATGCCGGTACTGAAGCTAATGACGAACTGGTTGTTGATGGCAGTGGTATGCCAGGTGTTCCCGGGATACCTGCTGCGCCAGGTGGTGATGCGGGCATGAACGGTAGTGGTGTCACAGCCACCCAACCGAATAGCACGGTTCATATTCATCCCGGTGTGTTAGGTGATACAGACGCAGAGGGCGGTGTATCAGATCTAGATAGCCGTGTTCATCGCTGGTTGAATCCGGTGGCAAAACTGACCGTTACCGTACAGTAACCAGGGAGGCGATATGAACAAGCAAAGCTATTTTCGTCTTGGCACTGCGTTGCTCGCGGTTGCGGTAATAAGTGGCTGTAGTGACGACGATGATGATGAAATTGTCATTGTGGATCCACTGATGCGCAGCTATGAGGTTGAAGTGGTCAATCTGACTGCCAACCAACCATTATCACCAGTGGCAGCACTGGTTCACAATGAAACCATTCAGGCCTGGTCTCTCGGTGATGCCGCGTTGGTGCCGCTGGAGGTGATGGCTGAAAGCGGTGACAACAGTCAACTGCTCGCTATCGAAGGGCTTTGGGCTTCTGCCTCTGGTGCGGGCGTGATTATGCCGGGTGCCTCAGAGATGATGGTACTTAGCTTCGAAGAGGGTATCGACCTAAATCTGACACTGGCCACCATGCTAGTGAATACCAATGATGCTTTCACTGGTGTCAATGGCTGGGGTTTAGAGCAACTGGCGGTGGGTGACAGTTGGTCGACCACCACCATGGCTTATGATGCTGGTACCGAAGCCAATAGCGAAACGGCTGCGACTGTACCTGGACCTGCTGGCGGCGGCGAAGGTTATGCTGCCACCCGTGATGATATTGATCGCGTTTATGTGCATGCGGGCGTGGTGACAGCGGATGATGGCCTGACCGATTCAGCGTTGAACTTTAGTCATCGTTTTGACAATCCGGTGATGAAGGTAACCATTACTCGCACGGAGTGATTGTTCAGCACTGGAGTGAAGCTCCCGATGGCGGGGCTTCACTTTCAGTCTGCGAACACGCATTCAAAGATTGCAGGAAATTTAATCACAGCTTGACCGGTCTCTACCTCTAACGAACCAGATGCAACAACCAGGTGGCATGACAGCCATTAAACACTGGTGCCAGAGGGGCAGGCTATGAAAGCCAAGATTTTATTGGTGGAAGATCACGCAGATATCGCGAACCTTGTGGGTATTAACTTGGGCATGATGGATTACCAAGTGGATGCTTACCCGGATGGTAGACAGGCGTCGCGGCAGTTGCATCAGGACTATGACATGGCGATTTTCGACATTATGTTACCCGGTGGTATTGATGGTTTGAGTTTGTGTCGACAACTCAGACGGATCAATGAAGATATTCCCATTTTGATGCTCACTGCCAAGTCCGGTGAACAAGACCTGGTGATGGGGCTGGAGAGTGGTGCTGACGATTACTTGTCAAAGCCGTTCAGTGTGTTGGAGCTACAGGCGCGAGTGAAAGCGCTGTTGCGTCGTTACCATCGCCACCATCAACAGCAAGAAACGGGTCCTGCACCTATCCTGGTTGACGAGCTGGCAATTGATCCCGCTACCCGCTTAGTCCATGTTGCCGAACAGTTGGTGAACTTGACGGCGACCGAGTTTGAGTTGCTATGGCATATGGCAAGCCAACCTGGGCGCGTGTTTAGCCGCGATCAATTGTTGAATCAAGTGTGGGGGCATCGGCATGACGGCTATGCCCATACCGTTAATTCCACTGTCAATCGACTGCGTAGCAAGCTGGAATTAGATCCGGCGCAACCCAAATGGATCCATACCGTGTGGGGCGTGGGATACAAATTTGCAGGCGAACATTCATGTTGAAATCCCTTTCTGGACAGTTCGCGTTATATGCCGCTGGGTTGTTTTTGCTGGTGGGTATTGGTGTCGGGAGCTGGACATTGGCCAGTTACCAAACCTATGGCGAAGAGGTGGAACAGCGCCTGCACCGCGGCCTTGCTGCACACATGGTGTATGACAACAAACAGCTAAAACAGGGCACCATTGACGCCAGTATCTTGAAAGATGCTTTTCACACCATGATGTTGCTTGGGCCTGATTGGGAGATCTATGCACTGGATACGACTGGGCGACTCTTGGCCTATTCAGCACCGCCAGGCAAGGTGTTGCGCCAACGTATCAGCCTGCAGCCGATCCATTCGTTCTTTGCCGGTGCTGACTTCCCTCTGTATGGCGATGACCCTCGTTCGGCAACGAGCCAACGTATCTTCTCTGCAGCACCAATTGAAAATGCTGAGGGTGAGCTGACGGGGTATCTGTACGTGATCATTGGTGGTGAGCAGTGGCAGACTTTAGCTGACATGTTAGCCACTAGTCGCGTATTACAAGACAGTTGGCGCTTGATGGGCGCAGCGCTGCTGTTCGGTTTAGTGTTGCTGGTATTGCTGTTTGTCTTACTGACGCGGCCGTTAACCAAGCTGGTGCGTCGATTTGAGCACTTCACCCAACATGACTTTTCTCGTCGCAATGAACCTGAGGTACGGCATCATCGTTGGACTCCAGCAGAGGTGGTCTCTCTGAATCAGGGCTTTGATGTGATGGCCGGGCATATCGAGCATCAGCTGGAACAGATTAAAACCACTGAGCAGTTAAGACGAGAACTGATCTCCCATGTCTCCCACGATTTCCGAACGCCGTTGGCATCCCTTCAGGGTTATCTGGAAACCTGGTTACTGCAAAGTGCTGAGCAGCGTCAGCCGCAATTAATTGAGGTCGCGTTGAAAAACGCGCGTCAGTTGAATTTGCTGGTCGAGCAACTATTTGAGTTAGTGCGTCTGGAAGGCGGCGACATCCGTTTTAATCCCGAACCTGTGGTGGTGGCAGAGCTGGCCTATGATGTCGTGCAGCGTTTGCAGTTAATGGCTGAGGCGCGAGGTGTACGCTTGCGTGTCGAAACCGATATCCACCAGCAGCAGGCGCTGGCTGATATTGGCAAGCTGGAGCGGATTCTGGTGAACCTGATTGACAATGCATTGCGCCATACGCCAGCGGGAGGCGAGGTGATCATAAAAATAGCTGCCGCCAATGATGCTATCTATGTGGCGGTTGCAGATAATGGCTGTGGCATTAACGAAGCTGAAGTGCCGTTGATCTTTGACCCGCACTATCGCGCCAGTAATAGCGTTAACGGTGAGGGGGCAAATACCGGTTTAGGCTTGGCGATTGTGCAACAGCTAGTGGCATTGCACGGCAGTGAAATCGCCGTGCAGAGTAGCCAACAGCAGGGCTCTACGTTTGGCTTTAGCTTGCCGCTGGCCAGTTAGGCATGAATAGATGGTGGCAAGTGCTGAAGCGCTGTCAATAGCTTTAGCGCCGCCGCTTTCTCTGTTCGGGCTTGTTGTTTTATCTGTTTCTTTACTTCCAGTAAGGCATTTAATGTTGCGGCCTGGTGGGGATATTGCTGTTGCATCAGCCTGGCTTGTTTTCGCCTGATCCCCTGCAGTTGTACTGCACAGTCATTGACATTCCCCAAGTGGGATTGCAGTTTTTTCAGTGGCTTGTGTAGTAATTCCCAATCTGTTTTTTCGCTAGCTTGAGGGAACAGTTCAACCAGGTAGCGTAGCTTCTTGCCCTGAATTCGCAGGGCGTGTAGCTGCTCATCTGCTACTGGTTCATGTAGCGCCTGCGCCGCTGCGCGGATCACCTGATAACGTTTGTTCATCTGTTTTTGCAACCAACTGATCAGAGACGGCGAAGGTGCAGCTTCTGCTATCGCTTCTTGCTCCGCGAGGGCAAACCAGTGTTGGATCGATGCAAAAGTGCGTTGGTAATTTTTGCTACTAAGCCAAGCGATAACTCGGGCCCGCTCTCGCTGCTGGTGCTGCTTCTCCTTGAGTGTGAGTTTGGCCAGTAACTGCCGCTGTTTCCTGGTTAGGTTTTTTTGGTAGTGCTGCCACTGCTGTTGATAGACATCAATGTCGCGGAGTGTATTGGTTTTACGTGCCATCAAGCCCAATTGTTGATTGAGCCGTTGGGCGCAATCATCGGGGAACAGCTTTTTCATTTGTGTGACTAAACTGCGCAGTTTACGCAGTGCAACACGATAGTCGTGCAGACCCTCCACTCGGGTGGAGCTGCGAAAAATATTGGCCTGCTGAGCCTGCGCTGTTGCCAGTAAAATCAGGCTCTGCTTTGCGAGTAAAGGTGGCAGTTGAACTGCTCTTTTTTGTTTGTTCTTCATCGTTTCACTTTGCCTCTTTATGCGTGGTAAACCGCTACCTGTCGTCACTGTTTCATGCATTGGCATAGGTAAGTATGGACCGAATATCTGTTTGGCATAGTGATGAAGCGATGTGTGTCAGCTGTTTTTGTAGCTGTTCAACGTGTTGCAGCGATGGTGATCTTCGTTTTAACCGAATTTGCGATAAAACAGAGTTCATGGGCTTGGTGGTGCAAAGCCTCCAACTGCTCGGCTGGTGGCTGCTTGTCTGCAAAGCGCACAGCTGGCTGTAAGGTGACCTCGGTCATCGCAATTTTGCCGTCACTGTTTGTAGCCATGACACCAATGGCGTGATCAATATAGCTGGTGACCAGCCAACGCTTTTTTGCTGCCAACGAGAGAAAAAACAGCATATGGCAGCTCGTTAGTGCGGCAATGAAAGCTTCTTCTGGATCGACATTGGCTTCCACCGAATAGGGGAGAGGCACGACATGGGGAGAAGATGAGGCGGGTACAGTCACCCCGCCGTCAAATTGCCATTCATGGGCACGACTATAGCGATTGTCGATAAAGGTTTCTTCTGGCCGCTTTTGCCAGCTTATTGTTGCGGAGTATTCAGACATAGGGCTATTCGAGATTGGCAAGATGATGTTGATTGTGGCGTATTGGGAATATCAGTTCAAATCTAACTCTCTATTGATTAATCTCTATTTCGATACGGACCTAAGTTCAATTACCCATCATCTAGTTCTTTCTTGGATTTAGCCCCCTCTAAAGTATTACCACCTGATTAAATAAAGATTAAGGATGTGAGTTAAAAATACTCAATCAGGCTAATGATTTATTGTTTGTTATAAATAAACCCTTATTTCTCACAAAAAAATATAAGTAAAAATGGTGCGTTAAATTAGCAGGTGTTTTTATTTTCTTTTCTTAAATAATCTAATAAAAACATAATTGATTCAATTGGTATCGGTAACGCACACTTATTATTGAATGGTAAGGCGGCTTGTTTGGGTTTTTGCTTAGTTACTGTGCAGTTGGCGTATTTTTGTGCATTTTAGCTGCACGATATATGTCAAAACTCTTTACGTACGTGAGCTTTCTATTTTTGGTATATCTACACGGCAATCTGATTTGCACATTTATTTATTGCTAAAGGAGAAGGCAATCATGAAAATTTATTTAGCTTTCGCTGCCTTGTTGTTTTCTGGAGTAGCAACAGCAGCGCCAATGATCCCTGCAGACTTGAACGGTATTGAGGAGAGTGGTGATAGTTTATTCACGCTGACTGATTTCGATGCCACACTTGATGACAGCGGTTTCGAAATGACCTTTTTAGCTGGTCAGAATAATACGTTTGATCATGCATTTGGTTTATACCACTACGATACTGTGAATCATGTCGTTGCCTCGACGCTACAGATATTTGATTCCACCGCAGAAGTGGGTGATGAGTCGAATGTTGTTTGGGATATCGCGGGTGAACAAGCGCTGTCAACTTTTGGTGCTATTGATCTGAGCCTGGCAGAAGGCTATGCCTTTGGTCTCTGGTTCCAGTCCGATGCTGAGGTCTACTATAGCCAGAAGATGTTTAATGACGGCGAGGTAGATCACTTTGGTTTTTATTGGGAAACCAACCCTTTTATTGATGCCAACTTGTATGTTTTTGCCGCAGACGACGGTGTGCATAACAATCTTGACCAGATCCAGATGGCCATTAATGACGTGACCCCTCACCTAGCTGTACCTGAGCCTATGACCGTGGGTCTGTTGGGGTTAGGTTTGTTGGGGATGAGTCGCGTTCGTCGTCGCGGATAAATGCTGTAACTCTCTGACCAAAATAGTAACCGGCCTATCTGGCCGGTTTTTTATTGTTGGAACATGGCTCAACGTGGAGCAGTGGTGAAGGAATTAGAAAATGAGGCACCCGCACCGAGATTAGGAGGGTTCGGTGGTGTGGTCGAGTGCCTCAAAACTTGGGTTATCTATCTATCTATCTATCTATCTATCTATCTATCGGCTTTTGCTGCTGATGGCGGCTGACTACGCCGACGTAGCAGATAGTAGAAAACAGGTGTCAGTACTAAGCCAAATACGGTGACCCCTATCATGCCTGAGAACACGGCAACACCCATGGCTTTGCGCATCTCTGCACCTGCACCAGTTGAAAACACCATAGGTACCACACCCATGATGAAGGCGAACGATGTCATCAGGATCGGGCGTAAACGTAATCGTCCCGCTTCCTTAATCGCTTCTATCACCCCCATGCCACGCTCTTCCAACTCTTTGGCAAACTCGACAATCAGAATCGCGTTCTTGGTGGCTAACCCCACCAGCACAATGAAGCCGATCTGGGTGAAAATGTTGTTATCGCCACCGGTCAGGATCACGCCGGTCATTGCCGATAGCAGTGTCATTGGCACAATAAGAATGATCGCCATGGGGAGGCTCAGACTCTCATAGGTGGCAGCTAATACCAGAAACACCAACAGCACCACTAAGGGGAACACATACATGGCGGCGTTACCGGCGAGGATCTGCTGGTAGGTGAGATCTGTCCATTCGTAGGTCATCCCAATAGGCAGGGTCTCATCTAAGATCTTTTCTATCGCCGCTTGCGCTTGGCCTGAGCTATAGCCCGGCGCTGGCGCGCCATTGACTTCAGCAGTGGTAAAGCCGTTGTAATGCATCACCCGATCGGGTCCGGCACTGTGTTCTACTGTGACAAAGGAGCCTAAGGGGATCATCTCGCCCTGTTGGTTACGCACTTTCAGTTGGCTGATCTGGTCTGGCTCCTGACGGAATGACTGGTCTGCTTGCACATTGACCTGATAGGTGCGGCCAAACTGGTTGTAATCGTTGACGTAGAGAGAACCTAAATAGGCCTGCATGGTGATAAAAACATCATCAATGCGTACGCCCTGACTCTTTGCCTTGGCGCGATCCAGATCGACGTCCAGTTGCGGTACATTGACCTGAAAACTGCTGAAGTTTCCTGTCAGTTCCGGCGCAGCCCAGGCTTTGCCGATGACTTCCTGCGTCACTTGATAGAGGGTTTCATAGCCGAGGTTGGCGCGATCTTCTATCTGCAAGCGGAAGCCGCCAATGGTACCTAAGCCCTGCACCGGCGGCGGTGGGAAAATGGCAATAAACGCATCCTGAATGGCACCAAATTGTTGGTTAAGTTGGCCGGCAATGGCATTGGCGGATAACTCGGGCGAGGTGCGCTGAGCAAATGGTTTCAGGGCAACGAAAACGATACCGCTACTAGAGCTGTTGGTGAAGCCATTGATGTTGAGGCCGGGAAAAGCGACCGCATTTTCTACGCCCGGATGTTGTAAGGCGATGGCGGACATATCGCGGATCACCTGTTCTGTGCGATCTAGCGAAGCGGCATCGGGAAGTTGAGCAAATGACACCAGATACATCTTGTCCTGCCCCGGTACATAGCCTGTTGGGGTGGTGTTGAACTGGTGATAGGTCAATGCCATCAATCCAGCGTAGAGGATCACGACAACACCGCTTAAGCGGATGAGTTTGCCGATCCCTGCCGTATAGCCGCGGGCACTTTTATCAAATAGACGATTGAATGGCGCAAATAACCAACGGCCGAACAGAAAATCTATCAGTTTGGTGAGCTTGTCTTTTGGCGCGTCTTCTGCCCGGAGTAGCAATGCGGACAGTGCTGGACTCAGGGTCAGCGAGTTGATCGCCGAGATCACCGTAGAGATAGTGATGGTCAGTGCAAACTGCTTATAGAACTGGCCGGTAAGACCTGACATAAAGGCGGTGGGAATAAAAACTGCCGCCAGCACCAGTGTGGTGGCAATAATTGGGCCGGTCACCTCTTGCATCGCCTGTTTGGTGGCGTCAACCGGACTTAACCCTTCGCGCAGATTTCGCTCGACATTCTCGACCACCACAATGGCATCATCGACCACAATACCGATGGCCAGCACTAAACCAAACAACGACAGTGCGTTAAATGAAAAGCCCAGCAGGTGCATGATGGCAAAAGTACCGACCAGAGAAACCGGTACGGCAGCTAACGGGATCAAAGAGGCGCGCCAGGTCTGCAAAAACAGCACGACGACCAGTACCACCAGTAAAATCGCTTCAAATAATGTGCTTACCACAGCTTCAATTGAGCCGCGGACAAACACGGTGGGATCGTAAACGATGGCGTAATCCATGCCTGCCGGGAAAGAGTGTTTCAATTCAGCCATGGTGGCGCGGACATCATCAGAGATCTGAATCGCGTTGGAACCCGGTGCCTGAAAGATAGGCAGAGCCACCGCAGGTTTGTTGTCTAGCAAAGAACGGAGAGCGTAGAAGTCAGAACCTAGTTCAATACGAGCCACATCTTTTAGATAGGATATTTCTCCCTGTTCGCCGACTTTAATGATGATATCGCCGAACTCTGCTTCATCAGACAGGCGACCTTTTACATTGATTAACCATTGGAATTCACTGTCGCCGGTGGGTTGCGCGCCGAGCGAACCTGCCGCTGCCTGCTGGTTTTGTTCCCGGATCGCGGCCACGATATCACCGGGGTTTAACCCCAGTGCCGCGACCTTCTCCGGATCTAGCCAGACACGCATGCTGAACTCGCCTGCACCGAACAGTTCGACGTTTCCTACCCCCTGCACGCGTGCCAACTCATCTTTGACATTGAGATGGGCGTAGTTCGACAGATATAGCATGTCGTAGCTGTCATCCGGCGATGTCAGATGAACCACCATGGTGAGGTCGGGTGAGGACTTCTGGGTGACCACCCCTAAACGTTGTACCTCTTGTGGCAGCCGGGGCAGGGCACGGTCAACACGGTTTTGGACTAATACTTGGGCATCGTCGGGGTCGGTGCCGATGGCAAAGGTCAGGGTAAGCGTCATGCGGCCATCAGCTGTGGCCTGTGATGACATATACAGCATATCTTCGACGCCGTTGATCTCCTGCTCTAACGGCGAGGCGACGGTATCGGCAATCACTTTTGGATTGGCGCCGGGGTAGTTGGCAGTGACGACAACGGTGGGAGGCACCACTTCCGGGTATTCGGTGATCGGTAGTTGCCATACGGCAATGGCACCAGCAATGAATATCATCAGCGACAATACGCCAGCAAAGATCGGCCGATGAATAAAGAACTGTGACAATCTCATCTTAGCCTCCGGTCACTGCAGTGCTGGCATTCTGCGTACTAAGCCCTGCCGCAGCGAGGTGAACTCGGTTGGCTTGGCTGTCTAACTGCCGTTGTATGGCTTTGAGTTTGGCCAGTGTTTTGTTGTCGGTCATAGCGACTTGTTGTGGCGCAACGGGTGTACCTGGACGCACCCGTTGTAGACCATTGACGACGATGGTGTCACCCGCCTTGAGGCCTGACTGAATAATCCGCAGGCCTTGCAGTTTCTCGCCGAGTATTACGGGCCGATACTGCACGGTATTGGTTTCGTCCAAGATCAGCACAAACTTGTTATTCAGATCGGTACCTATCGCCTTGTCATCGATCAGAATGCCTTGGTAGCTGGCACTGCCGGTGAGCTTGATCCGAGCGAACAGACCAGGGGTGAACATCTGTTTGTCATTACTAAAGACGGCACGACCACGGATCGTACCTGTGCTCGGATTGACGCGATTATCAATGAAATCGATGATGCCCTCGTGGGGGTAATCGGTGTCATTAGCCAGCGCCATCATCACCGGATGCTGTACATCGCGATCGCTGGCGCGGGAGCCCTCTTGCGCCAACTTGACGTACTTGAGATAGGTCTGTTCGTCGGCATCAAAATAGGCATACACCTTGTCGGTAGAGACCAGAGAGGTGAGGATGGTGTCCCCTGCTGTAACGTAGTTACCTTTGGTGATGTTGGCTTTGGATACGCGACCACTGATCGGGGCAGTGACTTCGGTGTAGCTGAGGTTCAGTTGCGCCAGCTCAAGTGCGGCATTGACTGAAGCCACGTTGGCATACGCCTGGGTTAATGCGGCTTGGCGCTGGTCATAGATCTCTTCCGACATGGCATGGGTTGCTGTTAGCTTTTGTGCCCGGTTATAGCTGAGGTCCGCAAGTTTTTGCTGGCTCTTTGCGACGTTAAGCTCGGCCTGCAAGCGTTTAACTTCTGCTTCAAATGGGCGGCTGTCGATATAAAAAAGCGGTTGTCCAGCCGTAACCAATGCACCTTCGGCAAATGCCACTCGCTCGATATAACCAGAGACGCGTGGGCGCAGTTGTACACTTTCTGGTGCTTCAAGGCGGCCAGTGAACTCGTCCCACTCAGTTAATCGTTGACTGATGACCGGCGCTACAGAGACCGATGGTGGCGTCATCAAAGGGGTGGGCTGGGTTTGCGGATCACTACCGCAGGCGGCTAATAGAAGAAGAGAGCCTCCCGCCAGCGCCCATTTTTTGAATCTAGATAGGTTGAAATCGAACATCACTTTCCCTCCAAAGCGTGGTGTGGAGAGAAGTATGATCAAGATCACCTTATAAAAATAATTATTAATTTATATGCAATGCATTCACAAATGTTATGGATCTGTGATTTACTTATAACAACTCAAAATGGTAGGTGGATGTTTTGCGTAATCAGGAATTAAACCTTTTGATGGTGTTTGATGCCATCATGACTGAAGGCTCTATCACCCGAGCGGCAGATCGCTTGGCGCTCAGTCAGCCAGCAGTTTCTAATGCCCTGTCACGTATGCGGCTGGTGTGGAAAGATGAGTTGTTCGTCAAAGATGGGCGCAATATTCAGCCGACGGCGTATGCTCAGAACCTTTGGGCGCAGATCCGTGAGCCGCTGCAGCAGTTGGGAGATGCAGTCGACCAGAATGAATTTAATCCCGCGACTGCCAAGCGTACATTTCGTATTGCGGTTGCCGATGCCATCGTTGATGTGGTGTGGCGGCCGTTACGAAAAGTCATTGAACAATCTGCCCCGGGCATCAATATTCATGCGGTGCCGTATACTATCTCGAATGCCGAATCACTGCTTCATGACGCCGATGTCGATATGCTGGTGGGGGCGCAATCCAGCACGTCCAACGTGATCCGAACCGAGTTCCTGTTTAACCCTTGTTATGCCTGCGTGATGCGATTGGACCACCCGCTGACAAAAGTACCACTGACACTGGAACGCTTTGCCGCCGCGGACCATCTGTTGGTGTCTCTGTCTGGCGAGATCACCGGCTACACCGATCAGGTTTTGGCGCAAAAAGGGATGAAGCGCAGAGTGGCAATGACAGTAAATCACTTTGCTACCGTGCCCGCCTTGTTGAAAGAAACAGATTTGATCACAGTGATCCCGTCTTCTACCGTTGAGCAGGCCATTTTTAATGGTGAACTGGCGGTGATGGAGCCACCGATCGACATAGCCCCAACATCTGTTGGCAGTGCATGGCATAAACGGCAGGAAAACGACAAGGGCTTGTGCTGGTTGCGCGGCCATGTAAACCGCATTATCAAAGAGCATTACGATCGGCATATGAGTGAACTGAAAGCGCGGATCTGCCCGCAGTGCAAAGACGCTAGCTAGGTCAATTAGCCGTTCAAATTGCGTGAAAGGAGTAATGATGAAAAAGCAGCAGGGATGGATCCATATGCCAGTGCCGCTGGCGATACTGGTCGCGGTGTTGATGGCACTTAGCTGCGCCTGTTTTGATATGAGCTCCCTGGTGACGCGCACGTCCTTCTGGTTGGGGTTCGCCTTATGTCTGCTGGCCGCGAGCATTTGCGTTGCCGCAGTCATCAGCTTCCGCCGCGCTAAAACCACCGTTGACCCTAGATTTCCGGAGCAAAGCAACCAGCTGGTGGTGGCAGGTGTTTTTAATTACAGCCGTAATCCCATGTACGTTGGATTTGTTATCGCCCTGTTTGCTTGGGTGCTGATTTTGGGCAACCCATGGACTCTGCTTTGGGTTGTCGCCTACTGGCTATTTATGGACAGATACCAGATCCGCCACGAAGAGCAGGCGTTAGAGAAGAAATTTGGTGAGAGTTACCAAGAATACTGTCAGCGGGTCAGGCGTTGGGTTTAGGGCTGTAGAAAAATCTCTCACCTAAGCCCTCTCACTTAGGAGAGGGCTTAAATCAGATAGAAGAAAGAAAAAGATCGGTAAACCGGGGAGTGACAGTTTGCCGATCTTCACCTTGCCGCTAATTATTCAGTAACCAAAACTCTCCTGTCAGTGCGGCGATCGGGATATTCACATTGCCATTCACTGCCACTGTTTCTCCTGTTAGCAGGTTGGTCAGTGAGGCGGCGTTCGCTAACTGAGTAGCATCAACCGTCCATGCACTGTCTGTACTCGTGGTATTTAACAGGTACAGGATCCGCTCACTGTCGGCCACTTTCAGGTCTGCATATAAACCTGTGCTGTCGTCAGCCAGTAGGGCGATGCGTTGGCCGTTGTAGAGGGCAGGGTGTTGGTCGCGAAGCTGCATCAGTTCGGTAATGTATTGGCGCAATGCGATCTGTTCTGCTGACGCTTGAAAGAGGGTGCGATCGTCACCGTGGGGCAGGCCTTCAATCTTGCCGCTGGAGCGTGCCACATGGTCATCGCACATCACGGTAATGCCGTTACACGGGCTGTTACGTTGGTCAAAATTCTCCACATCATCGCCAATTTCATCGCCGTAGTACAAGGTAATCGGGCCGGTGTAGGCGGCGACAAAACTGTAGGTGGCACGGTGTCTGGACCAGTACTCTTGCGCGGGGAAGCCTCCGCGCTGGATTAAATCGCCAAGCCGCACCAGATCATGGTTTGAGACAAACAGGTTAGGGTGGGCATGACTGGGGTTGTCTTGGTTGAGTTGCCAGCCCAGCTGTAGCTGGCTGGGCAGCGGATCACCTGCGCCGCTTTCTTCGACGGCTAAGGTTTTAACCACTTGATAGCGCATGGCAAAGTCAAAGGCGGAGCAGATACCCGGTTGTTCTGGTTCCCCATAGCCCAGATCCCTGACGAATTGGCCGCTGCCATCAAAGATCTCGGCCACCATGTAGCCTAGTGGATTGACGGTATCGCCATCCATTTGATACTCGACGGACTGGCTTGTTTGCTCGACCAGTTGGCGTATTTCGCCCCAAGCGCCGACGGGAACTTCGTTAGCCACGTCTAGACGCCAGCCATCAATTTTCAGTTCTTCAATCCAGTAACTCGCCACTTCTTTGACGAAGTCGAGATCGGTTGGAAACACACTGAGCTGTGTGCTGGCTAGGCCGTTGTAACTTTGGCCTTGTCCCGACAGGGTTAAGCCGCTGGGCGAGGCGTAGCCAGGTGCGTTGGTTTTATGATGGCCAAACACAGCATCAAAGAACACATAGATGCCACGGGCGTGGGCTTCGTCAACCAGGTTACGGGCATCTTCTAAATCGCCAAAATTGGGGTCGATGGCGAAATAGTTAGTGGCGAAATAGCCGGTAGCATCAAGTCGGGTGACAGAGTCGTCTTGGCTGGACAGTGGAATGGATTCAAATATGGGGGTTAGCCAGATCGCATTCATTCCCAAGGATTGAATGTAATCCAGTGAGTCGATAATGCCCTGAATGTCGCCTTCGTGCGGGCTGGGGCCGTAACCGATGCCGTAACCTAGGTTGGTATTACCATCGATAAACGCTTCCGTCATCACCTGATAGATACGCAGGCGGTTGGCCTGTTCGTAAAGGTCTGCATCGCACGGATAGGCTTGGTAAGTAGGCGCCGGTGGCGTGGTGGTGCCGCCTCCGGCTGTTGAGCCACTGCTACTGCCGCCGCAGGCGGATAGCAGCGTGCTGATTAACAGGATGCCACCTATGTTCGCTTTGTTCATCTCCACTTCCCTAGGTCATTTGCTTATTGAGCGGATTTGCTCTTTAAGATAATGACTAAGGATTTAACCACTTTAAGGTAGTGGCTAAATCCACCCTAGGGGTGGAATTTCAACCTACTCGGTTGAGTTGGCTGCGGGTTTGTTTTTCACTTTCTCGCGCATGCTTTGCATGATGACGTAGAACGCCGGTACCAGCAGGGTGCCGACAATGGTGGCCATTAACATGCCGCCCATGACGGCGTTACCCAATGAACGTCGACTGGCTGCACCTGCACCCGTTGCGACGACCAGCGGCAGTATGCCTAAGACAAAAGAGAACGCGGTCATTAACACGGCTCTGAATCTGAGCCGGGCTGCGGTTTCTGCGGCTTCAAGAATGGATTTGCCTTCCTCGCGGAGTTGCTTGGCAAACTCCACCACGAGAATGGCGTTTTTACTCGCCAAACCGATCAATAGTACTAAGCCAATTTGGGTGTAGAGATTTATCTCGCCGCCCAACGCCAGCACCATCGCGAATGCACCAAACACCGCAATTGGTACTGCCAACATAACCGCCACAGGAATGGTCCAGCTCTCATACTGCGCCACCAAAAACAGGTAAGTGAATAGCAGTGCCAGCGTGAAGATCAGGGGTGCCAAACTGCCGGCTTTGATCTCTTGATAGGTTTGCCCACTCCAGCTGGTGGTGTAGCCAGCGGGCAGGGTTTGCGCAACCTCTTGAATCGCTTTGATCACGTCGCCACTGGCTACCCCTGGCATGGGGAAAGCGTTGATCTTGGTGGCGCTGTACAGGTTGAATTGCTGGACATATTCCGGCCCCAGAATCGGACTGGTGGTGATTAAAGTACTCAGTGGCACCATTTCACCGCTTTGGGTGCGCACATAAAACCGGATCAAATCGGATTCTTCATCGCGATATTCGGTTTCTGCCTGCATCATCACCCGGAATACTTTGCCGTATAGATTAAAGTCGTTGACGTAGGAGGAGCCCAACATGGTTTGTAGGGTCGAAAATATCTCGGTCAGCGAGATCCCCTGTACTTTGGCTTTTGGCCTGTCTACATCGACAAACAACTGTGGCACATCGGCACGGAAGTTACTGAAAGCGCCAGCGATTTCTGGGCGCTCATTGGCATTCAAGATCATGCCGCCCATGGTGGCTGCTATCTCTTCTGTCGGGCGCCCTTGGGTGTCTTGTAGAAAGAACTCAACGCCACCAACATTACCTACGCCGGGCAGGGGAGGTAAGGAGAATGCGAAGGCCCTGGCTTGTGGAAAGGTTGCTAGCTTGCCTTGTACTTTGCGTACGATGGCCGCCTCCGTGAGAGCAGGATCTTCACGTTCATCCCAGTCAGCCAATGTCACAATCAACAGCCCAGCATTGGACGATACCGCTTGGGATACAATGCTGTAGCCACTCACCGAAATCACTTTTTCAACCCCGGGTTCCTCTTTAACTGCAGCGATCATCTGTTCAACCACCACTTTGCTGCGATTCAGCGAGGAGCCATCAGGTAACTGGATATCCACAAAGAACGCTTTTTTGTCCTCGGTGGGAACAAAGCTGGTGGGCAGGACTTGGCTTAAACCGCCGATACTGGCGATGATCACGAGGTAGACCACGCCGACTAATAGCGACTTGCGCACCAACGAGGCGACCCAACCGCTGTAGCCACTGGTGAGGCGATTAAACTGTGTGTTGAACCAGGCGTGAAAGCCTTTGTCATGCTGCTTTGGTGCTTTCAACATCACGGCGCACAATGCTGGACTCAGGGACAGTGCGTTCACCGATGAGATAAGTACCGCAATGCAGATGGTTACGGAGAACTGTGCATACATTTTGCCGGTGATCCCAGGCATCACCGCGGTGGGGGCGAACACTGCCAACAGTACCAAAGTGGTGGCGATCACCGGACCGGTGACCTGCTTCATTGATTCAATGGTGGCATCCCGCGCTGACATCCCTTGTTCTTCCATTAAGCGGGTGACGTTTTCCACCACGATGATGGCGTCGTCCACCACGATGCCGATGGCAAGGATTAATGCGAACAGTGTCACCGTGTTGATGGTCATGCCCGTTGCCAACAGAAAAGCAAAGGTGCCAATTAAGGAGACCGGAATCGCAATCGCCGGGATCAAGGTTTGTCTGATGTTTTGTAGAAACAGATAGACCACCAACACCACCAAACCAAGGGCTTGCAGCAGGGTGACGATCATCTCTTCAATGGATACCTCAACAAAACTGGTGGTGTCATAGTAAACGCCCCAGTCTAGCCCTTCCGGAAAGTTCTGCTTTAGCTTGGCCATTTCGGCGCGAACACCTTTCGCCACCTCAAGGGCATTGGCATCGGATGCTTGGTTAATAAAGATCAACGAAGAGGGGCGGCCGTCGAGCAGTGCTTCTGCGTCGTAGCTTTGTGCGCCTAACTCGATCCGGGCGATATCTTTGAGCCTGACGCTGCTGCCATCTTCATTGGCGCGCAGCACGATCTCTCGAAACTCTTCGACATCGGTGAGGCGGCCTTTGGCTTGCAACGTATATTGAAATTTCTGATCGCCACTGGCGGGTGGTGCGCCGATGCGTCCTGCGGGTACCTGAACATTTTGTTCTTGCAAAGATTCCCGCACATCATTGACGGTAATGGCTAAGCCCGCCATGCGGTCTGGGTTGAGCCAGATGCGAATGGCGTAATCCATCGAGCCAATGATGTCGGCTTTAGACACGCCAGGAACCCGAGCTAAGTTGTCCTTAACATTGATCGCCATGTAGTTGTTGATAAACAGGTTGTCATAGCGATCATCCGGCGAGAACAGGCTGACAGCCATCAGCAGGTTAGGACTTTGCTTCTCTACCTTCACCCCTTCCCGTTTGACCTCTTCAGGTAAGCGAGCGGTGGCGATCTGTACCCGGTTGCTGACGTTGACCTGCGCCATATCAGCATCGGTACCCACTTCAAAAGTGACCGTGAGATTGTAGCTGCCATCATTGGCGGAACGGGATTCCATGTAGATCATCCCTTCCACGCCGTTAACCTCGGCTTCAATTACCTTGGCGATGGTGTCCTTGACGGTTTCAGCACTGGCACCGGCATAAGAGGTACTGACATTCACGCTGGGGGGCGCCAGATCGGGGAATTCGGAGATCGGTAACACCATCATCGACAGCAGCCCTGAGAGGGTCAAAACGATGGCAATAACAAAGGCGAATTTAGGACGATTAATAAAAACCTGACTGATCATAAGTATGTTCCCTGCCTAAAATCAGCCTTGATTTTCGAATGGTGTGGCTTCTGCCATTTGGGTTTCAACTTCTAACCCTGGACGCACTTTTTGCAGCCCTTCGATGATGATTTTTTCACCGGCTTCGAGGCCTGACTCCACGCGCCATTTAACGCCGTAGCGCCCGGACATTTTCACTTGCCTTTTTTCCACCTTATTGTCGCTGTTAACTACCAGAACAAAGCGGCCCAATTGATCTTCCTGGATAGCGACCTGGGGTATCAGTAGTGCCTCAACTTGCTCTGGCACATTGACAATTGCAGTGACGAACATGCCGGGCAGTAACGCTTTGTTGGAGTTAGCAAACAGCGCTCGGACGGTGACGGTGCCTGTGGTGGGGTCAACGCGGTTATCGACAAAATCGATCTGACCCGTCTGTTCGTACATCTCGCCATTGGGCAGACGCATCTCGATGACCAGATCAGATGCTTTTATCGCTGGTTCGCCATTATCACCACCGTCATTGCGGTACTTGGCGATAACCTTCTCACTGGCCTGAAAGTTGACTTCAATAGGATCTAAATTGACCAGGGTTGCGAGTGAGCGTTCGGGGGAGATGAGATCGCCTTCGGATACTTTCGAGCGGCTCATTCGGCCACTGATCGGTGCGACTATTTTGGTATAACTGAGATTGAGTTTGGCGGCTTTTAATGCCGCTTTGGCCCGTGAGACTTCCGCCTCGGTATCTAGCTTGTAGCCGGTCAGTTCATCCATCTCTTTGGCACTGATGACGCCAGCAGCGAAGATCTCCGTGCCGCGATTGTAATTGCTGAAGGCAACCTTTTTTGCCGCAACGGCTTGCTGTAACCGAGCTTCCGCTTGAGCAACTTCGGTGGCGTAAGTGTCTGGATCAATTTCAAACAGCAGATCGCCTTTGGCGACATCGGCACCCTCTTGAAACACTCTTCGTAGCAGTAGCCCAGAGACACGGGCGTTGATGGTGGTGTCTTCATTGGCTTGGGTACGACCAACAAACTCACTGTTAGGTGTAATGGATTCAATACCCGCTGCAACCACGATGACACTGGGTTTCGGTGGGGGAGGAGGGGCTTGTTTATTGTCGCATCCCGTAGCTAGCAAGAGTCCGACTATACAAAGTGTCCAGTGCAATGTTCCGTGTACTTTGTTCATATTGAATCTCAAATTACGTCTAAATTTCATTACCCAAGTGATAATGGTGAGGTCTATTTCGGAAATGTTGTTTAACATCCCATCATGATGATTCTAGCCATGAGCGGATGCTGCAAGACGGTGGCTAACTTTATGAATCAGCGAATTTTTTCTGGCTTTAAGGATAGACGATATTCTCTATGAAAAACCATGAATTTGATAAATTCATTAATGAATCAAGTCGCTTATCGAGCTTCCACTAGATTTAGACTGTGCTCGTTAGAAAATCGGCGTGTTGTCTGATGTGAACTGATGCTGCGATGTCACGCTAGCCGTGTTGATAGCGTTGCTGCCAATTGTTCACTCGACTTTGCAGCGGCGCTTTGATAGGAATGCCTGAATCCAACGTTTGATTTAAGTTCAGAATATCGCCGGTGCGTTGGTAGTCAGCCATCCCCGCGCTATTTGCCCAGTAATAGATCCCCCAATTGTGCAGATTCCAGGCAGAGTCATAAGGGTTGTGCTCATAATCGACGTAGAATAGCTGGTTGTCGGCGCAGACAAAATTGGCAGGAAAGTAGTCCAGATTCAGACCTGCGTGTTGGGCAATTTTTGAGATCTGATAGAGCTGTGGCAACACTGTTTCGACATTGCCATCTGCAATAAGGTCGTTTGCTAATACGCCTTCAATGTATGACTTGACCAAAAATCCACGCTGTTCATCGTGACTGAGTAACTTAGGTACGGGTATGCCCAGGCGATCTAGGGTGTGATAGGCATTCAGTTCAACCGTGACTTTGTTTTGATTGCCAAAATCATAATAGGGACACGGTTCGTCATGCATCATTTTGACGACGTATTTGCAGCCGTTATTGGTGGCCAAATAGGAATAGGCTGACTTGCCGCGGCCGAGAAAAGCGGTGAGTGTCAGTAGCCCTTGCTCGGTTTCCAATGTTGTACCTAGCTGTTGCCCTGCTGTTTGCATAACTGCTTCCATTACATCGTCACTGATAGTGCGATTCTAAGTTGTTGCATCTATTTGACTTTGCTTGAGGTCAATGGAAAGCCGCCCCGTTTTACTCCTCTGATTAAGCAGAGAGCCCGATCACCTTTTTTGTCATCGAACAAAGCGAACAGTGTTTTCACAGTGAGTTAGTCAAATCGACAACACAGTGGTCAAACTCATTATTTACTGTTGTTCAATATGTATCCAGTTATATAATTTATTTCATAAATACAGAGGGTTATGTTTTTGGCATGCGCGTTGCTAATTAACTATCCGAGATAGTTAGACTTACTAAGGGATAGTTGTATGAAGAAGACCTGCTTGCTACTTGCGTTGGCATTGCCACTGACATTAACTGGATGTGTTATCGCTGTTGGCGGCGATGGCGACCGCACCAGCTGGAGTTCTGACTGGGAAGATCGGGAGCGAATGAACCGCGAAAAACTGGAAAAAATGGAAGTCGGCGCGGCGATGGATCAGGTGCGAATGACCATGGGCACCGCTGATTTTGATGAGAAGTTGGTGAAGGGCGATGATAACTATCGCTTGTTGTATTACCGCACACAGCGCCAGCAAAAAGATGGTATCACCACCAAAGATGAGTGCACACCGTTAGTCTTTAAAAATGGCCAGTTGATTGGTTGGGGTGATAGCGCGGTAGCGCAGATCTAACGGAGCGATCAGGGTGGCAGTCTATAGGGCGCAGCTGCGCCCTATTACTTTGTGATGACAATAGTTAGCGAGTCGTCTGACTCAGTTCATCCAGCTGTTTGGCGTTAAGAAAACCTTCTGCCGCTCCTTTATCGCCAATCTTCCAAGACGCAAAGCGCACCGCTTGTTGCAATGCCTGATAGGGATTGCCTAGGCTCAGCCAGCCATGTACAAACGCTGAAAATAGCGCATCACCGGCACCGACAGTATTGATGATTGGCCGGGTCGTGATGGCGGGTGCATGGTAGAACTGACTGTCTTCAGCCACAAACATCAACGCACCTTCGCGGCCACGCCCCATGACAATAATTTGGTTGTGGTAGCGTTGATAGAGCTCACCAATAAAGGCCTCTGGCTCGCGGCCGTGCAAGCCTTCGTCGCTAAGGAAAAGGATATCGGCGGCGGCCATAAAATCTCGATTGTAGTCGTCATCAGGATCCGCCAGCACATGGACATCGGTGGCGATGGGCTTACCACTGGCTTTCACCTCTGCGAGCAGGGCGCGGTTGTAGTTGATGTTACACATCACAGCTAACTGGCATCGGCGCAGCTTTTTATCGAATAGCTGGCTATCAAATTCAGTCTCTTGGATCTGCTTTAGATCCACATGGATTTGGCGTTGGCCGTCGGGGGCATACAGGATCACCGATGCTGGGGTTTGCGCCAGTGTGCGACATACACCGTGGTGGCTAATGCCTAACTGTTTGAGCTCTGTTTCGACGATAGGGGCATTGACGTCGTTGCCAATCATCGAAACCATCTCCACTGGGTGCCCCAGTGTATGTAACGCTTTGGCAACGTTATATCCCACTCCTGAGACCGTCGTATTAATGCGATCGAAGGCATAAGTGACCGGAAAGTAGTTCAAGGGGAAACCATCGATAGCCAGTGTGGTCTCAATATTGATTAAGCCAGAGACCATGATTTCAGTTGCCATAAACGTGTCCTTACGAAGTTGTCGACCAGTTATAGTCATTGGGTTTACTGTCACCAGTTCGCTAGAGGCCCTTTTTAGCAAACCTTAAGTGTTGTTGTCTTTTGGCTAGATCATAGCGTTGAGTTTCGGGTACCGGCAGTAGAAAAAATGTCAGCGTTGATTAACAGTGCTTGCTTACTGTGACGAAGGCGCTAACGTATTGATTATTAAATATTGAAATTTCACAAGCTAAGGAATTTACCATGGCTGGATTAGCGCCAATGACAGAGCAGGCTCGCACGATAGCAAGACTCATGGCGGTAGCCATGATGGTGTTAGGGGGGCTGGCGATTATTCTGCCGTTTGCCGTAGGGATCGCGGCAGCGATTATTGTTGGTATAGCGATTACTTTGACTGGCGTTATGGGGATTGCGGTCAGTAAACGGATGAAACAAGCGGGCTATCAAACCATCTCCGGTTTCCTTTATTGGGGCTATTTGATTGTCGGCGTATTGCTGATCTTGATGCCAAAACTGACTCTGGGATTGGCCGCCTTCATGTTGGGTGCATTTTTTGTCTTTATCGGCGTGCTGAGCTGGCGTGCAGCGCAAAATGATCTGTCTGCAGCGACCACCAAAAAAGTCAAAGGTGCATTAAGTATGCTGCTTGGCGTGGCAATTGTGCTCTCTGGGGCGAGTGGCATTGCATGGCTGATTGGTGTTTGCTTCGGCGTTAGTCTGTTTATGCAGGGAATGAACGTGTGGTCTACTGTGTCCCGTTCACCGGTGATGTTTGAAGCTGACAGCTAGCGTTTGCGGATCTCCCCTCTCATTCGAGAGGGGAACAAAACAAAGCTATGATTAGCCCATCAAATTAGTGATGATCTGGCGCTTCGCCAGCGATCTCGTTGCCATTAGCGCGACCTTCGAGAAACGTTTTCGCATTGTCGAGGGAGGTTTCAGCAATCGCTGTTAGCGCCTCGCTGGTAAGGAATGCCTGATGGCCAGTGAAAATCACATTGTGGCAGGCGGACAGGCGGCGGAAGACGTCATCCTGGATCACTTCGTCAGATAGATCTTCAAAGAACAGATCCTGTTCATTCTCGTAAACGTCCAACGCCAAGCCACCGAGTTTGCTCTGCTTTAATGCGTCGATTGCTGCCACTGAATCGACCAGTCCTCCGCGACTGGTGTTGACTAACACGGTGCCGGGCATCATCTGTTGGAATGCGGTGGCATCGAATAGATGTTGATTTTCTGCCGTGAGTGGACAGTGCAGAGTGATCACCTGACTCCGGGAAATTAGCTCTGGCAGCTCGACATAACGCCCACCGAGGGCTTCAAACTCCGGGTTGGGATAGGGGTCAAAGCCAAGCAGGTCGCAGCCAAAGCCTTTCAGAATACGTGCGGCAGCCAAGCCAATTTTACCTGTGCCCACTACACCCGCCGTGCGGCCATGCATGTTAAAGCCGGTTAAGCCTTCGAGGGAGAAATTGGCATCGCGGGTGCGCTGGTAAGCTTTGTGAATACGTCGATTAAGGGTCATGATGAGAGCGATGGCGTGTTCGGCGACCGCTTCAGGAGAGTAAGCTGGCACTCGAGCCACGCGCATACCGAGGCGTCTAGCCGCGTCCAGATCAACATTATTGAAGCCAGCGCAGCGCATCAATAGTAGTTTGATACCCTGACTTGCCAGTACTTCCAGGGTTTCCTGGTCCAGATTGTCGTTAACAAAGGCGCAGACGGCGAAGGCATGTTGGGCGAGGGTGGCCGTCTTAGGATTCAGGTGAATATCAAAATATTCCAGCTCAAAACCGAATTCACTATTACGCAGGTCAAAAAACTCACGGTCGTATTTTTTGGCGCTAAACAAACAGATTTTCATAGTACCTCAGTTTTCTTAGCCACTTTCTTAGCAAGATGGGCAGCAAAGGTTTGCTGCCAGGGGAGGGTGAAAATATAATGCAGATCACACTTTAATGGGAGTCTGTTGTGACGTTTCCTTCCCTTTGTCGTCATATCGCAAGCTACGTGAGTAGTGTTTTGATCCTACTTCTCTGTCTTTTTGTCGGCCAGTTGGCGGCAAAATATTCTGGCGGTGTGCTCCCCGGCAGCATTGTCGGCATGATCTTTTTAGCCTTGTTATTAAGCTTGGGGCTGGTGAAATTGCATTGGGTGGAGGCCGGAGCGAACTTCCTGATCCGTTGGATGGCTTTGCTATTTGTACCTATCGGGGTTGGCTTAATTGATAATCTTGAGTTGCTGGCAAACAGTCTGGTGGCGATCTTGCTTACCTGCTTACTTGGTACCGTGCTGATTATGGCCTTAGCGGGTTGGTTGTTTCAGGCGTTGGAGCGTCGTCAATGAGCGATTTAATGATGCCGCTGTTCTATTTTTTGCTCACCATTCTGGTTTATCTGGCTGCAGTACATCTGCAGCGTCGGATCGAACATCCACTATTGAATCCGGTGTTAATCACTCTGTTGGTGCTGGTTTGTCTGCTGCTGGGGTTGGGTATCCCCTATGTTGACTATCAAGCGGGAGGGCATTGGTTAAGTGATCTGTTAGCCCCGTCGGTGGTGGCTCTTGGTGTGCCCTTGTATAAACAGATAAAGCAGATCAAGCGTGAGTTACCGGGCGTACTGCTGGTGGTGGCGTTGGCGACAATTTTCGCGCTGACCAGTACCGTGGTGTTAGCCATCTTGGTGGGTGCCGAGGCAGAAATTGCTATTTCGTTAGCGCCAAAGTCGGTGACCACACCGATTGCGGTAATGATTGTCGAACAGATGCAGGGCGAGCCATCGTTAGGTGCGTTAGCTGTGATTGTTACCGGCTTGTTGGGAGCGATTGCGGGTATCCCTTTGCTTAACTTGATGGGGATCCGTGAGCCTAAGTCCCGAGGCATTGCGATGGGAACGGCGTGTCACGCCTTAGGTACGGCTCGTATCGTGCAAGAGGGGGGCGAGCAGGGCGCCTACAGTGCACTGGCACTGGTATTATCTGCTACCATCAGCGCCATACTTGCGCCCATTTTGGTACCTTTGATCCTGCAATGGATAATTTAATGCCCTTACCGATACACAGCGACACCCCGGAGCGTCGTGATCACCTGCAGCAGCTGGTGTCGCAGTGGGGATTTGTGCCGATGCGCAAACAGCTTGATTCAGGCTTGCTACTGTATCTGGATGCCGAGCGCTTGAGCTTGAAAGATCTCGGAGACAAGAAATTGGGTGCGGTGAGTGTCGATTTTACCGACGGTGCAGCACGGCATCGCCGTTTACACGGTGGCGGGCGCGGTGAGGCGGTAGCGAAAGCGGTCGGTGCCCGTGGGCAAGCCACCCCCTCGGTATTAGATGCTACCGCAGGGTTAGGGCGCGATGCGTTCGTATTGGCGTCGATCGGTTGTCAGGTCACCATGTTAGAGCGTTCGCCGGTGGCGGCGGCATTGCTGCAAGATGGTTTAATGCGAGCACAATTGGATGCTGAGATCGGCCCTTGGATCGGTCAGCGTATGCGTTTGTTACCCGGTTCGGCGGTGGATCGCATGAGCGACTGGCAGGGTGATGCGCCAGAGGTTATCTATCTGGATCCCATGTACCCCCACCGCAAAAAATCGGCTCAGGTGAAGAAAGAGATGCGTCTGTTTCAGGCGATGCTTGGCCCCGATGAAGATGCGGATCTATTGCTCGCCCCGGCGCTGGCGCTGGCCACAAAACGGGTCGTGGTGAAGCGTCCTGACTATGCGCCCCCTTTGTGTGAGCGCAAGTCAGACGCGCAGATCACGACCAAGACTCATCGTTTTGATATCTATTTTTGCAGTTAAGCGTGCTGGGTGTACTGCTTAGCAAGCGCCATCTTTTGCCGTTATCTGCGCTCGATGATAGAAGAGTGTGCTTAACTTAACTCAGTTGAACAGTGCGACTACGCACAAGAGAGCTTTTTGCATGGGCAAGCAGATATGTAAATGGGATCGTCGGCAGAATGCGCTGATGTGGGGGGAGCCGCTCCTTGAGCTGGTGAAGAAACCCAAATTTGTTTGCAAGAAGTGCTTTCGGGTCGCCAGTGACAAATCAGTATTGTGCAAATCTGTGAAGCTAAAATCATTGTCTGAGACCGGCTTAGCATAAGCAACATGGATAAGTAGTGCCGCATATCGGGGCATTGTTATAGTGTCGTTTTAATCGAGTACATCAACTCCCCTACAGTGGTTGCTATGCCTTCACCAATGCACGCAGAAGAGTTTGATCGTGGCAGAGTGGATACTCTGTATCGCCAAGCTGCGTCCTTAAGTTTTGTTTTCCCAACCACCAGCCTCATTCTCGTTGCATACCTCTGCTTTTTTACTTCAATGCCATACCTCCCTTTGTTGAGCTGGCTGGGGGTGGTCGTCCTGTGCAGTGTTTTTCGCTGGCATTTGACGGCTCGACAAAAACGTAGCACCGATTCGCCCCACCAGTGGGAAAATGCTTACGTTAGATTGGAGTGTGCGTCTGGCCTGTTGGCGGGGATAATTTGTATTCTGACCATGCAGCAACCATTCCTTTTGCAACTGGTACCGTTGCTGGTGGTTGTCGGTGAAGTGGTTAGCGCTGTGGCTGTGTTGGTGATGAGCTGGCGCGTATTCTGCGCTTTTGCCTTGAGTGCGATTTTGCCATTCTCTGTTTACTGGTTGGTCGTGGGAACTCAGCAGCATCAGCTGGTGGCTTTGATGTTGATGGGGCCGTTTCTCGCGCTGACATTTAATACCTTTCGTTTTCTCTATAAATCGACCACGGAAACTTATCGTTTGCGTGTTGAGCGACAATTGCTGAATGCAGAGTTAATCGACAGTAGTAAAGAGTTGGCTGCCGCTAGAGACAAGGCCGAGTTGAACAGCATTGCTAAAAGTGACTTTATCCAACAGCTAGGTGAGCAGTTAAAAGCACCGTTGCTGGGTCAGTTAGCCTGCTTGAAACTGTTGAAAGCACAGCTGGAGGATTCGCGGCAGCAACCTTTGGTTGCCGCCAGCGAGCAATCGGCCGCTCAGTTGCTCTACTTGATTGATGACCTTACTCAGATCAGCTTACTGGAGAAGGGCGAAGTGCAAGTGACGCCAGAGACCTTCGATCTTCGAGCGCTGCTTGAGGAGGTGCTGGCACTAACCGTGCCCACGGCGCACCTTAAGGGCTTAGAGTGTGATGCCATTATCTCAGCGGAGCTACCCAACCGGGTGACGACGGACCGGACACAGCTAAAGCGCATATTACTGAGTATGCTGGGGCAGGTAATACAAGCCAAGGATGCTGGGAATATCAAACTGAATGTGTCGGTTTCCTCTGGAAAGCTACTGTTGCGAATGCATGAGACTGGCCGCTGCTTGATCCGGCAGTGGCAAAAAGAACTGTTAACCACCACCACTGATCCGCTGCCGGGATTACCGATGTGTCGTCAACTTTGTCAGTTACTGCAAGGCGAACTGCAACTGACCCATGTGGGAGCAGGAGAGGTGATCCTGCGGTGCCGTGTGCCGATTGAAGTGGAAGAGGGATTTCATGTGCCGCAACCGGCACCAGAGCTGGGTAAAGTACTCATCGTGAGCCAGTCGCCAACACTGCGGGAAAGTGTGCAGGCACAGTTACAATCATTGGGTTGCGATACGCATTTGATGGCTGATCTGGTGACAACTGAAGCGCTACTTCAGCAAACGCAAACCAGGGTGAACCTGGTGTTAGATACTGATCATATTCCCCGTACCGTGTGGCAGAGTTTGCTTACGCTCTGTCAGCGGCAGGGACACCGAGTCTTGCTGGTTGATCGTTTTCATCGACTGACTGCGAGCGACGTCTATCATCAGCCACTGCCTATTACTCAAGCTATGTTAACGGCATGGCTGGCGGGGCGGCGCATGCAGGCAATGAAAATCCAATCGGTGGCAAAAGCAGGCCATCAAGGTGAAGTGTTGTTATGTCAGTTACCTCCGGTAGAGGCGTTGGTGATTGAAACTATGTTGGCTGAATTTGGTTGGCGCCATGAGCGAGTGACGCCACAACAGCTACCGGCGCATGCCCAGCAAAGCAGCAACCAATATCAACTGATTATTTGCGACGGAGAGACACCGTTGAGTAAGGCTCAGATCGCCGGACGCCCTGTTATTCGTATTGTGCAGAGTAAGGGCGATGGACGATATGAGGGCGAACAGATCATTCGCCCTATCGATATGGATATGCTTGCGGGACGCTTAGACAAGCTGCTGGCTGAGACTGATTAACCGTTTCTGAGTGCGAGAATGGCGGGTACATCTAATGGATCGGTATAGCGTTGGAAAGTCTTGCTCTTTTTGTCTACCGCGACAATCGACATGCGATCCGCCAGCTCGTTACCTTCCACGCCGACATGGCCATTAACGTGCAATATTTTTATATCGCCTTTAATGGTCTGATACAACGCGTACATGGTTTGGATTAGTTCAAGATTTTTAATTTCGCCAGAGGGCTTTTTCCAGCCCTTTTTCTCCCAGCCTGCAGCCCACTGCGTAATACACTGAATCGAGTACTTGGAGTCACAGAAGATCGCCACACTACGGCCTCGGTCTAGTTGTTTGCTGGCCATGAGCATCGCTTGATGCAGTGCATTTAGCTCTGCCGTATTGTTGGTGCCGTTTGGGTTATATAAGCCATACCAAAGCTCGGCCACTTCACCGCAAAAATATACTGCCAGCCCAGAGCCTGCTTTACCTGGGTTGGGCTCACAGCCGCCATCGGTAAAGATCTTAATATCCGCTTTCAGGGCGTCCACTTCTTTGGCGCTGTAGGTCTTCACTGTTTGCCCGTTACTGCGCTTTTTGGCTGGCGCTTTGCCCGTGGGTTTGCTTGACGTACCGCCGCCATATGCGGCCTCTGCTTCCGCCTGTGTCGGGAAGGATTTATAGCGCGCCCCGGGGAACTGATCGACCTGGGCTTTGCAGCTGGCCCAGTCTGTGTAAATACCGGGTTGCTTGCCAGCCCAAACAACATAAAACTTTTTGGCCATCGTAATGTTCCTGTCGGTAAAAGGGATCGGCGCAATCTCCGAACTGCGCGTAACGAGGCATCATCGCATAAGCCTTCGTCTCGTCTCAATGACCATGAATGGGTTTAGCGCAGTATAAATGGCATTTCTCCATAACAACCCAAATACTGTGTTCCGCCGTATTGCTTACTACACTCATGATTCAACTGATCCCGTGGAGCATTTGTGCCGGCAGCAAAGTTTGTACATGGCAGTATCTTCCGCCATATCGTGGTGATGTCATCAACCAATGCGATTGGCCTGACAGCACTGTTTTTAGTGGACTTGGCCGACCTGTTTTTTATCAGCTTATTGGGTGAACAGGAGCTGGCCGCCGCCGTGGGTTACGCCGGCAGTATTCTGTTCTTTACGACGTCGGTGGGCATTGGTCTGTCTATTGCGATGACCGCTTTGGTGTCGAAGGCTATTGGTGAAAAAGATCGGGAAAAAGCGTGTCATCTGGTGACCAATGTACTGGTTGCGGGTTTCGCTATTTGCGTGGTTGTCGCTGCGTTGGTGTGGATGTATACGCCTGACCTGTTGCATTTAATGGGGGCCACAGGTCGTACCCATGCATTAGCGGTTGATTACCTACAAATTCTTTTGCCATCACTGCCTATTCTTGGTTTAGCCATCTGCGGCGGTGCCGCGTTACGCTCGGTGGGTGATGCCAAACTGGCGATGTGGTCAACCTTGGCGGGCGGCGCTACCAATGCGGTGCTGGATCCTATCTTTATTTTTGCGTTGGGGCTGGGTCTGGAGGGGGTGGCTTATGCGTCGGTGATGGCACGTCTCGTCCTTGCTATCGTTGCCCTGGTTGGGGTGTTCAATAAACATCGTTTGTTTGCTCGATTTGATTTCATCTCAATGCAGTCCCAGCTGGCTGCCATTTTGAGTGTCGCCTTTCCGGCCATTCTGACCAACATTGCGACCCCAATTGGAAATGCATTTGTGACGGCCTCTATCGCTAAATATGGTGATGGCTACGTGGCTGGCTGGGCCGTGATAGGGCGTCTGATCCCGGTGGCATTTGGTATGATCTACTCATTGTCTGGTGCTGTTGGCCCGATCATTGGACAGAACTATGGCGCCCTGAATTTTGATCGAATCGAGCAGGCGTTACGTAACGCGATGGGCTTCTGTTTTGCTTACGTATTAACGGTGTGCCTGTTGATCTATTTTGCCCGCAATGGCTTGGTATCGGCCTTTGGTCTATCTGGGGATTCTGCTGATTTTCTAGTGTTCTTTTGTACCTGGGTCAGCATTAGTTTTGCTTTTAATGGTGCACTATTTGTATCAAACGCCGCATTCAATAACTTGGGCTACCCCAGTCTGTCGACATTGATGAATGTGAGTAAAGCCTCTATCGGCACGATCCCTCTGGTGCTCGTTGGAAGCTATTACTGGGGGGCGGAAGGCGTGTTGATTGGACAGATGTCCGGTTCGGTGGTGTTTGGCATTGCCGGTTTGGCCTGGGCCTTGGCCAAAGTGAAGAAGATGGCGATACGGCATCAGCAGCAAATATCACCAAGTGAAGCGTTGGTGTCTCCCGCTATGCCTATGACGCCGTTCTGCTCCAGTCGCGCTTACATGTGCGCCGAAGCAGAAGTAGCTGATGAAGAAGTCTGTGCTCAAGCCGACGTCAAATAGTCGCCAGAAGGTATCGCGTTGGGGGTACCTAATCGCTGCGCCTATACTCTTATTAAGCTGACAGGAAGTTATCGGACAGAAAAACAGGCATAACAGCGGCAAGCGATATGGCTAGCCAGCTCAGTCTTTGTTGCAGGAGAACTGGTGTTCCATCCCGAGAGTACGACGCAAGCTCCGCGCTTTTACTGTGACGCCATGCTCGGCGGCACAGCGCGTTGGTTACGTCTGTTAGGCTTTGATACTCGATTTCATCCCTCTATTGACGACAAGGTACTGGCACAACATGCCAACCTAGAGCAGCGTATCTTGCTGACCCGCGATAAACGGCTACCTGATGAGCAACGGCCGGATCGGGTTTACCTGGTGCTGGGTAACAAAGTAGACGAACAGATGCGGGAACTGGTCACGCGTTTTCATCTCAATCTCACCGCCACACCGTTTAGTCGCTGTAGTTGTTGTAATCAACGCCTGCGTCCTTGCTCGCCAGAGGAGATGAAGTTGAAACTGCCGGCAGATATGGCGTCGCCACCACAAGCCGGTTTTATCTGCCCCGCTTGTGGTCGCTGTTATTGGATGGGCAGCCATGTGGCACGTATACGCCAGCGTATGGCGAGTTTTAGTGAAGCATTTGCTGGGCAATACTAAATTGTAGTGACTCCTGGATAGGCGGAATCAAGTTTCACAAATCTGTTTTACTTCATGTATCTAATGGTTTTTTTGTTATTTCCTTGCCATGACTTTGTTTCATAAGAGACAATCTTCGTCTGTTAATTATGCCGCTGGTACCTTTACTTTCTTCGAATCAGGAGGTGCGGGTTCTGCAATCGTAAATGGGTTTTTGGCTGTGAAATTGTTGGTTTTAGTTATTGCATTTGTTCTGCTTAGTGCTTGCACTGCAAGCTATCTGGCTCCTGAAGATAGTAACTTCCCTACACGACGCTATAAGACAGAGTATAGGATTGAGCAGGAAAGCATCGTTTTTGAATCGCTCTATAAGGGGATAGAAGACGTAGAATTTGTTGTTTATCGAGCTGACAACAACATGCAACCAAAAATGTATGATGCCTTCATTAGGAGTACTTTAGAAAAACTTGGCTTTAAGAAAGTGTTGAATGAAGAGCAGTTTGCCAAGTTACTAATAGATACTGGTGTGTCCGCGACCATGAATAGCTCCGAAGATCTTATCTCTTTGAATAATGCTTATAAGCAGTTAGGAGATTTTGTTGTGATTCAAACATTGTTTGAGCATAACGATGGTGCCTATTGGCGTAATCGAATCACCATATTGGATCCTCGAATTCCGAAGAAAATAGTGAAGGTACATGAATATAGGAAGTTATGGGCGGATAGTGATTCAGCATTTCTGTATCCCACGGCCAACTACTTGAAAGGCTGGTACAACCGTTCTCGTCTATTAAAGTGAGCTTCAATTAAACTGGCTTGGCATGAATAGGTTGAACATTGCTGCACTAAGGCTGTATTACAGCCTTAGTGGGGGGATTATGCTTGTTGAGCCGCTTACTTACCTGCCAGTATGACGCGAAATTTATCATCACCCACTTCAATCACATCGCCAGACTGGGCTAATTGCAAATGACACCAAGCTTCTAGTAGGAAATTGTATGGCCTAGCGTATGTTGTCTTTACCTAAATTAATGTAATCTTTACTCGATTGGTCATTTATATTATGAAGTTATAAGTAAAGCGCTGAGCCTGTACTTAGATTTTATAATCTCTGCCCGTATGACAATACACAACGTTTAGGATGAACGCTCCATGGATGGTAACCCACGCCTGTCAATCAGCATCTGCTCTGCTGTTCTTTTTATTTCTCTTCTCACTGGTTTTACTAGTCCAGAGCAAATATCTCAATACCAAGCTGCTCTGCAACAGGGTAATTATAATCAATTATTTAGCTTGGATGACGAAGGGATAGATCACTTAGATGTTGTCTTTTCTAACGGCGATCGGCCATTACATTTTGCTATTCGTCAGCAGAATGATGAGCTCATTAACTATCTTTTAGTGCGGGGTACCGCGCTCAATTCACTTAACGAAGATGGGCTATCGCCGTTGATGCTGGCCGCTCGTCTGGGGCAAGTTGTGACGGTGGAGCAACTGCTCAGCGCTAAGGCTGAAATAGACCAAGTGGACAGTGCCGGTGCAAATGCATTACTCCTTGCAGTGGTCGGTCCTGAGGTTGACGTTGAGCGTCAAATCAAAATCGCCCAGCGACTCATCGCGGCTGGTATTGATGTCAATGCTGGAACAACCAATGGCGTCACTCCGCTATTGGTCGCGATAGCGAATGGTCGATCACTGCTTGTTGACGCTTTAGTTGACGCTAATGCAGACGTGAATTTATCGGAATCTGCAGGTGTGACACCGATTGTTCAAGCAACTCAATCCGGTAATTTAGATGTTGTTGCAGCTGTGCTTAAGGGTAAACCTAACTTGCGCCCTCTTGGCCCGGGTGGCCTGACATTGTTGCATTATTTAGCTGGAGACTCGGATACAGCGACGGAGGAGTACCGACTAGAGGTGATCGACTTGCTGATAAAGTCTGGTATTTCTGTTGATATCCTTGATAAACATAACCGAACCCCGCTCTTCTTTGCCGTGGTGGCAAAACGTCCGGCAACAGTTGCTGCATTATTGAATGCGGGAGCTGACTCATCTTTAGTCAATGAAAGTGGCGAGACCATGTTAATGGCGGCAGTGCAATCTGGCAGCCTAGCGATTGTTGAGCAGCTTCTCGCGCAGTCACCTGATTTGACGCAGCGTTCTAATGACGGTGGGAGCTTGCTTCATTTCGCCATGAGTGAACATACGCAAGCCGATGATGCGGAGATGTTGCCGATTGTCCGTTTGCTAATCCGTAAAGGCGCGCCTATTGATGTTGCTCTAGCTAATGGTGCGACGCCTTTCTTTTTGGCTGCTCGTTTTAATCGGTTATTGGCGGCTACGGCATTAATTGACGCAGGGGCACAGGTGAATGCGATTTCTAGTGATGGAAACACAGCGCTGCATGTCGCTGTATTTGGAGGCGGCAAAGAGATCGTTGAGTACCTGTTAGCGCATAACGCTGATGCCACTTTAGTCAATAACGATGGTTTAACAGCGCTACATATGACGACGCCGAATGGAACTTTAGGAAGTGAAGACGCGCAAGCCGAAATAGCTCGGGTGCTTGTCGAAGCGGGTGTTCCTGTAGACATAAGAAGTGCGATGGGGACAACCGCTCTTGGTTTTGCTGCAGATAATGGAAAGCAGGGCCTTGTTCGCACCCTTTTGCAGCTAGGCGCAGATATTAATTCTCAAAATGATCGCGGATGGACACCATTAATGCGCGCAGTGGATAGTGTGCATGTAGAAATGGTGAAACTCTTGCTGCAGTACGCACCCGATCTATTTAAAAAGAATAGAGAATCTTGGACAGCTCTGCATCTCACGGGGAATGGCATTGGCAATGAACAAGATCTTTTGCAGGCTGAGATAGCCGCTTTGCTCATTGACGCTGGGGCGCCGCTCGAAGCGAGACATCAATCGGGATGGACACCTTTGATGACAGTACTAGATCAGAACCGAGTGGCAACAGCAAAGGTCATGTTGCAAAAAGGGGCGAAGGTAGAGGCAAAAACCAATAGTAGAACGACTTCACTTATTGTTGCCGTGGAGGCGGGTGCCATAGAAGCCGTTGAGCTACTCCTCGCCAATGGTGCAAAACTGGATATGTCTGACCGGAATGGTTTGACTGCATTGCTATATACGGCCAATCAGAATGCGAGGGTTAAGGAGAGTACGCGAGCCTTGATTGCCGAAAAGCTGATGCTGGCTGGCGCAAATGTTAATGTTTTTTCGATTAATAGAAATACCGCACTCATGCGGGCGGTAGCGTTTAAACAGTATCAAGTTGCCAAGGCATTGATCACTCATTCCCCGATATTAAATTTTGAGATTAAAAATAGAAATAACATGTCGGCATTGATGATTGCGATAGGTGAAGGCGATCCTGCCATGGTGCGCCTGCTGTTGAGTGGTGGTGCCAACGCAAATGACAAAAATAGCAAGCGTTGGAGCTTGCTGCATTTGGCGGCAAAGGCGGATAGTAAGATTCGAAAAAGCACTCAAAAAGAGATGATTGCTTCTTTGATAAAAGCTGGTGCGCAAATTGATGCGAAAAGCGACACTGGAGCGACGCCTCTTCAATTTGCGGTGGCAAGTCGCAACATACCAGCGACTGTCGCATTAATTGGGGCTGGAGCAAAAGTTGATTTGCCAGATAGTAATGGTGTGACAGCGCTGATGAGGGCGGTAAGCTCTGGGCAAACAGATATTGTGAAATTGCTTATTAAGCATGGCGCGAACGTTAATCTAACCAACTTAGGAGGCTGGTCCGCTTTGCATATAGCCGCTGATAAAAGTGATGTTGATGAAAGTGTTCAATCTCAGATAGCCCGCTTGTTGATTAAAGCAGGCGCAAAAACGTCCGGCAGAACCACAAATGGAGCAACTCCATTGATGCTGGCGGTAAAAGCGAATAAGCCTTTACTAACGCAAGTGTTAAGATCTACGTCTGCCGAGCCTAATGCTGCAAATATTAGAGGTATTACACCTCTTATGCAGGCCTGTCATGACGGCAACTTAGCACTTGTGCAGCAGTTATTAGCAAGTAAACCAAACCTTGCACATCGTGCGTCAAATGGACTCGATGTCTTACAAATGACTGTTGCCAATGGCCAAGGGGGCGATAGAGTCCAAGCGGGCGTTGTTAAGCTCCTTATCGATGCCGGAGCGGAGTTAGGTAGTAAGGATGGGAAGGGAAACACCGCTCTTCATATTGCGGTGATTAGAAAGCGGGGGAAAGTGGCAGAAGTAATGCTAGCCGCTGGTGCTGACCAGAGCATCTTGAATAAGAAAGGGCGCTCACCATTAATGCTTGCAGTTTTTGAGGGCAATTTAAAGTTTGTCAGTCAACTGCTCAGATATAAGCCAGATCTTTCGTTAACATCTAAAGTAGGTAGTACCGCTTTGCACTTTACCTCTATGGCCAAAAATAAGGGTGGTGATAAGGTCCAAGCGGAGATCGCAAAGCTTCTGTTGGATGCAGGGGCATCAGTTGATGCGCTGACCGTGAGTGATTATTCCCCGCTGATGTTTGCTGCTATGAATGGCTACTATGATGTGATGACGGTTTTGGTAGCTGGAGGCGCTGATTTATCACTAGTGAATTCTGGTTATAAAAATATGACGGCGGCTGATCTTGCAAGCGAAGCGGGACACCATGCTATCGCGCGCTATTTACAGTTGTAGTGTAATTGTTGATCGTGATTTTAAATTTTTTGAAAAAACGAATACTTATATTTGTGTGCTCATCGTTGCTGGCTTCATCGACGTATTTGCTCTGGAGAGCTAAGAGCTCTGCTTACTGCCCAACCAATACCAGCTAATTACAATATGTCTAAATAAGAGTTGATTCGTGCACTCGATAAACTTGTTTATGATGCGGGTATTCGAGTTAAAGGTGTTAAACATGCCTAATGTGGAACTGAGGTCTTTGTCTGTTTGCATTCAAGCGCTTCAAACGGCTATTAAACATAATGATTTTCTGTCTCAATCTTGTACTGTGGATGGTGATGATTATGAAGAGAGTAGTTACATGTATGAGCTTGAGCTAGCTAAACTGGTTAAGGTTTATCAGGCAGAAGAGAAGCTTGGGAAAACAAGCATACCGCTAGAAGATTTACTGCATCCTCCATTTGATGAACTAGCTTAGAGACGCCTTATCAATGGGGACTGTCATTCAGTCCCCGTTCAGGCAGTCGTCCCGATGGTCGTAATCTGATTGATTCTTGCTATCACTGCCCCGCCAAAACCACGCGAAATTTATCGTCACCCAGTTCGATCACATCACCAGAAACGATCTTACGGCGCTTGCGGATCTCCATTTCGCCATTGACCGACACATAACCTTCGTCAATCACTTGTTTGGCGACAGCACCACTCTCTACCAGCCCCTCAAATTTTAATATCTTATATAACTCGACGGGTTCTTTGGTTAATTCAACGTCTCTCATGATTTGGCCTTTGGTTATGTTTTGCTATCAGCGTGGGCTGATTTAATCGGCCTACTATAGGGTGTTGCAGAGCGTTCGCCAATGGAATTCCGTTGCTGACTAAATACAGCGGTCTAACGAAACTCAAACAGTTCGCTATGAAAGCGCTGCTCGCTAATACCTTGTTTGGCAAACCCCTTTTTCAATGCGTCGGCAAACCGTTTGGGGCCACAGAACCAGATGCTGCTGTCACGCCAGTAGCGGCAGTATTGGCAAATCATCTCTGTGGTTAATAAGCCCTGCTGCACACTGTCATGGATATGTAGCGTGATCCCTGCGTCTGTGGCGAGCTGCTGCAGTTGTTGAATATAGCGCTCATCAGGCTGCTGGGTGGAATAGAACAAAGTGACAGGTTTCATGCTACCGCTCTGTTTTATCTGTTGCAGTTGCGCTTTAAATGCAGCGATACCGATGCCGCCGGCTATCCATAGTTGATGGCTTTGATTGTCTTGAAAATCAAACTTGCCATAAGGCCCCTCAATACTGACAGCATCTCCTTTGTTAATACGTTGACGTAACTGTTGGGTGAAGTCACCCAGCGCTTTCACTTCAAAGCTCACAATACCCTTTTCTGTGGGCGCAGAGGTCAGGCTGAAGGGGTGCGGTTCCTCGCCCTCAAAGTGCAGAAAAGCAAATTGCCCGGCTTGGTGTCCCGGCCAGCGCTGATCGGTATCGATATCGATTGCCAGCACTTGGTTATGTTCGAAGAAGTCCAGTTGCTTCACCGTGCCGTGTAACTGTTTGTTCTGGCCGATGCGGCCTGCTAGAGAATAAATTGCCGCTAGTGTCCCCAACGCCATCAAGCCACCCAGCACCCAGCCCAAAGGTGCTTCCCAATAGCTATGGCGCATCAACACCACGCTGTGAAATACCAGTAGTAGATAGAGCACGCCCATCACTTTGTGGGTTTTGATAAAGCTGCCGTAACGGATCTTTTTGTACAGTGATACGGCGATCAGGATCACCAGCAGATAAAACGCCCACTCGCCGATGATTTCGGCTAAGTCACGATTTTGATGTAGGAAAGTACTGATCACTGATCCATCACCCGTACCGTGTGATCTACCTTGGCCGCCGCGCCCCGGTCGCACTAACCATTCCAGTTGCACCATATACTTGGTGCCTTTGGCCCAGAACCAATGCAAAACACCTAAGGCCAAGGCGCTAATGCCCAGCCATTTATGTAGCCGATAGGCGCGATCTAAGCCGCCGGTCAGGCGCTCAAGAATGGGTAAACGAGTGGCTAAAATCATACCGACACTCATCGCCGCGATAGCCATCACGCCAGAATATTGCACCATGTAATGACGGATCGGGAAGTAGGCCCACTTTAGGTGCTCGCCATTTTCAGCCATCAACCAGAGCAGGGTCGTGGCGGCAAAAAGCGAGCAAAGTAAAACAGAGAAGCGACGCATAATTTATCAGCCTTGTGACGGAGAACTCTCCCTATTTATATGACCACAAATCGGCGGGAATGATTGTTAAGGAAAGTTAAGTCTGGTTGGGTCTTGCGCTCGATCAGTTTTGTGCCGATTGGCTAGCCCAATGCGGCAGTCGCTTATTTTTGAGACAGAGGAATGACGATCTATCAGATCACCGCGACAGCAATCCGTTAGCTGCATAAAAAAGCGTATACAGATCAAAATCATGGTGAAAACACTACGCGCTGGGTATAGGCCATTTTCAGCGCCAGCTATGCTTTGAGAGAGGATGGCAAAGGACGGGAGCCAAGGTGAAGGCGAAGATTTGGATAGTCTTAGTGGCGCTGTTTATCGCCGCGCTATTGCTGTGGTTTAAGCGTCCGCAACCGCTGATGGTTGAGCTAGTGTCTGTATCGCGGGGTGCGGTGGTGGAAACGGTGGTCAATACCCGTGCTGGCACTGTTAAGTCCTGCCATCGCTCCCGTCTGGCGCTGCCGTTAGGTGGTGTTGTTACCACCCTGTTGGTGCAAGAGGGGGATAGAGTAAAAGCGGGCGATAAGCTACTGGAGCTGTGGAATGAGGATCTCACCGCCAGTGTGACGCAAGCCGAGGCGGAATTGGCTCACAGTGCCTTGGTGCGTCAGCAAAGCTGTTTGCAAGCACAGTTCGACCGCCGCGAATCTGCGCGTTTGGAAACCTTGGTCAAACGCAACATGGCATCAGAAACCAGTGCTGATAATGCCCGTACCCGCGCTACCAACAGTGAACTGGCGTGCGAAGCCGCGAAAGTCAGTGAGCAAACGATCGCCGCGCGTTTGTTACTGCAGCGGGCCCATATCAAACAGACCCAGCTTTATGCGCCGTTCGATGGTGTGATCGCCGAAGTGAATGGTGAGTTGGGCGAGTACCTGACGCCTTCGCCCCCTGGTGTGGCAACGCCACCGGCGATCGACCTGCTGGATGATCGCTGTTTCTATGTCTCCGCGCCTATCGATGAGGTGGATGCCGCTAAGCTGGCACTCGACATGCCCGTGATCGTTACCTTGGACGCGCTCCCCGGGCAATCCTTTGCCGCGCGGGTTCGTCGTATTGCGCCCTATGTACTAGATCTGGAAAAGCAGTCACGGACGGTGGAGGTGGAAGCGGAACTGTCCAATTTTCCTGTCGATCGCCCTATGTTGATCGGTTACAGCGCAGATATGGAGATTGAGGTGGCGCGCTTAGACGACACTTTGCGTCTGCCGGCTGAGTCGTTAGGGGAGGAGGGCGAGGGCTATATTTGGGATGGCCAAATCCTGCATCTGGTGACACCTGAAACCGGGCTGCGTAATTGGAGCTGGATCAGCATCGAACAAGGCCTCAGCGAGGGCGATCAGCTGGTGCGCTACCCCGCCAAGATTGAGTTCACTCCGGGTATGGTCGTGAGTGCAAAACCGAGTCAGCAGCAGGCGGAACGGTGATTGAGCTAGCAGATGATTGAACTAAAGCATGTCAGTCGACGTTTTCAGTTAGGCGATCAGTGGGTGGATGGCTTGAAAGCGGTCGATTTAGCGATACGGGATGGCGAATATGTGGCGGTGATGGGGCCATCAGGCTCAGGTAAGTCGACACTGCTCAACGTGCTTGGTTTACTGGATCGCCCCGATAGCGGTCACTATCTGCTCAATGCTCAAGATACCGCCCACTTGGGAGAATCGGCGTTGGCAACGCTGCGTAGCCGCTCTATCGGTTTTATCTTTCAGTCATTTCATCTGGTGCCAAGGCTAACTGCCTTCGAAAACATGGAGTTGCCGTTAACGCTGGCAGGCATAGCACCGCCACAGCGCCATGAGATCATCAATAGACTGGCGGCACAACTGGGGCTGGAGGATCGTGTTAGGCATCAACCCCATCAGCTTTCCGGTGGCCAGCGCCAGCGGGTGGCGATAGGTCGGGCGATGGCCATGTCGCCGAGCTTACTGCTGGCGGATGAACCCACAGGTAATCTTGATAGTCAGTCCGGTCAGGAGGTGATTGAACTGCTGGAAGCTTTGCATCGAGAGCAGGGGATCACGCTGTTGATTGTCACCCACGATCCTGAACTCGGTGCCCGCGCCAGTCGGCAGATCCGTATGGCTGATGGCGCTATCGTCAGTGACAGTGACGGTAATAGTGACCATGCGTAGTACCGATCTACTGAGTTTTGCGCTGGCGGCACTGGTGCGCCAGAAGTTGCGTGGCGTCATGCTATTGCTGGCCATCGGGATCAGTGTCGCTTCCGTGGTGGTGATGACCGCGCTGGGACAAGGTGCCAAGAACTTCGTTGATAACGAGTTTGCCTTTCTTGGGAAAGACCTGTTGATCCTGCTGCCGGGCAAAAAAGAGACCACCGGTGGTTTACCGCCGATCACTGGTGCCAGTGCCAGAGATATTACCCTCGATGATATGCGCTACTTGCAACAGCAGATCGCCGATATTGTCGCGGCCCCGCTGATTATTGGCACCACAGAAGCCAGTTATCGCGCCCGTAATCGTCAGGCTATTACCTTGGGCACCAGTGAGGCATTTTTTACTACCCACAACCTCGATCTGATTGCTGGCCAAGGGCTGCCGAAAGGGGCTGTAGAGCGGGCGCAATCGGTCAGTGTTATCGGCAGTGATCTGGCCGCCGAACTGTATCCGCAGCAGTCGCCTCTGGGACAATGGCTGCGTCTCGATAACCGCCGCTTTCGGGTCATTGGTGTCTTTCAGAGTAACAGCAGCAATATGGGCTTGCGTCTGAACGAGGCGGTACTGATCCCGGTGGCGTCGGCACAGGCGCTGTTTAACACCTCAGGTCTGTTTCGTTTGTTTATTCAGTCGGCGGGCGGGCAGTCGCTGGTCAGGTTACAGCAGCGGGTGATCCATCTGATGGCCGATCGTCATCAAGGGGTGGAAGATATTACTGTGCTGCGTCCAGATGCCTTACTCAGTACCTTTGGCGATATCCTGCTGACATTGACGCTGGCGGTGGCAGGGATCGGCACAATCAGCCTGGTGGTGGCCGGGATCATGATGATGAACATCATGCTCATCAGCACCCATCAACGGGCCAGTGAGATCGGCCTGTTAAAGGCGCTGGGGGCAGATAATCACACGGTACGGGCTATCTTCCTTACTGAGGCGGCGCTGCTGTCACTGGCTGGGGCGCTATTGGGGATGGTTTGCGGCTACCTGCTAGTGGCGCTCATGGCATGGTGGTATCCGGCGTTTCCGCTGGCGGTACCGTTATGGGCGGCGGTCTCGGCATTCTGTTGTGCACCGCTGGTGGCGCTGCTGTTTGCGCTGATGCCAGCGTCCCGTGCGGCACAAAAACCGCCGGTAGAAAGCTTGCGCGGTGGTGCGCTATGAGAACACAAGATATGTTGCGCTGGCTGTGGCGTTCGTTGACTGCCGGACGCAGCCGAAATCTGCTGTCTGCGTTGGGGGTTGCGATCGGGATCGCGGCGGTCACAACGCTGACTGGCATTGGCGAGGGGGTCAGGCTCTATTTGTTGGATAACTTTTCCCAGTTTGGCAGCCATCTGGTGGCAGTAACGCCGGGTAAAGTCACCACCCAGGGGATCTCCGGCGGCATTATCAGCACGGTGCGTCCGTTGACCTTGGAGGATGCCGACAGCCTGCAACGCTTGCCGGGCGTGGAGCAGGTGGTGCCGGTGATCTCAGGTACCGCGGAGCTAAAAGCGGGCGGCTTGCTCCGCAGTAGCGATCTGCTGGGGGTGAACCATCAAGCTGCAGATGCCTGGCGTTTCAGTGTCGCCCGCGGCCAGTTTCTGCCAGACGATGACAGTAAACGACCGCGGGCATTGGCCGTGTTGGGGTCTAAGCTCGCTGCAGAACTGTTTCCTTTCAAAGATCCGTTAGGCGAGTTTGTCCGGGTGGATAACCGCCGCTTTCGTGTCATCGGGGTGATGGCACCGAAAGGGCAGTTTCTGGGCTTTGATCTGGACGATGTGATCTATCTTCCTGCCGCGCTGGCGTTGGCGATATTCGATCGTGAAAGCCTGATGGAGATCGATGTGGTGTACCGGCCGGAGTTGACCGATCAACAGATTAATCGTCGCATATTCAATCACCTGTATCGTCGCCATGGGCGTGAAGATTTTACCCTCTATAGCCAACAGGATATGTTGGCCAGTCTGGATAAGGTGCTGACCATCATCAAAGCCGCCATCGGTGGATTGGGTGGGATCTCTCTCTTGGTGGGCGCAGTGGGGATTTTTACTATCATGAGTATCGCCCAGCAGGAGCGAATTCCTGAGGTGGGCTTGTTAACTGCGCTCGGTGCCAACCGATATCTGATACTCATTCTGTTTCTTGGTGAAGCGGTGACCTTGGCACTTGCCGGCGGGGTTGCGGGTTTACTGATCGTTGTGGCGACCCAAAGTCTACTGGCCTTGGCAGTGCCCGGATTGCCGCTGGTGATCCAGCCGCTATTTCTGTTTGCCGCCCTGCTGCTATCGGCACTGGTGGGGCTACTCGCCGGATTGCTGCCTGCGTGGCGCGCGATGCGCCAAGATCCGGTGCAGGCACTGCATGGAGGCTGAGCGTTAAGGGCGATCCAGTTAACTTGTGTTGTCAGTGATGGTACTTACGTAATCGATGGAACGTTTATCTTTATTTGCAATCCAGTCACGATTTATTAGAACCTAGTGAGCCACAGCAACTCATTGATATAAGAGATTTAGATGGAAGTGGTTATCAGTTCACAGGATGAGCTTACCAGCGACGAAGTGGTCGCCCTGTATCGCGCCGTTGGCTGGTCTGCGGCAGACAAACCGTCACAACTCCTCGCCGCACTGCGAGGCTCCCACGGCTTAGTGACCGCCCGCTTGGATGGGCGTTTAATCGGCTTAGCCAACGCCATTTCTGATGGTCACCTGGTGGTCTACTACCCGCATATGCTGGTGCATCCCGAGTTTCAGGGCAAAGGTATTGGCCGCCAGATCATGACAGCGCTACAAAGCAAATATGCAGATTTTCACCAGCAGATGCTCACCGCCGACGGTGACGCCATCGCTTTCTATCAAACCATGGGTTTTGAGCGTGCAGGCAGCACAGCGTCAATGTGGATCTATGCTGGGGATGAGCATTGAACTGGGTAGGTCTACAAACGATGGAAAGCTTGCCATCGAACTGCTTTTGCGTATTCAGTAAATTCGTAGTCGGTAGCTGTTTGTTGTAATCTTTTGTTTAATTTAAATTTTTATGCTGGTCAGTGACAGTGGATATAGGTTGTTCAGGAGTCGTAATGAAAAGGAAATTTTTAAGTTTATTCAGTTTGTTTATTATTTTGTCCACTGCTATGGCTTCTGCCTATGCAGAGCTCACAGTGGAAAGATCGTCATTGATATACAGTGAAAATGACGGTGCTCAATGGGTCAATGTTGTTGGCATTATCAATAATGGAAACCTTTACCCTGCTGAAGAAGTCTTGGTTGAGGTGAGCTTTTTTGATGAACAGGGCAACCTTATTGATGCTGTTGCTGAGAACCTCTATCCATTGGTTGTGCCTGAAGGCGAGAAAGGAACTTTTAAAGTCTACACGTTGGCCACAATGCCGAGCTCTTCCTACGCCTCTCACACAGTCCGTATTCTAAACTCGTATGACATAATACCTAGCGGAGAATGCAGCAATAGCACAGCTTCATCAGATGATGAAAGAAGTCCGCTGGCTGCGTTCTTGGTTGGGTGGGGGCCAATGATTATAGTGGTCATTATTTGGCTCGTTGTTGCTCGAATATATAACGGCAAGAATTCACCTCAACAGAAGATGGTGGATCTGATGGAATTACAGGTGAAGTCAACTGAACAGAACAATCGTGAAGCGAAAAGGCTTGCTGATGCAGTTGAGAAGGTAGTGAACAAGGATAGTGATAGTGTCGATGGAAAAGATGAATAGAGAATAAGTCTTGAGCATGAAAACAGAAAAGGGCAAGCGATTCCGCTTGCCCTTTTCTGTTTTGGTTTTTAAAAATCGACGGTTATATCGAGTTACACCGCTTCTGCATTACGCGCTGGCAGGGTTTTTCCGTGGGTGATATAGATGCTCATACCGGTGACCAGTAAGCCACCCACTAAATTACCTAGCGTTACCGGGATCTGATTCCAGATCAGCCAGTCCGCGATGGTGAATTCAGCGCCCAACATCATGCCCAGTGGGAACAGGTACATGTTCACCACGGCGTGCTCGAACACCAAGCCGAAGAAGATAAAGATAGGCAGCCACATGGCTATCACCTTGCCGCCGACTGAGCGCGATACCATGGCACCGACGACACCCAGACAGACCATCCAGTTACACAGAATGCCTTTGACGAAGACGGTGACCCAACCGGCTAAGCCATGTTCGGCGAAGCCTAACGAGCGGGCGGTGGACGCTTTGATAAAGGCTTGGCCGACGGCGCCGGGCTCAACGGTAAAAGTCATGGTAAAGGTGAGCGCGACTAAGAAAGCCACGGCAAGCGCGCCGATCAAGTTGCCTAAGGCGACTAAACACCAGTTCCTGAATACGCCCGCTTTAGTCACGCCGGGGCGCTTCTCGAATAAGGCTAACGGGGCTAAGGCAAACACACCGGTTAACAGGTCGAAGCCCATCAGGTTGAGAATGCAGAAGCCAACGGGGAAGACCAAGGCACCAATAATGGGTACGCCAGTTTGTACCGCGGTGGTGACTGCCAGTGCTACCGCAATGGCCAGGATGGCACCAGCCATGATGCCGCGAATAAGAGTGTCGCGGGTCGACATAAATACTTTGCTTTCACCCGCATCTATCATCTGTTGGGCAAGTTCTGCCGGTTTTACGTAAGCCATATTGTTCCCTAATTTTCTAAGTTAAATTGAATTCGTTATGCCTGTACCGAGACCACACCGCTGCGAACCTGCACCGGATAGCTGGCCACCGTGACGGTTGGGTTGTCCAAGCAACGGCCATCGGCAAGGTTAAATCTTTGCTTTTTAAGCGGGCTGGCTATCCACAGTTGCTGGTCATGCTGGCAAATAATGCCCCGCGACAGCACATTGGCCTGAGCAAATGGGTCCATGTTGCTGATAGCGAATAGCTGCTCATCGGTGTGGGGGCGAAATATCGCAACTTGTTGGCCGCCTACCAGTGCGCATACACCTGTGCCTGGGGTGATTTGTGTTAACTGACAAACGTCGGTCCACTGGCTCATACCGTTTCCTCCAGTGAGATGTTAAATACGGGGGATTTTTCTTGAATGGATGCTGGGCGATGCTGCTCTCGTTCAGGCACAAACTGCACGTTGTCATCACGCTGGTCGCTATTGATGAAGTGCGCAAAACGTTCTAGCTGCTCTGGTTGATCCAGTGTGGCTTGCCACTCGCACTGATAGCTATTGATCAGCGTGCAAATGTCTTGTTCTAACTGGTCGTTAATGCCTAATTTGTTGTTGACGATGACGTCACGCAGATAGTCGACGCCGCCCTCCATGTTATCCAGCCATACCGAGGTGCGCTGCAGTTTGTCGGCGGTGCGGATATAGAACATCATAAAACGGTCTATGTACTTCAGCAGGGTAGCTTGGTCGAGATCGCTGGCCAGCAGATCGCCGTGGCGGGGCTGCATGCCGCCATTACCACATACATAGATGTTCCAGCCGGCATCGGTAGCGATAATGCCGAGATCTTTACCCTGTGCCTCCGCGCATTCGCGGGTACAGCCGGAGACACCAAACTTCATTTTGTGTGGCGTACGAATGCCCTTATAGCGATGTTCAATTTGAGAGCCAAGGCCAACACTGTCTTGCACACCGAAGCGGCACCAGGTGCTACCAACACAGGTTTTCGCCATCCGTAGTGCTTTCGCATACGCTTGCCCGGTTTCATATCCTGCGGCGATCAGCTTGCCCCAGATGGCGGGTAGATCATCCTTTTGTGCGCCAAACAGGCCGATACGCTGGGCGCCGGTGATCTTGGTGTACAGCTTGTACTCTTCAGCAACGGCTGCCAGTGCCGCCAGTGCTTGCGGGGTGACTTCCCCACCGGCCATCCGCGGGATCACCGAATAGGTGCCATCTTTCTGCATATTGCCAAGGAAGTTGTCGTTGGTGTCATGCAAGCCGACGAGGTTTGGATTAAGGATGTGCTCGTTCCAGCAAGAGGCGAGCATAGAGCCCACGGTCGGCTTGCAGACTTCACAGCCATAACCCTGGCCATATTTGCTGATTAGTTGCTCGAAGCTGCTGATCTTGTCGACGCGGATCAGGTGAAACAGCTCTTGGCGTGAGTATTCAAAATGTTCACACAGGTGGTTTTTCACTTCGATACCGGCGTTGGCCAGCTCGGCATTCAGTACCTGGGTGATCATAGGGACACAGCCGCCGCAACCGGTGCCGGCATTGGTGGCCGCTTTCAATTCGGCCATGCTGGTGTGACCGTCGGCTACCGCTTGGGCGATCTTGCCCTTTGTGACGTCGAAACAGGAACAGAGCACGGCTGAATCGGGCAGCGCATCGGCACCCATGGCGGGCTTTTCCGCACCGGCATGAGCGGGCAGAATCAATGTGTCTGGGTGCTTCGGCAGGTCGATCTCGTTCAGCATCAACTGCAACAGATTGCCATAATCTGAAGTATCACCCACCAATACGGCACCAAGCAGTTTGCTGCCATCGTTGGAGGTGATCAGGCGTTTGTAGACCTCTTCTTGCTCGTCGAGGTAAACATAGCTTTTACACCCCGCTGTGCGGCCGTTGGCATCGCCAATACTACCGACATTCACGCCCAGCAGTTTCAGTTTGGCGCTCATGTCTGCGCCTGCAAACTGGCTGTCACCGCCGAGCAGATGATCTGCGGTGATCTGCGCCATCTTGTAACCCGGCGCAACTAAGCCAAAGAAACGGCCATTCCAGGATGCGCACTCGCCAATGGCGTAGATATCTTTGTCTGAGGTGAGGCAGTGATTATCAATGCAGATACCACCGCGTTCGGCGATCGCAAGATCGGTCTGGCGAGCCAGCTTGTCTTGGGGACGAATACCGGTAGAGAACACAATAAAGTCGACCTCTAACTGACTGCCATCGGCGAATTGCATGGTGTTGCGGGCTTGTTCCCCTGCTGCGTTATCGCCGTGATAGATGATCGCTTGCGTGTTTTTACCTGTGTGTACCTGCACACCCAGCTGCTCGATTTTGCGGCGTAGTTGTTCGCCACCCTGTTGGTCGAGTTGCTCTGCCATCAGTACCGGAGCGAACTCGATGACATGGGTTTCCATGCCTAGTGCCTGCAGTGCGCCTGCCGCTTCCAGTCCTAGCAGGCCGCCACCGACAACAACACCAGACTTGCTGTTTTTGGATGCGGCTTTAATCGCTTTCAGATCTTCGATGGTGCGGTACACAAAGCAATCTTTCTGCTCAGCGCCTTTAATTGGCGGCACCCAGGGATAAGAGCCGGTTGCCATAACGAGTTTGTCGTAGCTGACTTCATACCCAGCGCTGGAGTAAACAATTTTGTCAGCTCGATTGATATTGATGGCACGCTCGCCAATCAGCACCTTGATACCGTGCTTTTCGTAGTAATTGGGCTTAACCAGTGACAACTCTTCGGCTGTATGGTGGCCAAAATAGGCGGAGAGATGCACACGGTCGTAAGCGACTCTTGGCTCTTCACAAAACACGGTGATCTCAAACTGTTCAGCTGGGGCACGTTCCACCAGCTCTTCGATAAAGCGGTGACCCACCATACCGTTACCAATCACCACTAAACGTGTTTTGCTCATACCACTTCCTAATACTGACCATCGGAATAAAAAACGAGCGGATGTTAACGAAATGAGATCAAATCTGACGCGGGGTCAGATCAACTTGCACTAGCGATTATCCCTAAAGTGGTATTTCAAAAGTTACTTTTGGGGTAGGTGTCGGGTGTGTTATTTAATCTGGTGTGTGATTTTATTGTCGCCAATAATTTATGCCTTTTTAGTCAATCGGTTATGCTGGTTGAAGTTGGGTGGATATCTATGTCACAGCAGAGTTTTATATTGAGAATGGTGTTTGTTGGGGGAGTGGAGTGTTCTTTGATCTCTTATCTGAGATAGCGAGTGGACCACATTGGTTGGTTCGGATCTGGGGGCTGATATTCTCAGCAAGCTACAGGCGTGAAGTGGCCGTAGAATACCGCAAAATGAATTCGTGGCTGGTGGTGGGTGATATCTTAATAAGCGGCACGTTTTTTGTCGCCGAGGTAGGTCTAATTATATTTTTAGTGGGTAAACTGCTTGGTTACTGGCCAGCGGTATAACACCTTTAAGTTGATATACCGCTAGAGATAGCCGCACTCAGCATTAAACTGGAGCTATTAACCTAAACCATTCTCGGCCCATGCTCTGGGTCTTTAAATCGCACGATCTCCAGCTCGCCGCTTTGGTTGTAGTTTGTTTCTATGCCTTTGTCTAAGCGGCAGAAAAGCCAAAAATAGATGTGTAAAAATAATGCCATCACGGTCAGTAGTAACATCAACATAACGGTACCTCTTTAATCCGTTCATACTGGCGTTGGACAAAAAATCAGCAGTTGAGTTCCGTGTTGCTTAGTTATCGCGTGGCGGCTGCGGGTGAAAACTGACTAAGATCAACAGATGGGCGCGTGGCTTGAGTTTGTTAGCGCCAGTGTGAACGATAATCAGAGGTTAGGCGGTCTGCCTGCTAACAACGGCTATCTTTTTAATCATCATAGGTGCGCTTGAGATGTCTTTTATTAACGCCTTTCTAACCAGCACACTGCTGAGCCTGACGTTTATTTCGCCTAGGTTGGCTGCCGATACGGGGGGGAGGGCACCACTCAGCGTCGCGCCAGTGGTTGGCAGTGAAGAGGGCAACATTGCCCCTGACTTTACCCTGACGGACGCCGATGGTAGAGCGTTTCGCCTCAGTGATTACAAGGGCAAAAAGGCGGTGTACCTGGTGTTTTGGAATACCTGGTGTGGCCACTGTATTCATAAAGTGCCTACCTTGATTAAGCGCCAGCAACAGTTTGCTCAGCAGCTGGAGATATTCGCGATTAATACCGGTTGGGATGACTCCATTGCTTTGATGGCGGAGTTTCAGGCTGAGTACGGCATCAATTACCCATTGGCCTTCGATCATGGGGCGCAGGTGACCGACCAGTATGGCGTATGGGGTACCCCCACAGAGTTTATTGTCGACATCAATGGGGTGATCCGACATCGGGATGGTGTGCCGAAGCAGCTGGCATCTCATCTGGCGGCCTGGAATCAGTTATCTGAACCGAGCGACACCCAGTTGGCCGGGCAGTGTGAGGGAGACGCAGCATGCTAAAACCTGATCGGCAAACGGCAGGCAAGTTTAAATCGCTGCAGGGTTCGCCACGCGCTGCTAAGTCGCAGGCATTTATCTTTAACAGCGGCGTTAGTCGGCGTGCGTTTTTGCAGCGCAGTGGCGCGGCACTGCTGCTGGCCGGGCTACTGGCCAGTAAGCCGGGGCAGGTGTTGGCCGCGGATGCAGAAGGTGCAGCCCCTGCGGACAGCGATAATCTGAGTAAACAAGAACTGGCGGTGTTGGATGCTGTACAGATGCAGCTATTCCCCGATGATGGCGATGGCCCGTCGGCGCGGGATCTTCATGCCCTCGATTATCTGCAGTGGGCACTGGACGATCCCCCCAATGCAGAAGAGGGCGATAAAGCGTTTGTGAAGCAGGGCGTCGGCTGGCTGGAAGATCTTGCTAAATCCAGCCATGGCCAGTCGTTCAGCGCGCTTAACCGTGAGCAACAAGACACGCTATTACGTCAGGTAAGCCAAAGTCAGGCCGGTGAAAACTGGCTGTCACTGCTGCTCTACTACGTGATGGAGGCGCTGACCTTAGATCCTGTGTATGGCGGTAACCCTAATGGGGTTGGCTGGCAGTGGTTACAGCACCAACCCGGCTATCCCCGCCCGGATAAAGATCATACCTATCACCGTTATATGCAGGAGTCTTAGTCATGGAAGATAAGATCAAGCAGGGACAAGGTCTGGCGTTCGATATCTGCATTGTTGGCAGTGGCGCAGGTGCTGGCCCAGTGGCACATACGTTAGCTGAAGCCGGCTATTCGGTTGGCGTGCTGGAGAAGGGCGGTTGGTTTAAAGAAAACGACTTCTTCAAAGATGAGCAGCTTACCCGCCATGATGCGTTTCGTTCGCAGTTAAATGCGGAACATCATGTACTGGAAGAGCCCGACGATGGTGAGTGGTCGCGGCAAACCACTGCGCAGTTTTGGGGGGGCAACATTGTTGGCGGCGCCAGCAACTTTATGAGTGGCTATTTTCATCGCCTGAAGCCGATCGATTTTCGGTTAAAATCAGAGTTTGGCGGGATAAAAGGGGCGAACACCGTCGATTGGCCGATAAGTTACGATGAACTTGAGCCCTATTATGCCAAAGTAGAACAACTGGTGGGCGTGTCCGGCAAGGTGGTGAAGCATCCCCACTTAGAGCCACGTTCAACCCCTGATTATCCGTTTCCTCCGACTGCAGAACACCCTATTGCCAATCGCTTTGATAAGGCGTGTCAGTCTCTGGGATACCACCCATTGCCGATGGCGCGGGGTATTTTGTCGCTGCCATTTAATGGCCGCAGTAGTTGTGAATACTCTGGTTATTGCGGTAGCTACGGTTGCCATTCCGGGGCCAAGGCCAGCTCGCGGGCGGCGCTGCTAGATCAGGTGGTGGCGAAAGGCCACTGTCAGGTGATCCCTCACGCCAAGGTGTATCGCTTAAATAGCGATAACCGGGGGCAGGTCACTTCAGCTGATTACTTTGATAAAGCAGGGGCGTCGGTACGGGTACAGGCGAAAGTGTTTGTGGTGGCTTGTTATGCCATTGAAAGTGCCCGATTACTGCTGAGCTCACCGGGGCCGAAACACCCACAGGGGTTAGGTAATAACCATGACCAAGTGGGCAAGAATCTGCACTGCTGCGCCGGTGGCACCGGCCATGGCGTGTTTGAATACGATAAATTCAGTGAACTGGAAGCGGCGCAGTTTCATATGCGCGGGCCGTTCTTTAATCGTGCACTACAAGATTGGTACGTGATCGACGACAAACAGGCTTTTTCGCGGCCAGTTAAAGGCGGCACGTTGGATTTCGTGTTTGATCCTCCCAGTCCAACGGCAGATGCCAACAGCCTGAAGTGGCAGGATGGCAATCTGTTGTGGGGCAGTGCGTTAAAGCGGCGGCTGAAATCGCACTTTAGCGGCGAGAAAGATTTTAAGTTTGAAGTGTTCTGCGACTGGCTGACTAATGACGAGTGTTATGTGTCGCTGGATCCAACGGAGAAGGACCGCTGGGGCTCGCCTGTCGCCAAAGTGCGGGCTGGCTTTCATCCCCACGATCTAAAAGTCGCGCAGTACCTGGTGGATAAAGGTGTGGCCGTGATGAAAGCGATGGGCGCACAACACGCCTGGGGTAATGCGTTTTCTTCACCCACCTCGAACCTGGTTGCTGGCGGGTGTCGCTTCGGCACCGATGCTAAAACATCGGTACTGGATGCCGACTGCCGCGTGCATGGCGCCGATAACCTGTTTGTCACCGACGGCAGCTTTATGCCCAACGGCGGCAGTGTGACCCCCACCTTTACCATCTACGCCAATGCGTTTCGGGTGGCGGATAAGATCAAGGCGCAGTTGGGGTGAGCCCAAAGATATGATCCAGTCCATGGAGCTGTCATGCGCCGCTGTTTAGACTGACACTATTCAAACCATTGATGATGGCATGGCGGGTGTAAGGGCGATGGGGCTGTTGATCACCCAGTTGGGTATTTTGCAGGGGATAATTATTGCGCTGGTGGTGCTGGGCAAGCAGCGTGGTGCCCCGGTTGCGATTATCAGCAGTAGTTTGCTGCTAACTGCATCAGCCTATCTTTGGGTACACAGTGGCTACCCGCTAGACCGTCATGTTGATTACCCCTGGCTGGTTTATCTGAATTTGCCATTAACGCTGTTGATCCCGCCGCTGTTGTATCTGTATTTCCGTTGCATGTTGCATGGTGACTCTGTTTGGTCTCGGCGTTTACTGCTGCATTTTATTCCTGCGCTACTCGCCTTGCTCCATATTCAGTGGTTGCTGTGGGGCTTAGATGATTTTCAGCGCATTATGGCGTGGGATCGCCCCAGCTATGCCATCGGTAGTCAGGTGAACTTCTGGTTTCAGTTGATTAACCCTATCTATGTTGGCTATTTGCTGGCGTTGGCGTGGATGCTGTATCGCTATCAGCGCTGTTTGGAGGGCTATGATGCCGGGCCGATGCTGGCGCGCTTCCATTGGTTAGTTGGTTTGTTAGTTGCAACGGCGTTGGTGTTTCTAATGACGCTGTTTGCCACCGTGTTTAATCAATTTAATCAGGCGCTGGCGTTTGACTGGTCCCCCTTGCTGGATATCGGCATGGCACTGGTGATCATCGCGTCGAGTATCTGGCTGGTATGGAGCCCAACGACATTTTTTGATGTACAGGATACTGCGCAGCTACACGCTCTTGAACAGCCTCCCAAGTATCAGCGTCATGCGTTAAGTGATTTGGAACAGCAGCAAGCCAAAGCCAAGCTGTTGCTACTCATTGAGGAGCAACGTCCTTACCTGAGCGCGAACATTACCTTAGGGCGGCTGGCCGATATGATGCAGTGGTCAACGCATCAAACTTCTCAGGTGATTAATGCTGGGTTTGATGAGAACTTTCATCAATTTATTAATCGTTTTCGGGTAGAGCAGGCGAAATCATTACTTATTCAGCCTGAGAGTTCAGCACTGACGGTACTTGATATCGCTTATCAGTCTGGTTTCAACTCTAAGTCATCTTTCAATAGTTTTTTCAAAAAGTTAACCGGCATGACGCCGTCGCAATTTCGCCTTGAACAGGGTGTGAGTGGATAAACTCGCACCCTGAGACGTCGCTGTTTATCGGCGCTGTCGTCCAATCTGTTGTGTCCTTGCAAACTGTGGTTATCACTTTTGAAACTGCAACAATACAAGGGAACTTCAGATGGCCTTTCGTGCACTTTTATCTGCATTTTTTTTAACCTTTTCCATTGGCTTATCGGGGTGTGGTCACTCCAGTAAAACGACGGTGACACATAAACCAGGGCAACCTACCGTGCAGCCAAGTGGCAGTGTGCCCGAACAGTTACAGCAGCAACTGGATAGTTTTGCTGAGGCGTTCGCGGTACCGGGGATGGCGGTGGCGATTGTTAGCGATGATGATAACTATCGCTTGCATTATGGCGAGTACCGCACGGGGCAAGCGGTGACGGCTGATAGCCAATTTGCCATCGGTAGCGTCAGTAAAATCTACCTGTCGGCCTTGGTGCTAATGGCGGTAGATAGTGGTCTGCTGCGCTTAGATGGTGCCTTGATAGACTGGTTGCCGGACATTGAAGCTTTGAGCCACGGACAGGTGAGCGGCGCGATATCTATACGGCAGCTATTGCAGCACAGCAGCGGCTTAGGTGAGTTAGATGATCAGGTAGCGGGGCTGTTGCTGGCGGGAGTGTCTCCGCAACAACAACACCAATTCCAGTGGTCCCCCGAGCAGTTGTTGGCAACAATAAGCTCACCGGTTTCGCTGCCGGGCCAGCAATGGCATTACGCCAACAGTAACTATTTGCTGCTGGGGATAATACTTGAACGTATTTATGAGATGCCGTTGGCGACAGTGATGCAACAGCAGCTATGGGTGCCGTTGGCATTGACCCAAACCTGGCAGGTTGAGGGGAGCGAGATGCCTAAAGCGCTGGCTGATGCTTGGCTGGATATGGACCGGTTAGGGTTACCGGGTGATGGTTCGGACGCGCTTGATAATGCCGGACAACAGGCGTTGGCGATCTATGCGGCGCAGGCATGGGGCGCCGGTGCCATGGTCTCAACTGCAACGGAAACCGCGCAGTTTGTTCGCGCTGTGATTGAGAGCGGCTTGTTGTCTGATGCGATGGTGAGTGAGCTGCAAACCACGTTTGATGGGACAAATTATGGCTTAGGTGTGGTGATGGGGGAGTTTCTCCATGGGGAGTACACTTCGCGCATTATCGGCCATGGCGGAAGACTACCAGGGTATCGGAGTGTGGCTGCTTATTTGCCTGAGCTTGGGGTTGCGGTGGCGATCTTAACCAATGCGGATAGTCTGGAAACGCTGGGGCCACAACCGAACGCGCTGGCAGGGCTGATGGACAGACTGGTGGTCACTTACCTGCAAGCGGGTCATAGAGGTTTGCAGTAGTCATTGCCATTTAATAGCACAAGTACACGCTAGGTGACGGCGCACCTAGCGTGTACTTGCCTTACCAAGCGAAAGCAACGTTACCAATGAGGTTTTCTGCCGGTACAAAGCCCCAAAATCGGCTATCGACGCTGTTGTCGCGATTATCACCCATGACGAAATAGTGGCCCGCCGGTACGGTCCATTCACCAATATCCTGATTGGGTTGACGATAATAGTGTGCCGATGGCTCTTGGCGATTTGGCGTGAGCCAGATTTGATACTGAGTATCGCCAAGCTGTTCGTTTGCGACGACAACGGCGCCGTGTTGGCCATTAATTACTTGGGAGGCTTCGCTATTTCTTGGTTCAAGTGCGTTTAGCGCAGTGCAAGGCTGAAGGGGCTTGTTGCAGGCAGGCTGCAAGAAGATCTTCTTGTCGCGATAAATAATACGATCACCCGGTAAACCGACAACGCGGTCGACATAAGCAATTTCAGGCGCTAGCGGATATTGAAATACCACTAGATCACCGCGCTTGGGTGGGTTACGTGGTGCCGCTTGATGGAATGTACGATCAGCAAATCTAAGATTATTAAATCCTATCTTGTTGACGATCACATGTTGCCCTGGTGTCAGTGTGGGGCTCATCGATGCGGACGGGATCTGAAATGGTTCAATGAACAGGATCCGCAGGCCGCCTAGGATAGCCAGTAAGCTGAAACAGCTGAGCAGCAGCCCCCACCAATGGCTGTACCAACGGCGAAGCGGCTGATGGTTAGCAGTGGCAGCAAAATAGGTGTGAACGGGCCCGACGATCATCACCAACAGGGAAAATGAGAAGTACTGGTACCAGGCATTCGCAGATACATGGCGCTGAAGGGCGATATCTGCCATAGCGCCAGTGAATAACAGTAGCAAGTAGAGCCAGAACAGACTTGCTCGGTTGATATATAAAAAGCCAAAGGGCTGAACGAAGATTGCAAGTAACAGCGCTATCCAGCGCTTAGGTTTCCATTCCGTTGTCACAATAATTCCTTTAACAATGATTAGCTGACAAATTGCTCGCCACTAAAAAAGATCGGCACGTTTTTACGTAGCCGTTGTAAAAAGTTGTTGCGTTGCCGATCACTGAGTCGGCAGTAATTCATATACTCTACAAAAAACTGTTCTGCACCGCACTCAATTACCTGCGCTGAGTGCTTTGCGTATTTGAATACTCGGCGAAAGTTTCTCGCCCGAGCGTCCATCCCTAAGCGCCATGGACGAAAATCGATGTTGTGGACATCAATTAAGCCGAGATTGAGTTGCTCATCAATCATGACGTTGCGGAAGTGGGTGGGACTGCAATAGACGCCGTTATTGTTCAGTTCGCCGTAATAGCCAGCGACCTTCTTCAGTATGCCTCTTTTTGTCTCGATGTCCGAACGTTCCAGCTTTTGGATCAGTTCCTCACCGGGCACCATCTCATATAGCACCACCCCGCATTTCATCTCTGGACAGTCGAACAGGTCGACTACTTTTGCGGAGTTAAAACCCATGGCACGTAAACGGCGACTTTTGACCGCAAAACGCTTCACGCGTGGGTAGAGCTTGGCGCGCAATTTTTTCTGCCATTCAATCTTTTTGACGATGACATCATCTAACAGCTTAAGCACTAAGGCATCGCCGTTCGCATCAGTTAGCAGCGCTTCGGCACCTTCGATAAGTTGAGCATAGGATTTTTGCGTCAGTGTTTTCAATGTTAATTTATTGTTAACTTCGTTGACTGGCTAGCTTACTTGCCTTTGCTCAATATTAGTTTTTATTTGTTTTCAAACTGGGAGCTGGTTCACCGATATCGTGCGGGTCTTTGCGGTGGCAGAGGGCCACCTAGCAGTGTTGTCTGGATATTCACAGGTAACCCAGCACCTTCTTAACTTCGCTCTGGTGGCTTTTAACCCACTGCGGATTGATCGGCCCCCAGCTCACTATTTTGTAGTGGCCATTCTTATTGGCACCGACAAACTCAATCTCTACGCCGAGTTCGCTCAAGGCATTCAGGGTATCTTGCGCTGTACGTCGCGGCATATCCGTCGCTTCAATAATCGCTGGTACTGTGTTGACACCTGCATCAATCAAATGGGCCAGATATAAGCGGCGATAGAAGCTGGTTTGGGTTTTACTGTAGGCCTGAGTCACAACTGCGTGCTTCCTGTCATTGGGGGAGGGGCTGCCCCGTTGCGCGTTATGGTTAGAGTAAATCATCTGCTTGGTGCGGTCACTGGATTGGTTGTAAAGCGGTTAACCTAAATCACATAACGAAGAGTCATATCGCTCTCCGTTATGTGATTTATGCTGTTTAGCTTACCGGTAATACCAGCCGTAAGGCTTCTAGACTGTCTTGACCACTTTCAAAGTCATACTCCTGGATATGTCGCGCCAGTTGCTTCAGTTTGTCTTGGATCGCCGGGCTGAACTGATGCTCGGCCAACTCCTCAACCACCTCAAGGGCTTCACTGTCATAGTTGCTGATATATTGTTCTAGCTGTTCAAAACGTTCACGGATAAGCTCGGGCGAGGCAAACTCACCGTCGGCGTCGGCTGACTCATCTTGATCGAACAGCACGCGCAGGTCTTCGAGCACACCGTTGAGTTCGTTTTGAGTTTTATGCAGTAAGGTGGCGATAACCTCATGTTCGGCCTGATTAGAGGTGGCTAGCTCCAGTTCGCCGGCCACGGCTTGCAACGCCTTGGCGCCGATGTTACCCGCGTTTCCTTTTAGAGTATGGGCAATACGGGTGGCATCAAGCCATTCCAGTTCGCCCCAGAACTCGCTGAAGCGCTCATGAAAATCAGATTGGCCATCAATAAAACGACGTAACAGCTTGGCGTACAGGGCTGGGTTGCCGTTGCATGTTTGCAGGCCTGCCTTGGCATCGATGAACTTAAACGCTTGCTCCATGACATCATCAACCACTGACGGGCCGCTTGGCATGGGCATAGCGGCTAGCGCGGTGTGGGCTGGGGTGATCCATTTGGCGATGGTGGCAAACATCTCATTCACCTGGATCGGCTTGGAGATATAGTCATTCATGCCTGCGGCCAGTACTTTTTCACGGTCGCCACTCATGGCATTGGCGGTCATGGCGATGATGCTGATATCGTTATTGAACTCGCGGATCTTCGCTGTCGCTGTATAGCCATCCATGATCGGCATCTGAATATCCATGAGAATACCGTCGAAGGTTTTTTCTCGTGCCATTTCGACCGCTATCTCGCCATTTTCTGCCAGCTCGACACTAATACCTGCGTCTTTGAGCAGATCTATCGCCAACTCCTGGTTGAGCTCATTATCTTCGACCAGTAGTAGGTGTGCGCCAGCAAGCTTATCTCGACTTGAACGGTCTTCTGTGGCGCGTGCCGCAGCACGTTGGGTGAGCTGGTACTCTTGACCGAGGATTGACATCATGGCGTCAAACACTGAGGAGGCGGTAAGCGGTTTTTTGAGGAAGCTATCGATTCCCCGCGAAGCAGCGTCTTTTTGTACCTGATCTTTGGCTGTTGCCGAGACCATAATGAAACCGCGAAGATTGCCTGATGATAGCTTTTTCAGTTCTAAACAGGTGTCGATGCCATCCATATCAGGCATCTTCCAATCCACAATCGCCAAGTCGAAGACACGATTATCTTCCTTCATTAAGGTGATCGCTTTTTCACCGGAACTGGTGCTCATTACCTCACAACCAAACGAGGACATGATGTTGCCCAGTACCTCTAACGCTGATGGATTGTCGTCTACCAACAAGACTCTCAGCCCGTCGAGGCGCAGTGGGCTGTCTTCGCTTTCGTTGTGATTGGGGTCTAACTCAAACCAACCGCTAAAGATAAAGTTACTGCCTTTACCCTGTTCGCTGGTCAGCCAAATCTCGCCACCCATCAGTTCAACCAGGCGCTTCGATATCGTCAGGCCAAGGCCGGTGCCACCATATTTGCGCGTGGTCGAGGTATCGGCCTGTGAGAATGATTGGAACAGCCGCGCCTGCTGTTCAGACGTCATACCTATGCCGGTATCGCGTACAGAGAACTCCAATTTAAGCCGTTCGCCATGGCGCTCTAACTCTTTCACGCTGATCACAACTTCACCTTCGTCGGTGAATTTGACGGCATTTGAACCCAGGTTGAGTAAAATTTGGTGTAAACGTAATGGATCACCTAGCAGCTGCTTGGGCAGGCGTCGGTCAACGTCAAAAAGCAGTTCAAGCGACTTATCTTCGGCTTGTACAGAGAGCAAAGTGCCGAGCCCTTCCATGGTGTCATCGAGTCGGAAGGGAACGCTTTCCATCTCTAGTTTGCCGGCTTCAATTTTTGAGAAGTCGAGAATGTCGTTAATGATGCCGAGCAGAGAAACGGCGGCTTTATTTGCCTTGCTGACATAATTACGCGCTTTCCTGCCCAAATCGGTATCCAAGGCCAGGCTCGACATACCTATGATGGCGTTCATTGGTGTGCGGATCTCGTGGCTCATATTGGCAAGGAAATCCGATTTGGCCTGACTGGCATCTTTTAATGCCTGCGCGGCTTCATGGGCGGCGGTGACATTACGAATGGCGATAACGGTCAGGATCTCATCGGACAGTTGGATAGGGGTCAGTGATACTTCGACGAAAATGGTTTGGCCATTGGGTAATGGACACTGCAGTGTTGTATCAGGGAGTAACTCTTGTGTTTTTGAGTCGGCGAAATAACCTCTCAGCGCGTCTGTCACCTCATGCTGTTGCGATGGTAAAAACAGTTCAACAAAACCGTTGTTACAGATGGTTTGCTCAGAGCGCTGCAGCAGTGTGATGGCTTCCTGGTTGGCCTGAACAATGGCGCCATCCGTGGTCAGTGTAAGCATGGCGGTGGGGGCAGAATCGAGCAGGGTGCGGGTATCTTGTTCCGATTGCGCTAAAAGCGCCTGCTTCACCTGCAGCTCCTCGGTACGCTCGCTGACCAGTTGCTCCAATTGACTGCGAGAGCGAGTATTGACTTCGTGGGCGCGCTGGCCGACATATAGCATGAAACCGGCGATAGAGAGAATGGTGATTAGCGCTACTACCAACGTCGCCATCATCAGGTTGGCGATATTGCGGTAGTTTTTCAATACTTCATCGGTGCGCACTTCTGCCACGGTGGCGATGCCGAAATCTTCTAACCAGTGCCATTCGCCAATCACCTGGTCATTGCGATAGTTGAGGTAACCCTGCACCCTCTTATGACCAATCTGGTCTGGCTGCATCACTGCATTTAACAGGTTGGCACGTGCCTCTGGCGTGATCTCCAGTGCGAGAATGGAAGTCAGGCTACCCTTCAGTTGGCCATTCTCGATCATTTCAGTTTCAAAACGGCTGCGGGTGATAAATTCGCCTGCCGAGTTAATGGCATAGACTTCACCTGTTTGGCCAATACGCGCGGCGCGGAACACACTAGAGAAGCCCGCTTTCGGATCAAAGCGGCGTGCAAAAATTGCGATCACGTGCCCCTGAGGATTCGCCACGGGACTGAGCAAAAACATCGTCGGTGGTTTTATCGGATCGCTTGATTCTTGGAAAAAATGCACATGGGAGCGTAATGGTGGTACCAGCACTGTTTCGCCGTCCCAGGCCCTTGCTAGTAGATCCGGCACCTCTGTATTTAAGTAATTGATTTTGCCGATGTCATTACTGTTGTCGGAAGCGAGGGTTAGATTACCCGGACCAAGGATGAAATAGCCGGTGGCTTCGGTGAGATTAACCCGGCTGCTGATATAATCTCTGAGTTTTGTTTGGACGGGTGATTTTTGTAACAGCTGAGGGTCGACATCGCTGACTGTTTCACCGTTTTGATCGCTGATCTGCGCCAGCTGAATTAAGATTTGCGTGAGAATTGAAAAATCCCGATTAATGATCAGGTCTGCCTGGTTTCTCTTTTCATTAAACCATTCAAAGAGGATGGTTTCGGTGCCCTCTTCGGCGATATGCAGTTGATCGAAATAGCTTTGATAGGCGCTTTGCTTGAAGCTATCGCTGGCAAAGAACAGTGAGGTGGAGAACAGACCGCAGATGATCAGTACCAGGGCAATAAAACCGTGACGAAATTTTTTCTGGCCAAAGAAATCCGCTAATCGGTCAGTTCGGTGCAGGCGCAGAAAGATAATCGAGATAACGGTGAATACTAAACCAAAGCCAACACTGGTGGCGATCAGTAGTTGATCGCTTTTATTAGGACTTAGCGACTCGTTAATACCAGTGCGGCCACCTTCGACGATGTCATTGAGGTCGTCTCGATACCAGGTGTGGCGTATACGATCCATCTCATCCGGTCCGAGGCGATCTATCCCCCAGTTAATCAGCGCTGCCAGCGGTTTTGCTCCTTGACGCACACACATATTATTCGGTTCGGCAGGGACGTTAGGAAAAGGCACAAAACGCAGCGAGGTCAGCCTACCTAACCGAGCCCAATAGTTAGCGGTGGCTTTGTAGGCGAGAAAAACATCCAGGTCGCCGCTGGCAACTTTTATCACCCCCTCTTCATAATCTTTCGTCGTGACGAGTTCTGCTGCAAATTGATGATCATCTAGATATTCGACCAATGCAGAGCCATGGGTATTACCAATTTTGAAATCTTCAGACCAGTTACTGATATTGGTCAGAATGGGGTTATCTTTTTTAATGATAAATCCCGGGATTTGGTTGACGATGGGATCGGAAAAATGGAAATGTTTGGCCCGCTCAGGCGTTTCGGCGCAGACCGAAACGATATCGATTTCCCCCGCTTTTAGCCCTGCCATCTGCTCGCCCCATGTGCGTACTTGGAGGGGCACAAACCGTATCGGCAGCACTGCGTCCAGGGCTTGATAGAAATCGATGGCAAACCCTTCATGCTGGCCTTTGGCATTTATAAAGTCGTCGGGAGGAATATCGCCCGACGGGCTGTAATAGACCACCGGATTTTTTTCCACCCACTCGGCCAGATCAGCTGGTAACGGTTGTTCTTCCGCTGTTGCCAGCGATAAAAATGCACTGATTGCAACCGTCATGAGCGCGATGAAAAATTTGCGCCCGCAGCGAATAAGGGGGCTCAGGCAGGATAACGGAGGTATGTTCAATGCAAGGCTCCAAGTCAAGGGTTGCAGACTAAATAATGATAGATGAAAGTGGCTAGAGGCGAGTGAATAATCGGGGGCTAGCCTTTGCTTTTATTAGATTTTTCTTGGCTAGATCGCAATTTAAGCAACCTACGTTCATACATCGTCGTCAGCTGTTGGTGATTTGCTACAGTTGAGGTACGGCGAGTAATACCGTTATCGCAGTGATGCTGACGATGAAACACGATAGAAAAGATGGGTTATAGATGAAGCGCATGGACAAGTGGTTTAGTTTATTTCTGGCGGCTTTGGTGATGGTCGCCTTGCAGCCTTGTCAAGCTAACGACCGGATGGATGAGCGCCCGTCGACGGCAACCGTCTCGGCCGCGGAAACCATCGTACGGATGACGCCTAAGCAATCGGCTGAAGATGCTTCCCATAGCTATCTTGTGGCTCTATTGGCGCTGGCGCTAGACAACACTGAACCCGAATATGGGCCTGCCCGGGTTGAATTTATGCCGATAGCATTGAATCAAGGTTTGATCCTGCATCTGCTGGATATTGGCGGCGTGCTTGATGTGGTGGCTTCTGCGCCTACCGCAGAACGTGAAACCTTGTTTCGAGCAGCGCGGGTGCCGTTGCTAATGGGGTTGCTTGGCTATCGTATGATGATTATTCGTCCAGAGGACAAAGAGAAGTTTGCGGCAGTCACTGAACCTGAGCAGTTGCAAGCATTGAAGGCTTGCCAAGGAAAGTACTGGCCGGATACTGATATTCTTGAAAATCAGGGGTATCAAGTGGTGAGGGTTGAGGAGTTTACGCAGATGTTTGAGTATCTGCAGAGCGGCCTATGCGATTATTTCCCCCGTGCCATTACCGAAGGCTATGGTGAGTTAGATGCCTACAATGAAGCCCATCCTGACACGCCTCTATTGGCTTATGATCAGACCCTGCTGCATTATGTCGTGCCGTTCTATTTTTTTACCAGTCATCAAAATTTTGAGTTGGCAGCCAGATTGGAGTTGGGCTTGCAGCGCGCGATTGAGCAGGGAGCATTGCTTGAACTCATGAAGAAGCATGAGGTGACTAAGGTGGCATTTCCACTGCATAAATGGAAAGACGCAGTGGTTTTTGAAGTCGCCAACCCGACCCTGTCAAAATCTATCCCCCTGTATGAGCGTGAATATTGGCTGCAGTTACCGGTAAAACAGCGCAAGCAGTGAGTACGTGCGCGACACTTATCTGTCTGAGTGTGCTGTTGTTGAGCTGCAGCGCCAGATTGATGGCCGATGACCGAGCCCCTACCGTCGTTGATAAAGATTTTGCTGATGAATTGGCTGATAAGTCATCGATGCAGGGGTTGCTCTCCTACATGCAGCGGAAGCGAAAGCGGCGTGATGAAAGCGGTCAAAGTAACCGCTTCAAAGATGACCTCAATCACGGCACACTGCAAACCACTTTGAAGTTTAAGTCGGGTTGGTTGTACCAGCAGTTTGGCGTCAACCTGAGTGCGTTTGGCGCCACTGACCTGACCTATGATGATGAGCTGCCAAGAAATATCGAGAATGAGTTTTCGTTTGCTGGCGAACGTTGGAGTGATGAAAACAGCAGCGAAGCGGAAAGTGGCGTCAGTGTTTCCCGTGCGGTGTTGAAATATCGGACTGAAGATAAACAATTCCGCGTTAAAGCCGGTTACGCGCCGATGCATGTGCCGGGTATTATCGGTGTTAACTGGTCATTTCAGCCTGGTACATACCGTGGTGTCCAAGCCAAATATACCCCGCAGAACTGGACAGTAACCTACGCCTGGGCGGATGAATACAAGGCGCCCTGGTATCTCAAAACCCAACATTTTTCTAAAGTGAATGCGTGGGATCCGAACCCCGTCAGCGGCGACAATCGCATCGATTATATTCATGGACTAAGTGCCAATTATCAGCCGCCAGAGGCTGACTGGTCGTTGGCATTTTCAGCAGGGCAATCCGCTGATTATGTCGATGCCTATTTCTTTAAATTAGCTAAGCAGTGGGCGATTGCAGATGGCTTGAGTGTCAGTTATCAGTTTTACGGCGCAGATTCTAAAAATGACCCCGGTTATGAGTTGTATCAGGGGCTGGCATGGCAGCAGGGGGTGCGGGCGCAACTAATCAGTGGAGACTGGCTGTGGAAAGCGGAACTGTTGGCGACCAAGGCGGAAGGTATCGGTACTTATCTGCCACGGCTGACCCGTGGCTATGCCAACTCCCAAGGCGCGTTGGAATACTGGTGGGACAGTCGCTCTGACTGGAACAACGATGGTGAAACTGCTATCTACAGCGGCGTTTGGTATCAACTGTCATCATTTAATTTGCCGGACTGGCAAATCGGTGCGTCGGCAGCTTATGGTTGGGGAGCCAAGCGTTGGGTAGATCAGCAGCAAGATCATCAGGCTAAAGATGGCAAAGAGAGTGCTTGGAATATCGATATTATCTATGCGGCGAATAGCGGAATCTTGGATGGGTTAATCGCCCGCTTGCATTACACCCATTACCGTAATCATCAGGATGACAAAGGCAGCTTTTACTACGCCAATATGTTTACCTCCGAGCGGGATATTAAGCTGGAATTCAGCCTACCAATTGATTTTCTGTAATGTTACCGCTTTTCATCTATTAGGCTTCGGTTTAATATGCCTAGGCGAGAAATACTTTATTTATTGAACATTTATAGGAAATAGTATGACACACGGACGTATATTATCGGCAGCTTCGGCGCTGACATTCATTCTTGTGGGTTGTGGCGGCGGTAGCGGCGGTGGCGACTCAACTCCCGTTGTAGAAACCACATATAACGGTCTAACTTCAGATGCGCCTATTAATCGAGAGTCGGCCGCGGCTTTGGTTGAATTTTTGCCTTCCGAAGAGTCATCTTTACCATTTTTCTCTCCTTCTCCTCGTCAATCTCAACCGACAGTTTCTCTGCGCCCAGTCCCCAAGGCATTTGCTGCTTTATCGTCTCCAGGGGCACATCAAAAATCTGTCGTCCGTGTAGAAGAAGCTCTGGACTGTGATAGCGGCTTTGGTGAAGTTCGCGGTTCAATAGATGACGTCACTTACCTTGGTTCCTATGTGATGAGATTCGATGAATGTGTTGATGATAATGATCGAATCACGGGGGAGATTGAAGTCTCGTGGACTAAGGCTGATCCTTATTACGGCGATCCAATTGATATCACTATGAAGTATAACGACCTGTCAGGCGTGAACTTGGATACTAGTGAGGAGATGATTATCTCTGGCATGGTCTCTGCGAGCGGTATGGGGACGTGTGACATGCTGTCTGTTTCTGATCTGATTATGCAAAGTTCGATGCCAGAAAATAGTATTTTGATGGAGGAATATAGATTACGTATTGAGTGTGATTATTCGCTATCGACCTCCTACGAAACTGAAAAGTACACATACTCTGGCAGCATATACATAGGCGATTTAGGTAAGATCATGGTGTCTAGTGAAGATGCTATTTTCGCTTTGAATGTTTATGACTTTGATTCGCCGTTGGGGGAAATGACTTTGCTGGCTGATGGGAGTATCAGTATTCAAAATAGCACTGGTAGTCTCGTTTTCGAAGGCTTGTATCAAGATGATACTTCACCTGCGCCAAGAGAATTTTTAGTTAAAGTTATGCTGGATAAGGGGCTCGACGGTGAGCTTGAAGTCGACATGATTATTCCCGCATGGTGGATGGCTTCTCCTGACATGATGGATATGGAAGACAGTGATGGTGATGGTATGTGGCGTGGTTGGGAGCTCGCCCATGGGCTTGATCCTACTGTGGCCGATGGTGCGTTGGATAGTGACAATGACGGCTTTACTAACTTGCAAGAATTTGTCGCGCATACCCATCCGATGAATCAGAGCGATTTTCCCGCTGAAGAAGAATAACTACATGTTTTGAAAAGCAAAGCTCCGGTAAGGGGGCTTTGCTTGTTCATTATGATCTTTCCAATTCTTTTACTTCTTGGTTGTTGCGACTGGCTATCCCTCACCTTTATCTCTCTTAATCCACTTTGTTTTGAGTTTAGCCCGTGCGCATTGCATTGTTAATCAAGCATGACTGTTGGACTCCGTTGCGTCACTATCTTTTCAGAAGCCAGATGAGCACTCTCCTTTTTGTACATTTATTGACTTTATTAACTTTTTAATAAATTAACTTGTCATAAGATAGGGCTGAATAAGTTTTGTTTTTTTTGGGAGTTTGTATGTTTCAAGGACGAATGAATGCCTTTATTATTTTAGCTTCTCTATCGACCTTTGGCTGTGGTGGTGGTGGTGGTGGGGGAGGGGGCAAAGAGCCTGTTGTGGTACCTCCACCTATAGAACCTCCCGTTGAAGAGCCAATCAGTTACGATGGGTTGCGATCGGATGCCGCTTTAGATACAGAAAACATCGCTAAATTTGTTGATCTTATCTTTGACGGTGATAGCACTATAAACCCTCTAGAAAATCTTATTTCCCCACAATTTTACGCTACAGCCGCAGTGGCGATTAATGAGCCAATTGACTGCACTTATGGCAGTGCTGTTCTTTCTGGAAGCTTGGATGATACGAATTTGTTGGGTACGGTAACTGCGACTTTTGATGAGTGTTATCAAGATGGTTTGATCCTTTCAGGGCTCTTTGAGATGACCATTGAAGAAATCGATCCGGCGTTGTTACAACCGACGGACTTCACTATCCGATACGACAATTTAAGTATTAGCACTGGTAACAGTGATTTAAAAACTATATTTGGTACGCAAGTTGTTCGGGGGGAAGGATCTTGTGATGCCAGCGAAACAATAAACATAATTGTTGACGATCTAAATCCAGATAATAGTTATATGCTAGAAAATATGGTGATTCGTCATCAATGTGATGAGAATAGTAAAGATTATCTTTCCCTTGAGCGTCGGTCATTCTCTGGTGCCATCTACATAGCGAGTCTCGGCAAAGTTACGTTGAATGGGCAAGATTTACTTTTCGCTGTCGATATTTATGATGCCCGTCTTTCTCGTGGAGTGACTGATTTTCTAGTCGAGGGGGAGTTAACTATTTCCAATAGTTCAGCCACTGCTATTTTTACTGGTAGGCAAGATGAAGATGAAATAGAAATTCCTGATCGTTATTTCATCCACGTACTTTTTGACCAGCATAATGATGGTGTATATCAGATTGATGCATCGGTTCCCTCTTCCTGGCTAGTCACTCAAGGTATGATGGATATGTCTGATGGCGATAATGATGGTATGTGGCGAGGATGGGAGGTTTTTTACAGTTTAGATCCTTCAGTTAACGACGCTAGTGAAGACCCTGATAAGGATGGCTTTACCAATTATCAAGAGTTTATTACATTCTATAGTCCCAATAGCAAACATTGGCACCCAGGAGGCTGGTTACGGGCGCGCAGTGACAGGGTGTTGGATAAAGTGTTGGCAGCGAATGAAACGTCTTCTAATGAAATTTACCTAGATGGTAAGTTAGACCAAGCTTTTATCGCGAATATTGAAACCCTTGATGTAATGTTCGAGCTGGGTACATTTGGTGGTAATTGGCAATTTGAATCTACCTTTAATTGTCAGCTCATTGAAGATACGGAAAACATTGGTGATATCTTAAACTGTTTTGATATTCCATCTTCTCTTTTTAGCGACTTGCAGGACAATTTGCCTATCGTCAAATTAACGGTAACGGCAGGGAATGATCTTGACTTGGCGTGTCCCTATGTGTCGTTGTTGACGTCAGTAGATTTAGATATAGAAAGTAACCTGTTGTGTTATTCTTTTGCGGGAAAATTACTCGCCCCAGCATTGGGGTCACCAAGTAAAGCCTACCTTTTTTCTGAGTTAGATGAACAAGCGATGCGTTACCCAATCTATCTGACTGATCAAAATTATATCTTTGCCTTTCCTGAGACGGTTACCGTGAGTGGTCAATTAGTTGAAAACAGTGCTGGTATCGATTTGTTAGGTGTTGATGGCGATACAGAGTTTCGTTCACCTGACTGCGAATTGATTGATGCTGAGCGCTTCCAATGTTCCGGTGGTTATGCTGACGTACGAGCTTTAGAACTATCCTATTTACCTGCCACTCAAGTGGGCACTGCAACTATTCGTTGGGAAATTACTGCCCAATTTGCAGAGGGGTATACCCGTAGTTCAACGACCGAACGAGTTTTGGCTTTTGGTCTCCCAAGTATAGAGCTGCAGGAATTAATAGACAGTGCCATTGTTGACAATGAGCCGTCTTTGGACTTACCCAGTGGCAACTATATTGGTCCTTTAAGTGTTTCGGGTGACTTGTCGCTTAATGGAGGGGCGGGTACCATTTTATGGCTTACTAAAGCTCAACCAGGTTCCACCCTTTCGACTTCGTACAGTTTTGAAACGCAAAATGCGATTACTGTTCAAAACATGACATTTCATGTTGCTGATACTCCTTTGGTAATGTCTGGTGGAATATTGCATCACAATACTTTTTACGACGTCGGTTTTGATACTGAAAAATTTGTTGTTGTCGATTCAGCTACTTATCAGGATTTCACTGCCAATGCTAATCATTTTCACTTTATTGAAACGAACATTGAGGAAAGCCAATTTTACTATCATCGTGCGGCAATTGAGGCTGAAGCTAATTATGACAGTGAGGGGTGTGAGTGTTACTTAACTAACAATTTGGTTGAGGATTTGGGGGTGGGACTAAGTTTTTTTGATGACAATAGTTATCAACCATCTGCCAACTCCAGCATTATCGCCAACAATACACTGATAAATGTGGATCATTTATTAAACCACTACATTCGTGATGGGAGTCATTTTTTAATTGTCAACAACCTTTATTATCGAGATTCAGAGTTACCTTCTGCCAAACTACTTAATTTAACGATTAATTCCAATGATGATTATTCAAAATATGTTGATTTTAGAAGTAACTTAGTCAGTGATCTTGATGCTCTTTATATTAACCAGAACATATTATTGTTGCCGACGGTCACCGAGGATATGCTAATTGATGAATTGTTAACCGAACAGGCAATCGATGCTGGTGAAGATATGTCGGAGTTGTTTAATAGTGACATTATGGGGCGTAACCGTCCTATTGGTGCAGGATTCGACATTGGAGCCTATGAGCGTCAACAATAAGTAATTAGGCAAGTAGGATAGAAAATATAATAGGCTCGCGCTTTCGGGCCTATTATTGAGTTAAATGGCCAAATTCTTGATTGGCAACAACCTGTTATTCGAGTCTTAGCTCTCTCAATCCCGCATAAGCACGGGTTCGCCGTGACAAGCTATCAATTGTGATATTCAGCAGTGCACTGACGATGATCAGCAGTGCCGCGCGGTCAAAACGGATATCCTCAAATGCGGAGTCGATATAAAAGCCCAGGGTGGTGATCCCCAGTATGCCTAAGATGGCACTTTCCCGCATGATTACCTCCCAGCGATAGAGCAGAAAGGTCAGCAGCTGCGGGAACAGCCGAGGCAGGACTTCGTAACCGTAGCGATTTAATCCGCGGGGCGCATCAAGGCGAAGCTTGACGTTGTCAGCGATGCGACTGCCCAGATAACTGATAAGGGCACCGTTATGCAGTGCCAGCGCCAGTATGGCGGGCAGCATGGATGGACCAAATATCAGCAGAAAAATAAACGCCAATATCATCTCGGGTGTTGAGCGCATCATCAGCAATACACCGTGCCCGCAAACTTGGCTTGGTCGGCGGCCAAACTGCTGACTACCCAGCCAGCTAAAAGCGATCATCAACAAGCAGGTCACCGCCAGACTGAGTTGTGTTAGCAATAGCGTATTGCCGACGGCGGGCAAGGCGATCTCCTGTAACTGCTTGCCATACCAGCTGAACGCTGCAGACCAATCGCCCGCTTGCACTGCTTTTGGCCAGATATCCTGACTAAAGAATTGCCAAAGGTAGCTGCCGTGCACCGTTGCTGTGTCTGGTAATAACCAGAACGCTGCAAGCAAGTACAGGGGCACTAAGCGAGCGTAGAGCCATAGTTTTAAGCTGGCGATTAAAGCAAAAAACAGCAGTAGGATGGTGGCGGCTTCATCATATTGCCCTTGCGAGAAGGCGGTTTCCAGATAGAAACCCAAGGTAGGTAAGCCGATAAAACCAAGAATAGCGCTGCTGCGCAGGGCGCACTCAAAACGGTAACGGGTATAGGCCACTAACGCCGACCATGCTGAAGGGATCTTGCTATAGCACCAGTGGCTGATCTTATCTGTGCCTTTGGGGACGCTGTTATGGTCGTCAACACCACCGAGGATCTCGGCGTACACTTTGGCAAACGTGCAGGCGTAGGGCAGGGTGATAGCCAGTAATCCTGTTAGCGCAGAGAGTCCAAACACCTGCATAAAAATCAGTGCCCAGAATAACTCGTGGATCGCGCGGAAAAAGGCACAAGCCACTCGTATCGCCCGCCACTGAAACAGCAAGGCGAGGGGCAAACCTAGGATTGCCGCAGCGGCGACGCCGATAAAAGCAAAGGCGAGGGTGATGCCGGTAGCAGAAAGCAGTGTGCGCCATTGGCTGAGGTCGGGATACAGCAAGCCGCTGAGCATGCGACCCAACTCTGTTCCTGGTTCCACCTGATATACTGCTAAATCGGCCCACGGCAACAATAGCAGGGCACTGATCAGAAAAAATAAGGAGACCTGTTTCAGGCGCTGACCGCTGTTAGCCATCGGCTGGCCTACGCATCAACATAGAGCGCATCGAGTTGCGCTGCCGTTAAGGCATCGCCTGACAGGTCAAACAGGATCTTGCCCTGGTCTAAGCCAATCACGCGGTCAAAACAACTTAATGCTAGCTGTTTGTTGTGTAGCGCAATGACCGAGCTTTGATGGCGGCTTTGGATCAGCTCAATCAGCAGCTTGGCTTGCAGCGGGTCAACGCTGGAAACCGGTTCATCACCGAGAAAAATTGGGGCTTGTTGATAGAGCGCGCGGCCAATCGCTGTGCGCTGTTGTTGCCCTCCGGACAGCTCGGCCACGGCACTGAATAGTTTGTCACTGAGTCCAAGCTCTGCAGCAAGCTCTGCCACCTCGGCACGCCGTGTTGCCCATGGGCGGAGCAGATTACACAGGTTATACAGGGCGTTATGCCGGGGCAGTTGGCCCATATAAATATTGTGATATACCGACAGCGGAGCAACCAGGCCATAGCTCTGCGGGCAAAGCGCTGCGCGCTCTGCCGCTTGCTGGTAGAGCATATTCAGCAGCGAGCTTTTACCCGCGCCAGAGCGGCCGACTAAGGCGATATGCTCACCTTGGACTATGGTCAGGTGCAATGGGCCAAGCACCCGTTGCTTGCCGTAGCATAGAGAGTCGCCGTCGAGAGAGAATATCGCTGTCATTGGCTTGGGCTAACGGGACTAATCAAGTAAACCAATCGCTTTGCCAGTCTGCACGATTGGTTCATAGTCGGCATTGCTAGCTGGGACGAAAGATTGACGTGGAAAGCTTGCCAACAGCTCGGGATCTTTCATGTTCAGTAAGGCGGCTTTCACCTTAGCTTTGAAGCCTTCGCCATAGCGACCATCGACATCACCGCGGATGCTCCATTGATAGTCGGGGTAGGTGGGGGTTTCCCAGATCACGCTGACCTTGTTTGCATCGATTTTGCCTGCGGCCAACTCACTCTCCCACACTTTATAATTTACCGCACCGACTTGGTAAGCACCTGACTGTACCTGAGCGATGGTGCGACTGTGATCACCGGAGAAGCCGACGCGGCTAAACAGTTGCTCTGGCGACTTTTCGCTGAGCAGACGTAGATAGAACTCAGGCATTAAGCGGCCAGAGGTAGAGCCTTTGGAGCCGAAGGTGAAGGTCTTACCCGCCACGTTGTGTGGAAACTCAGCCGCAGCAGTGAGTTCAGCTTGGTGATGGGCAATAAAGTAGGTTTTGAAGAATTGGTCTTCATAGCCTTGAGCAAGCGCTTCTGAATCAGGTACCAGTGCCCGTGCACGAACGCCAGATAAACCGCCAAACCAAGCCAGCTGCACTTGATCATTACGAAAAGCTGTCACCGCTGCCGCGTAAGATTTCACCGGAATATAACGTACCTCGACACCGAGTTGTTCACTGAGATAGACGGCAACTTTGTTAAAGCGCTCCTGTAGGCGGCTTTCATCTTCATCGGGTATGGCGGTGAAGGTAAATACAGTGGCAAAGCTGCTACTGGTAGCGAGGAGGGCGGTTAGCGCCAGCAGGGGTTTCCAAATGAACTTCATCTTGTTTTTGTCCTTAAAATAGTCGGTGTTGTCGAAAGTTAAAGTGGTTAGGTAAATGATGGCAGCCGCTTGAGGGTGGCTTCATCTCTTAAGTAATCGTTAGCGGCTTCCGTATCGCCACGAAACACAATACGGTGCTGCTTTTTGGTCAGCTGATAGTCGTACATGGGATCGTAATACTCAGCGAACAGCGGGGCGATCCAAGCTTTGTGACTTTCCGGTCGCCCCCGGAGGTGGTCATTGAAGCCATGCTCCAACAGAGCCAATAACTCCCGGTAGCGAAGATCACCCAAGCGGCGTTTTAATTTACTCATCGCCAGGCGCAAGCCATCGGCAAAGTGGCTAAAGCCTTCCTCCTCTCCCCATTTTTGCTGAGATGCCGCCAAATTATCGAGAATATAGTCGCGATAGCTAGTCTCAATACGTTGTTCTAACGAGGTTTCTACCAATACTAGCGGTGCTTGTTGCATCTCATTTTGTAGACATAGTGGCAGGGCACAGCGGCCTATCAGATGGCTTTCATCCTCTAGCACAAGCGGCTGGTAACCGTGCTGATGACGATATTTTAATAGGTCGATCGCCAGCGCATTTTCAAAGCCTATTTGTGCCGGTTGGCCACCGATACGTTTGCCGAAGGCGCTGCCTCGATGGTTGGCGAGCCCTTCCAGATCAATGAAACGGGGCAAGCCAGTGAGCAAGTGGGTTTTAGCGCAACCGGTACGCCCGCCTAAAATGACCAGAGGTACCTTAGGGAGGTGCTGTTCTAGCTCGTCGATTAAGAAGCGGCGCATTGCTTTATAGCCGCCGCTAATTCGGGGGTAGGGGGTGCCTGTTTCTGTCAGCCATTGTTGACTGATCTGCGAGCGCAAGCCGCCGCGAAAACAGTAGAGGTAACCCTCTGGATGTTGCTCGGAAAAGCGCTGCCAAGCGGCCACTCGCGCCTCTTTGGTAGCCCCTTTCACCAGTTGGTGGCCGAGCTTTATTGCGGCATCTTGGCCATGCTTTTTGTAGCAGGTGCCCACTTTGGCGCGCTCTTGATCTGTCATTAGGGGCAGATTAACTGCGGTGGGGAAGGCGCCTTTGGCAAACTCCAGCGGTGCACGGGTATCGATCAGTGGCCTGTCATGGAGAAAAATATCGGTAAAATCGGCACTGTCTTTACGCACGTTTGCTATCCGGTTGTCACAATTGGGCGTCATTATAGCGAGTTAATTACTGAATGGATGTAGTTGGTTATTAACAAGCCGCCGGAATGGGATGTTGTTTTTGATCACATTTTTTTAACAATGTGAGGGCGTTTGTTTTTTAATCGTAAATTCAGTGGCATTCTTCTTTGCTTAATTAGCAAAGCGATTAATTAAAGTCACGGCAGAGGAACCCAATGACGTCCAATAGCAAACAAAACCTGATTGGCGCCGCAGTATTGGCATTTGCATTCGTATCTTCGGCGAGCGCGTCGGAATTGACACCTGAGCAGTGTCAGGAGTTTAAGCTGATCGCAGAGGTGTCGTTGACGGAATCACAACAGCAACAGGTGACCGACAGTTGTAAGCAACGCTATAACAGCCAGGATGGGCTAAGCCAGTGCGCTTATGAAGAGGGTGAAGCATTGCGAGTGAAGCTGATGGACGTCGCAACGACAGAGTGTCAGTAATTCCCTATTAGCTCCGGGTAAGTGCGTCTGCGTGGTTTAAGATGTGTACATGGCGAGTGTATTGTCGGTCGTCGTGATACTGTATTTGATAATAAAAACCACACATTGATCGTGCACCTAGTAATTAATGTGTAGCTGTATATGTTGTGGTGACTCCTTTCCAAATAGATCGTTCACTAGGACATTTCAGACAACATGGTAGTTGCAAACAAGGCATTAATAGACAAGTTGCAAACGTATGACGTTCACGTCATCGGCTCAGGCATTGGTGGTCTCTGTGTCGCCTTGTTGTTGGCAAAGGTGTTTGCTAAAAAAGTTTGTCTATTAGAGCAGCATTGGACTGCGGGTGGTCAAACGCATACCTTTGGGCGCAAAGGTGGCCAATATGAATGGGACGTAGGTATCCACTATGTTGGTAACCCTGAAGATGAAAAATTGCCTTCTAGGTTGTTACGTTTTCTGTCAAACGACCGATTGAAGTGGCGAAAGCTTGATCCGGCCTATGATCGTATTCGTTATCAAGATCTCAGTTTTGATTTCATCGCTGGAAAGGCAGAGTTGATCGCCAGCTTGGTGGATAAATTTCCTCACGAAGAAAAAGCGATCAAGGGCTACTTCAAAGATATTCAGAAGGCCAGCCAATGGCTGATCAAAAAAAATATTATAAATATTGTTCCATCGCTAATTGCCTATCCTCTGCGTTGGTTGCGCCATCTCAATAACAGTTTGGGAAGGCAGACCACTGCAGAGTATTTGGCGTGTCACTTTAAAGATAAGGCGCTGCGTAACTTGCTCGCGAGTCAGTGGGGCGATTATGGCTTGCCACCTGAACAGAGTATGTTCGCGATACATGCGCTGGTGATGAACAGTTATCTTGACGGTGGTTGGTACCCCGAGGGGGGAAGCGGCCAGATTGCCCAGGTGTTACTTGATGAGCTGGAAAAGTGTGACGGCACCTGCCTGACCAATGTGAAGATAGAGAAAATCATTACCGGCAAAGAACAGGGAGCAGCTCAGGTTGTTGCGCTGGATGTCACCATAGATCACCATAAGCCTAGCGCGTATTCCTTTACGTTACCTATCAAACAGCTGTTCTCGAGTTCAGGGGCTTACAATACCTATCGTAAACTTTTAGATAAGCCGATATATCCAGATTTAGAAGAGATCCCTTGGCGCACCAGTCTTATGACGCTGTACTTTTCGCTGAATAGAGACCCCCGTGAGCTGGGCTTTACCAGCAGCAATTATTGGCTATTTGATCAAAAAGCCGATGGGCCATTTTTGACTCAGGAAAGCCGCGGTGTATTTCTTTCATTTCCGACATTAAAGCAGGGCGAGAATAGCAATTTTTGCGGTGAGGTTGTCGCACATATTGACCCCGCACGGTTTAGCCAGTGGCGAGATACTGTTTGGAAAAAGCGCGGTAAGGATTACCGAGCGATGAAAGATGAGTTGATTAGTCAGCTTATCGATACCGTCAGCCAGCATTATCCAGAGTTGAGAGCAGCGATTGACTATAGAGAGTTATCCACACCGCTCAGCTTGGCCTTTTTTACCCAGCATCCTCACGGCAATATGTACGGTGTCCCCTTTATTGCTGGCCGCGATAGCTTTGAATTCTGTCAAGCCAAGACACCCTACAGTAATCTATATTTATGTGGCCAAGATGTGCTCAGTATGGGATTTTTTGGTGCGCTGTCGGGCAGTATGTTTAGTGCTTTGGAAAGTCAGGGAAGTAAAGGCTTTCCCACTATGATGGGTGCAATTAAGGCGTTTGAAAAAGTTAACTAACTTACCGTTTTAGGCTGTCGTCTATCTATGGTTGTTCTATTTGTTAAGTGACTGATTTAGTTGCTTTGGGTGGCGATGGTTGGTTAATTTGATCAGTGGCTTATTTAGCTGGTTTTTCTCCTTCTTTAGCTGGTATTGCTCGCCTGCCCCTGCCATGCTTATCGACCTGATTGGCTGCCTATTTAATCATGGCTGAGTTCATAGGAGGAACCATGTACCGCCTCTTCGAAATGCCAGCTTCTGGTAACTGCTATAAAGTGCGCTTAATGATGTCTCATCTGGATATTCCCTATGAGCGGTATTCTATTGACATTATTAGCGGTGAATCGCGAACCCCTGAGTTTTTGAATTTAAACTGCAATGGCAAAGTGCCCGTATTGCAGCTTCCAGATGGCCGTACATTGCCGGAATCAAATGCGATACTGTGGTTCCTGGCAGAGAATACCGCTTACCTGCCGCAGGACTCGTTCGAGCGGGCGCAGGTCTTACAGTGGATGTTCTTCGAACAATACAGCCATGAGCCCTATATCGCGACCAGTCGATTCTGGCGGGTGTTTGCTGATCCGAGTAAACATGAGTCGGAACTGGCGGCGGCTCATCCGAAAGGGGAAAAAGCGCTGCGGGTATTGGAACGCCATCTGAGCACCCGGCGTTTTATGGTGGCAGATAGCTATACCATTGCTGACATTGCGCTCTATGCCTATACCCATGTGGCCGATGAAGGCGGTTTTAATCTGGAGTGCTATCCGGCTATCAGGCGCTGGTTGCAGGAAGTTGCCAGCCAACCCGGTCATGTCACTATCTGTGGATGACCCCTTTGCGGTACTGATAACAAGACTGCTTTTAACCCACTTCAAAACCTAATTCGGCGTAGTTTTCACGTCTAATGACAAAGGATCGATCTGAATGAAAGATGCAACCAAGGCGATACATGCTGGTTATCAAACTGACCCGACGACCAAATCGGTTGCCGTGCCTATTTATCAAACCGTGGCGTATGAATTTGATAACGCTCAGCACGGCGCCGATCTGTTTAACTTGGCGGTGCCTGGTAATATCTACACCCGCATTATGAACCCCACCACAGATGTGTTGGAACAGCGCTGCGCTGCGTTGGAAGGGGGCGTTGCGGCGCTCGCGTTGTCAGCCGGTAGCTCAGCCATTCATTATGCGATTATTACCTTGGCCAGCGCTGGCGCGAATATCGTATCGCCACCACAACTGTACGGTGGCACCTATACCCTGTTTGCTCACATGCTGCCGTCAATGGGAATTGAGGTTAAGTTCGCAGCGGATGATAGCGCTGAGGCGATCGCTGCCTGTATTGATGAGAATACCCGTGCGGTATTCTGCGAGACGATTGGTAACCCCGCAGGCAACATTATTGATCTGGAGGCTGTTGCGAAAGCGGCCCATGACGGCGGTGTACCGTTGGTGGTCGATAACACGGTGGCAACCCCGGTATTGTGCAAACCTATCGAGCATGGTGCCGATATTGTGGTGCACTCATTGACTAAATATATGGGTGGACACGGCACTGCGCTAGGCGGTGTGATAGTAGATGGCGGCACTTTCCCCTGGGCCGACTATCCGGAAAAATACCCTATGCTGACCCAACCGGAACCGGCTTATCATGGTGTGGTGTATACCGAAGCTTTTGGTCCTGCGGCCTTCGCCGGTCGTGCCCGTACGGTGCCGCTACGCAATACCGGAGCGGCAATATCACCAATGAATGCTTTTTTAATCCTGCAAGGGATAGAAACCTTAGCGTTGCGGATGGAGCGTCATTGCGACAACGCCCTCGCGGTGGCGAGTTATTTGAAACAGCATGAAAAAGTCGAGTGGGTTAGCTTTGCCGGCCTGGAGGAAGACCCCCGCTATCCTTTAGCGCAGAAGTACTTTAATGGTAAACCTTCATCACTGCTCACCTTTGGTATTAAGGGCGGTTTGGAAGCGGGAGTGAAGTTTTACGATGCGCTTGGCTTGTTTAAGCGTTTGGTGAATATTGGTGATGCGAAATCACTGGCGTGCCATCCGGCCAGTACCACTCACCGTCAACTCTCTGATGAGGAGCTGACAGCCGCTGGTGTGACTCCTGAGATGCTCCGTCTATGTGTCGGTATCGAACATATCGATGACATTCTTGCAGACCTAGAGCAGGCCTTGGCCCAAGCCTAACGGGGATCGGTTGCGTTAGCGTAAGCAATGACTGGCCACCGCTTTATCGGTGGCCTTTTTTATCGTATATTCAGACGGTTACTGTAATTCAGCATTCACTTATGGAAGAGTCGTTATGAAAGCCCCTGCTATTGTCCTTGCTACTTGTTTATTTGCCTGTTCTACGTCCGTTTTCGCCGAAAGCGAAGGCCCGAGCTTCTCTATTGGCGCTACGGGTGTAAAAACCTATTTTGATGAAAGCTGGGATTTTTGTATTTTTGAGTGCGGCTTCCAACCGAATCTTGACGACGATACCGATGCCGGTTTTGAGCTGTTTGCTAAGGTCCAATACAGTCCGTTATGGACCTGGAAAATAGGCTATATGGATCAGGGGGAGTTTAGTTTTAAGGGACGCAACAGCAATGAATTTGTGACCGGTACAGGCGACGTGAGTATTGCTTATGCGGCGTGGGCACCTCAATGGTTGGTTACCGAGAACTTCTCATTGACAGCAGGTCTGGGCTTGGGTATTCAAGATATTGACCTGGATGTTCAAGGTGGTGAGGCCGATATTGATGACAGCACCGTATTCTATAGCTCTTTGGGCGCTGAATATCGTTTAACCGAGCAGTTTGCGATGCACGCTGAGGCGGGTTATAGCTTGGGTGATGATATCGATGTTGGTTGGATTGGCCTCGGCGGTAGCTACTTCTTCTAGTCACACACCAAGACAAGTTAAGTGTTCTCAAATACTTAACTTGTCTAATGCATAGCCTCAGTTTTATTTAGGCACTCTACCCGCCCCAGTAAATATAAGCACATCTAAGCTTTGCAATCGCCATGGTTGCGCCGGTTGGCGTAGTCATATGAGTGGCTCTCTTCCCTACAGATCAGCAGCACAAATCGCACTGTTTAGGTGTCTAGGCGTCGCAATGACTTTAATAACGAGGGTGGGTTTGTTGCTTTCTATTATTTGCGGATGAACTGTGTGGTGTTGCGTGGCTTCACAAGCATTGTTGAAGGAATTGCAGTTCAACTACTTAGGGACTATATCTACTTTGCATTGGCGTTTTCTTTCGCGGTCAAGCTGCATCATTCCACTAAGGTAAAGCTCATGGCAGAGGCTAGGGCTGAAGTAGAGTAGGGAGTCATTATGGGTACCTTGTGTTGTTCAACACGCATCAACTATCACCCCGTGAATGAGCAGCATCTGCATGCTTTGGTCGCTCTGGACAGTGACCCTGAAGTGATGCGTTACATCAACGGCGGGAATCCGACGCCAGTTCAGCACTATCGTGAGCGGGTGTTACCCCGTTGGCAGGCATTGGCTGAAAGAGCATCGCATCTGGGCTTCTTTGTGATGGAGCATCAGGAGGATGGAAGGATATTGGGCTGGGTACATAATCGCCCGTTTGTTGATGCTAAGGGGGATGAGACCGGCGAACTTGAGTTGGGCTACCGGTTATTTCGTTGTGAATGGGGGCAGGGTTACGCTAAAGAGGCTGCCGCCTGGGTGTTGAACAATAGTAAGCAGCGTAAAGAAGCCAGCAAATTAGTGGCTATTGCTATGCCTGATAACCTCGCATCGATTGCTGTGATGCGTCATGTCGGTATGTCTAAAGAACATAGCTACACCCATGCCACGGGGGTTGAAGTGGTTAAGTACAGTTGTCAGCTCGATTGAGATTTGCACAGACAAACAGATTGGCCTCAATGTTAATAATTTGTAACCCTTTGCCTAGGCGTTAACCTCTTTTCCCTCATATACTCAGTGTCATTATTATCAGTGTGACAAGGTTATGGTCCTTACTTCCAGTTCATTGAAGAACCCCGCCGGTGTTTTAATCATGGTTGCCATGGTCGCTTTGCTAGGGCTATACAGCCTGCATCAGCTGCCAGTACAACTCTTCCCCTCGATTGAGCGTCCGCAGATCTCGGTGATGACCAGTTGGCGCGCGGCCTCGCCGCGGGAGATTGAATCGGAGATCCTTGAGCCACAAGAAGAGGTGTTGCAGGGGCTGCCGGGTGTTGAAGAGATGTCCGCCTGGGCGAATCGCGGTACCAGCTGGATCAACCTGACATTCGGTTTAGAAACCGATATGCAGAAGACCCTGATTGAGGTGATTGCGCGGATGAACCGCTTGCCATTGATGCCTCGCGATTCTGATCCACCCACCATCATGTTGGGCGGTTGGGGTGGAGACACTCCTGCGCTGACCTACTTCTTCATTCAGGCGTTGCCGGAGAATGAACACCCAGTTAGTGACTACCTGACTTTCTTTGAAGATGTGGTGCGCCCCCGTTTGGAGTCTGTGCCCGGTGTCAGTCGTGCGCGTTTAGAAAGTGGCGGAGGTTCGCCGGAAGAGCTACAGGTTCGTTTCGATCCGTTTCTTGCTGCAGATCTGGGAATCGATCTGAGTGCTATCGGTAGCTTGCTCGGCAGTGGTAATGACATATCCGGCGGTTTTGTCGATGTGGGGCGGCGTCAGTACACCTTGCGCTTTGCTGGGCGTTACCAGCCGGAGCAGTTGGGTGAGTTAATTCTTGAATGGCGTGATGGTCGGCCGGTGTATCTGCGGGACATAGCAGAGATCACGGTGAAACGTGGCGATCGCCAGGGGTTGGCGATCCAGAATGGCAATCCAGCGATATCGGTGCGTATCGATCGCCAAAGTGGCGCAAATGTTTTGGCAACCTTGTCGTTAGTGAAAGCGGAAGTAGAGAAGCTGCGGCAGACGGTATTGGCAGAAAAACAGCTCACCATGGAGCAGTCTTTTGATGCGTCGATTTTCATTCTGCGAGCGATCAACCTGCTCACAGGTAATTTGAGTATTGGCATCTTGCTCGCCATTGGCGTGTTGTGGTGGTTTATGCGCCAGACTCGCGCCACCTTGCTGGTGGCATTGGCGATCCCGATCTCGCTGCTGTCCACTTTTGTGGTACTTAAGCTCACTGGGCGCTCACTGAATGTGATCTCTTTGGCCGGTTTGGCCTTTGCGGTGGGTATGGTGTTGGATGCTGCCATTGTTGTACTGGAAAATATCGTTCGTCATCGCCAACAAGGCGAGACCGGCTTGCGAGCTGCGGAAGTCGGTGCCACTGAGGTATGGGGGGCGCTGTTGGCGTCCACAGCTACCACGGTGGCCATTTTCATCCCGGTGATTTTCCTTAAGGATGTCGAAGGTCAACTGTTTGCTGATTTGGCGCTGACCATCGCCATCGCAGTGTCCATCTCTTTACTTGTTGCGGTCACTATTTTACCCGCTGCTGCCAGCCGCTGGTTGGTACGTGATGCGATCCCAGATCGGTTGGCAGGTTTATGGCTCCGCATTACCGAGAGAATTATGCGAATAACGGCATCCGCTAAGCGGCGCTGGCTTTTAATTGTCAGCATGATGACAGTGCCGATTGCAGTGACTGTATTGATGTTGCCATCGATCGACTATCTGCCGCCAGTGAAACGGGATGCGGTTGATGCCTGGTTTAACTTTCCCCCAGGTGCTTCTATCGATACGTTAGATAAAGAGATCGTGCAGACCATAGTTCAACGCTTAGATCCTTACATGAAGGGCGAGCAGCAACCCGCCTTGAAAAACTACTACATCATCCTCTGGCCCAACGGTGGCACAATGGGCGTCAGGGTGAAAGAGCAAGAGCAAGTCGGAGAGATGGAAACCTTGATGCGGGAGCAGATCTTGGTAGGTCTGCCAGACACCATGGCTTTTGCCCGGCAAGGTAACCTGTTTGGTGGTTTTGGGGGTGGACGTCATATTGCTGTGCACCTGAAATCGCGAGACACCGACGCTCTGCTACAAGTGGCACGTTTTGGTGTCGAGCGGCTAAATGAAGTGATGCCGGAAGCGAATGTACGCCCAAATCCTGGCTTAGAGATGGCGGAACCAGAACTCCGGGTGGTGCCAAATGACAGACGGATGTTGGAAGTGGGTTGGGATCGCAGCGATCTTGGCAGGCTGATACGGTCGTTTGGTGATGGCCTTTACGTTGGCGAGTACTTTGATGGTGATAAGCGGATGAATATCATCTTCCGCAGTGATCAATGGCAGTCACCTGAGCAGCTTTCCGCCATGCCGTTGGCAACGCCTCAAGGTGGTCAGGTGACCTTGGGCGAACTCGTAGATATTGAGCGTACCGTAGGGCCAAGTCAGGTTCAGCGCATTGATCGCCGCCGTACCATTACGTTAGGTGTAACGCCCCCTGAGGGGATGACGTTGCAGCAAGCGATTGATCTGATAAAAACTGAGGTTGAGCCGCAATTGCAGGCGCGTATGCCTGCCGATGGTGCCATCGGTTATGGCGGAAGTGCAGATAGTCTAAAGAGCGCACTGAGTAACATGGCGGAGAACTTCGTTGTTGCTTTACTGCTGTTGTTTTTGCTCATGGCCGGACTGTTTCGCTCAGCCAAGGACAGCTTGCTGGTGGTGCTATCAATACCGTTAGCGACGGTGGGTGGCGTGTTAGCGTTACGTTTATTGCATCTAGTCAGCTTTCAACCGCTGGATCTACTGACCATGATTGGCTTTGTGATCTTACTGGGTTTGGTGGTGAACAACGCGATCCTGTTAGTGCATCAGACCCGCTCCGCAGAGCGCCATGGCGAAGATCGTGCTGAAGCTGTCAGGCAGGCATTGTTGTTGCGGATGCGGCCTATCTTTATGAGTACCTTGACCAGTATTTTCGGCATGTTGCCGCTGGTGCTGATGCCAGGCACTGGCAGTGTTATCTATCGTGGCCTGGCGACGGTCATTGTCGGCGGCATGTCGGTGAGTACGTTATTTACCCTGCTGTTGTTACCGGCATTACTGCGCCTAGGTGAAGGTCAACAGAGGCAAGCCGAAGTCGTGGATATGCCGGAGCGTTTTCCAATGGCCAGTGGCAACAAAGGCAACCGGAGTTAGTGAGATGAGATTTGTGAAGTGGTTTATCAGTGTTGGCCTAGTCTGCCTATCATCTAGCGCTGTCGCGGAAACGCCACCGGCGTCGGTGTGGGTGGCCACCTCCGTAAGCCAGCAGATGCAAGCGCAGCTGTGGTTGCCCGGCACCGTAGCCTCGCGCCATGATGCAGAGATTGCCGCAGAGATCAGTGGCCGTTTGACCTGGATCGCGGAAGTGGGGACGCAGGTTGCAGCCGGAGATGTGTTGGCGCGTATTGATGATAGCTATTTGGCGTTGGAGCTAGCCGCGGCTGAGTCGGCCATCGTGCGTTTGCAGGCGCAACTGACCTTTTTGGATAAGAAACTGGAGCGCTTCACCGAAGTGGCTCGCAGTCAGGGAACATCCCAGAATGAATTGGATGAGTTAACCTCGTCGCGGGACATGGCCGTACAGGAGTTGGTGGAGGCCAATATTAGCCGCGAGCAAATTAAGCATCGACTGGCACGCACGCAGGTGAAGGCCCCCTACGATGGTTTGGTGGTGAGTCGTGTACAGCAGCCCGGTGAATATACGGAGATTGGTGAAGATCTTCTGCGCTTAGTGCAGATCTCTACGCGCGAGGTGCGCATACAGGCACCATTGAGTGTGGCTGCCTACCTCAAAGTTGGCGATCAGGTGGAGGTTTCCTATCTCAACCAATCCGCAATGTTTGCTGTACGAACCTTGATCCCTGTGGGCGACCAGCGCTCTCGTACCATGGAGTTGAGGTTGCAGATGAACGACACGGATTGGCCGGTGGGCGCTGCGGTCAAAGTCGCGCTGCCCAACAGTCAGCCGATGCAGGTGATCGCCGTGCCTCGTGATGCATTGGTATTGCGCGGCAAGCAGCGCTATGTCTTTAGCATCGATGAAGAGGGTGCTGCTAGCCGTATTGAGGTAAGCACAGGTATTGCCCAAGGCGATCTGATCCAGGTGGTCGGTGAGCTATCCGCAGGGCAGGCGGTGGTGGTTCGAGGTGCTGAGCGTTTGCAGCCTGGGCAGAAGGTAAAAGTAGAGAATCGACTGGCACAAGCGGAAAAGGTTGCCAATATAGAAGGTTAACCAACTCCGACCACTGCGTGTTGGTTTGGTCAACGCTCACTATTCGGACATAATAGGCGCAGCTTATCATTGGGCTAGCGCTTATTTGCTCGCCAACAGACAGGAATGACTCATGGTTATCAAGCCAAAAATTCGCGGTTTTATCTGTACCAATTCCCATCCCGCTGGCTGTGCGGCCAACGTGCAGGAGCAGATCGCCTTTACCAAAGCACAGGGTGCTATCGCTAATGGTCCCAAGAAGGTGTTAGTGATCGGTGCCTCTACTGGATATGGCATGGCGTCGCGTATCACTGCCGCGTTTGGTTGCGGTGCTGCCACCCTCGGTATTTTCTTTGAAAAGCCGGGTACGGTGAAGCGGACGGCCAGTGCGGGTTGGTATAACTCTGCGGCGTTCCAAAGTGCTGCTGATGAAGCTGGCTTGTATAGCAAGAACATCAATGGCGATGCTTTTTCTGATGAGATTAAGCAGAAGACCATTGAGGTGATTAAGCAAGATCTTGGTCAGGTTGATATGGTGGTTTACAGCTTGGCATCGCCTCGCCGTACGGATCCTAAAACTGGCGAGACTTTCACTTCAACATTGAAGCCGATCGGTCAGGCGTATACTGCGCGTACGCTGAATACAGACAAGCTTGAAGTGCATGAGATGACGCTGGAGCCAGCGACCGAGCAAGAGATCGCCGATACCGTGAAAGTGATGGGCGGTGAAGATTGGGAGCTATGGCTTGATGCACTGAGTGAAGCGGGTGTGTTAGCAGAAAACGTGGAAACAGTTGCCTACAGCTACATCGGTAAAGAACTGACCTGGCCTATTTATGGCAAAGCGACCATTGGTAAAGCGAAAGAAGATCTTGATCGTGCTGCCGCCGCGATCACAGGCAAGTTAAGTGGGCTCAAGGGTCAGGCCCGTGTGAGCGTGTTAAAGGCGTTGGTGACGCAAGCCAGTTCCGCCATTCCAATTATGCCGCTGTATATTTCATTGCTATATAAAGTGATGAAGGAAGAGGGCAGCCACGAAGGTTGTATCGAACAGATCCAGCGTTTGTTCCAACAGGTCTATGTCGGCCCTGAAAACCTAGATGAAGATAATCGTTTACGTGTTGATGACAAAGAGCTTGCGCCTCATGTTCAGGCTGCTGTTGCCGATGTTTGGCCGGAAGTCACCACTGAGAACTATAACGAGTTAACAGATTATCGCGGCTACCATGCCGACTTCCTGAAGCTGTTTGGTTTCGGGGTGGCGGGCGTGGATTACGAAGCGGATGCGGATCCAGAAGTGGAAATGCCGTTGGCTTAATATCGCATATCTCTAAGAAAGGGCGCCTGATTGGCGCCTTTTTACGTTGTAGATAGTGGATTTTTTGACTCTTGCCGCTGACACCGCTGTGACAACCCCATAAACTCTGTCAGGTTTGATTGATTGTTTTCTTCGAAATGGATCCCGTGGGTATGGTAAATAAATTACTTGTTCTAATGTTTGGCAGTCTGTTGTTAATGACGGGCTGTAGTGATGCCCCCGATTCAGCTGAAGTGCAAAAGGCGATTGAGCGCCATATCGTTTGGCAACCATGGCAGGTTGGCTCGGTAAAGCTGGACAGTGAATCTCTAGTCGGCGATAGCGCAGTGCAATACCGTTTTACGGCGAAACTCTCGCCGAAAGAGGATCTTTATCAACCACTGTTTGTTCTCGGTGACGTTCAAGTGGTCTCCGTTGGACGCCAGCGTGGAGAGAGTAAAGCCGTGCTGGGCGTGGCCGATGCGAAGAAGGGCGTTCATGGCTGGGAGATAGAGATTGCATTTGAGAACGATCCGTTCACCGATGAGGGGGTGCCGCAGAAAGATAATGATGTGGTGATCAGTTCCGCTGAATTTAACAGCGCGTTGAAACTTGCCAATGCGGAGCTCTCACAGGTCAATATTGAAGTAGCAGAGTTGACAGAGAAGCTTAGCGGTTCGCGGGTGCGCCATCAGGAAGTACTGGTGCAATTGAGCGCCCTGAGGGATTCCAACCGATACAAGGTGGATCGGCTCAAGCAACAGTTTGAAAGCCAACGCCAAGCAGTTGAAGAGCGTTATGCTGCTAAGTCTCGGCAAAGCCAGGCCAACTTGAATGAGCAGCGTAAACAGCAGCTCATCGCCTTGAATGTAAAGTTTGAAGACCGTTTTACTCAGGCCGAGCACGCGTTTGCCAGTAAACGTCGCGCTTTGGATAAAGCCATGGTCGATAACGATCGCAACTACAATATCTTGGTACAGGATGTGCACAAGGCGTACAAGGCCGATATCAGCGGCCTGGATCCCGATTCCATTTCGTCCGATGAATATCGTGCCTATCTTGATGCCCGCGTGAAAGCGCGTGATAAAGCGCTGGAGCAGACCAAAGAGGAGCATCAGCAGATGCGAGAGCAACTGCGGGTCGAAAAAGAGGAGTTGGTGGTCAACCATCGAAGCAATATGGATCTGCTAAGGCAGGAGAAGCGGAGCACCCTTGAAGAAGCCCGACGTCAGCAAACAGATCAGAAGCAATCTATGTTTGGCGAAGTGCAGGTACAGATGGATGCCGCTTTAGCTGAACTTGATAAAAGCTATGAAGCACGCCGTGCGGAGCTGCTGGCAGAAGAGAAAGCGTTGAACCGAGAATTGAAAGATTTAGCGCAAAGCTTGAATGAACTGGAGACGTTAAACGCCAGTAAATTGAATCGGCGAGATGCGTTGACCAAGGGGATCGAAGCGGCTGGAGCCGCGGGCGCTACAATCAGCTAGCTGTTTGAATCATAACAAGGAGAGGAAAGATGCAGAGAGTATTGATGCTTGTTGGCCTCTATCTGATGTTGTTGATGGGGTCGGCCACGGCTGGCACCATTAGCGTGATGGGGACGGCGACGCTGGAACAGATACCCGATCAGGTGCTGGTTCGGCTGCAGGTGGTGAAAACCGCCACTACGGCAACACAGGCTAAAAGTGCAGCAGATGAGTCGGTTACCGCAATTTTGGACAGCGTTAGAGGTTTGGGGTTGGCAGACAACCAGATCGACGCAGCTGATCTGCGATTATCTCCCCGATACGATTATCAAAATCGCGTGCGTACCTATATCGGTATTGAAGCTTCTCGTCAGATCGTCCTGATCTTAAAGGATCCAACGCTGCTAGCGCCGCTGCTGGATAAAGTGGTGAGTGCGGGTGCTGATGAGGTGCAGGGCGTTAATTGGCATTTCAGCCAGTTAAAGTCGTTACAACATCAGGCGCGTATCGCCGCATTAAAAGATGCCCGAAAGCAGGCGCAAGAGCTTGCCGCTGTTTATGGTGCCAAACTAGGCGAGGTTGAGCGAATCGACACCGTCAACCAGGCGTCTCCGATGCCCCAGTTGCGGATGGCGATGGCGGATGAAAGTGCAGGTTATCAAGCACCGACGCAGCAGATCAGTGTGCAGGTCTGGGTAGAATTTGAACTGGACTAAGTGATGCGTTGAATTTGTTTGCGGTGGTTTTTATCGCGGCAGCTGGCATGGCAGCAGGCGTTCTTGCCGTTGTAAATTTTATCGTAAATAAATGTGTACAAAAAGCTGACATGGCTGCTTCTACTATTTTGATCTTCACTTTGGTTTTTTTATACCACTTCAGTATTACTATACGCAGCGCAGGGCAGGTAGTATTCCTGCCCATACTAAAACAAACAATATAATAATGAGGATCCTATGATGACCCTCTCCCCCATCTCCAGAGGGGTTGTACTCGGAGTGTCGTTAGGACTGGTTGCTTGCCAACCAGCCGAGCAAAAGGCACCCGAGTCATCTGCACAAACCAAAAAACAACAAGTGCAGCTTAAAGCCGACTTCAATAGAAGTCGGCTTTCTATTTATCAACCCGTGTCGCTGACCGCTGATCTATCTGCTTATTCTGAACAGCAAAAACAGATGCTTGCGCTTCTGATTGATGCCTCAGAAATTATGGATGATCTGTTTTGGCGCCAAGCTTTTGGTGAGGATAAAACCACCTTTCTTCAAGCTATCGAAGATCCTGAAGTTCGCCATTTTGCCGCCATCAACTACGGCCCATGGGACAGGTTAAATGGTGACAAGCCGTTTTTGACCGGATATGACGACAAGCCTCTCGGTGCGGAGTTCTATCCCCATGATATGACAAAGGTCGAGTTTGAAGCGGCTAGCTTTGTAGATAAGGATGGACTCTATTCCGTCGTTGTTCGTGAAAGCGATGGTGGTTTTAAAGCGATTGACTATGCCTCGCACTACCAAACTGAACTGACTCAAGCCGCCGATTTGCTACGTCAGGCGTCAGCGCTTGCGAAAGACGGCGAGTTTGCCAATTACCTTAAGCTGCGAGCCGACGCGCTATTAAGCAACGATTATTATCCTTCCGACATGGCTTGGATGGATATGAAGAATAATCCGATTGATCTGGTTTTTGGTCCCATTGAGACTTATGAAGACCAGCTCTATGGCTACCGTGCTGCATTTGAATCTTATGTGCTGTTAAAGGATATGGCGTGGAGCGAGCGCTTAGCACGTTTTGCGCAGTTTTTGCCTGAGCTACAAACCGGTTTACCGGTAGATGCAGCATATAAAGCTGAAGTGCCTGGTTCTGATGCGGATCTAAATGCCTATGAGGTGATCTACTACGCCGGTCACTCCAATGCTGGCAGCAAGACCATCGCGATTAACTTGCCCAATGATGAACGGGTACAGTTGGAAAAAGGCACGCGTCGTCTGCAGTTGAAGAACGCGATGCGGGCGAAGTTTGATCAGATCTTGTTGCCCATCGCTGATGTGCTTATTGCGCCAGACCAACGTCAACACATCACCTTTGATGCTTTCTTTGCCAACACCATGTTCCATGAAGTGGCCCATGGTTTAGGTATCAAGAATACCCTGAACGGCAATGGCACCGTGCGGCATGCGCTGAAAGAGCATGCCTCGCCATTGGAAGAGGGCAAAGCAGATATCTTGGGCCTGTATATGGTGCGAGAGCTGTTTAATAAAGGCGAGATCACCGAAGGTGTGTTGGAAGATTATTACACCACCTTCCTTGCGGGTATTTTCCGTAGTGTGCGCTTTGGTGCTTCCAGTGCCCACGGTAAAGCCAATATGATGCGTTTTAACTACTTTGCCGAGCAAGGCGCGTTTAGCCGTGACAGCGAAGGGTTTTATCGAGTGAATTTCGACAAGTTCACCCAAGCCACTAACGATCTCTCCAAGTTGATCCTCACTCTGCAAGGTGACGGTGACTATGCGGGGGTTGATCAGTTGTTGGCTACGAAAGGGGTGATTGGCGAACAGTTAGCCGCTGACCTGGCTAGATTGGAAGCTGCAAAGATCCCAGTCGACGTAGAGTTCAAACAGGGCAAGCAGATCCTGGGTTTATAACTGCTGACTCTGAACTCGAGAAAACGGCACCTTCGGGTGCCGTTTTTTTATTTTCGCTACTCACATTGCACTGCCATAGATAAGGGGCGACGGAATCTACTGCTTTAGCGGAGAGGGGGTCTGATTTGTCTTGTGGTGAGCCGATCAATCTAAGAGTGTGTGAATAGCGTCATGAAGGCGCCGATATAAGCTGGTAACATTTTGAGCAAAGCATTGAAGTGAGTATTGGCTTTGGATAAGTCGTATATTTTAGGAAGTTGGGTCAATTCTTGCCTACAAGGTTTTAAGCTGACGGGTTGGTGTAATGCAGAAATCTTGCGGCATGCAGGGCTGGAAGCGCATGTTGTCAATCAAACTTATTGGAATGCAGATCAGGTCACTCGCCTGTTCGATGCGGCCTACCAGCTTCATGGCAACAGCGTTGGGTTGGTGTCTCGATTAGGACTAGTTCCGAATACTTTTCAATCTCTCTCGCTTGCTGTTCTTGCCGCCCCCAATTTTCATACGGGCTTACATTTGATGGCAAAATATAGTGCGTATATATCAAATGTGCTGCGCTATACCTTTGATGACAAGCCGGAGCACCCTCGGTTTAGCTATGACGCTGTAGGCTCAGCAGAGCCTCACGCGATGATTTCAGATGCTATCTTAGCCGCGACGGTACGAACTTTTCGTTTTGTACAGCCACGCAGCGAACTTATTTATGAAGTTCATCTGGCACAGAAGAAGCCGGATGATGCAGCAGTGTATGAAGCATATTTTGGGGTGCCTATTCAGTGGCAAGCGAAACAGCATGCGTTGTTGCTTAATAGAGCAAGCTTGCTACAAGGCTCAATGCATGCGAATGCTGCACTTTTTGAAACGCATGATGCTGATTGTCTGAATACGATTCACCGATTGAAACCAGATGACTTCTTGGCACAACTAAGCCAAAGCATTCGAACTGCTTTAAGTGACGATGATTTTTCCATCTCCGCTGTCGCAGAAAGGCTGGGGGTTAGTGTTCGTTCGTTGCAGCGCCGGCTGTCAAAGCAGAACACCAGTTACAGTCAGCTTTTAGATCAAGTGCGCATGAAGGAGGCGGAGGTTTACATAAATTCTTCTGCCTACAGCGTCAGTGAAATCGCCCAAAATTTGGGCTTTTCTGACGCAGGTAATTTCACTCGCGCTTTCAAACGCTGGTATCAGTGCGCTCCGCAACACTACAGGAAGCTGGTTCAGTAGGGGCTGTGAATTTCATCACGGTTTAACTATCTTGGCGTCAGATGACATGACAGCGTCGTGTGTTGACATGCGGCCTTAGCTATTTCGCCATACTCTTGACTTAGCGTGTCACATTATTGACGGTTTGCGCGTAGCCATTCGCTGGCATGAGATAACCTGGCTTAATGCGGACAGCTATAGACGTTAATTGAGTCACAGGGATGGTTATGAAAAATCACTTTAAGAAACGCTCTACTTCTTACCTATTACTTCTGATTGGGTGTCTGACAGCGGCATTACCAGCGCAAGGCGAGGTGACTTTACCTGGCACCATTGAAGCTGAAGATTATGATGGCGCGCAAGACTCAACTTGGTACAACGAGGGAGGCGAGTATGGTTGGGGCAAAGTTGATATCGGCATCGCTGAGGATACAGACGGTGGCTATTATGTCGGTTGGACGAAGCAGGGTGAATATATTCACTACAACATCCTTGTGCCAACAGCTGGTGACTATCAGTTTAAAACACGGATATCGACCCCCAAAGATGGACGAAGACTTCACTTCAAATTAAATGGTAGCCAGCTCGGTGAAACCGCCACTTTGCCAAACACCGGAGGATGGCAAAACTGGCAAACCATAGAGTCTCAGCACCATCTCTCAGCCGGTTCGCATATCCTAGAAATCTTTTTCGAAAGCCGTGAAATTAACATTAACTATATTCAGATCGAAGGCATGTCCTCTGTGGGCGAGCCGATCTCGTTACCTGGTCGGGTTGAAGCCGAAGACTTTGTAAATTATTACGATACAACATCCGGCAACAGCGGTGGAGAATATCGAAATACGGATGTCGACATTGAGCGCACATCTGATGATGGCGCGGGCTTTAATGTGGGCTGGACTGACAGCGGAGAAAGTCTGAGTTACGAAATTTTTGTTGAAAAATCGGGCCGCTACCAGGTTGCCCCTCGAGTCTCAACAATTAAGGATGGGCGTTCTCTGTCTCTGCGCTTGAACGGCTCATACCTTGGCGACCCGTTTTTGATCCCGAATACCGGAGGTTGGCAGAATTGGCAGACGATCTCTCAGAGCGTCGAATTACCTGAGGGTAATCATCAGTTGGAAGTTATGTTTGCCAATCAAGAGATCAACTTAAACTACATCGATATCCACGAAGAAGACACGGATGATCCAAATGACCCAGATGAACCTAAAGGGTGGAACTTGGTGTGGAGTGATGAGTTTAATGGTACCGCAATTGATGCTCAGCGTTGGAACCATTCAGATAATGGCTGGGGCGGCGGCAACAATGAGCTGCAGTACTACACGCCTAGGCAAGAAAATGCTTACGTCGATAATGGTTCGTTAAAAATCACTGCTCGTCGTGAATACTACGAGGGGAGCGATGGTGGCCGTGACTTCACGTCTGCGCGGCTCGATACCAAAGGAAAAATGGATTTTCTATACGGTCGTGTAGATGTGCGAGCCAAGTTGCCAAGTGGTCAGGGGTTATGGCCAGCTATCTGGATGCTACCGACAGATGATGCATACGGTGGGTGGGCGTCCAGTGGCGAGATTGACATTATGGAGGCTGTCAATCTGCAAGTGGATGGTAACAATAGCATCCACGGCACACTGCACTATGGTGGTAAATGGCCTGACAACACACATAGCGGTGACAAGGTTACTCCAGCGACGAATGTTGCGACACAGTTCCACACTTACAGTGTTGAGTGGGAGCCGGAAGCAATTCGCTGGTATATCGACGGCAAGTTGTACCAAACACAAACGCAGTGGTGGAGTGAAGGTGGTAGCTATCCAGCGCCATTTGATCAGCGCTTTCATCTGATTCTCAATGTCGCCGTGGGTGGAAACTGGCCTGGTAGTCCTAATCAAAACACCGTATTTCCGCAAATTATGGAGGTGGATTACGTACGTGTATATGAAAAAGGGCAGCAACAGCCGGGCGATGAGTGTGATTCGCTACCTTATGGCGGCAGGGCTGTGGGCATACCGGGACGGATTGAGGCTGAAAACTACAATAGCGGATGTGCTGAATTTGCTTATTCAGATGTAGAGCCAGAAAACTTAGGTGGTGAATACCGAGATGGTGGTGTCGACATTGAGCGAGCAAATGATGTTGGCGCTGGCTATAGTCTCGGCTGGCTTAGGGACGGTGAGTGGCTTGAGTACACCGTCATGGTTGAATCTGCTGGTAAGTATGATTTGGATCTGCGTGTCGCTAGCGAAGGGAATGGCTCTGTCATCCGTTTTGAATCCGCTGGCTATGATATCTCCGGCGACATCAACATCCCACATACGGGAGGCTGGCAAACTTGGCGCACAACGACGCTGCGAGGTATTACGCTAGAGGCGGGTCAGCAAACGTTAAGAATGCATGTCGTTGATGGCGACTTTAACCTTAATTATATCGATGTTAAACCAGCCGGGAAGGGCCCCCACAGTGTTGATAAATCTCGAGGAGAGTGGACGCTAGTAGTGATCCCCGATACGCAGCACTACTCTCAAAATCGTGACAATGCGCCTATCGCGCACATGCGCACCGCTTTTCAGTGGTTAGTGGATACGAAAGAAGATCTCAACATCAAGTTTGTGCAAGGATTGGGCGATATCACCGAGGGCTGGAATCAGCGCTGGGAGTGGGATAATTCCACTTCTGCTTGGGATAAGCTCTACGGGCAAGTGCCCTTCATGCCTATCATCGGTAATCATGACGATCCGTGGATGATGAATCAATACTTCCCTGTCTCTAGCTTCTCTAATGAAGCCTGGTGGGGTGGGGATTTTGGCGGCGTTGAAAACAACTATGGCCTGATGACAATTGGCAGTGAAGACTATCTGTTCTTGCAGGTCGAGACGTACGATCAGTACTCCGATTATCGCCCGGCAGGCATGGAGTGGGCCAAACAGATATTGGCTCGCTATCCAAACCGCAAGGTAATTCTGGCGACCCATGACACTTGGGCCACTTCTCATATTAAGAACAACCTGCTGACCAAGTATGACAACATCGTTATGTCTAATGCCGGCCATGTTTGTCAGCGCGAAGCATACTATACCCAGAATGGTCCTCGTGGGGGGGTAAGCCACAATTTTATTGTGGATTATCAGTGTGATGCGCAAGAGGTCATGCTGCTCCGCTATTACGTGTTTAAGCCCATGGAAGACCGAGTGGATTACTTCACTTATTCGCCAGTGACAGGGCAGTTTGAAGCAGATGATAGCTCTCAAGGTTCATTTGCCTTGATCCAGAAAGATCCTTAGGTAGTAGAGTGGGGGACTTTGCATCGTGCCCACTCTGAATCAATTTTCACCTGACCGTTGACGGATTGTATCAAATCGATGAATAGGTTTAGTAAGCAGAGCGCCAAATTAAAGCCGTGGTTGCAACAACCCTGGCTGGTGTTTCTATTCGTGGCGGGGGTGATTGCATTATTCGACCTGCTCTACGCTCCCTCTCCGACTCCCACGATTGAGGTGAGTGTTGCGGATAAAAAGGCCATTGTGGCTTATGCCGAACAGGGGCGCGGCCGACCGTTGACGGCTGAGGAGGTAGAGATTGTTTTGGCAGAGCATGTGCAGGAAGAGATACTGCTCAAAGAGGCCTACCGCCTAGGCCTTAATGACGATGCAATGATACGTATGCGTCTTCTCAATAAAATGCACTTTATTATCAAATCACAAGTTCCGACTCCGACTGAAAGTGAGCTAATTGACTATTTTAAGCGTCACACAGACAGCTTCAGAGCACCGCCATCGTGGCGCTTTGAGCAACTCTTCTTTGTCACCAATAGGCCGATTCCGCAGACCTTGCTGGTTGAGCTACGCTCGGGGCAGATTGAAGCCAGTCCACAGCTGACTCAGCAATCCTCTTCAAGTTATTGGAATGACCTCCCCGAACAAGGGATAGCGGCTCGGTATGGTGCTCATGTGGCGGAGGCGATCATTGAGGTACCGAAAGGGGTATGGCAAGGACCATTTCCAAGTCCTACCGGTAACCACTTCATACGTGTTGAGAGGATGCGCCAAGGTGCGTTGCCAATCTTTGAAGAAGTACGGAGGCATGTGGAGAATGAGTGGAAAAAAGAAAAAGAGTCAGCATTTATCCGACTGCGGGTTGAGCAATTGAAAACGCGCTTTTCGATTGGTGTGACAGAAGGTAGTACCACGCTTTGAAGTATTGGTTACGGTCATTTTTCATTTTCTTGGTGTCATTGCAGGGCTTTCCGGTGATGGGCCACGAGCTTGGTATTATCAGTGCTGTTTTGACGGAGTCCGACAAGGCGTCAGTGACGGCCAAAGCGGACGAACGGCAGTTTCAGTTTGACGTCATGATCCCTTTTCATCTGGCATATCAGGTGTCCCTGCCTGATCTACCTGAACAATGCCAAATGCGCGGCACAGAAAGGGTGAGTGGTGCATTAGATGTCATTAGATATCGTTTTGCCTGCCGTAGTAAATGGAAGCATGGCGATAAGCTGACGCTTCATTGGCAAGCATCCGGAGTACTCTTGACTGCGCCTTCACTTGGCTATGATACGCGTGAAAGACAGCTGTTATTGCGTGCCGATGAGCGTATTGTTATCCCCTTATTCCAGCAAGGGGAAGGCTATTCAGGTGATTGGCTGAGCAGTATTAGCCGTTATCTAACCCTTGGTATTGAGCACATAGTTTTTGGCTATGATCACTTGCTGTTTGTATTTGCTATCTACTTGATGTTGGGTAGCAGTGTGCAACTTATTAAATCGATCACTGCGTTCACGTTAGCCCATAGTTTGACACTCTCTTTAGTGTATCTGTCGTTTATTACTCCTTCTTCGGCATTGGTTGAAACGCTGATTGCGTTGTCTATTGTTATGATGGCTTATGAGATCATGTTACCAATCGATCAATCTTCCAAGCTGGGTATGCGCTCGCCTTGGTTGGTTGCGGGTAGTATCGGGTTACTTCATGGAATGGGTTTTGCGGGTGCACTGAAGGAGATAGGAATACCGCAAGCCGAGGTGCCCGTGGCCCTACTGTTTTTTAATCTGGGAGTGGAAATTGGCCAAATCAGCTTTCTTGCCGTACTTAGTGTGATCATTTTATTTATACCTCGTTTGTATCGCTATGCTTCCGGGCGTCGCTGGGCAATTGCGCCTTCCGCTATCACCTATCCTTTGGCCGGTTGCGTGGGTGGTGTCGGCATGTATTGGTTTTTGCAACGTGTGATGGATATAGCTAACTAATACCCGTCATTTTTTTGGTTTGTCTATTTGTTCGAAATCCACTGCTGGCAGTGGCTGACCTCGCACCAATTTTATCAACTCGGGTACCAGTTCTTTTCCTGTTTTAGGTGGTGGCAAGCGTACGGTTTGCTTGGGTTGCCAGCCTGCGGGGGTATGCTCTGCCAGCAAGTAACGGAAGGGTAGGTATGGCTCTATGCCTAAGCGCATGTCAACGAACTTAAGTTGTCCTTGATCAGTCTGTAATTGATAAAAGCCATGTGTAAACCAATCCAAACGCGCCAGCTTGGGTAGCGCCTCTTTGTTGGCCAAGTTGTGCTTGTGGGGATAGGTGTTGAAGTGAATCGGTTTAGGGTTGAGCCAGCTGAAATACCCTATCCACAAGTGGTGGTCATCTTTACCGACAATGCGCCAGCTTAAGATATTGAATGGCGTTGGGGCGATAAAAGGGGTCTCTGACACGCCCTTGGACTCGAGTTCCGCACTGGCTTGATATTTCACCGATAACATCAAAACCAAGCTCAATGCCAAATATGCCTGACTAATCCCCAACCCCCATAGGTTCGACTTCAATGGTTTGGCTTTCCGCCGATTAAAGCCGATGAGACTGAATATCACGCCTATCAGCAGCGGTAGGGTATATAGCGGATCGATGATAAAGATGGTTGACCAAGCGATCGGCGGTGAGGCTAATGGCCAAAACAGCTGGGTGCCGTAGCTGGTGAAGCAGTCAAGCAGTGGATGAGTCACTAAGCACAACCAAGCCATCAAAGTGGCGCCCCAAAACCGCCATCGGTGTAGTTTGGCAATCAGCAGGCCTAGCACAGGTGAGAGCGCCGTCAGTACAAAGATCGAGTGGCTAAAACCACGGTGCTTAGTGACTTGGTCGACGGCGTCGGGGTAATGGATGAAGATATCCATATCGGGGAGTGTGCCTAAGCCTGCGCCCCAGGCGAACGCGCGCCAGCCTAACTGTCGCCCCCCGATAGCACCGCCGACAGCGGCACCGAGTGCGGCTTGGGTAACTGAGTCCAAATTTGTACCTCGATAAATGGCAGATAATAGTAAAGGCTAATAATCTTTAATCTTTACTCTTTACTGCTGTTTTGCGTTATTCATTTCTAGTTGTGCCTCATAATCAAGTCAAACAGCTTGAATTAGCAAGGTATTACGACTAGCTGTAAGGATTAGACCAGAGTTTTTTAAGGAGGTTTGATGGCTAGCATAATGATCGTTGAAGATAGCCAGTCTTTGGCGCTCGTCTATCAAAGCTACTTAAAGCAAGAGGGCTATCGCGTCAGCCATCATGCCAGTGGTAAGTCAGCCTTGGCTGCGCTCGATCGTCAGGTGCCCGACTTGATGTTGCTGGATCTAAAGCTGCCGGACATGGATGGTCAGAGTATCCTCGAATTTGTCGCTGAACAGAAACTTAATGTCGCCGTGGTGGTGATCACTGCGCATGGCTCACTGGAAAATGCGATTGAGGCGATGCGACTTGGCGCAAGAGATTTTCTGCTGAAACCTGTCTCAAAAGCGCGCCTGCTGGTGACAGTAGAGAACACCCTTCGTTTGTCTGAGCTCGGTGCCCTCGTTGAGTCACTACACCAAACTTTTGTTGTTGAAAGTTTCGAAGGCTTAATCGGAAAGTCATTGCCGATGCAGCAGATTTACCGGATCATTGAAAGTGCCGCAACCAGTAAAGCCACGGTATTTATCACTGGAGAAAGTGGTACAGGTAAAGAGCTGTGTGCCCAAGCACTGCATCAACGTAGTCCTCGGAGTAAAGCGCCTTTTGTCGCTATAAACTGTGCCGCTATCCCTCGAGAACTGATGGAAAGTGAGATCTTTGGTCACGTTAAAGGGGCGTTCACCGGTGCAGTTACACACCGAGAGGGCGCAGCTGAACAGGCGCAAGGTGGAACGCTGTTTCTTGACGAGCTGTGTGAGATGGATCTGGATCTGCAGAGTAAGCTGTTACGGTTTTTACAAACGGGACAATTTTCTCGTGTGGGAAGTGGCAAGCTGCAGACCGCGGATGTTCGTATCGTGTGTGCGACCAATCGTGATCCTCTGACGGAGGTGGGTGCGGGGCGTTTTCGGGAAGACCTTTACTATCGGCTGCACGTTATTCCCTTGGTGTTGCCGCCGTTGCGTGACCGCGGCGACGATGTTTTGCTGATCGCTGATGCTCTGTTGGTAAAAATCTGTGCGGAGGAGCAGCGCAGATTCAGTGGTTTCAGTGCCGAAGTGCAAGTCTGGATGCGCCAATATCTCTGGCCGGGCAATGTCCGTGAGTTGGAAAACGTACTGAGAAATGTGGCGGTACTCCACGATGGTGATCTGGTTGAACTGTCAATGTTACCTGATATTCAAGCGCGTTTTGAGCGTGCCTTTGCTGAGCCCGAAATTGACATATCCCACCATCGCGTTAGTCGGCAGGCACAGCCAGGAAGCGGAGATGGCTGGTTACCCAATTCGGTCGAGGCCGTTAACGCTTACGAGGTCTATGAGCGATGCTTGATTGAGCATGTGGTTGAGTTGCATCAGGGTAAAGTTGGTGAGGCGGCGAAGAAGCTAGGGCTTAATCCTTCGACTCTATACCGAAAAATTAAGCAATGGAAGGGGCAGGATGAACACCAGCTGCTTGTCTGAGGAGACATTGGAGAAACTATTAGCAGATACGGGCATCGCGCTTTGGCCGCAGCTGCGAACCTGTTTTATTGATGAAGCACAGTCCCGTGTAGAAGCGCTGTCGAATTGCTCAAATGACCGCCAATTGCTGTTACGTGAAAGCCATACGCTCTGCACTAGTGGCGCAACATTTGGGGCAATAGTGTTAAGTGAGTGTGCTGGTCGGATAGAGGGTTTGGCGCTTGCGGGTAGTCCGGAGGAGATCAATGAATTGATTGCCCAGCTCGAACGGCTTTGGCAACAAACCCAGTCGGAGTTATTAGCTTACCAGCCGAAGGAGCCGTAATGCAGATCGCAACCGCGTTCAGCACGCAACCTAATTCCCTTAAGGCGGTCGATGAAACGGTTGAACAGCTATCGGCGAGGCTCGATGCTAACCCTGACCTGATACTGATATACGTCACTAGCGATATGGACGTGAAGCTGGTGCAGAGCGAACTGCTTGCGCATTATCCGGATACACAACAGATGTTGTGCACATCATGTCAGGGGGCAATGACAGAGCTTGGCTACCACGGTGTTAGCGGCTATGGCTTGGTGGTATGGGCGTGTCAGGACGCCCATGGCAGCTTTGGTTGTGCTGTCGAGCCCTTCGTTGGCAATGTTGATGCGTCTGTAAAGGCTGCTTTGTATCAGGCGATGTTGGCTGCAGATCGCGTCGGTGAGCTTCCTGCTCTGGTGTGGCTGCACGGTACACCGGGACAAGAGGAGCGGATACTGCACACTATTGAGGGGGTGTTTGGTCGTTCCACGCCGGTTATTGGTGGGAGCGCTGCCGATAACAAGGTGGCGCAGCAATGGCTGATAGGGGCCAATGGCACCCTGTGCGATGACGGCATCGCATTCACTCTGTTTTATCCCTCCTGTGAATTAGGCTTTAGCTTTCATTCTGGCTACCTACCAACGTCACTGAAAGCAACCGTAACCGCTGCCAGTAGTCGTCATCTGGAGCGGTTAGATGATCTGCCTGCTGCTCAGCTTTACAACCGTTGGACTGAGGGGCTGATTCAGTCTCATATCAAACGAGACGACAGTATTCTGGCCGCAACGACGCTCAGCCCTTTAGGCCGTTACGTTGGGCAGGTTAACGGTGTGCCCTATTACAAATTGGCGCACCCCGAACATGTTTCCGATCAGGGAGGGTTGAATCTTTTTGCCGAAGTTCAGGTAGGTGAAGAGATTGTTCTGATGCAAGGTACAACGGAGAGCCTGATTGGTCGGGCTGGCCGCGTGGCGCAGGAAGCAAAGGAGACGTTAGACGCAGAGCGGTACCGGATTATTGGTGGCTTAAATATCTATTGTGCCGGTTGTATGTTGACGGTGCAGCGCCAGATGCCTGATGTGGTTGCGTCTATTAATCAGGTATTAAAGGGTGCCCCATTTGCTGGCGCATTTACATTTGGCGAACAGGGCCAGTTTATTGGTGGGGAATTCGCTCATGGTAATTTGATGATCGCCAGTGTGCTATTCATGGAGGGCTAAGTGAACCAAGACGATAAGCTGGAGCAGGCTGAATCTTCCCATGAGTTAGCGCAGCAATTGGTTAGAGCCAGAAGTCAGGCGCATAAATTACAAGCGGAGAATGACGCTCTGTTGCAGGGGTTGCAGCGACTGTCTGCCGCCGCCGATCCGGCAAAACTTATTGACGCATTAATCGAGATGCTTAAGCCCTTCACGGCGTTAGAGCATGCACTTATCGTTGAGTTTGAGAGCGGTGAGTATGCGCCGCTGGTTGCCAGTAGTGAGGTACTGATGGCTGCGCGCTGGCCCGCAGCGACGTCATTTAGCCGGGCACTTTCCGGAGATACGTTACTGCTGTTTGATACCACCTTATTGCCGGAATGGCAGGCTTTGCCCGAACAGGTTCGGGGCATGGCACACAGTGCTATCATCACCTCCATTGCAGATAGCCGGCGTCAGGTGTTGTTGATCTGTCTCCACAGTCGGCCACATGTTTTTGATCATGAAGCGCGTCGGTTAGTCTCCCGTTTTCGACCTTTCCTGTCGCAATTGATGATTAACTTGGGGTTCCGACATCATCTGGAAACCTTGGTAGAGCAACGCACGCAAGCCCACAAAGAGAGTGAACTCCGATTCAAAGCGTTTGCCAGCAGTGCCAGTGACTGGTTTTGGGAAACCGATGATCGTCTGCGATTAACCTATTTAACTCAGCCAGATCGCATTGCTAAGCAGACTTCGGAGTTGGATCTTTTGAGTCGGCGCTGGCTGCGATTACGTAGCCCCAATGAGCAGAAACAGGGGCGCTGGCGTAGCTTGCTGAAACAGTTGTCTGCCAGATCGCCGTTTCAGAAGCTGCGCTTCGAAATAGAGCCTGTGCCAGGCAAACTGCGCTGGATTGAAGTCAGTGGCGAGCCTCGATTTGAAGCCGAATGTTTCATTGGCTATCGCGGTACCGCACGGGATATCACGGATATTAAGCGTAAGCAGTTAGCGCTTGAGCAAGCATGGCGAGACGCCGAGCAGGCAGCAGAAGCGAAAAGCGCATTCTTGGCGATGATGCAGCATGAGTTGATGACACCGATTAATGGCATTGTTGGTGGTTTGGAGTTATTGAGTAACGAGCCGATGACGCCATCGCAAAAAGAGCATCTCGCCATGACATCCCAATCATCAGCTTTGCTTGAATCTCTGTTAAGAGATCTACTAACGCTGAGTCAGGTGCGGGGTGATCTGAATGAGTCGACGGCGTTGCCAGCGTCCAACAGCGCTTCAATTCATACGGTCACGGCACTGACTACCCATGCATTGGAGCTTTGGCGTTCACAAGCGACGTCGAAGGGGCTGAAGTTAGATTGCGTTGTTGCCACTACGCTGGCGAATCTATCATTAGTGCAGGGCGATCTCATTGCTCAGGTGCTGTTTCACTTGCTAGGTAATGCGGTGAAATTTAGTGATTCAGGAACGATTCGGCTAGAGGTTTCTGCGGATGATAGCCATATTACTTTTGCGATCCTGGATCAGGGGCCGGGGTTTGACGAAAACGAATCATCACAGCTGTTTGGGCTATTTGAACAGCGCGACAACAGCCAGACCCGTACTCATCAAGGCAGTGGTTTGGGTTTGACATTAAGTCAGCGCATTGTTGAGTCGATGGCGGGCACAATTGGTATCGAGTCAAAGCAAAAGGCACAGCCGTGGAGTGCAAAGGTGTGGTTCAGCCTGCCGCTGGTGAGCGTGCCTGAAGATAACTACATACCGGAATTGGATACGGCTAATCAATCACTGCAAGTGCTGGTGGCTGAAGACAGCAAAAGCAATCAGATGGTGATGAAGTTGATGCTGCAGCAACTTGGGCACGATGTCAGCCTAGTTGATAACGGTGCGGAAGCCGTGCAGGCTGTCAGCAGCAGCCAGTTTGACTTGGTGCTGATGGACTTGCGGATGCCTGTCATGGATGGCCTAGAAGCCAGTCGTCGGATCCGTGAGTTAGCAACGCCTATGTGTGACGTGCCAATTTTTGCGCTAACTGCGAATAGCGGGCTGAAAGAAGCGCAACAATTTGCCGCGATTGGGGTCAATAAGGTGCTGGTAAAACCATTGCGGTCGGAGCAGCTTCAAGACAGTCTGAGCGACCTTCGCGGCTGAGCGGGGGCACCTTGGTGGGCTCGAGTTGGTTTGATGCCTGCGATCAGCCGCTGCAGTAAGGCTGTGTGGTCCACTAATTTTGCACCGCAATAGAAGCTGCTTCCTACCTGATCGACGCGGACAATACGCACATGGCATTGTTGTTGGTCACCAACCCCGAGGATCATGGCGTAGCATGTACCGACGATAAACATGTGGCGACTTTTGAAGCCAATACCGTCATTCGAGATATTCAGCAGGGTCGTGTGTTGCCAACCGCTCAGCAAATAACGCCAGCCCTTTGGTTTCAGTCGCAGCCTGAGCCTCTGTACACGCATCGAGACGCGTGGATGGACTCGACTATTATGTTCGTCAGGATGATATTTACTCATCAGCTTAGTGCACCTTATACAACTCATATTCGATGGTGGTTACCAGGCGCAGATCGACGTAAACCTCCATCATGTATATCCCCGTAGGATCGTCTTGTAGCGGTTTGAGCCACACGGCGCTGCTACCGATTGCTTCGACCATGCGACTAGCGACTTTATTGAACTCACCGCTACCATCCTGTCGAGGGATGAAATGGATAGTGCTTAAAGTAAAAGGGGTGGCGGAAGGCTTTTCAACAACCAGGCCGTAGAGTGTCTCAGGAGTAATGGCGAATCGGTTTTGTTCTAAAAATACCGGTTTGGTGCCAGGGCTTTCAGCCAGGACTTCTCCAAAACGTATCTTGGGTTGTTCATCGGCGATGGCGTATCCAATCAGCAGTGCGGATAGGCAAAGCAGGAGAATTAATCGCATTTTAGTGCTCCTTTCGACGTTTTAGACTGATTGCCAGAAATAGTAAGCCGAGGGCGCTTAAGGATAACGAACCCGTGACTGGCACTATGACGCGAGTGGCCTCAGGTGGGATGCCATCGCCACTGATTTCATAACTGAGTTTTTGCTGGATCGCATCGCCAAACTGTTCGAATCGATCGACCTGCATCAGGAAAGCATTCTCACCGCCGACCACCTCATCCATGTAAAAGTCATTAACTGATTGGTAGGGGCTGATTACAATGCCGTTGATAGTATCGACTTTGGTCAGGGCATCGCCGCGGGCCTGTAGCGTATCTCTGCCACTATTTTCTATGCCGTCACCTGACACATCGATGATTTGGCGTGTGCCATTAAAGCCGTTGTCTTCGAACTGCGCTACACCGAAGTCGATGGCGTCGCCAACCCCTGTCATGTGCCAAAAAGGGCGAGCTAGTTCGGCAAGAGACGCTGAAAAATCCAGTGCCGAAGTGACTGAATCGATCAGTGTCCAATCGGCCATCACGCTCTGTTGGTTTTGGCCGCTCCACATAACCAACTGCACCGCTATTTTACCGAGTTCACCTTGTAAAATTGATTGTTGCACTTGATCATTGCTAAATGCCTGAGCGTAGCCATCCCGTTGCAGTAGGTATTCCTGATGGTTGACGCTACCTGATATATCCATTAACAACTGCAGCTCTACATCGACATCTAATTCGACTATCTCTATGGCATGACTTTGCGCCGATAAAGCAATCCAACTGCTCAAAGTCAAACTGACACTCTTCATAAAGAAAGCGACTTTTCTTCTGTTTTGCATTCTTCCGCTCCTTAACCCGAATTTGGCAAGTAACGACCTGCCACGTCAGTTGATACGTTTTCAAAACCTGTGCCGAACTCGTTGAGAGAGAATTTACCTATTAATTATCAATTAGATAGATAGTTATTGAGCGCTGGGGAAGTCGATTGGTTGAGGATTGCAAAATGCGAACAGTTGCATTTTGCAACTCTATCCTTGTTGCATTATGCGACTAGATGCCGCGATACATCAGCCGACAATTAGGGCTAACCATTTGATAAAAATGAAGTAAATTCTTGTGGCATAACAATTGATTCAGTTGGATTAGTCGGACGGAGGAGTTTGCAATGGCTAATCTAAATAGCAATAAACGTCGCAGCCAGAGCGCTGCCAAATATGTGGTGTCACTTTCAGTAATTAGTTTAGTACTCGTATTCCTGGGGGGAACCTGGGCCTGTATGCGCTATCAACAGGTAAAGAAACAGGTCAATCAACTCAATACTAACTTTCAGCAGCTGCAGGGTGAGGTTGATGTGCTCAGAACCTTGGAGCCAGGTGCCCGCAGTGACAATCTGTTTTCCCATGCGGCTAGCAGCATGCGATTACAGCCCGGTTGGGTGGTGCGAGTGCACAAGAGCCCTGATTTCAGAAAGGCTGTACCTGAACTGGTCGGTTCAGATTTAGGTAGCTTTGTGATGGACGAATCGCGTTTTCATTTAGCGCGCCACCGCTACAACCAGATAGAACGCCCACCCGTGGGGGCGTATCAGATGAATGGTGTTTATCCCAGTCTACATAAAGGTCGTCACCAATTTGTGTTGTCATTCAATGTTAACCGTCTATCGATGCAGCGCAGCAATGAGCCTAAAGTGGCCACACGTTGTTTTGCATCGTTACGCGTTAATGGCCGAGAGTTGTTTTCTGACAGCGTTAATCTCTATCAGGGGTTTCGTGATGAAGCCCTGCTAAATGGCGAGATCTCGCTGGAAAAAGGGATGCATCCTATCGCTGCGGTCATCTTTTGCGACATCTCAGCTTCACTGCGCGGTGAAGATGTTGAAGTGGTTTTCAAGAGTCGTGCCCCCGGTGACGCTACAGCACAGATCAATCGAAATTCAGTATTTCATGTGGCAAGACCCCAGCATGAACTGGCTAGACTGATGCAGCTAATGGAGTCGCAGCGTGACGATTCTCTTGAAACAGAGTTGTCGCAGCATCGTGAGCCGAAGGAGCTGATTACACCTAGCATCACGCCTGCCTCAATTAACTCAGAATTGTAGGTAGGGGGCGGTATGGTCGAGCAGTTTCAGGCGTTCCGGATGGTTATTTGGGTTTTACTGATCGTGGTGGGGGCTGCCATTTTCCTCTGAGCTTTGCTTAAACACACTTTTCATCTCCACCCGAAGCAAGGACGCGTTGCCGACAAAGAGGGCCCAGATGGGCCCTCTTTTATTTTAATTCCGAATGCTAGGCATTAGTTTTGTGATCTAATTTATTGGTTAATAAATTAATTGTTATATTGTGAATGAAAATTCATTTTTTATGTAATATGTCGAGATTCTATTTACTTTGGATATGATGTAAGGCTTTTACATTATAAAAATTATGTTTTATTTGTTTTTCATTATTTCTTGACAAAAAAATATTAGTCACTAATATCTCCACAGCTTATCCATTCATCAATTTAGAGGAGTACTTGAAATGACAGAGGTTACCTATATCAGCCATTAACTATGGTCTTTCAAGTACTTGTGCTTGCAAGGCCTTTGTTGGGGACTTGCAAGCCAGGAAGCATAAACACTAGCCCTGGCCATACGCCGGGGCTTTTAGTATCTGGCAGTCTTCCAAAGAATAATATATTCGCGATTTATATTGCGAAGGGGATTTTTATGCCTGTTAAAATAGAATTAAATAGCGGCGAAAAAAATAAAGATATGCCAGTGAAGATATTCACTGATGACATAGACCATGCTGCTATTAATCAATTAAAAAATATAGCTAAGTTGCCTATTATTCATCGTCATATAGCGGCGATGCCAGATGTGCATATGGGGATCGGTGCTACTGTTGGCGCGGTTATTCCGACCCATAAAGCGATTATTCCTGCCGCTGTGGGTGTGGATATCGGCTGTGGTATGAATGCGCTGCGGCTGTCGCTTAAGGCATCACAGTTACCGGATAACTTAAAGCCGGTACGTGAAGCGATTGAGCGCGCCGTGCCGGTGGGTGCCGCCTGCCATAAGCAGGTGTCAGTGCGCATCCAGGCATGTGCGGGGCTACAAGCTGGCATTGACCAGTTGTTTGAGCGCCATCCGACGCTGCTGAAAATGCTGAAAAACCCACAACAAACATGGGCGACTCAGATGGGGACGTTGGGCTCGGGTAACCACTTTGTTGAGCTGTGTGTCGATGACAGTGGCGATGTTTGGGTCATGCTGCACTCCGGCAGTCGTGGGATCGGTAATGCCATTGGCCGCTACTTTATCCAGCAAGCCAAGCGAGATATGGAGGGGCATATGCATCACCTACCCGACAAAGACCTGGCTTACTTTAGTGAGGGCAGCGATCATTTTGCTGCGTATGTGGGGGCAGTGGATTGGGCGCAGGAGTATGCGCGTATCAATCGTCAGGAGATGATGGCGTTGGTGCTGCGAGCGATTGCACCTTTGCTGCCAAGGTTTGAAATAACCCAGGAAGCGATTAACTGTCATCATAACTACGTGCAGCAGGAGCATCATTTTGGTGCCGATGTGTTTGTGACCCGCAAGGGCGCGATATCAGCCCGTGCCGGTGAGCTGGGCATTATTCCTGGCTCGATGGGAACTCGTTCTTACATTGTTCGCGGTAAGGGCAGTGCGGAAAGCTTTTGCTCATGCTCCCACGGAGCAGGGAGAAAGATGAGTCGTGCCAAAGCCAAGCAACGCTTTAGTCGTGCAGATCTGGAGCAGCAAACCCGCGGCGTTGAGTGCCGCAAGGACAAAGGGGTGATCGATGAGATCCCCGGCGCCTATAAGGATATTGACCAAGTGATGGCACACCAAAGCGATTTGGTGGAGGTGGTACATACCTTGAAGCAATTGGTTTGTGTGAAGGGGTAACAGAGCCCGCCGTGTTGGCAACGGCGGGTTCATATATAAGTAAGCTAACGGAGCATTAGGATGAAAACAAAACGGCAGCACAAGCCACGTAATTTACATGCGATATCACCGCTGATGAACAAGGGCGGTGCCCATGGTAAAAGCCAAAAGGCTCAGCGTTCGGCGGATAAGTTGTCTTATCAGCAAGAATGGTTAGATTGGGAGACGGAACGGCTATCTGAACAGTGTTTGGGGAGTCTAAAAGAGACCGAGGGTGATACACCCTCGGATCACTATTGTTGTCGTTTGGCGAGCTAAGCCATAGCCGTTTTTGCTAGCGCTATTGATTAAGGCTTGAGTGCCGCCATTTCCGTCATATCGACCTCCGCAGAATAATCTACACCCGCCAAATCAAAACCATTCAGTGCCATGAAATCATGCAGGTAGCCGTCAAAATCGGTTAACGCTTTAAAGTTATCTCCATTAATTGTTGGATAGATCTTGGCAATCTCAGCTTGCAGCGAGGGTGCCAGTTCATAGTCATCCAAGCGTAATTGGCGATCTTCATCTAATACAGGCTGTTGTCCGGCACCTTTAGTGGCGAACAGGCGATAACATTGTTCGATACAACCCTCATGGGTGCCGTTGGCTTTCATCTGTTTCATCAGTAGTGCCAAGTACACGGACATGACCGGAATAAACACACTTGCTTTGGTAACCAGTGCTTTCGCCACCACAGGGTAGGCTGTGCCGCCGACCGCCTGCTGTAACTGTTCATTGAGATGATTGGCGGTGGCATGCAGGTGTTCTTTGGCGACGCCGATGGTGCCAAAACGATACACTGGTGCCGACAGTTCGGGGCCGAGATAGCTAAATGCCAGCGTCTGTGCGCCGGGTGCAAGTAGATCGGCAGCCAGCAGGGCCTCAATCCATTCTTGCCACCCTTCACCGCCCATCACTTTGGTGGTGTGAGTGATCTCTTCGCTGGTGGCGGTTGGGATGGAGGTCCATTCTAACGCTTGGGCTTCAAGGTTGATGGTGTTGCCTTCGACCGGTGCGCCTGTGGTTTTCAATACTGAGCGGAAGCTTTCTCCTGTGGCAGGAATATCTCGGCGTCCAGTGGCGAGTGAGTAGATAACCATATCAATCTGGCCAAAGTCCGCTTGCAGATCGGCGATCACTTTCTCCTGCACTTTGGGACTAAAGGCATCACCAATGGTGTTGGCCGCTTTCAGACCCGCGGCTTCGGCAGCTTGGCGGAAATAACAGTTGTTATACCAACCTGCGGAACCAACGCCTTTTTCTGACGGCCCACGTTCAAAGGATACGCCATAGGTATCCGCGCCACCGCCAAAAGCTAATGCAACACGGGCTGCTAAGCCAAAACCAGAGGAGGCACCGAGGATTAATACTCGCTTGGGTGTGGTGATCGCTCCTTGGGCTCGCACATAATCGATCTGTGCCTGCAGTGCTTGCTGACAGCCAATAGGGTGACAGCTACGGGCAACGTTACCTGCAAGTTGTGGGGTGATAATCATAGTTATCTCCGGCATTAAAAGCTGATCCAAGCATATGCGGGCTTTGCTTATTTCGCCTAATTTAAACGGCGAGTGGGTCATCGAACCGCAATGCGAGCTATTCGTATTATCAAGGATTTGAATTATAAGAAAATATTATTACAGCGCATTGATCTGAAAAGCTATCCACCGGAGAATAAGACTATAGCGGTACAGAATAATGACAGGAGCTTAGCTGTGTTAGCGAAACCGATGATCGAAAAGCTGAACGAACAGATTAATCTGGAATTCTTTTCTTCTAACCTCTATCTGCAGATGAGTGCATGGTGTGAAGATAAGGGCTTTGAGGGTGCTGCTGAGTTTCTGCGGGAGCATGCTACCGAAGAGATGGAGCACATGAACCGTCTGTTCACCTATGTGAGTGAAACAGGTGCCATGCCTATCATAGGCGGCATTGCTTCACCGGCCCATGAGTTTGAATCGCTGAAAGATCTGTTTGAGAAGATCTATGAGCATGAGTGTTTAGTCACGAGCGCGATTAACGAGCTGGCTCACGTGGCCTTTACCAGTCATGACTACAGCACCTTTAACTTCCTGCAGTGGTATGTGGCAGAGCAGCATGAAGAAGAGAAGCTGTTTAAAGGTATTCTGGATAAAATCGATCTGCTGGATAATGACCGTAAGCTACTGTTCTTTATTGATAAAGATCTTCAGGCGATGGCCCGCGGTGGTAAGCCGGGTTCAATTATGGAACCGGGTGCTTAAACCGTATTTTGTGAAGAATGACGGAATGAAAAAAAGGAGCCATTGGGCTCCTTTTTTATGTTGGGGAATGTTCTTATCGACGTCTTAGCAAACGCATGACAAAGAGTGGCAACAGTGATAACCATCCTAAACTACTACTGCCACCAGAGTTTTCGATGACGGTATCATTTTCACCTTCTGGGAAATATTCTGGCTTCACGTAGTGGCATGTCAGGGAGCCTGTTGCGGATGCCTGATCGTTAAATACCAAGTCGGATAGGACAATACTTCCATTGTTCATGAACTGGTTGGTACCCTCATAATCAAAGGTGATCTGATGCGTACCTTCTGGTACCGCTACTGCTAATTGTTCAGCTTGGCAATCACCGTTCATTTGTATAACCACTGCGTCATCAAGTCGCACCTGAAGTCGACCATCGCCGCTGGCAGTTAAGCTTTGAGATGAGAATTGCAATACGCCCGGCCCGGTTAGTTCGCCCTGAAGAAATTGAGCTGTGTCGACATATTCAGGCACCATGATCCCGCGATCTTCGAATGCGCTCCAAGGGTACGTGCCGCCCGCTAACCAGCTTTGAAATTCACTCTGCCAATTCGCTATGCCTGGGATGTCGCCCATGGTAACGGTTGTGAGGCGAACGCCGGTATATGTGATACCTGAACTTAGCTCGAGATCTAAAAAAGCGTTGCCGTAGCTGTTTTCGGGCTGTTGCGCCGCGATGGATACTTCACAACTCTTATTGGGGTTAAGCGTGCCGCAGTTATGGGAGATCAGTGTGACCGACGCATCGCCGCGGATCTCAATGGCGACAATATCTACCGCTTCAGTGGAGATATTGGTAATCAATTGTTGATGCTCTATCGTTGGTTGTTGTGCACTCAGTAACCATTGCTGGTCATCACCAACATCTAATATCCTATTTGGTGTCAGCTCCTCGCGAGTACTGTTTATCCAGTCCAGATGTAAGCCAAGGCGGGTAAATACACCCATGTAGTTGTAGCCGTGAGACACGAGGGCCGTGTAAATCATACCCTGATCCATCTCGATAAAGGCAGGTGTGCCGCTATCCCCTGGTGCAGGCCCTTTGGTTTGCTCTCCGCCACAGATGAAATTGCTGGCATCAAATCCTGCGGGTGCCTGGACGGCAGTCTGCTCATTGCAATCTGCTTCGCTAGCGATTGCGATCTCAGCGCCTTGCAGTCGATAGGCTGGGTCATAGCTTTCGTATCGAGTAGAGCCCAGCCCTAGTATGTGTAATGTCTCACCTGCGGTGATCAGGGCATCTTGTTCTGCCGTGATGATTTTGGCTGCGGGATAATTGTCAGGGGAACTAAACCAAGCAAGTTTATAGATGGCGAGATCGGCGGTGTAAAATTCTGATTCAAAGTCTGGATGAATTCTCACATCGGCCAGTCGGTAGCAGTTGTTTTCACTAGCATCACCTGATCCGCCGATACAAGCGACAGAATTTTCTACAGGTGCCAACGCCACACAGTGCGCTGCGGTTAGGATTAAGCCTTCGCCGATATAGGCGCCACCGCAGCGATGGTTAGAAAGAGAGTCGCTTTCTGTGCCTTCGATTTGGCGCAGGCTAACGGTATAAGGCCAATCTTGATCGCTCACCGTCTGGCCGCCAACCACGGCATGGCTATTGACACTGATCATGGCCAGTGCCGCCGGAATAATGTAGCGGAACATATATTTTACTTCCTTGTTTTCAACTAATTACAAGAGGTTCAGGGTAACATCTGAGTAGTGCTTATTAATTTTTCTAATGATAATGTGTGATGGTCGTTCCCGCTTTTTACACTTACTCACATTTCTTATCTGTATGTCGGTTTTGAGCCTGTTTTAGGGCAGCCAACACAATGGGAGTTGATGCACCTGAGTGAGTTTGATGACTCAATCAAACAGACTGGGCTCAGTCAATGAGGATCGCTTGCAATATACCTGAGGTGAGGGAGGTGCCACCTTCGACCACATTGCCTTTGCCTTCTCTGGCGAGCTCCTTTAGATCCAAGGGCACTGACTCGTCGGTGTCGACAAACAGCACAGAGATACGGCTCTTTTTACTGCTGACGAAATTGCGCGCCAGCTTCAATGTCGCCATACGCTCTTCTGGATAGCCAGGGGCATCGGTGATAATAACAATCATCCGCTGCTCCACCTCTTTGCGCCAGCGGCTGTTAACCGCCTGCTTTAATCCTGCAAAAAGCGCTTCGGGGGTATCGTCATTGCGGCCTTTACCGATGCCATGTCTTAGCTCAAGGGCATCCACGAAGCGTTTCAGCCGCTTGAAATTGGCCGGTGAGTCAGAAATTTTTAGTAATGGCTGTACGGTCACGGGCGTACGGTATTGCCTGTCGCCATAAGCGACGATGCCAATGCCGATAGAAGAAGAAAGTTTGTCTGTGACCCTGACGAAGCTGACTATCTCACGTTTCAACGCATTTAGCGCGCTGCCCATACTGCCAGTGACATCCAGCACCAGTACCAGATCGATATCTGGGAATTGGGTTTTTGCGCCGGGCAGAGGTTTTGGCTCTGGAACAGGAATTGGTACGGGGGGCACAGGTGTGGGTGGTGTCGGTTCCGGTTTTTCCGCAAGCAGCCGGAGCGCTTCGGCTAACTGGGCTTGCAAGGCTTCTACGGCAGCCGCTTGTTCCTCCGTCGCGGCATTGGCATCGTCCAGTGCGATTTTCAGCGCTTCGGTGTCGGCGCTGTCGCCAGTATGAGGGAAGTAGGGGAACAGCAGAATGGCGATGAGGATAAATGCCCCCATACCGGAGGCAAACAGATCTAGCGCCGACATACTGAAGATATTGATCTCGCGATTGCGGCGCTGCATTTGTGATTATCCCAGTGAGACCAGGAGTTTGACGTCCCCTATCTGTAACTGGCTATCGACTGCAAGTGGCACTGGCTTGAAGGGTTGCAGCGGCTGGCCATTTACCCGGGTACCGTTGGTTGAGTTGAGATCTTCGACCATAAAGCCATTGCTTCCACTGCTGATCCGAAGATGGCGACGGGATACGGAACTGTCGTCCAGTAGCAGGTCAACCAGCTGTGGATGACGGCCAATACTGCAACCTTTGCTGCCGTCAGCCAACAGTGATGAGGTCACCTGCAGGCAAACGCTATCGGAGTGGCCTTTGAAACCAGAGAGTACCAGACCACCACCATTGTTTGGTGTTGCGACTGCGTGCTGGGCAACCTGCGTCGGCCCAGGTTGGTGGCTTGGTGTCGTTGCTGGTCGTTGTGGGGCAGAACCTCGAAAGCGTTGACTTAATGGTTCAACCACCTGATGTACAACCTGTGCCGCTTTCTGGCGATTACCTTTGACGGCGAGTAACAAGGTGATCACTAACAGCCCGGCCATAATAGACCCGGCCAACAACACGTTATCGATCAGCCAGTTGAGTTGTTTATCCCGTTCTCCTAGCTGTTCATCCATCTGCGTGCGAAGTTCTGCGGCCTTTAATTCCGCTTCTTTAGCGCGTTGCTCTGCCAGTTGTGCCGCTGACTTTGCGCTAAGAGCATCTTCTCTCGCTTTGGCATCGGTACCTGCACCACCACTGGTGTCACAGGTTGAAGTATCACGGGTAAAGCTGATCCCTTTGCTATTGAGAATGGCTGTTAGTTCAGAGGCATGGGAGGCCCAAAACGCGCCATGACCGGCTTGCGCTTTGATCGCCATGGTATTGGTACCGACCATTCGACCACAGGCATCTAATAATGGACCGCCACTGTTCCCTGGGTTTACCGCGGCGTCGTGCTGGACGATCTTCAAAGCGCGAGATCCGCCCCAGGAACCGGTGTAGACACGACTCACAGTGCCTTCGGTAGCTGTTGCTTGTACGGCAGCGTGTCCCCCTGGTGCTTGATCCGAGATCCCTGGATAGCCGAAGGCATACACCTGGCTGGTTTTACCTAAGCTGCCATCGTTGATCGCCACCGGATTGCCCTGGATCCCACGAACTCGGATCACGGCCAGATCGAGCTGGGGTGAGTCGATGATCACCTCGGCTTCGATACGTTGTTCATCATTATGGGTGATGATGAACAGCTCGTCGTAATCTTCGATAACGTGGTGGTTAGTGGCGATGTAACCGTCATTATTCAGTAATGAGCCGGTACCTGTGGAGGTGCCATCACTCATCAAGTTGACGATCCGCACGACACCTCGTTCCAGCTCTTCAACACGCTTTAATGCGGCATTACTTGGCAGTGCTAATAGGCTTAACACGCTGGCTAAGAGCAAGGGAACTCGTAACTTCTGCATTTGGTTACGCCTTTCTTAATTCAAAAACCAACGTACCGAGCTGCACGCGATCACCGACATGAACCATGTGCGGTTGATGTGCGGTCAACGGGACACCGTTGACGCTAACGCCGTTGGTGGATGCCAGATCTTCCAGCATCAGTTGCTGGCTCACCCAGATTAAACGGGCATGTTGGCGTGAAACCTCACTATGGGTGACAACCAGTTCACTGGAGTTAGGGCTGCGACCGATCACCAGACCATCGACAGCCGCCCCAAGGCTGCTGCCTTGGATCCTGACAGCGAAACTGGCGGCTTCACCTTCGAGGCCAACCAACAATAGGTCAGGGACGCTGGCAAGTGCTTGTTCATGTGCAGCCTTTGCGGCCAGATTTTGTTGCGCCTGTTGTAACTCTTCCGCTGTCATCTGCTGCTGTTGCACCAGTTGGTTTGATTTACGCTTACGTAGCTGCAGCATGATGATCAGTGCCAACACGATGACACCGGCAACAATACCGCCGTAGATCAACCAAAGTTGCTGTTCTGCTTGCTTCGCAATGGCGGCGTCTAATGCCGCTTGTTGTTCGGTGAGTTGCACTTCTAGCTGTGCAGCGCGCTCGGCCGTTTCTGCAACGACCGCTTTTTGTGCGTCAATCTCAGCTCCTAATGCCGCCTTCTCTTCCGCGGTGGCATCTTTTAGTTGCTTCTGCTTCTCTTCCAGCTGAGCAAGTAGCTTCTTCGCTTCGGCGGCTTTTTTCGCTTCGGCTTCGCGCTGCTTTTGCAGGTCATTGCGCTCAGTTTCCAAAGCATCGAGCTCGGCACCTAAACTCTTTTCGGTTTCAGCCAGTTTCGATTCGGTGTCGGCCAGTGCTTCCGCGGCAAGCCGGGCTTGTTCCGCAGCCGACAAACAGATCTCTTTGGCTACCGTGGTGGTGGCGTAAGCTTTGCTCATCGCTTGCACTTGGGCGAGGGGAACACTAAAGCCGATCCCCTCTTTGCTGGTGAAAATACTGGCATCGGGATCAGGTACGTTGATGCCGATTAGTTCACCACAGTTATTTATCAATGCACCGCCGTGAGAGTAATCAGTAAGTTTGACGTTGTGGCTGATATAACGCTGGCCACTGTCTTTGTCACTCACCAGTTCGGTGATACTACCAATGCCAAAGTGAAAACTTTTTGGCTGTTCACGTTTGTCACTGCTTAGGCTTAAGGCACCAACGGCTCTGCCCTGTTCTGATTGCTGGCGGGCAACAACTAATGCCGGCGCATCCAACCCTTCAACTTTGAGCAGTGTTAGTGCTAGTTTGTCATCTTGATTGACGCGCACTGCCGCCAGCTCGGCACCACTGCTGTCCACCACGGTAAACCGCTGGCCTTTCTCCAGTGCATCGCTGCTGGTTACCACGTAGCCGGTCGCTAATACCACGGCAGTGGCTTCGGCTCTGGGCTCATCATGAAGATAAACTTTCAGTTTTAAGCTGCTATCTAACAGACCTTGGTGGGGAATGTCGGCACTCCAAGCCGCTGTTGACAGGAGAGAGATAAACATCGCGGTGAGCAGTCGTTTCATCATTATGCTTCCATTACTCGTTATTCTTCTTAGGCGCGTTCTCTTTTGGAGGCACGCTGTTGCTGGGCACCTTGAGGACGGCTTGTGGCTTATCTAGCGGGATCGCGTCATCAGCATCTTCCGGTACGGCTTGTTCCATTGCCTTATCTTCGAGCCCTTTTTCAGGGACGATCTCTGGCACTTCTGGTGCAACTTCGGGTGTGATTTCGATAGTTTCTGGCGCCACTAGCTCGGTGTCGGCTGCTGTTTCAGGTTCTATTATTGACGGTGCTGTTGGCTGTGTTTCACTGGCTGGATCAGCGCAGATTTCGTCGGTGGCACCACAATCTGGGGTGGGGGTCAGTAGCCACCAACCAAGTACAGCGGCAACAACCACGGCACCGACAGCGGGGAGCAGTTTACTGCTGCTAGCTTGTTTATGTTGGTGTGGCGTGTTGGCACTGGCGGGGATCTCAGCGAGCACTGCCGTGGCATTGTCTTGTCCCGGCGCGTTGGCGGCATCAACAGCCGCCAGTAACCGGCGTACTCCGGCTGCTGGATCACTGCTTTGGGCAGACAACTGTTCGGCAATCGCCTTGTCCGACAGTGTTTGGACGCCATCGCTGGCCAACAATATCTGATCACCGGCTTGCAGCGGAACGGGCATTTTGGGTTGGTCGATGAGCGACAATTGATCGCCACATAAGGCGGATCGCAATGCGTTACGTCGACTGTCTTTGGCCAGCTCCTCTTCGGTCATTCGCCCCAGCTCTACTAAGCCTTGAAGCACGGGTAACATCGAATGATCTTCATTAAGCCGTTTTAACTCACCGTGACGAAGTAGCCACATCGGAGAGTCACCGACACTGACCCAGGTGATTGCTTGCTCGCTGATTAAAGCTGCCAGTAAGGTACACCCCATCCCTTCGTGACCTGGGTTGTTCGCGATATGCTCGGTGATCGCGCCATTGGCGGCATTGAGCGCATCCCGCAACATCACACTTGCGGGCGCGGGGGTTGAATTCTGATAGTGATTGAGAAAAGTCTCTTTCGCTAACAAGCTGGCGGTGTCGCCTGCGGCGTGACCGCCCATGCCGTCGGCTACCAACAGCAACATGTCGCCATCATCGTTAACCAACCAGTGACCGAAACTGTCTTCCTGGTAGTCTCGTGCGCCCTGTATCTGGGCGCCAGCCATCAAGGGCGTCAGCGCCATGGTTAAGCCTTCTCTTGCCAATCGAAGTCAGGGCCACATAGTGGCATGAATCGTAGCTCGGTAGCACCGATGATCAGTTCTACACCAGCAGTTAACTCGGTCGGTGTCAGCACGGGTGCTTCATTCATGTAGACCAAATTGGTACCGCCACCATGCTGCAAATAGAACTTACGTCCTTTCGGATCGTAAGTGACCAGCGCATGTTGTTTACGGGAGATCTGGTCATCGCCAAAATCTAAGACAATCCGCTGATCGGCGTCGCGGCCAATAGCATTCACGCCATAACCCAGGCGCAACGCATTGCCCATGCCTGGACCGCCGGTGATCACTAACCAACCGGCTAAGGGATCTGCCATGGCATCACTGCTTTGTTCTGCCGTTGCCGCAGCAGCTGCGGGTTGGGCTTCACCTGTTGATGCTGGCGCGGCGGTGGTTGCACGACCAGGACGAAAGACACGGGTCTTAGGATCGCCGTCGGATGGGCTGGCTGCGGCTGGCACTTGCCCTTGAGGTGTGCGAGATGTCGGCGTATCCACATTCTGCCCTGCTAATGGTGCGGCGGGGGTGACGCCTGGTCGATTGACAGTGGTTGCCGCATCTAATGGACTGGCAGGGGTCGCTTGTGCTGGTTTGGGTGTTGAGCCTCTGACTACCTGAGTAGGCTGCTCTAGCGGATTGCTGGCCTGTTGGGTTGGGCTATCGATAATGCGGCCATTTTGATCTCTGTAGACGGGCATGTTATTCCCCCTGACGTTCGTAAAGTCGGTTAATGAGGTTGTCCAGACAGTATTGTCCAGATAGGTTCAGAGCACGCTCTTCGCGCCCTTGTGCAATGTGTGTTAACAGTACCAGCACGGCAGACATCACCAGAGCCAGTAACGTGGTGTAAAAAGCTAAACCTAAGCTAAGGGTCACCTGTTTCAGCAGCTCAGGGTCGTCAAACTTGGGCGCTGCACCGGCATCACTGAGGGCAAGCGCGATACCGACTACGGTACCGATAAAACCCAGCGTCGGGATCAGCCAACTGATGTAACGAACCACGTTGTATCTCAGGTCAATTTCATGTTGATAAAGTTCGAGGCTCGAATTGAAAATGGTGTTGGCTTGCGCCAGCGAACCGCTGCTTTGAAATTGCAAAATAACGCGGCGCAATAGTCGCGGCAAAAAACAGTGGGGGGCAATGGTTTGCAGGCGTTGATAGAGCGCGCCTAAATCGCGAGCTAACAACATGGTTTGCTGGTCTTCCGGCAACAACTTCATGACCAGCTGCTGCTGTTCTTCATTGGCAGCGGTTAAGCGGAACCAAAGCTCGGCAATACCGATGGCAAACACGAGCCACATCACCACCGGGATGGTGAACGGAAACGGCAGTACTCTGCTTTCACGATCAAGCAACAGTGCCGCTGCATTACTGCCTGTTGGCAAGGCAAAGGAGAGCAGTAGTATAAGAACTACCGCTGCACACAGGCAGTAGAGCCAATACTCCTTGCGGTTCAAGAGTATACTTCTCCGGTACCGGGGTGACGCTTAGGCCCACTGCCATTGAGTTGCTGTAACAACTGCTGCGCTGTGATGGTGATATTCCCTAAGCGTAGTGTTTGTTGCGGTTCAATAAAGCTTTGGACCAGCGGCTGCCACTGGCCATTATTATCAACGAAACTGCCGTTGGTGCTTTGGCAATCGGAAAGATACAGTCGACCATCTGCGGCCTGTACCAATTCGGCGTGGCGTCCAGACACTGACGCGTCATTAACAACGATGTCGTTGTGAGCGCTGCGGCCAATGCTATAGGCTCGAATCGCCATGGTTAAGCTCCTAAATCAATAGTTGTCGTAGACGTTAGCTTTCTTACCCGCTTCGTAGACTTCCTGCGAACCGCCTTTAAAGAAGCGGTTGCCGTTGACGGTGGGTGACGCTTCTTCATGAACATAGACACTGGGGTATGAGTTGTCGTCATCGTAGCCGACGTTATAGAACTTGTTGCCACGATAGATGCCCTGAGCCTCTTCGCGAATGTTTATACCATTCCCGCCGATATTGCGCAGAGTGTTGTTTACGATGACCGGACTCGAGGTGTCGTATATCGTGAGTCCGAAGCCATCCACCTCATTCTCTTCAAACCGTGGACTGGCCGTGCCTTCGACCCAGAGTCCCCAGTCCGATAGCCCGGTCAAGCTACTCTTGCGAATAGTTGGTTGCGCTTGTTCTTTCACCAAAAACACGCGACCACCAGGGCTTTTCACATCGGTGCTAATAAAGGTCGGTGTTGATGTGCCAGCAATGGAGATGGCAAAGGATTCACCCGTGCCGCGGAGTACGTTGCCTTCGAAGCTGCCTTTTGCGGCATCACGAAGCAGGAAGTTATTGCTTTTATTGTCAGTAAAACGGTTGTTTTGCACTTTAGGGCTTGCGCGATCTTTGACCACAAACACGGGCTGCTCAAGGCCTTTAAAGTGGTTGTTGCGATAGAGTCCGCGGGTGTCACCGTAAGTGTTAACGGCATTCCATGGTGTGCCATGGAAGTAGTTGTCTGTGACCGTTGGATTGGCCGTGCCCTTCGCTGCCAAGATAGTAGAGTGGCCGTTACTCAGGTCACAATTGGTGATCGTCGGCGAGCCACCAGTGATCCAGAGGGCATTTTGGTTATCCACTTTACCGGTATAACGTATGGTCAGATTATCGAGAGTGGCATCGCCAGAGATGGTAAAGGTGTTGTCCGTGGTTGATGTCACCACGATCTGACTACGGTTACCGTCGCCTTTGAGCTTGATTTTTTTGCTTAAATTAAACGCCCCAGTGTAGGTGCCTGGGCGGATTAAAAGCGTGTCTCCGGATTTGGCTGCGGCAATGGCGGAAGCCAGATTGCTGTAATCGCCTTTGCCGGAAGCATCCACGATGAAGCCGCCACGTTTTAGGGTGACTGTTGGTCCTGTATCCCCGGCTTTCGGCGTAAATTCATGCCAACCCGTATGTGTACGGTAGCCGGCTTTTTTCACTTCAACGCGGTATTTACCGGGCGCAAGCAACATACCATCGCTATAGGCTGGGCCAATATTTAAAATGCGCACCCTGGCATCCGCAGGCTGGCGTTTTACGGTAAAGGCGAATTCTGAAATTGCCGCGCTTAAGTTCACTGATGGTGAGCCATGCTCCTGATGATCTAGGGTCAGTGTGCTGCTTTCATAGCCGTCGGCTGACACCTTCACTTCATATTTGCCGTAGGGTAGCGTCATCCCTTTGCTATATAAGCGACCGGTGCCTGTGAACACTACCTTGGCTGAGCTAGGATTTAGCGTGATCTGCAGCGGACCTTTATCGGCGGTCACTTTGGTTTTGCTTTCTTTGCCTGCGGTTTTGGTGTCAACGATTTGGCTTCCACCACCATTAACAATAGGCTTGAGCTGGCTTTGAGCAATGAAGTAACCACCGACGCCAACACTGATGCCAACTAACAGGATCAGCAATGTTTTCATGGTGCCACCACTATTGCCTGGCGCGGGCTCAGGGGCCGGAGATGGCGCCGGTTTGGCAGGCGATGGCTGGGCCGGTTGCGATGGTGTAGGAGACGCTGACGGTGAACCCATGACGACGGTTGCCGCTGGATCTGATGGCTGCCCGTTGGGCTGGCCATAGGATGATGCTGGCTCACCGACTAAGCCCAATTTATGCTGCCAGAGTTCGACAGCTTGCGGGCGCTGGTTCTCATTTACCTCGATCGCCCAATCGATACCGTCTAATAGTTCTGCGGGATATTCCCCTTGGCTAAGGGAGGTCGCTGATGGCATTCCTGGGCCACCCCGTGACGCGGTCAGAGAGCGACTCACCGCATCCATTAGTTTGTCATCACCGAACCCGGTAACAGCGCGATAAGCAACCATGCCCAATGCGTAGATATCTGTCCATGGCCCCAACTGATCCATCGACTCGGCATACTGCTCAATAGGCGCATAGCCGGGGGTTAAGATCTGGGTAACACGGCCGGAGCGATTACCGATCGCTTGTCGGGCGGCACCAAAGTCGAGTAATACGGCACTGCCATCAGGGCGGATAATGATATTGCCCGGTTTGATGTCGCGGTGGATCATACCGGCTTGGTGTACCTGGCGCAGACCGCTGGTGAGGTCGGACAGCAGGCGTTGGATCTCGGCAGTGCTGAGCTTAGGTGTGGCTTGCAGCTTGTGGGAAAGGGTATCGCCCTCTTCATAATTCAGCACCATGTAAGCGGTGCCGTGCGCCTGGAAAAAGCGGTGTACATGGTTGACGTTAGGGTGAGTAAAGCGCGCCAATACCTGGGCTTCTTGCAGAAAGCGATCTAAGCCCCACTGGAAATCATCGGCATCTTGTTGGCTTTTGGGCGCAACAGTGTCGCCCGCGCGGACAGCAAATTCGTTTGGCAAAAACTCTTTGATGGCAAAGATTTTATTAAGATAAACATCAACGGCTTTGTAGGTAATACCAAAACCACCGTGGCCAAGTATGCCTTCAATACGATAGTTATCGAGCTGGAAGCCATTGGGTAAGGCGTGAATATGATCCATGCTGTCGCGCAACCTTAACTTTAAAAATGATGAAAATCTGGATTAACTTTTCACTCAACGCATGTGACATGAGTATGGCCACTGACGGAATTGAAAAGGTTAATGTGATGTTAAATTGTTTGTATTTTGCGCTATCTATCACCGCTTTCCAATCGTTGGCGTTAGTTTTTTCTAACATTCAGCTTTTGCGCCACATCAATTATTTATAACCTGATTAGATATCAAGACGTTAGTCGATGCGTAATTTTGTGATCCCAACAGGCTGATTCGTAATGAATTGCCAATCAGCCTGGCGCTGACTTTGCCACTTAGCGTTTAACGACAGCCTGCGCCAACCGGGGCAATGCCGACGCCTTTTGACTTTCTGTCGGTTCTATCTGGCCGTTGCTGTATGCAGTGAACCATTACCGCTCAGTGCAAAAGCTGCGTAAAATACGCGTTGAACAGCGTGCAGCGGCTTAACCTGCCCCTATGGCGATAATCGAGCAAACCCGATGACAGAGAATGTAGATGTAGTAGTAATTGGCGCTGGTGCGGCAGGCTTAATGTGTGCTGCCGAGGCCGGCAAGCGTGGTCGAAGCGTGCGTTTGCTTGATCATGGCAAAAAAGCAGGGCGTAAGATCATTATCTCCGGCGGGGGGCGTTGTAATTTCACCAATATGTATGCTGAACCAGCCAACTACCTCAGCCAGAACCCTCATTTCTGTAAGTCTGCATTGGCGCAGTATACCCAATGGGATTTTATCGCCATGGTAGATAAGCACGGTATCGCCTACCACGAGAAAACTCTGGGGCAGCTGTTTTGCGATGATAGCGCCCATCAAATCGTCGATATGTTGCTAAAAGAGTGTGATGACGCCGGCGTGAAGGTGCAGCTGCGTACCGAGATCCTGGGTGTGGAAAAATTGGAGAACGGCTTTCTGGTGAAAACCAGCCAAGGAGAGTTGGCTTGCACATCGCTGGTGGTGGCCTGCGGTGGCCTGTCGATGCCTAAGTTAGGTGCCACGCCACTGGGTTATCAAATCGCTGAGCAATTTGGCCTTAACGTGTTGCCTACCCGTGCGGGCTTGGTGCCTTTCACTCTGCAACCAGAGCAGAAAGAGGTGTTGGCGGAATTAAGTGGTGTCAGTGTCGACAGCTATGCCACGGCTAAAGATGGCACCGGCTTTAAAGAAGCTCTGCTATTTACTCATCGCGGATTGTCTGGCCCTGCCGTGTTGCAGGTCAGCTCCTACTGGCAACCGGGCGAAGCGGTCACCTTTGACCTGTCGCCGCAAGAATCGCTGATTGATTGGCTATTGGAGCAGGCGAAAACTCAGCCGCAACTCACCCTCAAAAATGCGCTGGCGCGGAAATTCCCCAAAAGCATGGTCGAAGCCTGGATCAAACTGCATCAACTGCCGAACCCTGCCATCGGCCAACTCAGTACTAAACTGCGCGAACAACTAAACACCGTGCTGCATCAATGGCAGGTGATCCCCAGCGGCACCGAAGGTTATCGTACTGCCGAAGTCACCTTGGGCGGTGTGGATACCAACGGTTTGAGCTCCAAAACCATGGCAGCAAAAAACGTCGACGGCTTGTATTTTATCGGTGAAGTGGTGGATGTGACGGGCTGGCTCGGGGGCTTTAACTTCCAATGGGCATGGAGCTCCGGCTGGCTGGCGGGGCAGTATGCATAATTGTACGCAGGCCATAGTCTCTGGCATGGACAGCAAGTTGGCAGGCGTACCACTGAATCAGATATTGTTTTAGCTGAATGAAGCCTAAATATTCATTAAGCCTTCTATTGCTATGTGCCCTCCTTGTCGGGGCGCTGGCTGTTGCATTGAAGCCGGACAGGTATCGTCATATCTTGCCTGATCAAGTCGTTCATTCGCTGCGCACTACCTACGAACTATTGATAGCTCAACTTCCCGTCGAAGAAGCGATTGAAGCGCCACAACCTGAGTTAATTGGGCAAACCGTATCGGCACCGGAACGTACCTTTTTAGGCCGAGGCGAAACGCGCCACATTCCTTATCAGCGCCGTGGTGAATGTATTGATCAGACATTGGGGGAGGTGGCAAAGAAACCCACGCTAAGTGTATTTACCTGGGTGGATGACAATGGTGTGACTCACTATTCCGATAAGCGTGCTGGTGGTGGCGAAGCCAAACAGATCAAGTTGTCGACGGGTGATGAGATGGACTATTACCTGTTAGATCTCAAGACCCACGGTGTTCATAAGATGTTTAAGGATCAGCTGCGGGCGCGTATCAAAAAGAGCTTTTTGTTTTATCGTTCGTTATTGGGTCAAGGCGAGTTGCGAAAGATCGCTGTGAATATGCAAGTGTTCGCCAACTCGGCGCACTATGCTGATTACCGCCGTTCTATTAAGGCAAGTGTTCGGGCTGATGCGCCGGGGTTTTATTCGCCCAGCCGCAACGAGTCAGTCTTACTCTATTTAGGTGAGCAACAAACCACTGAAACGGCGGTGCATGAAGCCGTGCATTCCATCACTTCCGGGCTGATTGGCGAAACCGGGCCATGGTTAACGGAAGGGCTATCAGAATACTTGGAAAACTTGCAGGTTAAAATGCAGTATGCCGAGGTGAGCCCAAGCCCTGATTGGCGTTCGGAGCAGGTGCTCAGATTTAGTCCTGTGCCTCTGCATATTTTGCTAAACACAGCGCATCAAGAGTTTTACGGCAGCAGCAGTAAAGATTTCTATGGGACTAGCTGGGCATTTATCTACTTTCTGATGGACGATCCCACACGGGAGCAATGGCTTGCGCAACTTTTGCTGCAGGAAAAAGCGGATCGATGCGATGTCACGCTGGGTATCGCGCAGCTTGAGCGAGTCACCGGGGTGCCGATCAGCCAGCTGCAACGCACTTTCAATCACTGGTTGAGAACGAACACGTTAACAGCACACCGTTATTGAGAGCCCTTTGCTTCTTTGCTTTTGCCATCTGTTTTGTCGTTCGAAAGGTCACTCCGTTCTCATTATTTATCGTCACATTTGAGCGGCTATCGATAACATCGAAAAAGAACTGCGAGATGTCACTATCGAATACAGTGGCACCGATATCGAAATTAAAGTCGGTTATCCGGAAGCGTATGGTGACAATGATGGTGGTCTTATCGACACGCTGGATTTAGATCCTGACCTGGAAGTCTGCTACGGCAGTGGTGACACCTGCAACCTGGACTCTAACTCCTCCAATGTTCGTATCGGTTATAACCTAGAAGACGACGCCAACCCTTGCTTTGTCCGCTATATAGAGCCCCGAGGTACCGATGGTGTAGATGACACCTACACCATCGTGGTGGATACCAGCGGCTGCTGATTAGTATCGAGCCAATACGTCCCGAAACAGGGTGTTCAAAGGCGCAAAACTCACGGCTCTGTCTTTATACTTCTCAGCATAATTCTCAAGTCGTGTGAGCTGACACTCGATAAACTTATTTAGTTCAGGCACTGCTGGTGCAACCTCTTTTTCCTGGCTTTTTCGTTTGCGTTCCAATAAGTGGGTTATCGCTAAATTCAGTGATCCGTCATCCGCAACCAACTGTCTAAGCACTTCAAATTCAATGGGCGCAGGTTCATCAAATTTTTCCAGCCACATGATGGCAAGCAACGGCCTTAAGACATAGAAGTACTTTTTCAGCGGCACTAAATCCTTTTTCAGATACTCACGATAGTTGTTTATCGCCATGTGCCGATAGTGATATATGCCCTTTGTTGAGGATGCTATGTGTGGCATCAACCGCCGGGCTTGATCAGCAAAGTGTCCATCGTCGACATAGACAATAGGCGACTGTAACCACTCGATAAAAGCAGGGTTGGATTTCAAAAACAGCTTCAATGCCTTGCGTATATCCCAGCCATTGATATCTATTTCGTCAACGATGGGATACTCGATCACATCGCGTTTATCTTCGAGATCGACTGCTAGATACCAATCCAGTGGGTGCGCATAGATAAACCTGACATCATAGTCACTGTTGGGGCTTTCAAAGCCCCAAGCGCGACTGCCTGATTCGATGGCATATAGTACTTTTACACCGTGCTCATTTTCGGCTGCTTTTATCCGCCGGAGGATCTCCTCTCTTATGCCTGGCGCTATTGGATTTTCTGCTGTTCTTTGATGTTGTTCCATCAACTAATCCTCTGTATGTATTCGCCAAAGCAGATCATCTATCTGCTCTACTTTTATTTTTACCCCCAGTATTTGCCGAATCACGTCAATGTTGGTGACTGTATGCAAGCTAGGCTTGGTTGTTGTAAAGCTGCTATTGCCTGCCAGTACCATAGGTAATAGCAGTTGATCGGCCAGGTGTTCTTCTACTGCCGCTTGGGCATGAACAAATTTATTCACTCGGCCAACAGCGCGCTTGGCCACCCTTTCTGCTGATACGCCCAGCTCTCCTACAACCTCAAATAAGTGGCGATGGCTTTCGCCGTCTATGCATAATTGAAAGCTGTTACCTGGGCCTGGCGTCATCACTGTTCTTATTTCGCTGGATGCTTCTTGCCAGCCTAATGCTTTCTTAGCGGTGGTAATTTCCCGTTGCCCAATGCTCTCTGATAACTGGCTGATCAAGGCATTAGCCGAACAGTTTGCCATTGTCGTCGCGACGTCAGCGCCCGCCTGCGTTAAATGACAAGGGCGCAGCCGCGTTGTAGGCGCAATGTTTAGCTGCCATTTCCCCCCTCCTGCAGGGTAAAAACCTAGTGCAGATATTTGTACGTCGCACTCTACTCCCATGCGCGCCAGCACCGGCAGATAAGAGCGTTGTAAAAAACACAGTGAGGGTGACATGCCATTGTGCGTGCCACCTTCAAAGGTCACCGTAGAGTGGCCTTTCGCTAAAGCCAATACCGGTAAAATAGTCTGGCAAACCAAAACTGTGCTGCCAGCAGTGCCAATCGCAAAATGGAAGTTACCCGATTTTACTTGGCCTGGCGCAAAGCGTATCCGCGTAGCACCGAGCTCCACCCCCTCTGTTTTGGCGTCACAAATTTTTTGTGCGGCCAAAACAGAGGTTAAATGTTGCCGTAATAGCCCCGTTTTTTTTCGACCTGCCCGAATGTTTATCAGCTCGATATTTTGCTGCGTCAAAATGGATAACGTCAGTGCTGTCCTTAGCACTTGGCCGCCGCCTTCACCTTGTGATCCATCGATGATGAGATAAGACATGGTTACTCCTTTTCTACTTCTATCCTTTAACGCACACGATCTGCTTCAAGGTGTACACCACTTCCACAAGGTCTTTTTGTGCTTCCATTACGTGCTCAATATCTTTGTAAGCGTGGGGGATCTCATCGATAACAGATGCATCTTTTCGGCACTCAACCCCTTCTGTGGCCTTGATTTGGTCATCGACGTTATAGATCTTTTTCGCTTTGGTTCTCGACATCACTCGACCAGCACCATGGCTGCAGCTATTGAAGCTGTCTGGATTCCCCAGGCCGCGTACAATAAATGAGCGCGCGCCCATGCTGCCAGGAATGATCCCCATTTCCCCTTTTTTAGCACGCACAGCTCCTTTCCGTGTCACAAAGCAGTCTTTACCAAAATGGCGCTCTCGTGAGACATAATTATGGTGGCAGTTGACCGCCAACTCTGCCGTTGAAAATTCAATTGGCAGCTGCTTTCTCAGTGCCGCAATGGCATTGAACATCATAATTTCACGGTTTTTCGCTGCGAAATCCTGAGCCCACTCAACTGCCTCTACGTAATCATCAAAGTATTCGCTACCTTCTTCCAGATAAGCTAGGTCCATATCTGGCAGATTGATCTGGTGGCGTTGCATCTCTTTTTTAGCAAGCTCGATAAAATAGGTACCGATGCGGTTACCAACCCCACGGCTGCCTGAATGCAACATAATCCAAACAGCATTATTTTCATCCAGACAAAGCTCTAGAAAGTGATTCCCTGTGCCCATCGTTCCCAAATGGTTCACATTGTTGGTTTTCTTGATGGCGGGGTGCTTGGCGCAAATACGTTCAAACCGCGTTTGTAGCTTCACCCATTCACCCGCTACGATCTCCGGAATGTTATGCCAAGCACCTCGATCTCGGCTTCGGCCTCGACCACTGGTGCGACCATGGGGCACTGCGGCTTCAAACGCATGCCGAATGGCAGACAAATTATCCGGCAGTTGACTGGCAGTGAGTGTTGTTTTCGTCGCTACCATGCCACAGCCAATATCAACCCCTACGGCAGCAGGAATAACAGCATCTACCGATGGAATAACGCTGCCAATCGTGGCTCCTTTTCCCAAGTGAACATCAGGCATCACGGCAATGTGCGAGTGAACCAATGGCATACTGGCAATATTGCGCAGCTGTTGTTGTGCTTCTTCTTCAAATGGCACGCCCTTGGTCCATGCCTTGATTGGTGCATGTCCTGGTTGTTCAATCACGTTGTAGTTTTTACACATCTCATTGTTTCCAATTTCTTTAATACTATTTAGCGCTCGGGCTACTGATTCTTTCATCATGTAGCCCGCAAAATTAGGCGATTTTTACGACGCCATTCATCAATCCTTCCAAGCCGCCGTACACGGTTAAGCTGTCAATCCGCTCAGCAACTTTTTCAAGCGCTTCGAGCTCTTTCAACCGCATCAGTGTGGGATTGTTTTCCATCACCTTTGCTGTGTTGTGTAGGCTTCGGGTGGCTGATGTTTCTTCTCGCCGCTTGATGACATTGGCTTCCGCGGCTTTTTGCGCTTCAACCACCTGATTTAAGATGGCTTTCATTTCACCGGGTAAAATGATGTCTTTAACGCCAACGCTCATCAGTGATATACCAATGCCTAATAACTTTTCTTCGACTAATTCTTTAACTGTTTCATTGACATACAACTTATCCAGAAGAATGTCGTCCAGTGACTTAGTGCCTACCGCCTCTCGCAGTGCTAACTGCAGGGTTTTATAAACAAACTCATCCACTTTATCGACGCTACGTGCCGCCAGCTCTGCATCTTGTACAGTAATGCTGGCGCTTAAATTAATACGTAAGCTCACTCTGTCTTTGCTAAGGATCTCCTGTCCGGAGATCTCAAGCATCTGGGTCTTGCAGTCAAAAGACTTAAGTTCGACGGTGCGGTCAAACTGCCAGAAACCATGCAGACCGGGCGCTAACCGTTTTACTAATTGGCCATTAATGTAAAGCAAGCCAATATGGTCTTTTGCCACATTCAGATCTGCAATGGGTTTGACTGGCACAGTACGCTCACTTCTGATGAGTCGTGTGGCAGTATTTGCGCCTGCACGGTTGATTAAGGAGAGTACGTTTTCATCCACTTCAACATTTTCATCAATAGAGATCCTTTCCAGCCTTGCTTCGCCGGCATCTTTCCATAGATATAAGTGTTCACCTGGGGCGACTACGCCTCTGAGCAAATCATTAAAGTAGAGTAATCCCACTTCGCTGTTGTTTAATTTCCAGTGAGTAATGTGCTCTCTGATTTCACTGTGATTTTTATACAGTCGTTCAGCATTTTTCTCTGAAAAATAGAGGCTGTTAATATCAAAATTGATGAACGCCAGTTGATTTTTTATGTCCCAGAATTTGTGCTTTCCTGGCTCCAGTACACGGTTGAATTTTTGATCTTTAAACACGAATACTCTTTGGTTTTCTGTCACCAAGACGGTTTTTTTAATCTGAAGCGCTTTAAACATCTTAAATTTCCTTATTTTTCTACTCACACATCAGTGTGGAAAGTGTTAGCAAGGGTTGGGTACTTATTTGATAAAGGCTGAAAACTGCAAAGTGCTGGGTGGCTTCCTGCTTGCCAGCACTCGTACGTTTTTGCATTTACCAAACATGGGTACTAACGGCTCACTAACGTTTATTCACTCTCATTGGATATAGGGTGGGAATCGAACCCACAACAATCGAATTAATATTTCGATGCTCTACCAATTGAGCTACCTGTATTTAAGATGGGAATTGAACCCATGACCGACGAACCCTCGTTCGCTGCTCTACCCAACTGAGCTACTTAAATGGATGTTTGATTAGGTATACGCAGTCGCAACGCTCAGCGCACCGGGGTGACTTTTTGAATCACAACCAAATAATCAGACAGTCAGGTATTATCAAGTCGTGTGCCAGAAGGGGGGGGCATCAAAATTATTTCTCAACAGATTGTTTTATAAGGTTTTTATGTTTGAGCCCTTCATTGTGTGGTGACTTGGCGTTGTATGCTGTATCGGATGTTTGTATCTTGGTGGGTGTGGTATATATCTATTTGGATACGTTATGCAAAAGAAAACCGTTGCAGTAAGCTTGATCGGTACACAGTTAGACTATGTCGGTAAAAGAGTTGATCGCTGGGCTAAGTGGCGACCAAATGTTTCCTTGTGCAGTCAGCCGGACTTGATTGTTGATCAGTTGCATATGTTGCATGACAACCACAGCAGTCGCCTGGCCAATAATGTTGCCGTTGATATTCAGTCTGTTTCACCGGAAACCGATGTCCAGCTTCATATGGTTAGCTTTCGTGATCCTTGGGACTTTGAAGAGGTGTATGCGAAGTTATTTGACTGGTGTAAGCAGCAACGGTTCGATACTGATAAAAACGACTATCTATTTCATATAACCACCGGCACTCACGTTGTGCAAATCTGCAGCTACTTGCTCACAGAAAGCCAGCATTTTCCTGGCCGCTTAATTCAATCCTCTCCAGACCATAAGAATAAAAATAAGTCGATTGGTCGCATCCAGATAATTGACTTGGATTTATCCAAGTATGACCAATTGGCCACGCGATTTGATGTCGAGCATGAGGAAGGAAAAGAGTTTTTAAAAGGGGGAATTGAGACGAAGAATACTCAGTTTAACCGGCTTATTACTCAGATAGAGAAAGTGGCTATTCGCTCCCATGATCCTATGTTACTAGCAGGGCCAACAGGCGCGGGTAAAAGCCAATTGGCAACACGTATCTATCAATTGAAAAAAATGCGCGCCAAGCTTAAAGGCGAATTAGTCCCCGTTAACTGCGCTACGTTAAAAGGCGAAAATGCGATGGCTGCGCTGTTTGGCCATACCAAAGGGGCTTTCACTGGGGCGCAGAAGGCGAGGGATGGCTTTTTACTGACGGCCAATGATGGCGTGTTGTTTCTGGATGAAATTGGTGAGCTGGGTTTGGAAGAGCAAGCCATGCTGTTACACGCGATTGAAAACAAAGTTTTTCATCCTGTCGGTAGTGATACGCCTGTGAAAAGTGATTTTCAGCTGATTGCCGGTACTAATAGAGACCTGAAGTTAGAGATTGGGAAGGGTACCTTTCGCGAAGATTTACTTGCGCGTATTAACCTCTGGACTTACGAATTGCCCGCACTGAAAGATAGGAAGGAAGACATTTCGGCGAACGTGGATTTTGAAGTTGATCTGTTTGCGCAAAAAACAGGACAACGTGTGCAGTTTAACAAAGAAGCTAGAACTGCCTTTGTGACGTTTGCGATCTCAAATGAAGCACTATGGACGGGTAATTTTCGAGATTTGAGCTCTGCCATTACTCGGCTTTGTACGCTGGCTGATTCTTCGCGTATCACGACGGATGATGTGCAGGATGAAATCGAGCGCCTGCGTCAGTCTTGGTGTCCTGCAGGCCAGCAGTCACTTGCAGATAATCTTCATCACTATTTATCAACAGCACAAATATCACAACTCGATACCTTTGACGCTAATCAGCTGAGTTATGTGCTTGCTGTATGTGAGCGCCACAACAGCATGGCGTCTGCTGGTAGGGAGCTATTCAACGTTAGCCGTACACTGAAAGCACAACCGAATGACTCGAGTCGGCTACAGAAGTATCTGAGCAAGCATGGCTTGAGATGGAGTGACCTATCTACAGTCCGCAATGACTAAAAAGCCCTGATTAATTTTGTCGTGGAACTCACGCAGGTCGGTGTATTCAACGATTTGATTCATAAAGCGCAGGTGCCAGATATGGTCGAAGATATAGACCATTTCGCGAAAAGTGTTTTGGTCTATCTAAAGAGCGTAGTTCGGCCTCTTAGGCAAGAAGTGGGGAGAGCCGTACTGGAACAGAAAAGTAATGAATCCGTGCTAGGCTTTGAAAGCCTAAAGAATTAATAAATCAAAAGCTTAAGGAAGAGTGGCGATGAAATACCTACCTATAATTGGCTTCACTTGTATATCTTGCTTCCCAACCGCTGCCATGGCTGACGCGGATTTTTACGTTGGCGCTAGTTACCTATCGACAGAATTTACGGATGGTGCTTTCGGGCTATCGGGTTTATTTGCCAATGAAGAGATCGACGATGATACAAGTAGTGGATTCGACCTGTTTGTAGGAGCCGAATGGCACCCGTTGTTGAATTTTAGGTTGGGCTACACTGATCACGGTGAGTTCAGTTATGTGGGCAGTACAAAATTTGATGGCGAGACTGACCTTAAGGGAACCGTGGAGGTTCAATACCTTTATCTGACGTGGTCACCTAAGTGGCGTATATCTGACAGCTTTGCCATGACAGTTAATCTTGGTGGTGCGAAACAAAATGCTGATGTTAATAATGAGTTGGGTGAAACCTCATATGATGATGGTGGCGCCTTTTATTTCTCGTTTGACGCAGAATATAAGTTTACTGATCAGATCGGCGTCAGAGTTGAGCTAGGTGACATTATCATCTGATGATATTGACTCTTCGTGGGTGGGTTTAGGCGCCGTCTATTTTTTTTAGGGTTGTCGGTGAAACCCGCATTGCTAATGATATGTTGTGTACGTTGGTTGTACCAATATAGCGGCTTCTATAATCACCCATTAGCCGCCCCCGCCAGCAAAAAAGTCCTGATTAATCTTGTCGTGGAACAGGGATATCCGCATCAGTACATTGCGTAAGTTTTGCTGCTCTAGTTCGGTCAAATCGTTAATCGCTAATACGTCGTTGACCTTACGCAGGTCGGTGTATTCAACGATTTGATTCATAAAGCGCAGATGCCAGATATGGTCGAAGATATAGACCATTTCGCGAAAAGTGTTTTGGTCTATCTCTTGTTTCGTGGCCAGCTGTTTTAGCCGGGTCATGGTGTTGGCTTCGCGGATATCGTGTTTTAACGCGTAGATGCGGCAGAAGATCTCCATCGGCCGCAGGCACTCTTTCAGGTTGACCGATGCCACGCCGTCATAGTTTTCTGTTTTGATCTGTTGCGAGGCGTTCAGCGGGACTTTGTAGGAGAGGCAGTTTTTGGCGTAGTTCGGCAGAAATGCATCGTTGCCGCGGCACTGCTCAACAATATGTTGCTGGATCTGATCGACCAGAGCGGCTTTGCCATAGGTGGCACGAATATCGAAGAACACATTCAGCTCCAGGATGGTGCTGGGGGTGGCGTTCTCTATCCACTCACTGAAGTTGGCCTGCCACTCCTCTACGGTTAAACACCACTGGTGGTTAGTGGCCATGATCAACCCTTCGCAATAGCTGTAGCCCGCCTGATTCAGTAAGCCACAGACCCGTTCTGCCAGATGCAGAAAATATCGGCGCACCTGCTTTAGGCTGTCACTGTCATCCGGTGCCTCAAATACGATGCCGTTGTCTTGATCTGAAAACAGCGTCATGTCGTGGCGGGCGTTACTACCAAATGAGATAAAGGAGAAGGGCACTGGCGGCTCACCCAGTTCGATGATGGAGAGATCGATAAAGCGGCAGATCGCGGCGTCATAAGCGCTGCCGATGGCACGGCGCAGATTGTCGGGGCGCGACCCTGCATCAATCATCTCTCGGACCAGCTCTGGCAACTGATTCAGCGATTCGACGACATGGCCCTGACTGTCGCTCTGTTCTATCTCTTCGACGATACGGCTGGCTAGGCCCTGATAGTCGTTGACCTGTTTCACCAAGCCATAGGCGCCGCCATAGATCTTGCGGGTGATGGGACGAAACGAGATCACATGGCCATGTTTCTCGGAGAAAAACAGTTTGGTTGAGCTGAGAATAATATCGAGCGGTTTACCGCTTTTGGTTTGTAGCTGTGCTTCAAATTCGCCGGGCTCGGCGGCATGGCTAAATAACAGCGACAGGTGCTGTAATACGCGGGCGTTTTGTTGGTTGTCAGGAAAAAGTTGATGCCAGATATTGTCTGATTTTAGTTCGGCGTCGGTATAACCCACCATGCGATGCAGGCGGTTGTTTGAGTAGAGAATGTCGCCGTCAGCTTCGAGGATATAACCTTCGTTGGATGATTCGACTAATGCACGGTAGCGATCTTTGGCTTCATGCAGGGCGATCTCTGCGCGTCTTTTGCGGTTATCGATGGTACGGCTCTGGGTGATGATATACCCCATAAACGCGGTGAGTCCGAGGGTGATAAGGAAGAAGGTGGAGAACAGCGCGCGTTCAAGTTTATCGATCGCCTTTTGTACGTCATCAAAGTACACCCCGGTGCCGACTATCCATTGCCACTCTTCTACGCCATGGACATAACTGAGTTTCTTCGCGGTTTTGTCGGGATCATCTTTCCACTGCCAAAGGTACTTCAGGTAACCTTCCTGTTCCGCTTCGACTAGCTTGGTAAATTCAACAAAGATCTGCTTGCCGTTGGTGCTTTCGCTGTCGGTATAGTGGGTAAGATCCTGGCCTTTAAGATCTTGACGGTAGGGGTGCATCACCATGCGCGGGTGCATGTCGGTGATAAAGAAGTAGTCTTTGTTCTGATCGCCGTAGCGCATTGCTTCTATTTCACTGGCGGCTTTACTTTGTGCCTGTGCCAAACTTAATTCCCCTTGTTGCTCAAGGGCGACATAGCTATCGACAATGCTCACGGCGGATGAGGTCAGCTCTTTGATCATCTGCCGTTTTTGCCCCTCCATCGAGTCCTCAACCAGCGGTACGATGAAAAATATAATGGCGGTGACAAACAGCAGAATGGCCAAGATGGTGGGCATGACGATGCGAAAACCAAAACTACTGACAAAGCTTTTACCGGGCAGGTCGTCATCGCGGATGCCGTTAAAGTAGTCGGCTAACTCATTGGCATCGAGTATCGCGCTTAGCTCTTCGGCATGGATCGCATCGTGATATTTTGCGGTGAAGGTGCCGTTTTCAAAGTCAGCACGAGAGGGCAGGTAGCCGTCGTAATCATCCTTGATGTGGGTTTCCACCACGTTTTTAATTTGGCTACGGGAGTACTTATCGCCAAACTCCTGATAGGCCTCTGCCAGTGCTTCTTTGCAGTGGCGAAAGCGGCGGTGATCGTAGGGGTCGTAATTCATTATCTTGCCTTGGCGCAGATAATGGTCAAAGCCATCATGATCGAAAAAGCCGTCGATCCATTTATGGATATCTTCCGCTCTGATACCAAACAGTTGCTCGGTGTGATCCGCATGTTCGGAAATTTTCATATCAATCCACTACTCAAGTCACTACGCATTCAGGTCAATAGCCCTTGGGTTGTCAGTATAACCACCACCACATGGGAAATGTGCGCGGCTTAGCATCTCGGCCAAGCCCCTTTCAAAATACACAATTCAACTGCCCACAAAACAACCTAAATCAAAGTAGTTTCTGTTAGCACTCGTACACTGTGACAAATTTTTAACATTACAAGTTACATAGGGTTCACATTGCACCCTTTATCCCCAGCGGGGATAGCCAAGCAGCCATGAATTTCCTCCTTTAAAGCGAACAGGTTTTAAAGGTGTTCTGTAGCGTCTGGGATGTCGTCTCGTGCCGGTTGAAGATCGGCATACAGAGCGTAATTGGAGTATTTATGCGCCGCTCTACAGCCCCGCAAAAAGCATAGGAAGAAAGTAGATGTCGAAAGATAAACAGAAGTTTTATCGCGATATGCGCCGCAAAGCGCAGGAATTCGAAAGCCGTGAAGAGTTTTTGAATCACGATCTTAAAATTATGAGCTTTCGTCGCTGGGGCATTCATTTGCCATTCCGCGACTACAGTATCGAGATTGAAGATTGGGTGCCTGCATTAGCGGCCACCATTGGTAAAGTTGTTATGGTGGCGGCCATGGTTGCGGCATTTGCTGCTGAGTTTGGTTTGTCGCCGGAATTTGTGGCTGAAAACGTGCGCTATGAACTGCTCATCGCAGGTGCACTGTTCGTTATTCTGTTCTCTGCCATCCTGAACCCGAATGCCAATCTGGCAGGTACCCATGGCCCGATGATCCCGCTTATCCCGCTTATCGCAGCGGCCGGAGGGCATCCACTGGCACTGGGTATTATGGTGTGCGTGTTTGGTCTGATACTCGCCTATACCAAGGGGGGCTCGAAATTAATGACCCTCACCGGGGTCGGGGTCCGAGGGGGTCTGTTGATCTATCTCGGGGCATTTGGCCTGATGGGGCAGATTAACAAGACTGAGGCGTGGGCATCGTCGACGGATCAGGGCTATATCGGTTTCGCGGTGATTGGCGTAACCGTACTTGTTTATGCCTACCTAGCGAAAATTGGTAAGCGTTGGTTGGCGATCCCGCTGTGTTCTGCATTGGCTGGTATTGTTGCCTTTGGCCTTGGCGCAGACTTCGCGTTCTCTTCAGAGCCGGGTTTGCCCCACTTTAGTCCGCTTTACTGGTGGGGTGAAGATACCGGTTGGCAGTTGGGCTGGCCTTCCCTGAACCATTTTATTGCGGTAATGCCCTTTGCATTGCTGGCTGTGGCTATGTGGTCGCCAGACTATCTCGGTCACCGAGTGTTTCAGGAACTTAACTATCCAAAAGAAGCAAAAGGCGTACTGATGGATGTCGATGACACCATGGTCGGCGCTTCGATCCGTCAGGGCGTGGGTTCTTTCCTTGGAGGCGGTAATCTGGCGTCATCATGGGGTACCTATATGATCCCAGCGGCTATCGCCAAACGCCCCATTCCTGGCGGTGCGTTGCTGACCGGTATTCTGTGTATTCTTGCTGCAGTGCTGGGTTACCCAATGGATCTGGCAATGTGGGAGCCGGTACTGCGTGTGGCACTGATTGTGGGTGTATTCCTGCCATTGCTGGAAGCGGGTATGCAGATGATCCACAAACATAAAGATTCTTTGAGTGCAGGTATCTGTATTTTCGCTTGTGCCTTTGTTAACCCGGTATTCGGTTGGGCGACCACCATGCTGCTGGACAACATGGGACTGATTGGTGATCACGAGCGTGCCAAAGAGCTGTCAGCGAAAGATAAGTATCTGATCCCTGGTTTGGCCTTTGTGGTTTGTGTTGGCTCTCTGGCCGTCGTTGGTCAGTTGCCAGGTATTCCGGCGCTGATTGGTAACTAAAGTTTGCTGCTGTGAATTAGCTTTGCATGAGGGCAGCCAATAGGCTGCCCTTCTTTATTCTTAGGACGGCATAGCCCTGATACAGTGGACTTATTTTGCTAGATACTCACCTATTAAAGCGTCAGTAAGTTGCGTCTACCTCTACTTCGACCTAAGTCACGGTTTGTAGTTGGTAGTTTTCAAATATTTGGTGGTAGCGCATCGGTAAAGTGCTGTGGCGTTTGGTAACCAGATAGATAGATTCAAAAATCTGCTGCGACAGTGGCAGGCTACACACTCTATCCCGCTGGCATGAGCCTCGGTAAGCATTTTCTGGGAGCACAGTATAGCCAAGACCCTCCGCGACAGGCATGAGTAGCATGCTGATTTGATTGCTGAAACCTGAGCGGTTTAGTTGCTCGAATCCTGGGTAGTGATCAGGGAAGTTGGCGCGCATCAGCAGGTTGGTATGGTGCTCTCCATCGGGATGGTCAATTAGCCCTAACCTATCTAATGCAGAGAAATCTGCTCCTTTGAATGCTTTGGGCACCAACAGGTGCAGTTGTTCCTGACCAAATTGCCGGTAACTCAGCAGCTCACACTCTTCATACCGAGTAACAAAACCCGCATCAATTTCGCTGTTAAGCACCATTTTTCTGATGCTCTCATTTGGCGCAAAGCGAAAGTCGATTTGTAGATCGGGCATCAGTGCTTGTTGTGATAACAGGTAGGGATAGATCATTAGGCCAAACGAACCCGGGCTGGCCAGTTTACAGACGCCTCTATTGGGATGGTCATCTTTGAGGTGGGTGACAAGGTTAGTATGTTCATCAAAGAGCTGTTTGGCATACCGATATAAGCGGGTGCCTGCCAGGGTCGGTTCGAAGCGTTTTCCATAACGGCTGAGCAGAGGGGTACCGTAATATTCCTCTAGCTTACGCATGTGATGGCTGACGCCGGGTTGGGTCATTGCTAAGTGATCCGCAGCCAGCGTGAAGCTACCTAGTTCTAAAAGTGCTACATAGGTTTTTAGCCAAGCAGGGTTAACCATGACCATCAATTCTGTTCATATATGAAATTTAATTTCACATATACTAATCCATGATGCCAGTTCGATGCAGCTAAGAGTTCACACTTATGAATAAACCTTGCTGTAATTTGCGTTGTGTTCCTGCCTTTGTGGCAAAACAAGGCGGATGCTATGAGCAGCATCCGCCGAAGGGAGTTACTCGGTCGGTTAACTAGTTGAGTAAGGTAATACCGTAATCACCACTATCCACATTGGCCCAGAAGCGATAGGTACCGTCGGTTTCTACCTGCATATTGAAGGCGGCAGGATCACCGTGAAGAGAAAGCTCACGGTAGCCATCATAGTTGTAGTCTGCGAATACCATGCCCCATGCCGCATCGTTAGCTGTGTATTTGTACCAGTGCTCGTCACCTGCGGTGAGATCGATATCGATATAGAAGTACTTACCGTCAGGCGTCGACATATTAAAGCTGGGGTCGTTGGCGTTCCATTCGCTCATCGAACCGACTAAGCGCAGGGATGCCACGGTGAGTAGCGGTGTGACTTCTGGTGTTATCTCAAAGCGATTGCTATCAGGCCAGAGACGAATAGTGTGATCGCCTGTTTCATTGACTTTAAATAGAATGTTGGACTCTTGCGGCAGAGCATGAAGCGCTTTACCCCAAACGCCGCCCGCCCCTGTGCTATCCAGTGACCAACTCTTATTGGCGCTGAAGTTAATGACATAGCTACCATTAGAGGCATCACCGCCGTCGGTCGCTAATGGCACCGTCAGACTCCAGCTTCCATCATCCTCTTGCTGCATCTGATGCGCATCATCTGTTGGGTCCCAAGGGTTGCTGACAGCGCTGCCGTTCACCTGATAGCTAACTATGCCATCATTGAACACGGCTACGCTGGGGTCGATATGATAGGTCGCTGATGCTGGATCGACGGTGATGGTGTAGTCACTGTCATGCTCAACTTGGAAGACCAACGATGCTTCTTCAACCAAGCCGACTTTTGAGTTATAGCCGTTGCCTCCTGATAGTTCGCCGGGTCGATTATTGACGGCAGCGAAAGCAAAGTCGGCAATATGGTTGGCACTGAAAAGTATCTGGTAGACGCCGTTGCCCTCATGACCGCCATCAACTGTCAACGGCATGGTTTTGGAAAAGGTACCGTCTCCATTTGCGGTCATATTGTGTTCATTACGAGTTTCGTCCCATACTTCAGCAGGCATGGTGCGACCATCGATAACACGCTCCTCTGAGCCCTCGTTAGGGTAAGCAAATCCGTTGACCTGCATTGAGCTTATCTCGGTGATCAATGCGACCTCTGGCGAGATCGTAAAAGTTTGTCCTACCGGATCGAAGCTGATGGTGTAGTCGGCTAGTTCACTGACCTGAAAAACAATGTTGTTACCAAGTGCTTGCTGTTCACCGGTAAGCAGGTGTCCTGGCGCCGTTAATTCATGTTTATAGACTTGCGACAGTTCATGGTCGGTAAAGAAACGGATCGCATAAACCCCGTCACCGGCTCGACCACCCGTGGGCGAAAGGGAATAGGTTGCGGTAAAAAGATCGCCGCTGGCATGCACCCGGGTCATGTTGTTTTGCTCACTGAACGGGTTCCAGCGGTCACGGTAATCATGCAGCGTACCCACCAGCTGTGCACTGGAAAATTGGGGCGAGATCTCGACTACTTCGGTATCGTCATCATCGCAAGCGGTCAGTCCGAAACTCAGGGTGAGTGCCAGTACGGGGGTCCAGATTTTCATAGCCTTCCTCTTTATTTTTTATTGGTAGACGGCTTTTTAGCGAGGATTAAGCACGGCGTGAAATGATGGTTTTTAATCCAAACCATAACGATTAGTTAAGGTTTGCTGTTGCAGAGGTCTTGGCTGAACTTTTGTGACCTCAACTGCGGTTAGGATAACGGTGATTGTTGGTTTTCATTCTCAGTTTTAATGCGCTGATGTTTAATTCTTGCCTGATGTTCGGTGAATTAAGCCATCAAATACCGAACTGGTCATTTGCATCTTTCAGTCACTTCCTGCTTTGTGGAAGGTTGACGAACATCATCTTGCGAGTAAAAAAACTGGCTGATTTATTGGTTTGTGACGTTACTTCTATTTCTACCCTTGTTCGCTCACTAAACTAAACGGCCATATACGTATTATGTAGAACGCTAATGCGGCGCTTTTTCATCAGTGATACCGAGCATTTCTCTCTCTTAAAACTCAGTCGCCAATTGCTCTGTGTATTGCTGTGTTGTGTCAGTTTCAGCGTCATCGCCAAAAGACCTGTGGTGTTAGTGATTGATAGTTATCACCAAGGCTACGGTTGGGTTGACCATTATCAACAGGGGATCACAGAAGCTTTAGCTAAAAGAGCACAACTGCATTTTTATCAATTAGATGCCAAGCGCTTGCCTGTCGATGCGTATGAGAATAGAGCCGAACAGGCGTGGCAAACTTACCTTGCACTGAAACCTGATGTGGTGATCTTGTGTGATGATGAAGCGGTGGCCTTGCTAACTATAAGGATCTCCAACCACGGTACGCCGGTGGTCTATTTTGGCGTCAATAGTGATGCCAGGGATCACGGCTTGCTGAAATTGGAGAATGTTTCCGGATTGGTTGAGCGGCCATTGTTTAAGCGTTCGCTGGCATACCTACGAGAACTGCTGCCGTTGCCGCCGAAAAAGGTGTTGGTGTTATGGGATGATAGCCCGACAGCGCAGCGTACTTTAGTAGAGTCCTTTGATGGTGGGGGGACAACGACAGTCTATGGTATTCAGGTGGAACATCGACAGGTCAGTCATGTCAGTGCGTGGCAGCAATCTATCGTGACGAGTCAACAACAGGGCTTTGACGCCGTGGTGGTGGGTTTGTATCAAAAGCTATTAGATGAGCAAGATCTGCAGGTGGATGATAGCGCCTTACTGGCGTGGACATCGCAACACACACCTTTACCTATTTTCTCTTTTTGGGACTTCGCAGTCGGCAAGCGTGGCACGATTGGCGGCTTGGTCATGTCAGGAAAAGAGCAGGGGCGGGCTGCGGCAAAACGGGCTGAGTTGTTTATCCACAAAATACCTATGAGCAGCTTCCCCTCTACCGAAAATTCGGGCTATTTCATCTTTAGTCGTGAGCAGTTAAAGCGCTGGCAGATTGTCTTGCCTGAACAGATAGAAGAGATTGCGACTTTAGTCGAGTAACGGCTGTTTTGACTGTCTTTTTTGACTTCACGGTGCTAGGGTTTGTTGACCTTTAGTGTATGAATTTTGTTCGAATGAAACACGTTTTGAGCAAGAAGTGAGCTGCGTAGCTTAGCTATCTAAGTAAGTAGTGAATGACGCAGTTCAGAACGTGTTTCAACGAACCCTTCGGGCAGCATTTGCTGGCGATTTATGCTTCGTTATCGGCTATTTATTGAGGGCCACTCAACTTCACAGCCTCTGCCTCGCCTAAATCGTCAACAAATTGCTGCAAAAACACACAGAAAAGGTCAAAAGACCCTATAAAAGTAGACAGGTATTTAATGCTTTAGCGTTATGGATGGCGTTAACCATTACTTTTGATGCATGAAGCATCTGCCAAAAGGATCCTTTCATGAGTATGCGTAAGAAAATGCTGCTGTTGGCGTTATTGCCAACGCTAGCGATGTTTTTAATCACCTCATTTCTCACTGTATATGAGTTAAATCAGATCTCTCAGGTGAGTCTCGACTCCGCTAGGCAGACCTTGTTAGAGGCAGAGAAGTTAAAGTTGAAAAATCTGATTGAGTCTGCCAAGTCGTCGGTGCAACCGATACTCAATGACGCTAGTCTCAGTCGTGATGAAAAGGCTTTGCGGGTAAAAGAGCTGCTTAGTCATATCAAATTTGGTGAAGATGGCTATCTTTTTGGTTATGACGGCCAGGGCGTGCGTCGCTTGCTCGGCAGCTCAGATAAAGGTCTCGGAGAATCCTTTATCGGCTTAAAGGATGCTGACGGTGTATTCTTAGTGAAGGATCTGATCAGCAAAGCGCAAGCTGGGGGAGGCTATGTGTTTTATAGCTTTCCGAAACCGGGTTCGAGCGACCCTAAACCAAAAGTAAGTTACGCCGCTTCGTTACCAGAATTAGATTGGATGATTGGTGTCGGCACCTATATCGATTTTATCGATGAGAAGGCTGCTGAGCTTGAAGCGCAGCAGAGCGAAACGCTGAATAGCATCTTGGCGCTTTATCTCTCCGTCGCCATTGTCGTTTTCGCTATCGCTTTGGGCTTTGTCTTGATAGTGTCCCAGCGTTTAACTCAGCGCCTGACCACGGTGAAAGATCGTCTGTTAGAGATCTCGCAAGGTGACGGTGATTTGACTCAGCGGCTGGTGATTAAAGCTGATGATGAGATTGGTGCGCTTGCTGCTGCATTCAACGATTTTGTTGATAAGGTGCATAAGACGGTTGCGCAGATTGGCAGCGCTGTATCGGAGTTAACTGATACCAGTATCGAAATGGCAGATTTAGCCCATGGCACTAAATCCACGATCCAGGCGCAGCGTGAAGAGACCGACTTGGTGGCGACCGCAATGAATGAGATGAGTGCGTCGTCAGCGGAAGTGGCACGTTCGGCGGAAGATGCGGCGAGAGCCGCCTCGTCAGCGGATGAAGGTGGGGCGGAAGCACAGCATGTGGTGGCGCAAACGGCTGATGCGATCAATCAATTGGAATCAGAGATCGGCCACAGTGCCAGTGCCATCGAGACCTTGGCCAATGATGTGGAATCGATTGTTACCGTTCTGGATGTGATCCGTAGTATCGCAGAGCAAACCAACCTGTTGGCATTGAATGCAGCGATTGAAGCGGCGCGGGCTGGTGAGCAGGGGCGCGGCTTTGCCGTGGTGGCGGATGAAGTGCGCTCATTGGCGAAACGGACGCAGGAGAGTACTGCAGAGATCCAGCAGATGATTGAGCGCTTACAAAGCGGATCCAGGGAAGCGATCACGACGATGAGCAATAGCCGTGAAGCGGGAGAAACCGCAGTGGAGAGAGCGACTGCAGCTACGGCAGCGCTGCAAGCGATTGCCGATGCCATCGGTCTGATCAGCAATATGAATGAGCAGATCGCCAGCGCTTCAGAAGAGCAGAGCACGGTGGGAGAATCCATTAATCAGAGCGTTATCAAGATTGCAGATAACGCCACTGAAGCCGAAGGCTCTGCGGTGAATGCGCAGGGTGTCAGTGAAAAGCTGGCAGAGTTAGGGGATCGCTTAAAGGGGCTGGTTGGCCAGTTTAAGTTCTGATCGCCTACTGTTTGCTTATTGAGATAAGGCCCTGCGATTCGGGGCCTTTTTTATCGGCTTGTGGGTGAACTAGATGCTGTTCTCTGCGATGTAGTTATCCACCAGACGTTCGAGGATATCCAAGGGTACAGCGCCATTTTTCAGTACCACATCGTGGAAGTCCCGTAGATTAAATCTATCACCTAGCTGCTGCTGCGCGCGTTGGCGCAACTCGAGGATCTTGATCATCCCTACTTTATAGGCCGTTGCCTGACCAGGCATAACGATATAACGTTCAATCTCTGCTACGACATCGCTTTCTGCCATACCGGTATTGGCCAACATATAGTCGATGGCCTGTTCGCGAGTCCAGCGTTTATGGTGAATACCGGTATCCACGACCAGGCGCACTGCGCGGAACAGCTCAGCACCTAGCCGACCGATGTTGTCGTAGGGATCATCCTGAAAGCCAAGTTCCCAGGCCAGTTGCTCGGCATAGAGTGCCCAGCCTTCGGTATAAGCGGTAAAGGGTGCCATGCGGCGGACGAAAGGCATTCCCTCCAGCTCCATGGCGATGGCTATTTGGAAGTGATGACCAGGAATGCCTTCGTGGTAGGCAAGGGTACGCATACCATATTTAGGGGTTGCTTTGACGTCGTATAGATTGGCGAAGAATCGACCGGGGCGACTGCCGTCAATGGCGGGCTGCTGGTAGTACGCGCCAGGGGAGGTTTTCTCTTTGAACTCGGGAATACGTACCACTTCCATACCTGCTTTTGGACGAATGCGGAAAGCCTCGTCGAGGCCTGCACTGATCTCATCGAGGATCAGCTGGTAGTCGACCAGGATCTGCTCGCGTCCGCTATCACTGTCTTCATAGTAGAACTCGGGCTTGTCTGACAATTCGGCCATTGCGGCGGTAAAACCGTGACTGGTCGTGATGCCCTGTGCTGCAAGTATCGCCAGCATCTGTGCTTGAATGCGGTCGACTTCAATTAATCCCAGATCATGGATCTGGTCGGCGGTGTAATCTGTGGTGGTAAACAGTTTGAGTGCTAGGGCATAGGCTTGATCACCATTGGGTAGGTGCCAATAGCCGTCGTCACTGCCTGCTTTGTCTGCTAGGGCGGTGAAGTAGTCAATAAACAGCTGGTAGGCAGGATAGACATGGTTTGTCATCTCTGTAGTGGCTTGTGCCAATAATGCAGCGCTTTGCTCCGTACTGATGCTATCTACGTTTTCTAGCTTGCGACCGAAAGAGGTGATAAGAATGTTTTCATCGGTAGGCGTGGCAACAAACGCTTGCATCTCATCCAATACGCGGTCGATAACAAAACGGGGAGGGATGATCCCAGCCTCTTCTCTTAATTTGAGCCCTTGTAGGTTCTCGGCGAACTTACGTTGCACATCTTGAAGGCGGGCAATGTAATTCTCTGCGTCTTTGAGGCTGTTTACTTGATGCTGTGCCTCCATAAAGCTGGGATAGCCATTTTGTACGCCAAATAGCTGATTGACCGGGTAAGTGTGTAGCTTGTATGGCTCCGCAGCGATAAAAGTATCGAGTAAATAGGCGGTGATCTCTTGTGACAATGCTTCTTGCCCCTCAAGGTCATCGTACTGATCTAACCCGGCGCGGAACTGATTAATTGTGGCAAACAGCTCGGTCGTTTTCTCCGGTCTGTCATCATCAAGTTTGGCGTTGTGCCCCGTAATACCGACCGACTCAAGAAAGCCTAGCGAGGTGAGCGTTTCTGGGCTATCAAACGCGATTTTGACCACTTCGCGGTCAAGAAAGGCGCGGAATAGTATGGGCTTGTCGGCGTACCATTCATGGGCACCAAAGGCGCCAGCAAGCAGCACGAGGGTGAGTAAGCTGGCACCCAGCCATTTAATAGTTTTTTTTATCATATTAATTCGATCCCTGGATTTATTAGAGCCAATCACCCTGAGGTGGCAGCGAGAAGTTTCTGCTGGCTCCTCACTTGAAACTGGCAACAATAAATTAACATAGGAACCACCTCGTTATGGGTAGGGTTATTGGTAGATGTTTTACAAAATGTGTCTGTGTGAAGTGATCTATATTCGTCATGAAATCAACAGCGTAATTCAAACGAGCTTGATATCGTCATGGCGTTGTCTTGAGTTGCTTCGCTGAACTGAAATAAGAGTTAAAATTGGCGCCAGATCCATGTTTCTTTTGTTTCGCTCGAATGGATTTAACGCTCACTGTTTTAGTGTTTGCTTTATTTGATTCCTATCGCCGCGGTGGTCATTTTGCGGCATTGATGTTGCCAATGGCTAGCTGCGCGATCCGATCTCATGGCTGAATTCACGTGCCTGTATGTTAAAAACTTATCATATTGCGCCAATCAATATACAAATAGCGACAGCTTTCTCAACTGCAACAAAAAGCGATTTGAAAACCTTTTCTCGCATTGATCCAGAACAGTTTTTACTTAACTAACCCTGCCTCTGTATGTAATTTAAACAGCCTTATGATACCGATCTCACTGTGTAACTTAGATCTAACATTTTGATTGAATAACAAACGCCAACTGGCTATTTTATCATCTGTCATAAAATTGACGTTGGTTACCCGTTAGTAGATTTGTATTCGGTATTTTTTTTATCATCGAAAATTAGTTGCAAATGCTGCTGATAAATATGAGTTAATTTGGTTTTCTACTTTGTGTGCGGATGTGATTACTCGCTGCTTTGGCGACTTGCTCCAAGTTATCAGCTTGCTTGGATGACGCGGTAAACGCATACACATTTGTCAGGCTAAGCTCATTATTGCCATATTTTTGATGTTAAATATGGTAGCGGTAACGTACCCTGCTTCAGTTTTGGCTGAAGGTGCTGTTGGATCGAGAGCCGTCTTTGATGGGGATGAAAAGGAGCACAGCATTTTCATTGTGAAGGGTATTTAACGTCGTTTTATTGGTGACAAAGCGTCATTGGGGCGAAGAATTCAAAGGTTTGACTCGTTAGTGAGGCGACCTTTTTTTTAATCCGCGCAGGAAGCAGTCGCGTGGAAACTTTAAGCAAGAACCGAGACAGGTTCATACACGAAGGAAATATCATGAAGCGGCTAGCAAAGACAGCCAGTATCAGCGCCATCGCGGCGGCGATGCTAGGACTATCAGGCCAGGCATATTCGAAAGATGTGGCTGTTCACCTGTTTGAATGGAAGTGGACAGAGATCGCCAACGAATGTGAAACATTCCTCGGGCCAAAAGGCTATAACGCAGTACAAATCTCCCCGCCTAATGAGCATGTTGATGCACCTGGCGATGAGAACAATGATGCTTGGTGGGTGCGTTATCAGCCTGTCAGCTTCGTAAATTTAACTAGCCGCAGCGGTACCGAAGCGGAATTGCAGGATATGATCCAACGCTGTAACGCGGTGGGTGTAGAGGTTATTGCGGATGCCGTGATCAACCATATGGCTAACTACCCTGCAGGTTTCGGTGTAGGTAGTGGCGGCTCCGTTTGGAACAGTAACAATGCTGACTACCCAGATATGGATGGTTGGGGTAATGATTTCCATACGTGTCTTGACGAGATTAACTGGAACGACAAAGAATCTACTTGGGGCTGCCAACTCAGCGGCATGCCTGATATCAGAACTGAAAACCCAGCGACACAGGATAAACTTGCCGCCTACCTGAACAAATTGACAGGCATGGGTGTGGCTGGCTTCCGTATCGATGCGGCTAAATCTATTCGTCCTAGCGAACTGAATACTATTTTGGAAAAAGCCGGTAATCCTTGGGCATTCCTTGAAGTGATCGACAACGGTGATGCCGTTGGTTTGGATGATTACGACTGGATGTATTCGTTGCTGACTGAATTTGGTTATGCGACCAAAATGCGCGAGCTGTTTGTTGATGGCGGTAAACTCAGCTGGCTAAGCACGTTCGGCGACAGCTGGATGTCTATTAATAGCGATAAAGCTTGGGTATTCATCACCAACCATGACCGTGAGCGTGGCCATGGTGGCGGCGGCACTATCCACTATAGCGAGCCGAACGGCGCGCAAAACCTTGCCACCGTGTTTATGTTGGCTCACCCCTTCGGTACGCCAAAAGTGCATACCAGCTTTGAGTTTAGCGATGGCGATCAAGGCCGTCCAAATAGCACCGCAGATTGCTCAAGCAATGAGTGGGTATGTCAGCATCGCTGGGGCAACATTGCCAACATGGTTGCATTCCGCAATGAAGCCGGAGACGCACCAGTGGCTAACTGGTGGGATAACGGCAACAGTCAGATCGCTTTCAGTCGTGGCGACCGCGGTTTTGTTGTGATCAATAACGAAGGCGGCACCTTGAACCAGTCGTTGCAAACAGGCCTAAAAGCAGGTCAGTACTGCGATGTGATGTCTAGCCTCGACGAATGCGCAGGCGACATTATCACTGTGGATGACAATGGTGTTGCTACTTTCGCGGTTGCTGGATATAGCGCTGCGGCGATCCATGTTGGCTTCCAGCCATTCAACCAAGATAAGCCTGTTGCTGTGATTACTGGTGCACCTGCCCGTGTTGACGTAGGCACATCTGTTTTGCTTGACGCTAGTTCGTCAACTGATGCTGACGGCTATGTCGTTGGCTATAAGTGGAGTACTGGTGAGACAACTGCTGCGATCACTAAGGTGCTGGATACCGAAGGTCTGCAGACATTCAGCGTGACTGTTGAAGATAACGACGGCCTGTTTGGTACTGCTGAAGTGAAGATCCAGGTCGGTGATGCACCAGCAGAATGTCGCTTTGGTAGCTTGTACTTCCGTGGCACAGCTAATGGCTGGGCAGCGACTGAAATGACATGTGTCGAAGAAAATGTTTGGGAAGCCGAAGTGACATTTGATGGTCAGGCTGATCAGCGTTTCAAGCTTGATGTGAATGGTGACTGGAGTGAAAACTACGGTGATACCGGTGCTGATGGCACGCTTGAGCAAACCGGTACTGACATCTTTACTGATGTGGTAGGAAAGTATGCTGTACGTGTTAACGACAGCACCATGACCTATGAACTGAAGTTGATAGAGGGTGTTGATGAGAAGCCAGTCGCAGTGGTTACACCTTCGTCAGTGACGGTTGATCTCGGTGATACCGTGACTTTCAGCGCGACCGACTCTACCGATGATAAGGGTATTGATGGTTATGACTGGAGCACAGGTGACAGCGATGCCACCATCCAGGTGACATTCAATCAGTTGGGCACGCAGCAAGTGACGGTTACTGTTATCGACACTGCTGGTCAAACGGATACTGCGGTTGCCACTGTGACTGTTGTTGACCCTGGTGAGTATCAGAGCAATCTTGATTCACTTAATTTCCGTGGCACTGCCAATGGTTGGAATGCTTCTGCAATGACCCTGATTGCGGATAACACTTGGCAGATCCAAGTAAGCTTTGACGGTCAAGCTGAGCAACGCTTCAAGTTTGATGTGCTGGGTGACTGGAGTAACAACTTCGGTGATGACGGTGCTGACGGTAGCTTGGAGCAGACCGGTGCTGATATCTACACTGATGTTTCTGGTGAATATCTAGTGACGGTTAATGACGACACCATGACTTACACCATCAAGCCAGTTGCTTGCGATGATTGCGGTTTTAACAGCAACTTAGATTCACTCTATTTCCGCGGTACGCCCAATGGTTGGACGACAACAGCGATGACGCTGGTTGCCGATAACACTTGGTTCGTGGAAGTGGCCTTTGATGGTCAAGCTGACCAGCGTTTCAAGTTTGATGTCCATGGTGACTGGAGCTACAACTTCGGCGATGACGGTGCTGATGGTAGCTTAGAGCAAACCGGTGCTGACATTTACACTAACGCCAATGAAACGTTGGGCGTGACGGTAAATGATGCCGACATGACATATACCTTCACAACGCCATAAGTCATGTAACCCCTTAGCCATCCGCCTCTTCTCCTTTGGGAGGTGGGTGGCACCTTCTTTACCCTTTGTTTTACCCCTACATCGCGTCGTATTGATTGCGTCGCAGCGGGTTCGTACCCCCGTAATAATCTACGTATTCGCCTCGACGCGTTACGTATCTCGGCACTGGTCTGAGCCCGAACGTGAATCATCGTTTGGAAAGAGAAAAAATAATGAAAACTAAATGTGTACCCTCGTGTTTTAAGTTAAAGCGCAGCGTCTCTGCGATCGCGCTTGGCTTAGGTTTGGGCTTGAGCGGCTTGCCAGCTGTTCATGCTGAGATCGCAGCCACCCATATCTACCATAACCATATGCCCAACTTCTGGCCGTTTTATGATGTGTCGACATATGATGCAACGGCGGTTGGTGCGCCTATCCGTTATACCTATGACGGCCAGGTGATCCTGCTCAAGCAGAATCCGCCAGCTAATTACAGCTTCTTTATTCCGGGCAGTGGTGCACCCATGCCCCATGATGATTTGGTTGCCTACTACTCGCATCATGCCAAAGTAGGTGCGTATCAGGGCTGGCCTTCAGACACGGCAAAAGCGAACAATGGCAGTCATCCTCTGAGCCAGACTCATGTCACTATGTCAGCCTCAGTGATCAACAATGTGCAGAGTTTTACTGAGCTGGGCTTGTTGGGCGATTACCATTCAGGCTGGGGCAACTACTGGCGTGAAACCCAGCAAAACACCAAAACCAGCGGTGGCTTTAATGCCTTGGATACTATCCATTTCACTGGTCACCACTCGATGGGGCCGTTGGTGGGTAATGATTACTTCCTGAAAGATCTGATCTATCAGAATGTAACGCTGGCGCAGGACTATTTTCTCGGTGATTCATTCAGATCATCGAAAGGCTTTTTCCCTACTGAGTTAGGCTTTTCCGAGCGTTTAATTCCAGCTTTGACTAAGTTGGGTATTGAGTGGTCGGTATTGGGTAATGTGCACTACTCACGCACCCTGCGTGACTATCCTTACCTCAATGATCCTGGGGTCGACACCATGGTGTCACCACCAAACCGCGCTGACCTGCAAAATGTCAGCAATGTCGGTGACTGGGTCTCGTTACCTATGTTTAACGAAGCGCAGGTCACCCAGAATAAATTCCCGTTTGCGTCGATACCGCACTGGGTACAGTACGTTGATCCTGACACTGCCGAGCAGCATAAGGTGGCCGGTATTCCAGTCGAGCAAGCCAGCTCATGGGAAGAGGGCTATCAATGTAAGGTCACCGCTGATGCGATTAAGGCGTATGAGCTGGATGCCACCACTATCGGTCGTACGCAGTACTTCGTTATCGCTCATGACGGCGATAACTCGCAGGGCTGTGCTGGTGACTCCAACACTTGGTATAACTCAGGTCGTGTGACTTATGCCGATTCTGGCGTCACCGGTAAAGGGGTTGATGAATATCTGAAAGCCCATCCAATCCCTGAAAATGACGTGGTTCATGTACAGGATGGTTCATGGATCGATACCCGCGATTCCTCTGCGGATCCTACGTGGTATCACTGGCATATTCCGATGGGCGTATGGTCAGGTCAGATGGCAGACTTTAATCGTGTCAATGACACCGAGTATGTAGCTGAGCGCCAGCACATGGTATCGATGGAGTTTGGTTATCACTACCTAGAGCGTAACTTTGCTTTGCTGCAAGCGGCAGAGAACTATGCCAAGACTGCAGAGCAGATCTGGTTACTGGACAACCCGAACTACTGGCAGCCAACCACGGCTATGGATCACGAAGTGACCTATCCGGGTAACCAGCTGAACCCTTGGATGCTTTCATATCCGGTGAAAGGTGATGCGGATAATAACTACGCCGGTGGTGCAAACCCCGCCGAGTTGGGTTGGTACTTCCTGATCGCCGCAATTGATTCTGGTTTCGGTTACTACGATGAGAACGTGGATGATGGTGTTAAACCGACCATTTCGTTCAATCAGTCGTTGCACTTTACCCAGCCGTACGTTGAAGCCAACATCAGCAAAGATAGCATTGGCCCATCACTTTGGTGGCCGCAGCGCTATCCATACAATCCGGGCAGCGCAAACAAGAGTAAAGCGGAAGGTTGGGCATCGCTGTACGCCGACACCAAGTTTGCTATCTACACCTATGCCTTTGATGTCAGTGGCATGCAGGACATCAAAGTGAAGGTGCGTACCCACACGAACAAGTGGGCAGACGCCAACGATAAGACATTTAAGCTTTACGATCCTAAAGCTCATAGCTCAGATCCTGCGGTAGATCCGTCGCGTGTGGGTGACTGGAAGTCGTTTGACATGGTGGAGCGGGATCTGACCCCAGACATCAATGGTGTTGAGTGGCAACCTGCGGGCAAAGAGATGTTTGAAGTGGTACCGGCACAGAAGATCGGTAACCTCTTCTACACCTACATCGATGAGTATCAGGAGCAGTTGCTCGATTACTACATCGAAGCCGTTGATACCAAAGGCAACGTCACTCGCAGTGAGATCCAGCAGGTATATGTTGGTGCTGGTCGATTCAAGAATGAAGGCGGCAAGTTGATCGAAGACGTCAATGGTGATGTCGCCGGTGAGCGTGCTTTCTTTAGTGATGATTGGGATGGTAACAAGCGTCCTGTTGCCGTGATCAACCCAGGCAGTCAAAAAGTAGAACGCGGTACTGAATTGGTACTGAGTGCTGCAGAATCTACTGATGCTGATGGCACCATCGCAGGGTATGAATGGAGCACAGGTGAAACCACTGCTGAAATTACAGTCACTGTGGATGAGAAAAGCACTTATTCAGTGACCGTGACGGATGATCGCGGTAAGACTGATGCCACCAGTGTCACCATGAGTATTCTTGGTGAAACGGTCAGCTCAAACTTGTACTACAAGGACACCAATAGCTGGGGCCAAGTCTGCCTGCACTACACCATCGATGGCACGACAACCTGGACCACGGCACCTGGCGTACAGATGGAAAGCTTGGGTGAAAACTGGTTCAGCTATACCGTTGAACTGGAAGATGATCTGCCGTTGGAGTTTGTCGCCAACAACTGTAGCGGAGCTTGGGACAACAATGGTGGCCAGAACTATCAAGTGACTGGCGGTGACTGGTCGTTGGCTGCGGGTGTGATTACTGCAGGCAAGCCAAACATTGATACCAACCAAGCACCAGTAGCGAGTATCTCTCCGGCGAGCAAAACGGTAGCGAAAGGCACTGTTGTTGCGCTGTCTGCTGCGGGCTCAACGGATAGTGATGGTGAGATTGTTAGCTATAGCTGGAGTACCGGTGAAACGGGCGAAGCGATCTCTGTCACCGTGAATGAGACACAGGATATCTCTGTGACAGTGACGGACGACGGCGGAAAAACCTCCACCACGTCAGTCACCTTGACCGTACCTGCTAACCAGATACCAGTGGCTGTTATTACGCCAGCCAGCCAGACTGTAGACGCGGGCACGCTGGTGACGTTAAGCGCAGAAGGTTCCAGTGATGCGGACGGTGCTATTGCCGGCTATCTCTGGACCACAGGTGAGACCACATCAAGTATCACCGTGACGGCAAACAGCACTATGACTGTGGGTGTCACAGTGACTGATGATGAAGGTGCCAGCGCTTCGGCCGAAGCCACTATCACTGTCAGCAGTGGTGGCTATCAATCCAACTGGAATCAGATCTACTTCCGCGGGACCGCGAATGGCTGGGCAACTTCGGCGATGACTTTGACGGCTGACAACACTTGGCAGTTAGAGGTGGAGTTCGATGGTCAAAGCGAGCAGCGTTTCAAGCTCGACGTAAACGGTGATTGGAGTCTGAACTACGGCGACAACAACAATGATGGTGTGTTAGAGCAAACGGGTAGTGATATTTATACCGACGTTGCTGGTACCTATCTGTTGACTGTTAATGACAGCACCATGGCCTACGACTTGCAGCCAATCAGTGTCTGCAGTGATTGCACGACTTACACCAGTACGTTCGCTCAGCTCTATTTCCGCGGTACGCCCAATGGTTGGACGGCCACAGAAATGACGCTGATCGCTAACAATACATGGCAATTGGAAGTGGATTTTGATGGCCAAGATCAGCAGCGCTATAAGTTTGATGTGAATGGTGACTGGTCACAAAACTACGGCGACAACAACAGTGATGGTGTACTGGATCAGGCTGGGAGTGACATCTTCACTGGTCTGTCTGGACTCTATATCGTCACAGTTAATGATCAGGACATGAGCTACTCGGTGTCCATGTACTAATTCGCTGGCATTGGTCAATGGATTAGGCAAATCAGAGGGCTGGCTCAATTGTTGAGCCAGCCCTTTTTTGTCTTCTTTGCTGTGATGAATGAGTGCTTTTTATCAATGGTGAAAAATAAGATGATAGCGATCACATTGGCGTCATTTTGCAACCAATATCCGTTGAGTTGATAACGATAATTGGTTAATTTGTAACCATGTGGGTTAAGACTAGCTCATCGGCTCTTAGACATCCTGTTTTGCAATATACCTGTATCCCATTATTAGTTTCTTGTTGATTAAAATTACAAAATAAACATAGGCTTAAAATGAACATTAAATTACTGAGAACCCCGGCAAAGCGATTGTGTGCAATCACAATCGCTGCTGGTTTGTTGGTACCGAACGCATACGCGGATTGGTTTTTTCGTGGTACGCCAAACGGCTGGGCGACAACGGCACTAACTGCTGGTAGCGGTACCGAGCTCACCCTTTGTCAGAGCTTCGGCAATGGCGACGGGAATGGTGGTCCGCGTTTCAAAATTGACCGTTATGGCGATTGGAGTGAAAACTACCCTGGTGCGGATTATAGCGTGGCGGGTAATGCGAGCTACCAGATCACATTCTTTAGCGACAGTCATGACCTTGATGTGGTGCCGGTTGCCAGTTGTGATGAAGATCCTGACGGTTTCAAAAAGAACTTTACCAGCCTGAATTTCCGCGGCACAGCCAATGGTTGGACGGCAACCCCAATGGCGTTAGTGGCGGACAATACGTGGGAGCTGGAGGTCAATCTTGATGGTCAGCCAAACCAGCGGTTTAAGTTTGACCTCTATGGTGATTGGGCGACCAACTACGGCGACAATAATGCTGATGGTGTATTAGAGCAGACCGGTGGTGATATCTTTAACACGGGTTCAGGTGATTATAAGATCACAGTCAACGATCTCTCGCTGGCTTACACCGTCACCCCGCTCGATATCTGTGTTGAAGATTGCTGTGAGACGGATTGTTGTGAAACTGATTGCGGTGGCGACGAGGTCGCAACATTAGGTGCGGTCTATAGTGCCGATAAAACGACATTCTCTATCTGGTCTCCCGACCACAGCAATGTAGAGTTGCGATTGGATGGTCAAACCTATGTGATGGCTAAAGTTGCTGGGTTTGAGGGCTACAATGATGTTTACCAGGTCACCGTCGACGGTGATTGGCATCTGAAAACCTACTCCTTCATGATCAACGATATCGCCGTTCGCGACCCATACGGCAAGATGGTTGAGCCGAATACGCAAAATAACATCGTCATGGATATGAGCCGTACAGATCTAGCGGCAGACTGGGCTCCTACGCCAGCATTTGCCGCCCGTGAAGACGCGGTGATCTATGAAGTGCATATTCGTGATTTCACCATCCATGCCAGTGCCGGTGTGTCTGCCGAGAAGCGCGGTAAATTCTTAGGTATGGTTGAGCCTGGTACCCGCTATAACAGCGTGGCGACAGGTATTGATCACCTGAAAGAGTTGGGTGTTACTCATGTGCAGTTGCTACCTGTGTATGACTTTGGCTCTTGTCCTGATGTGGCAGATACCGATTGTTATAACTGGGGTTACGATCCACGTAACTTTAATGTGCCAGAAGAGCGCTATTCACAAACTCCTTACGATTATGAAAATCGTGCTCGTGAATTCAAGCAGATGGTCGATGGGTTCCATAAAGCTGGGATCCGGGTAGTGATGGACGTGGTGTACAACCATACCTACGCCGATGAGATGTTTGAGAACATTACCGACAAGTACTACACCGACAGCGACCTCTCCGGTACGGGTAACTCTGTTGATGCTAATGTGCCAATGGTGAGCAGGATGATCCGCGACTCGTTGGAGTATTGGGTGCGCGAGTACAACATTGATGGCTTCCGCTTTGACCTGATTGGTATCTTTGATTATGACGAAGTAGGGGAGTGGGGACGCCACCTGAACGCGACTTTCCCTGACCGTAACCTGCTTATTTATGGTGAACCATGGAACGGCTATGCCAGCGATCCTAGAGAAGCTGAGCGCGTACGTTTAGGCACTATTGGTCGAATTGCCGATGCCCGCGTTGGTGTGTTCAACCCTAAATTCCGTGAAGCGATTAAAGGCCTGAATGATCAAGCTGGATGTAATGCCGGTGATTGTTTTGCTTTCAACAACAACCCTGATGTTTGGCGCATAGAAGTGGGCTCTCGTGGCGCTATCCGTTACTCCAACAGCAATCCTAATGAGGCTATCGATACTTGGGATCCGATGTTTGCGATGGATCCGGAGCAGACCATCAACTATGTGTCTGCCCATGATAATCTGGCACTAAGGGATAAGATCCTACAGTGGGCTGACCTTAATGGTGTGTCCCGCAGTTCGACTTACCTGCGCCGTATTCAGATGTTTGCCAATGGTATCGTATTGACCAGTCAGGGCGTGCCTTTCCTGCATGGTGGTGTCGAGATCATGCGTGACAAACAGGAAGATCATAACAGCTACCGTTCACCAGATAGCATCAACCAGTACTACTGGAACTGGAAGCAGGATAACGCTGATGTATTCGCCTATTACCAGGATGTGATCGCCATGCGCAATGCACACCCAGGATTTAGGCTGACCAGTTGGGATGCGATTAACAATGATGTGATCAGCGAGCGCCCACGATACGGTGTGTTGGTAAACCGCATCGCTGCTGAGTATCACGGTGATAGCTGGAAGCAGATCATCGTCATCTACAACAGTTCTGACAATTTCACTTACCAGCTGCCATCGGGTACTTGGAAAGTGGCAATGGAGAAATCTGATCCAGCGGCGGGTAATGGACGTCAGGTCAGTGGCTCTATTGTGGCTGAAGGTACGGCTGTAACTGTGCTGTATCAAGACTAATTCAGTGATTGTTGACGACTAAAAAAGGGTGCCATCTGGCACCCTTTTTTATGCTTATTAATCTCTTCGGCTAGTCAGAGAAGGACGCTTTGACTTCGAGTACCTTTGGTAATTCAGCAACAAACAGTTTTACCAAGCGAGGGTCAAAATGCTCGCCCGCCTCTTTTTCTAACAGTGCAATGGCGTCCTCCACTGACCAGCCCTTTTTATAAGGGCGCTCTGAGGTCAGGGCATCGAAGACATCAGCAATGGCGACAATGCGCCCTTCCAGGGGGATATCTTCACCAGCAAGACCGTTGGGATAACCTTTGCCATTCCATTTTTCGTGGTGGGTTAGTGCCACCAGTTTTGCCAGTTTCAGTAGTTCCGATTCGTCGTCGCCAAGGATCTCGCCACCGATAACGGCGTGGCTTTGCATAACCTCCCACTCCTCTGCATCCAGTTTGCCTGGTTTCTGTAGAACGCGATCGGGAATACCGATTTTGCCAATGTCGTGCATGGGGGCGGCGGCCTTAAGTAGATCGGCATCGGCTTCATTCATGCCGACGGCGACCGCTAGTATCCGTGAATAATGGCTCATCCGAACAACGTGCATCCCCGTTTCATTATCTTTATATTCAGCGGCACGGCCGAGGCGCTCAATCACTTTTTGCCGGGTTTCAGCGATGGTTGCGGTCTGTTCCTTTACCTTTCTATCGAGTTCTCGGTTTTGGTTAAAGAGCGCCAGTTGGGTCTTTACCCGAGCTTTAACAATTGGTGGGCTAATGGGCTTGGTAATGTAGTCCACAGCTCCCAGCTCCAAGCCGCGTAGCTCATCTTCCGGACTGATTTTGGCGGTAACAAAGATCACCGGTATATGTTTGGTTACGGGGTCTTCTTTTAGTCGGCGACACACCTCGTAGCCATCAATGCCAGGCATCATGATGTCTAGTAGGATCAGTTCAGGAGGGGGTGACAAATGAGCGATCTTCAGCGCAATCTCGCCATTTTTAGCTGCTTTGACGTTGTAATCATCTCTTAGCAACCCTGCCAGAACGTCAATGTTCTCTGGCGTGTCATCGACCACCAGGATCGTTGCTTTATCGTTCGTCACGTCCTTCACCTCACTCTCTTAGTCGCCGTCAGTTACGGCGAAATGATCACTTGTTTCATCTGCTCTACGACTGCCTGAGCGGTTTCAAATTCATATTCATCGATAGCATTGCTGAGCTTGTTGATCAGCGGTTGTAGCGTGTTGCCTTGTAATACCGCTTTGTTTTCAGCGAGATAATCACCGGCATCGGCATCATAATTACTCACCAACTCAGCCAATTGGTTGAGGATTTCCTCTGCGAGCTTCTTGTCGATAGGAGCGGCCTCTGCCGATCCGGTCGTTTGTTCAGCACTATCACTATTTAATGCACTAAGTGCCGCTATCAGCGGTTCAAGCTGAGATTCAACCTCTTGGGCTAACTCTTCGGCTACATCACCTGCCAGTGCTGCAGTTTCCAGCAATGTCGCTTGCTCGGCGAGTTGTGAGGCGCCAATGCTGCCGGCCAAACCTTTTAGCGTGTGCGCTTCCCTTACTGCAGCTTCTTGATTATTTTGCTGCCAAGCATCGCGGTAGCGAGTTGGCATCGCCGCCTGACTCGTGGCGAACCTTGAGAGTAATCTGAGATAGAGCGAATGGTTTCCCTGAGTATGGGCTAACCCCTCTTGGATGTTCACACCAGCGATCTCCGGTATGGGCATAGCTTCTGCGTCAGCACCAGCTGTCTCAGTAGTTTCCGGTTGCCGTTGGATCGGTGTCGCCGGTGTGATCCAGCGTGCCATTGTGGTGAACATCTCTTGTACATCAATCGGTTTTGGAATGTGGTCGTTCATACCCGCTTTGATTGCTTTCTCACGGTCTCCCGCCATGGCGTTGGCGGTTAAGGCGAGAATAGGTAAGCTCTTCCATTCCGGATTCTGGCGGATCAGAGTGGTGGTGGTGTAGCCGTCCATCACCGGCATCTGGCAATCCATCAGGATCCCATCAAAGCTGGTCTCATTGAGCAGTTCTAATGCATGTTCACCGTGATTTGCCAGGGATACCTTGATCTGTTGTTGTGTCAGTAGCTCCTCAATCAGCTCCTGGTTGACTTCGTTGTCTTCGACGACCAAAACGTTCGCGCCTCGCAATCTGTCTATCGCGTCAAGCGAGAGCCCTTGCCGCTGCTGGTGGCGGCTAATGTCGGCGACCTGGTGCCCCATTGCCAGCATGAGCGCATCAAGCAGTGATGAGGGGGTCAGGGGTTTGGTGAGTAGGCCGTGAAACTCTATACCATGGGCGGCGGCAGATAACTCTTCGCGGCCATAAGCGGTGATCATAATAATTTTTGGCTGCGGCTCGATGAGTGTGGAATTTTGTATTCTTCTCACTGTTTCTACACCATCGATGGCAGGCATGCGCCAGTCCATCAAGACCAATTGATAACTCTGTTGCTGGAGGGCTTCAATGGCCAGCTGACCACTGTTTACAGCATCTACTTGGCAACCAAAGCGGGATAGCTGGCTGCAAAGGATCTCTCTGGCTGAAGCATTGTCGTCAACCACCAGGATATTGAGCTTGGCCACGGCATCTTCGCCAGCTCGTGTGGGGGCGAGCTCCACCTGTTGTCTTTGAAATGTCAGGGTAAAGCTAAATGTACTGCCAACGTCTGGTTGGCTTTGTAAGCTGATCTCGCCGCCCATCAACTCTGTTAATTTGCGGCAGATGGCCAGCCCCAGTCCTGTGCCACCGTACTTCCGATTGGTGGAGCTGTCGGCCTGGGTAAAGGGTTGAAACAGCTTGGCTTGCTGTGCGTCCGTCATCCCTATGCCAGTGTCTCTGATAGCGAAAGAGAGAGTGGCTGAGTCATCGCTGAGCTTACTGCTATTTACTGAGATCACTATCTCGCCAGACTCGGTGAACTTCACTGCGTTGTTACCCAGGTTTGTTAGGATCTGCCCTAAACGCAGGGGGTCACCTATCAGTGCTGTGGGCAGGTCAGGCTCAATATCGAACAGCAATTCCAGCTCTTTTTCTTCAGCTTTAAGCCCAACAAGATTGGCTAAACCATCTAGCACGTCTTCGAGACGAAATGGGATCAATTCAATATCCAGCTTGCCAGCTTCGATTTTCGAGAAGTCTAAGATGTCATTGATGATGCCCAACAGCGCTTCTGAAGAGCGATGCACTTTTTCAATATAGTTTCTTTGTTTATGACTGAGCTCTGTTTGCAGGGCCAAATGCGACATGCCGATGATCGCGTTCATTGGGGTGCGGATTTCGTGGCTCATATTGGCGAGAAAGTCACTTTTCGCCTGATTAGCCTCTTCTGCCCGTTGTCGTTCTGAGTCTGCTATCTCTTTTGCCTTGGAGGTCTCCGCTTGTAGCTCTTTTTGCTTTTGAATATTCAGAAATACACCGCTGAATCGTACTGGGTAGCCTCGACTATCTTTGCGTGAGACCTGACCAACGTTTAAAAACCAGCGGTATTGACCATCTTTTTGCTTTAGTCTGATCTCGCTCTGATAAGGGGCGCTGGGATCTCTTTTTAGTTCAGCTAAATGTTCATCGTTAATGCTTCTGTCATCAGGGTGGATCACCTGCTGCAGGCCTTGATGTCCCCCTTTGATACTTGACCATTTCTCGTTGGAAACCAGGAGCTCTTTGGCTGAATAGCCCAGCATATGAGCGAAATGTTGATTGACCATGACGATATTTTGGGTGGGATAGTAATCCCAGACCCCAAGACCGGCCCCTGATGAAGCGGCATCAAGTCGGTCTTCGCTCTCTTTCAGTTTGTCCTCTGCTTGTTTGCGCTTAGTGATGTCTCTGACAATACCGGTGAAGCTGAGCTGGTCATTTCGAGTTGATTTGCCAACCATCAGGCTCATCGGAAACTCTTCATCAGCTTTAGTTTTACCTGTCACTTCACGTTCATTGTTAACGACGCTAGAGGGTTTGCCAGGATAGTAATTGGCTAAAATATTATCGTGCTGAATTGCGATGTCTGCGGGCATCAGCATGGAAACATTTTGTCCTTCCACCTCTGAGGCGGCATAGCCAAACATACGTTCGGCGGCAGGGCTGAATGTTTCGACTATCCCTTGTTGGTTAATAACGATGATACCGTCAGGAACGGTTTCCAGAATATTGCGTATTCGCGCATCGCTCTCTTGCTGCTTTAGTTGCAGCTGTTGTTGCTCGGTAATGTCGAACATGGTGCCATCGAACAGGGTTGCTATACCCTGTTCGTCAAAATTGAATGACGCACTGATGCTGACAATCCTCATGTCATTGGCATCACCACCTCGGTGCAGTCTTATTGTTACATCGGTCGGCTTGCGCTCTTTTTGGGATATGAATAACGCTTGCGGAATGATGTGTTGATCTTCCGTGATTATGAGTTCCGACAGCTTCCGCTTTGGTTGACTGCCAAGGTAGTCTTCTGCTGGAAAACCGATGATCTCTTGCCAGCGTGGACTGATATAGACGGCGTTGGCATGTGCCAGATTATTGTTGTGTATTTCATAGCGGAAGATGGCGCCTTGCAGGTTCTCTGTCAGGGTTCGGAACTGGTATTCGCTGGCTGAAAGTTGCTGTAAGACTTGTTCTCGGGCTGAGAGATCTAACGCAGAGAGGTTCAATTCGTTGCTGTTTTCGGTCGGTTTTACCGACAGCGAGACAGTCACCTTGGTGTTGTCGTGCCGCAGTAGTATGACATCTTTATCTTTTATCTCGTCGCCTGCAGCGAGGTGATCAAAGGCGGTATCCGTTGCCTCGACTTGTGTTGGGGGTAACAAGTTGTTCCAAGTCAGACGCTCAAATTCATGACGGTCATAACCGAGCAGTTCGGCAAAGGCCGCGTTGTGCTTAATAAAACCACCATCGCTGTTGAGGCTGGCATAGGCGACAGGGGAGTATTCATACAACGTCCACAGCATATTTTCGCGGTCTTTGAGATCGGAGGTTCGTTCAGCTACGTTGTGTTCGAGTTGGGCATTGGCTTGCTGCAGCTTTAGGGTGACCTCGCGACCTATCCAAAAGATGAGTAATGCCATCATCAGACATAGCAATAGAATACAGACAATGATGACGGAGATAATGTTTCTCAGCTCTAGATAGCCTTCTAATACCTCATTACGATCGATCTCAGTGACGACTCCGAAGCCCAATTCGTCGACCCAGCGCCATGCGCCCAGCACCTGGATCCCGCGATAATCCATATAGCCTTCGCTATGGCTACCGGTACTCTGCGCAGCGATCTGCGCTGCGCTGAAGGATAGCGGAAGAGAGTCTCGTTCTGATGGTTGTAGGGGAGCATCGTGGAGATCTCGGCCAGGATTGTTTAGGGTAACGTTGAGCACCGAACTGGTATCTTCTGCCAACAGCCCCATGGCCTGGAGTGAGGGTTCAAATCGGCTAGGGGAAAGCATACGTCCATCATCACTGACAAAGTAGGATTCCCCCGAACTGCCGAATTGGCCGCTGACCGTGAGAGAACGAAACTCACCGATAGGGTCGATACGCAAGGTCAACACTGCGATGACTTCGCCACTATCATCTCTTATCGGTGAGGCAATAAACATGGTCGCAACATTATGGCTTAGCTCCCCGCTCTTCGTAGGCAAGGCCACGTCAGTCTGCATCGGGGGAATAAGCACAGTCTCGCCGTTGAAAGCGCGGGCAAGTAAATAGCTGTGATAATGGTCGATGATATTAATCTGGCCCAGATTATCGTCCCGCATCGAGCCGATGTTTATTCGGTTTGGACTGATAATGAAGAAGCCCATATCACCATAACTATCGCGAACACGCTGGAACATATCCCGTAGGGTCTGCAGCGGTGCACTTTGTTTTAGTGCTATCGCGTTAGGCGGTACTTTCAGTAAATCAGCTGTCAGATGTTTAAAGCGAGGAAAGCCGGTCACGGATGTCGCCCGGAATTTCCAACCATCCAACCAGCTGACCAGGGCAGCTTCCATGGTGTCAGTCACGGCCGCCAGTGTATCCACCGCCTGATTTTGCATCCGTTTTTTAGATGTCGCTAAGCCGGCTTGGGTGATCAGCAGAATCAGGGCGAGTAGTAACAAAATGGCAGTACTGGCGAGCAGTTTGGAGCGTTGGCCACTGCGATGTGTAGTCACAGCGCGTACCGTTGAACGATATAGCAGTGCAGCATTAACCAGCAGTGCTAGCAACAGCAAGATACCGAGGCCGAAGATCACCTCAACTGGCATGAGAGATAGCTCCCGACATGGTCATTATCGTGAAGCAGCCTGTGGCAGCGCGATCATGATGCTGGTGTTGTCATTGATCTCATCGCTGGAGCTTTCCACTCGGCCACTTTGCGCCTCGGTGAGTAGTCTGGCGGTGTAATTACCGATAGCATGTTGATGTTTGGCATTTTTTTGCCACAGCGTTGCTTGTTGCTGAGCAGTCAAAACACCGGAGAAATTGATGATCACCTCGAGTTGCTGCCGTGCCCTGAGTGTCAAAGATACCTGAGTTTTATCTGGTGCCGATTCACAGGCAAAGCGGATCAAATTATAAAAAATTGAGTAACACCAAAGCGGATCGGCATTGGCTTTTAATGACAAGTCCTCTTCATCATGGTTGAGAAACAGCATGAGACGTTTTGAGGCGTAGCTGTTTTTTGCCTGCTCAAACAGCTTCTCCAACAAGGGTAAGAGTTGAAAGGGTTTGGGTTTTAGTGTGAATTGACCCGATTCAACTTTGTAAAGTTCGGATGAGAGATTCACCATATTCAAGATATGCAGTGCCATCTCATCGATCTGCATCGCTTTCTCTTTGATGTCAGGGCCAATGCCTCGCTGGGTACCGATCTGTTCGGCGAGTTTGATGATGTCATCTAATGGCGACGTGAGATCGTTCTTCAGGATCCGTTCCACTTCATCTTGTAACTCACGATTTTCGAGCATGGTGTCATAGTCATCCTGCAACTGCTTATGATGCATGACGTAACTCATTAAGTTACGTACCCGTAGCTTTAAAAGCTGTGGCTCAATCGGTTTTTTAACGTAATCAACAGCGCCTAGGTCGAACCCTTTCAGTTGATGCTCTATGTCGTGGAGGGCGGTGATTAAAATGACAGGAATATTTTCTGACTGCGGATGTTGCCGCATGGCGCGCAAAACGTCATAGCCACTTATTTTCGGCATCATAATATCGAGCAGTACGAGGTCGGGGGGCGTATCTGATTGGGTGATTTCGATCGCTTTGGCGCCATCTTTGACCAATAAAAGACGATAGGTGTCTTTTAGTAATCCGGAGATCAACATTAAATTATCTGGGGTGTCATCGACCACTAAAATGGTTGGTTGGGCGTTACTTTGTTTGACGTCTGCTGAGCTACCGGCGGCTTTCTGTTCTGAGGCTGAGCGTCGTATTTTAGCGGCTTTTGGCTTATCGGTGAGCGCTTTGATTACACGGTTTCTTAAGTCTCCAGTGGTAAAGGGTTTTACCAGTAGGTCGGTCACTCCCATCTGAATCGCTTGCTGTACATGCTCGCGTTCCGCATCGGCAGTGATCAAAATAAAGGGAATATTCGCGGTTGAAGGGTTTTCCTTTACCTGCTCTAGTAGCTCAAAGCCACTCATTTGCGGCATGTTCCAGTCGCTAAGAATGATGTTTACTCGGCGTTTGGTTAGTTGTAATAGAGCATCAGCGCCGTTTTTGGCGTGGATCACCTCTTTTACCCCTAGTTTGCGTAATTGTTCGCTGGTGATTTTGCGCATCGCTTCCATATTATCGACCACCATGGCGATAATGGTTTGATTATCGAGATGCATTGGCATCAGCATGAATACTCTCCCGCGAAACGTGGTTCAACCTGATTATTCAATATCAAAGAAGATTATTGATTAGTGTAGGGAAAGTATTGTTGATCAAGGCATTTTTTCAAGCTTGATCGAGGGAGATGTGAGCTGAGTTTGCAGATTAAGTGGTGATAAATAACGGGGAATGAAGGATACGCGCGTTAGCGCATATCCACGACCAAGCCTTCAATAAATACCACGCGTTGCGGGCGGTAATCCTGAAATACCCATTCTACAACTTCTGAGCCTTCACCATTGACGTGGCTGTACTCACGGAAGTCGAGACCGCGACTCACTTTCCGCACCTGCGCCATCGTCATGCAACGACGAACTGTCCAAGCACGGATACCGTCTTTGATTGCGGAGCGGGTTTGATAGTCCATTTGGCATTGATGGCCTTTGGTGGTGTGGACTACTTGCCCGTCAGACTCTGCAGGCTCATCTAGCCCACCCCAAATTTCTGCCTTGGGTTTGCTACCTGGTGATGCCAGTACATTGACTTCACTGCCTGGTGCGTCGGCACAGGGCGTGTCTTGAAATGAACCATCTTGGCACTGATATATCTTTGCTTGTGCCAGTGGCGAGAAAGCGAGGCAAAGCATTACTAACAACCGAAGCATGTCGACTTCCTGAATCTGATGAATCAATACAAACTGGTAATTACACGTATGATGCACGTGGTTCGGCTAAAAATACCATAATTCAGCTCAAATTTGAGCCAGTTTGTGAAGAAGTTGTAACAAAATGCGGCAATCATCACGGCATTTAAGTGAGCTCTTTATTAGTGATGTTGCGTTTGGCGTGCAAACCCAGCACTAATCATTGGCTTAAGAAGTGCTCGCTCAAGTAGTGGGCGACGGCTTCATCGACATGACTGCCTATCACCGGGAGGCCTGGTAGCCTGCGTTTTAATTCGTCTGAGCCGTTGGCCATAATGGCGCCATGACCTGCAACTTCAAGGAGTTGTTGATCGTTGAGGCCATCGCCAAAGGCAACGACTTGATCGCTTGTCAGGCCTTTGGCATCCATTACCACTTTCAGTGCTTCTCCTTTGGAAACGCCCCCAGCCATGACTTCCAGGCAGATAGGTAAACTGAACGCAATACTGAGGGCGTCACCATGGGTGGCTTTTAGACGGCTTTCCAGTGCGAGCAGCTCTTCGTGTTCACCTAACCAAAATAGCTTGGCGACATTCGATGTTGGCAGCTTTTCGTGAGCCACAATCTGATATTTAAAGCCGGAATCCTTATGAAATTCTAATATTTCCGGGTGTGGGCGCGTCACCCACCAGTTGTCATCTTGATAGATATTGATCTTAATATTGTCTGAAAATTGCTCTTGTAGCAGAGATTCAACCAGTGGTGCGGGAATGTCATGGCGAAAGATGCACTGTCCCTCACGATTGTGGACGCGAGAGCCGTTGCTGGTGATGAGAAAAATCTCCATGTTGAGCTTTTGCCGGATCATTTCGACATCCGCCCAGTGACGACCGGAGGCAAGGATCAATTTCATCCCTTTTTCCTGAGTCAATGCATTCAATACGCGTTGGGTGTAGTCGCCAACGGTGTGATGGTCGTTTAGTAAGGTACCGTCAAGATCTGAAACGATCGCTTTTATCATCATGGTACTCCGCAACAACATGGATTAGTTAAGTTTAGTGTTGAAGCCCCGCTTTGGCGCTATTTTGGGCAAAAAATGAGAGTATGGCTTGCATCGTTGGCTGACGAAATTGGTCCGCTTCGATCAGTAGCTCGTGCTTAGCCCCATCGATACAGTGGTGTCGACACTCTTGCGCTGCGGCGGTAAAGGCGACGATACCTCGCCGGTCGACTATCTCATCATCACCTGCTTCCAGAATAAGGATGGGCAGGCGTATTTTGTGTGCATGCTGCAGCACGGCAGCGCAGGCCTGCACGGCTTCTTCGACCCATTGTGGCGTTGGGCTGCCTAGCTGTAATTCAGGACGAGATTGGTAAAGGGCGCGAAATAGTTGGTAGCGGGCGCTACTGTGACTGAGCAGATTGTTGTTAAAGGGCTTGTCTTTGTAATTGGAGCCAAACAGAAAATAACCGGGTTCACCGCCAAATAGGTGGCAGCATAATCGGCTGCAGAAAGCCCAGCTGTTTACTAATTGCTTGGCCAAGAACTCAGGTATTTTGCCACTGTGGATCTGAAACATCGGCGAACAAAATGCAACACTACAGATATGAGGCGCATGGGCAATCAGGTAGTGAGCGGCGACACAGCAGCCCATTGAGTGGCACAGTAAGTGAGTCTGCTGGTACTGTCGTGGCCATAACTCATGTTGGCAGAGCTGGTGGAGATCGTCACTGTAATAGTGAAATGCTTCGACGTAACCTTTGTGTGGGTTTTGCGTCATCCGCTGCGAAGCACCTTGGCCACGGTGGTCATAGGTAAAAACGGCATAGCCAGCGGTGACCAGTTCAGCGATGGTTTCCCAATATTTGTAATGGCTTTCTATTCGCCCGTTGACCACCAGTACGACCTCGGTGGCGCCTTCGGGGTGGTAACAGGCCCAATCTAATGCAATCTCATTGATCCCAGCGAAGCGCCCGCGACAGACAATCTGCTCCAATTCCGCTTGGATCGACTCCGCTTGCGCTGCGTTCAGTTGAGATTCAGATAGCATTAGCCATTCCGGTTATTCTGTTGCTGCAGGCTTATTAGCTGAGGGTAGCAGACCCTCTTGCTGGAAGCGCTGGCTGAGGCGCAATTGCAATTTACCGCTAAGTTGCTGTGCCCAAGCCTGACCAATCAATGTGCTCTCTTGCGTTAACTGCGGCATGATGCGGATCGATTTTTGCCCTGTTGGCGACTCGTAAAAAGCGAGCAATACGTTTAGCTCTTCGAGCGTGAAATGGCGATGGTATACAGGCATGAGTGAGCGTTGTAGCTCGCCTTTGGCGACCTCTTCGTCGACGACTTGATTAACTTCATCAGCAATGACATCAATGGCGCGAGCGGGAATATCTGGGTAGGCCAGCTGCATGGCGGCTGCACTTTGCTTGATAAACATATCGGCGAACATCTTACCCATCTGATCTGAGCCAGTGATCTCCATCAGCTTCATGATTGCCGCTCGTTTCTCTGCCGGTATGGTTGAGTCGGTGTCAGTTTCAGCTTGAATTGAGGCTGAAAAAACGAAAAAAAGCGTGCAAAAAATAACGAGATAGCGGGACATATGGCCTCTGATTAGGTAATGGATCAGGCAATTGACAGGGCAGAGTAACCGCGAACCTTTGTCGCGGTCAATTGCTACCTAGTATGAAGGATATTGATTGAATTTATACCGCAATGGTTTGGCTTGCGGGGCGATCCGATTTGGCGTTCTGCTGGGCAAGCATACGACAACATTGTATGAATGCTTCGCCATTGTCCTGGCGCCAAAGATGCTGAAACTCTTCGGGTTGTCTGGCAATAAAATGCGGCCACTGTTCCAGCGAGATGGCATTTAGACCACGTTTTTCATGCACAATGAATAGCTCACTGGGTTTGGTCTTACGTTGCATCTCTTCACTGCATACGTCGATAAGCTTTTCCAGTAACAGCAGTCGCCATGGGGTGTCATCAGTCGCTGGTTGACGCTTCAGTTGATAAAGGCAAAGCTGCTGCACCTCTTTCACCAGCAGTAAACAGAATTGATCGCGATTGTGGCTATTGCCAACCGCTTGCCGCAGTTGACGGCGGGAAAGATGAAGATCCCGTTTTAATACTTCTGAGCGGGTATAGAGGTACAGTGATAGAACAACGAACAGACCAAAACTCACGACGATCCAGAGCATTGTGATTTCCAAGTAATAGTTATTATTTCCACGGTACACTTTTGCCACCACACTCCTTATCATGCAAGGAATAAATATGAGGAATGTCGATGAGAAACTTATTTGATACGCCGGTCGATCGCTTACAGACGGCCAGTCAGAAGTGGGATCGTTACCAGGGACAAGATATTTTACCTATGTGGGTGGCTGATACCGATTTTCGTGCTCCCCAAGCGGTGATGGATGCATTGCATCAACGGATCTCCCATGGCGTCTTTGGTTACACCTTAGCGCCAGAGTCGCTGAATCAGACCATTATCGAGCGAATGGCTAGATTGTATGATTGGCAGATCGAAGCTGACTGGATTGTTTATCTGCCCGGGCTGGTTTGTGGCTTGAATGTGGCGACCCGCTCTCTTGCCAGTGAAGGGGCTGGGGTGATCACGCCAGTGCCTGTGTATCCTCCGTTTATGTCGTCGGTGCTGTTATCCAAGCGCAAGCTACTTAAAACCCCCATGCTATTGATTGATGGTCGCTGGCAGTTAGATCTGGATGAACTGCGCCGTCAAGCAGCCGATGCTGAGCTGTTGTTGCTGTGTAATCCACATAATCCGGGGGGAACCGTTTATACCCGTGACGAGCTGGAGGCTATTAGAGCAGTGGCCGAAGAGTTCCAGTTGACCGTCTGTTCCGACGACATTCACTGTGACTTGCTGCTAGATGAAGACGCAAAGCATGTGCCATTCGCCAGCCTCAATGATGATGCAGCGCAGCGCACCGTGACGCTAATGGCTCCTTCAAAGACCTTTAATATTGCCGGTTTAGCCTGTTCATTTGCGATCATTCCTAACCCAGAGCTGCGGCAAAAATTTATCCGTGCCAAAAGAGGTATTGTGCCGGATATTAATCTGTTGGGTTATACCGCTGCAGAAGCGGCATACCGTGACGGTGATGAATGGTTGTCTGCGCAGTTAGATTATCTGCGTGGTAATCGAGATCGTTTACAGCAGGCGATCGCCGGGATGCCCGGGTTGTCTTTGGCGCATATCGAAGCGACTTATTTGGCTTGGATTGATGCCAGCGAACTGCAGTTGGATTGTCCTCATCAGTTCTTTGAAAAAGCGGGTGTGGGTTTATCCCCTGGACGCGATTTTGGCGCACCTTCTTTTATTCGTTTGAACTTTGGTTGCACCCACGCCACCCTTGAACAAGCGATAAAGCGGATGCAGGTCGCATTAGCGGAACGTTAACGACATAAGCCACAGAGTAGCCGGCCATTCTCTACTACTATTGATTCAGTAGGTTAGCAATCGATAGGTAGTGAGTGGTTGGTTTATGAGGCGACGTTCTTGGGGCGCATTTTTCGGCTATTTTTTTGCGACGTTCATTGTTCTTGAAGCGCTCGTGGTGGCTGTCGGTTTTCAAAGCTACAACAAAGTGATAGCGCTGAAAACGGATACCTTGATTGGTAATGCGGCGAACAAATTGGCGGTGGCGGAGTTGGTCCTCAACAATAAGATTGAGTTGATCAACGAAACCTTGGAGCTGTTGTCGCATCACAGTTTGGTCAGGGATTATTTGATCCGTGATACTGCCGGGCGCCGACATGCTGTTGAAGCACACTGGGTTGCCATATTAGAAGCGGGACTCGCTTATCAAAAACTCGCTCTAATCGATTTGACAGGCCAGGAGTTGGTCGGCAGTTATCGGCTCGAAGATGGCTCTATTACACGCTTACCTAGTGAGGAAAAATTTAATTGGGCTAACTCTTTAGAGTTTTCTTATGTGCAACAGCTAGGCTCTGATGAGAAATACTACCCCCCGCCTGAGTTCCGTGAAGATGAGAAAAACGAACCAGTCGTGCCATTAGACGCGACCATTCGGGTGTTTACACCGATAGAGTTTGCCAGCAAAAAAGCCGGTTACTTAATGCTGACGTTGAAGGCCGATCGCCTCGTTGCTCGTCTAAGATCGTTGCCGCAGATGGTGGTGGGTGAGCCCATGATGGTGAGTCAGGACGGGTACTACACCTTCCACCACGATATGACAAAAATTTATGGCAACCGCTATCCATCACGCAGTCACCACAAGTTTCAAAATGATTACCCGGAAGCCTGGGCAACGGTGAAATCTCAAGGCGTGGGCACCCATAGCGGTGTATTTACCGGTAATCATGCGACTTTTGTGTACAACCGTGTCGATCCGGAACGAAAATTTAGAAAGCCTTTTTATTTGGTGCTCCGCATTTCTGATAATGCCGTCCAGTTGGCCGCCATGGAACCAATCAAAAGTATGTTGGTGACCTTATCGATAAGTGCTGGCTTAGTATTTTTGCTCGCGATTATTGCTGGCGGTATTGGTGGCGGCCGGGCTAAAGCCCAGCATCAGCGGCGTTTGTCTCAAGCGATGGTGGAATCGATGTCTGCGGTGATCGTGACCGATGAGCAAGGACACGTGCAGGATGTAAATCCCAGTTTTGAGCGAATTACTGGTTATAAAGAAACAGAAATTATTGGCCAGCTGCCAGATATGCTGAAGTCCGCTGAGCATAAACCCACTTTTTATGCGTTGATGGTAAAGCGTTTATTGAAAGAGGGCTTTTGGCGGGGTGAAGTATGGTGTCAGTTAGCGGATGCGCGCAGCCACCCTATGTTGGTGGAGATCCATGCGATAAAAGATAAACGTGGTCGGGTGACTAATTATGTCGGATCTTGCTTGGACCTCAGTGAGCAAAAGCTTTTAGAAGTGGAATTACGAGAGAAATCGTTGCGAGATCCGCTGACTCATTGTTGGAATCGACGCTATCTTACCGAGTTGCTGAAAAGTGAGCTGGCTCGTCAACGCCGTTATGGCCATCCTCTTGCGGTGGCCACGTTTGATATCGACAAATTTAAATCGATTAATGACAACTTTGGCCATGATGTCGGTGATCAGGTGCTGGTACGCTGTTGTGATCAGGTGCGGCGCCAGCTGCGTAGAAGCGACAGTCTGTCGCGAGTCGGTGGTGAAGAGTTTGTGATTGTGCTGCCAATGACCCACCGGGATGGCGCTGAGATACTGATTGAGCGTATTCGTCTTAAGTTGGCAGCGTTACTGGATGAACCGCGCTTTACGGTTAGTTTTGGACTGACCGTGGCGCTGCCTACCGATGATATGGGTGATCTGCTAAAACGAGCGGATCAAGCACTCTATGAAGCCAAAGCCGCAGGGCGCAACCGCAGTTTCTTTGCCAAGATCAATCACACGGCTGAAGTGCATGTTAGTGCTGAGCTACTACAACCAGAGGCGGGCGTGCCGAAAAAGGCACAGTGAGTATTGTCTGATGTGTCTGCTTCTTCCGGCTTTTACGCCCTAAGCTATTTACACTGTTAGTATCGAAAAATGAACTGCGACAAGTTGTCGCAGTTCGTCGATTGTTGATTGCCCGCCGCTATTACCTGCATCGAAAATAGCTACAACTCCCTTACATTTCAAAAACTTCATAATAACAATGATGAACAAAGCCGTGTTGTTGCCACCCCTGCTTGCGACTGGCCTGTGCCTTTTGTCTCCGCCCTCCTACGGGGAAACCGACGAAATTGAACATATTGAAGTGCACGGCCAGCGGCATGTCGGTCAGTGGATGGGCGAAATACAAGCGCCAACCCCAACCCCGGATGTCGCCGACTGGCTAAAAGCGATACCTGGCGCTGACGTCAATAAGAATGGTCCGGTGTCGGGGATCGCTCAATATCGCGGGCTGTATGGTGATCGTGTCAGCGTCTCTGTCGCGGGGCGTCCGGTGGTGGGAGCAGGCCCTAATGCGATGGATGCGCCATTAAGCTATGCGCCCGCTATTAATACTGAGCAGTTGCAGGTGTTCCGCGGTGTTGCGCCAGTCAGCGCCGGTATGGACACCTTAGGGGGCGCGGTTAGCTCGCAAGCGTATCAAGCAGATTTTACCATGGGTCAAGATCTGGCGATTAATGGTGAAACCCGCGCTGGCTATCAAGACAATGGCCGAGCCTCTGATCTGGCTGGGCGTTTGCATCTGAGTTCGCAAGATCATGGGGCGGTGTTGTTCGTTGAAGATCTGTATGGCCGAGATGACCAAGAGGATGGCGATGGCCGTGATATCCAACCCACTGAATACCACAAGCGCTCTGGTGGCGTCGATTATCGCTATCGCCTCGCTGCCGGCTACATGGGCGGGGAATATCAATATCTAGACACCAAGGACGCCGGTACACCCGCCTTACCGATGGATATTGATTACATTCGCACCCACCGTATGGCGTTGAAAGGTGGCTATCAAACTGTGCTCGGCGAGGTAACGGCACTGGTGGGTTATACCGATGCGGATCATGTGATGGATAACTATCGCTTGCGACAAAATAGCTCACCACAAAGATACCGTAAGACCAAAGCGACCAGTGACAGTGTTGATTGGCGATTAACGTTAGCGCACGAATTAAACACCGAACAGAAGCAGACACAAACACTGCTTTTCGGATTGGATGGCGTGATCTCCAATCATGATGCCACCATCACCAACCCTAATAATGCCATGTTCTTGGTGGAAAATTTTAATGATGTGGAAGATCGCCGGTTTGGTGCTTTCGTTGAGTGGCAAGGCAGTCGCCAAGGGTGGGATTGGCTTGGGGGGGCGCGGGTTAAATATGTCGAAGCCGATGCCGGAGATATCTACCATTCAGCGGCGATGATGAACCCCAATATTGGCGGCTTGATGCAGGATTTTAATCAGGCGGATAAAAGCGTTGACGATACGTTGGCCGATATCGCCTTTGTTACTGGTTACCAACTGGCTCCGCGCTGGCGTGGGGTGGTCGGGCTGGGGATCAAGCAGCGTGCCGCCGCTTATCAAGAGCGCTATTTGTGGTTACCGATGCAGTCCACTGGGGGCTTGGCCGATGGAAAAACCTATGTCGGTGATATTAATCTTGACCCCGAAACCGCCTGGCAGATCGATCTGGGGCTTGATTACTTGTCTGACGATTGGTTTATCTCACCACGCGTTTTCTACCAGCGTATTGATGATTATATTCAGGGAACACCGGTGACCGATGATGCGGTTCTCAATGTGGCTGCCATGATGGGTGCCGAGGAGCCGCTGCAGTTTAGTAATTTGGATGCCGAGCTTTATGGCGCTGATCTCAGTTGGTATGGGCTGTTGAGTACCGCATGGACAATAGGTGGCCAAGCTACCTATATCCGCGGCAAGCGTCGGGATATTGATGACAACCTTTACCGCATAGCGCCGCCGAATATGGGCGTTTACCTGCAATATGAGATCTCGCAGTGGCAGATGGCGCTGCAGTGGCATGGCTATGCTGCGCAGGATGATGTCTCTGCTACCAATAATGAAAAAACCACCGCCGGTTACGCCATTGTCGGCTTTGAGCTTAATTACCAATGGCAGAGCGGAGTTGAAGTGAGGGCCGGGGTAGAAAATCTATTGGATCACGCCTATCAGGATCATCTGGCGGGATACAACCGGGTCAACGGCAGCGAACTGGCGTTGGCAGAACGATTACCCGGTACGGGTCGCACCGTTTGGCTTCAGGGACACTACCTGTTTTAGCTCTGCGGCAACTTTTGCCACTCTCACGCTTAGCTATTCGGTTGCTTGATAGTTAAGCCTTTAGGCCGCCCCGTTATTCTGATGCGGGGCGTTTTTTTAGTTTCCGCTGCAGCGTTCTGCGATGCATATTGAGCTGCTTGGCGGTATGAGACACGTTGCCGAGGTTGGCTTTTAACACCTGCTGTATATGTTCCCATTCAAGCCGTTCCGGTGACATCGGTGCCTCACTCATGGTGGGGGCGGGTCTGCAGCCAGTTAAGGCCGCTGTCATAGTGGCTGTGTCGGCGGGCTTGGTCAGATAGTCATCGGCACCTGCTTTCATCGCTGCAACGGCAGTCGCAATACTGGCGTATCCGGTAAGCAATACGATGCGACTGTCAGGTAACAGCTGCCTGAGTGGTGCGATAAGGTTCAGCCCGCTGTCATCTGCTAGCTTCATATCTAACAGAATGCATTCTGGCTGATGCTCCCGAGCGGCAAGTAGCGCATCACTGGTATGGTGTGTGGCGGCACAATCGAACCCTTGGCTACTTAGCCTGTTGGCAACGATGCGGCTGAAATCGAGATCATCATCAATGATCAGCAGGCGTGTCACTCTCTACCTCCTGATCTTCTGCCATCGGCAGGTAAACAGTGGCGATGGCACCGCACTGCGGGTGGTTCGCCATCGTCAAATGTCCACCGAGACGTTCAAATGTGGCATGACTGAGCAGCAGAGAGACCCCTAAGCCCTGCTTGCTTGGCACCGGTTCCAATCCCAATTGAGTGAGTTGTGAGTTCTCTATGCCGGGACCGAAGTCGCGGATCTCTATCCGTACGCCTTGTGCTTCGCGTTGAAAATTAATGATCACTTCGGCGGTTGTTTCGCAGTGGTACTGATTGGCCTGAAACGCATTGGCGATAAGGTTCATTAGTGCGGGAACCAGCGCGGGATCATCGATGACAGTTAGCGCCGGAACCTGGGTGGGCAAAGTTAACTGCGCGGCGGGCAGCGACAACAGGGTTTGCTCTTTTAGCTGATTCATCAGTTGTATCAGCGAACAGGGTTGCTGTTGCTGGATCTGGCTCTGCTGTGCGGTTTTTCGGAACTGCGATAACTGTTGACTGCATTGCGAGAGAGGGCGCTGCAAGTCAGCCACTAACTCCTCGTCTGGATAGCGTTCTTGTAGCGATTCAGCGACTAACTGCATGGTATTGAGTGGGGTGGCAAATTGATGAACTACCTGAGTTGAAGCGATCCCCAGCGTCAGTAGTTGTTCGTGACGCAGCTGTTCTTCCCGTAATAGGGCGATGGTTTTTTCTTTGTGCTGTAGGCGTTTTGCCAGTCCGGCCACCAACAGCGTGATCATCAGTACTGAGGCGAGGAAGGTGACCCACATGCCAATGAAGTGGCTTTGCATCTGCTGGTGGCCGTGATGACTGGTGGGGAGCTGCCAGAGCAAGAGGGTGTAAGCGCCCAAAGCGGCGATGGTTAGCCAGGCCAGAAGCCAGCGGGGTAGGCAGATTGCGGCGAGTGCAACGGGCAGTAGCAACAGTGAAACAAAGGCGTTGCTGGCTCCGCCACTGAACCAAAGCCAACAAGTTAGCAAGGCGGTGTCCAGCAGCAGTTGAATAAACAGGTGGAGGGTATTTAATCCATGGCCATGACGCACCGCCCACGCAGTGAAGATTAATCCTAAAGTGCCTGAGGCGATCAATAGGGTGGCGATGGGTTGTTGACTACCTGAACCGAGCCATTCTGCAGGCAGCAGCATCAACAGGCTGAGAAGAATGAGTAAACTGGCACGCAGTAGCAGCAGGTATCTGAACTGGCTCTTCATCACAGCAGTTCCATCAAAGCCGAGTGTTAGAAAGGTGTCTCTTTAACTGAGGGGTGGGGTTGCTAGCCCCTCAGTTAGGCGATAAAAACGAGCTGTCGGCAGTGGCCTAAAGCGTTTTTAAAATCGCTTCCGGCAAGGCTAACTCGTCATTTAGGTTGACCTTGATACCACGGGTAATGATGTCACTCGCGATCTGCTTGGCTTCATCCAAGGAGTGCATAGAATAGGTGCCGCACTGGTACTCATTGAGCTCAGGAATGTCGTTTTGTGATGCCACAGCGATGACATCTTGCATCGCCGCCAGCCAGGCATCAGCCACTTGCTGTTCGCTTGGCACACCAATTAGGCTCATGTAAAAGCCTGTACGGCAACCCATCGGGCTGATATCGATAATTTCGACGTCGGCGGAGTTCAGGTGATCGCGCATAAAGCCGGCAAATAGATGTTCCAGAGTATGAATGCCGCGCTCACTGAGGAGCTCTTCATTGGGGATGCAGAAGCGCAGATCAAAAACGGTGATAGGGTCTTTATGCGGCGTGCTCATTTTCTTGGCAATACGAACCGCGGGTGCGTGCATTTTTGTGTGATCTACGGTGAAACTGTCTAGTAATGGCATGGCCATCTCTCCCATAAAACCTAAGTGTACTAGCACTTAAGTGGAACAATTTTTGTGTCAGGCCGACATCATAGCAGTTTGACGAGTATCGTCATTCTTTTGCGCGACTGGCTGTGACCACAGAGATTGGATCTTGGTGGATAATCACATCACAGTTGCCGAGGGCTTTTTTCAGCTTGGCTTCAATATCGTCGGCGATCTGATGGGCATCTACCAGGGGCAGCTCATCGGCTAATTCCACATGCATCTGCACAAAACGGGTGCCACCCGCTTGGCGGGTACGCAGGTCATGGATGCCGTGGACGCCAGGGTGGGCTTCAGCCAAACTTTGGATCTGCTGCTTTTCCTGTTCCGGTAACTCTCGGTCTAAGAGGTGTTGGATAGCATCTTCGGCGATCCCTTTCGCGCTCCACGCCATATACAGACCAATGGCTATCGCCAACACAGCATCTGCCATGCCTAGCCCCCAGGCCGATAAGCCGAGGGCGAGTAATACCGCCAGATTCATTAACAGATCACTACGGTAGTGCAGGGAGTCAGCCTTAATTGCTAAACTGCCGGTCTTGCTGATGACGTAGCGCTGATACAGCAATAGTGCCGCAGTGGCGATGGTTGACAGCACCATGACGAATACTGCCATGCCGACCTGGTTAATCGGCGAAGGGTGGGCCAGCCGATCGATACCATGCAGGATCAATAGCAGGGAAGAGCCAGCGATAAACATGGCTTGTGCCACGGCAGCAAGGCTTTCCATCTTACCGTGACCAAAGCGATGCTGGTCATCCGCAGGCTGAGTGGCATAGCGCAACGCCATTAGATTGAGCAGAGAAGCCGCGACATCCATCAGTGAGTCGGTCAAACTGGCCAATAAGCTGGCTGAGCCAGAACCTAGCCAGGCGATCAGCTTGCCTACGATCAATAGGGTGGCGGTTAGTGTGGCAGCGAGTGCTGCGCGACGTACGAGTCGCGCATAGTGTTCAGGATCATTTTGCATGACCCTAGTATATCGTTATCTCTGTGACAGATACTTTAACCGTAAACAAATTTACGATTTGCCCTTGCCACGTTTTTCAGCCCGCTTTTCATCTCTTTGCTGTTCAATCAGTTGCAGGAATTGAGCCTGTTGTTCTGGTGTCAGCAATTGATAGATCTGATGTTGCATCTGGAGGCGTTGCACCATGCGATCTTCCATCCGCTGGCTATGTTGTTCGATCAGCGAACGTGCTTTGCTTTCATCAAAACTATCGGCAGTGATCAAGGCTTCCATGTCGGCTTTCATCTGCTGGCGCTGACCTGACTTTTGCCCTTTACGCTGCTCTTTTTGTGCCTGGAATAGCGCTTTGATCTGGGTTTGTTGTTCACTGCTCAGGTCGAGTTGGGAGATCACTTCTCGCATCCCGTTCTTACCGGCACCTGGGCCAGGTTTTGCCATGGCAATGGGGGCGACTAAGGCGGTTGCTAGCGAAAGTACAAGTAGATTGCGTTTTAACATGGGAGGCTCCTTTGAGCGTTGCTTAACTACGGCATAGTGTATGAACTGGAATGCAAACTGGGGTTTGGTTAAGTAAAGATTTGCAAAGGCCTCTGCGGTTGTTGTGTATCTTTCGTATCATGTCGTTAGGTCTTTTGCAGTTTGCTGCTAGCTTAGCAGTTGTGTCACGCCTGCTTAGTTTGCTGAAAAGTGGAGGTAAGTTTGAAGATATTGATCATCGATGATGACCGCGCACTTTGCGAACTGTTAGCGGAGCTGTTGGCATTGGATGGCTATGAGTTAACCATGGTTCACGATGGTAAACTGGGCTTGGCCAAGGCCAGAACGACGCAGTTTGATCTGATTTTGCTGGATGTCATGTTACCTGGGCTCAATGGTATGGCGGTGCTGAAGGAGCTGCGTCAGCATCAAGATACGCCGGTGTTGATGTTAACGGCTCGTGGTGAAGAAACCGACCGTGTATTGGGGTTGGAGTTTGGTGCTGATGATTATCTGCCAAAGCCGTTCAGTGATCGTGAACTGTTGGCTCGGATGCGCGCCATATTGCGACGCACCAATGTATCCAAAAGCGATGAACCGACAAGCGATCGACTGAGTGTCGGTGAGTTAAGCCTCTATCCAGGTCGGCAAGAAGCAAAATGGCAGGATGAGCGACTGGACCTGACATCAACCGAATTTGCCCTGTTGCTGCAATTGGTCAAAGCAAAGGGCGAGATTTTGTCGAAGGACTATCTCAACCAAGCGGTGTTAGGGCGTGCTTTGCATCCGTTTGATCGTAGCTTGGATGTGCATGTCAGTAACCTGCGCAAGAAGTTGCCACAACGGTCGGATGAAAGTGACTGGATCCGTACTGTCAGGGGTAAAGGCTATCTGTGGATGGAACAGTATTGATACGTTTTAAAGCCAATCTCTACCTAAAGCTGTTTCTCTGGTTTTGGCTGACACTGATCAGCATGTTGTTGATTGTGCTGCTGTTGCCGCGTTTTCTCTATGAACCTTTCTTTCTGCTTCCGCAAGGAAAGGCTGAGCATATGCATCGGTTTGTTGAACAGATAGAGCGCAAAGCACGACGCCATGAGCGTCTGCCTCCGGGGGAGGGAAAGCGTTGGTTTCTTATCGACCCTGAGGGAGAGATGCCAAGCCGGCCAATGCCGGATGTGGTGATCTCTTTACTGATGACCAGTGCTGCAGATGGTCGGCCTCGCGGTGTCATAGACGATGACTGGTTTTATGCCGGCCCGTGGACGGCTGAGATTCGTGGCAAAGCGTGGCAGGTAGTAACGCGGCGACCAATGAAAGACACGCCATTGCCGTTTCTTCCCACTATTTTGGCGCATCCCTGGTCACTGTTTGGTAGTGTTCTGGTCTTGAGCGGATTGCTGTGTGGCTTGCTTGCTTGGCGGCTGGGAAGGCCACTGCACCAATTACGCAGAGTATCTCAGCGCCTAGCCAGCGGTGATCTGGAGGCGAGACCAGAGCAGGACTTGTTACGGCGTGGGGATGAAGTGGGGCAGCTGAGCCGGCAACTGAGTGACATGGCTGATGCGGTGAGTACAGAGATTGAAGCGCAGCACCAGTTGCTGCGGGATGTCAGTCATGAATTACGCTCCCCTTTAACGCGTTTGCAGTTGGCGATCGGTTTGATGCGACGCAGTGAAGGGGAGTCCTCTCTGTTGTCACGTATCGAGAGCGAATCACTGAAACTGGAGGAGATGATCGCCGAGCTGTTACAGTTGGCGAGAATGCAGCGCCGTAGCGCAAGCTTGGAACCGGTGGATCTGTTTGCCCTGCTATCGTCGGTGGTGGATGATGCCACGATTGAAGCCAATCACCGTCATCTGACGTTGACGCTGCATGGGGAGCCCCAGGTGCACTATCGGGCTGAGCCGTTACTTTTGACGCGGGCGATCGATAACCTGCTGCGCAACGCCATTCGCTACGCCACTCAGCGCATCGAGACATCACTACGCCTGACCGCTGAATATTGCGAGATACGGGTTGAAGATGATGGCCCCGGAGTGCCAGATAATCAGCTACAACAGATCTTTCGGCCATTCTATCGCTTGGATGATGCCAGAACGCCAGAGTTAAATGGGGGCATTGGCCTCGGCATGGCGATTGTGGCTGCCGCAGTGGAAGCGCATGCTGGCGAAGTGATGGCGCAGCGCAGTGAACTCGGTGGGTTATGTGTGACGATAAGGCTCCCTCTGCTGAGTGAATACTTGGGGGACATCGCTTGTCATGGGTGAGCTCGGCGTCAGGATCTGGTAGAGTGGCCAGCGGTTTCACGACGACGGACTCCCATGCTAAACATCGCACTTTTTGAGCCGGAAATTCCCCCGAATACCGGCAATATTATTCGCCTGTGTGCCAATACTGGTTGCCATCTGCACCTGATCGAACCACTAGGGTTTGATTGGGATGACAAACGGTTACGTCGAGCCGGGCTGGATTACCATGAATTTGCGGCAGTAAAACGGCATAAAAACCTAGCCGCTTTGCGTACGGCATTACCTGAATCCCGTGTGTTTGCATGCACCACAAAAGGTAGTCAGCCGTTTCATCAGGCGAATTATCAGGCGGGTGATATTCTGCTGTTTGGTCCGGAAACGCGGGGTCTGCCAGATGATGTGCTTAATACAATAGAAAGTGACAGTCGTATACGGATCCCGATGCGCCAAGATAGCCGTTCGTTGAACCTGTCGAATGCGGTCGCCATTATTACCTATGAAGGTTTGCGCCAGCTCAATTACCCTTCACTCACATAGGCTGATTACGGTTGAAGTGTGAGCTAAGCAACAGTGTAAAAAATCCTGATACTGTATATTTTTTTGCCTATTTATATCGCCCAAGGTATCAGGCCAAGGAATGTCCGTTAAGCAGTCGGTATTTTCAGATGCGTTGCAACTTAATTGGCAGCGAGCCAATGAAGAGCAGGCTACCTTTAGCTTCTATCAAAGCCAGGAGCCTGAGCGCTTCCTGAGTTTTACTACGGCTTTTGCCAATCAGCAGGGCGTGGCGGTAAAGCATTTACCACACTATAAATCCGCAGAGTTCTCACCTTATAACAGCCTATTTGACCTGTTTCGTACGCGGATGTTGGAGTCCCATCTCGATGCTGATGAGATGGCGATGTTCGCCACCGATTATAAACCGTTACAGCAGGTATTAACCGGTTGGCTGGGCGGCAACAGTGCAGAGCGAACTGAACTGCCAGTGCTTGACGATCTCTATTTTGAACAAGATCGGTTGCGTTTGGCGATGATTAAGCTGGTTGAGGTGCTGCTTGCTGAGCCCACCGTGATTGTGGTGACAGGCTGGCATTACGCCTCGGCATCCGCCATTGAGATGTTAAAGGCTTTTGTTAGTGCTGGCCTAGCCGCCCCAGTGATGGTGATGGTCTGTTTGGATACCCAATACGCTTTGGCACATCGGCAGGACGATGAATGCTGGGAGGGGTTTCTAGATTGGTTGGACGATCACTATCTACTTAACAGCATTCCAGCTTGCTTCTCTCAGGTTGAGCTGGCGAAGCAATCCCATGTGCAACATAAGCCAAGCTATGCATTGATGTCGCAGAACATGGAGCTGATGGCTTGGCCTGAGGCGGTCAAGGTTGCGCGCTATCTGTTAGCCGGCGAACTGAATTCTGACACCGCACGGATGCGCATTCAGTTGCGGCTTGCCGAAGCACTGCTTTATTTAGGCGAGCTAGATGATGCGCTGAATGAGATGGAACAGCTGCAGGAAGCGGAAGCGTTACTGAGCTGCCCCGAAAGCCATGTGCGATTGCTGTGTTTGATATCGCTGACACAAGTGCGGCGGCAGAGCTTCGAGTATGCATTGCAAAATGCCCAGATGGCACGGCAGGTGGCGGAAGCCGCTGACAATGACAAGTTTCGGGCTCAGTCACTGTTTATCAACTTCTATGCCCACGATAAATCGACCACGCCAGTAGATATTGAGGAGTTTGAACGGCTCAACCAACTGTTACAAAGCTATCAGATGGATTGTTCGCGCCTCTACTGTTTGCGTAATTACTACAATTATTTACGGTTCTATGAGCAGCTAAAAGCCAGCGCAGCGCTTGTTGTGACTGACCAAGCGATTAGTTTGGCAAAAGCGATGGGGCACCGCCAGGGCATCGCCGCAGGCTATCACAGCAAGGGCATTATTTACTCATACAACTCTCAATACCATCAAACATTCCGCTGCTTCGGCGTCAGTTCGCGGATCCGCGAAGAGTTGGGTGAAGCACTGGAAATCGTGCGAATGCACAATGGTATTGGCTATTTTAATACCTTATTGGAGCAGTACCCGCAGGCGCAGAAAGAGTATTTGGCGGCTTATGCGACAGCACGTCGATTCGGTGATTACAGTGAGTTAGTTGTCACTTTATATAATTTTGCTTGGCTCTATTTTTGTACGCGTAACTATCGTGATGCGCTCCATGTGTTAGATCGTCTGGTGAAAATTTGTCGTATTCGGCAACTGACCCATTTTCCATTTCGTAATCTCTATGATGTGTTCAGCCTCAAAGGATTTTGTCACGCTAAACTGGGTGAGTTAGCGCGCGCGCAACAATCCTTAGATCGGATGCGTGGACTGGCTTTTCGACCATCTAGCACAGGACTGTTTTTACGCTCGCTACTGCAAGGGGCTATCTGTTCGGCCACCGGTAATCTCGCTGGCGCAAGGGAGCGTTTCGAAGACGCTCCTACCTTGTTGGGGCAAGTGGTGGACATGGATTCACGCCTGCTGCCGCAATGCTATATGGAGCTCGTGAGTGTCTACAGTCGTCAAGGTGACTGGCAGGCATGTAATGCGCTCCTCACTACCAGTCTTGAGATGTGTGATAGCTTGGCTCTGCCCAAGTTTCGCCGTTTGTTTATGGCGATGCTGTCAGATATTGAGATTAATCTGCCGGTGGATACCAGCACCTTGCCCAATCAGGCATTAACGCCAGTGTCATTACAGCTCGATGAACTGGTGATCATGACCCAGCAGGACACAAAATTGAGTCAGGCGAATCAGCGGTTACGTGAGATCCAGCTGATCAGTCGTCTGCAATCCTTGCCGGAGCGCTACCCGTGCCCTCAGCAATTAGCTTTTGAAACCCTGAAAATGGTGTGCGGTAATTTTACCCTACAGGCTGGGTTGATCCATCGTCGGCAGGGCGAGCATTGGCAGCTTTGGACGCAAGTAGGCGAGTTGACTGAAGATATTCAGGTCAGCTCCTATTTGATGCAGGTGCAAGCGAGTCAACGGATCATGGTCGACAATCGACTCCATTTTCAAGGGGAGGGTGGTCAGCGAGCAACCTATGATTCAGTAGTCAGCTTGCCTCTATTTAGCAGTGGCGAACTGACTGCTATTTTGACCCTTTGTGCATTTGATTGTAACCGCTACTTTGACCGCCAAGATCAGGACACATTGCAGCTGTTGAGCCGTCAGTTAGGCGGCCAATTACAGCAGTTGGAACATAGCGAACGGTTATTGAAAATGTCGATGACCGATGTACTGACCGGACTATTCAACCGGCAAGCACTGCAAGCCAGATTGGAACAGGAATTAACGGCGATCCGGCAACAGTGTGGGGCAAAAATCTGCTCGCTGGCCTATCTGGATCTGGATAATTTTAAGGTGATAAACGACACCTTAGGTCATGGGGTCGGTGATGAAGTGCTCAAAGAGTTTGCTCGTTTGCTAGAGAACTGTTTACGCCATGAAGATGTCGCTGCCCGCTGGGGCGGAGATGAGTTTGTTGTATTGTTCCCTCACACGGACTCTACTCAGGCGCAGGTGGTGGCTGAACGGTTACTACATAAATTGGCACAGCGGCACTATTTCATGCCGGAACTTCTGCAATGGGCCAATATTACTGAGCTGCCCAGCGAGATTGCGTTGAACTGTTCGATCGGTATCGCCGAATGTCACGCTACAGATCTTCGCGGTGTGGATGAGGATTGGTTACTGCAGCAAGCAGATAAAGCGCTCTATCGAGCCAAAGATGAAGGAAAAGGCCGGGTTCGTGTCATTGCCCCCCCGGCACTTAGCTATTCGAACGTTTGATCGCGGCTTAGCAATGCGGCGGCCGCTTGTTTTGGCGGCTTGCCCTGATAAAGCACTTGATACAACTGCTCAGTGATAGGCATTTCTACTTCCAGGCGTTTGGCGAGCAGGTACACCTCTTTGGTATTGCGATAACCTTCAACTACCTGACCAATACCTTGTTCAGCTTCTTGCAGCGATTGCCCAGCGCCGAGGGCCAAACCAAAGCGACGGTTGCGCGACTGATTGTCGGTGCAGGTCAGCACCAGATCTCCTAGGCCGCCCATGCCGTTGAATGAGCTAGGCTGTGCGCCAAGCGCTTCACCTAAGCGGATCATCTCGGCCAAGCCGCGGGTGATCAGTGCGGTTCGGGCATTGGCACCAAAGCCTAAGCCATCGGCTAAGCCAGCACCAATCGCAATCACATTTTTCACCGCACCGCCAAGTTGCAGACCGATAAAGTCCTGATTGCGGTAGACCCGAAAATGGGAATCGTTATGCATCAGTTCGGTTAACTTGGTAGCAAAATCATCATCGGTTGAAGCTACCGCGATGGCTGTGGGTAGGCCTTTGGCGACTTCCATCGCGAAAGTGGGGCCGGAGATCACTGCCAGTGAACAGCTGTCACCCAGGATCTCTTTGGCGACATCCTGTAGCAACCGGCCGGTGTCAGCTTCTAGACCTTTCGTTGCCCAAGCTACGCGCGCCCCTTTTTGCAAATGGGGTTTCATGCGCTGAAGGACATCACCGAAAGCGAAACTGGGTACAACGACCAAGATATTTTTCGATGCGCCAACGGCAGTTGCTAAGTCAGCTTCCAGCGCCAGCGTGTCAGGAAATGGAATGCCGGGAAGGAATGCTTCGTTACTGCGCTCTTTAATCAGCTGCTCGACATGATCAGCTTCATGACCCCATAGCAGCGTCTTATTGCCATTACGGGCAATAGAAATAGCAAGGGCGGAGCCATAAGACCCCGCCCCCAGCACAGTAATATCATACGCGTTAGCGTTCATCACTTATGCGTCTGCGCCTGCTGGAGCGGCTTCAGCTTGCTTCTTCTGTACATAGCTAGCAAACAGGGCATCAAAGTTTACTGGTGCCAGGTTCAGTGGCGGGAATGTGCCACGGCTAACCAAGCTGCTGACCGCTTCACGTGCGTATGGGAACAAGATGTTAGGGCAGAAAGAACCCAGAGTATGCGCCAACTGTGGCTCAGGCATGTTGCCGATAGAGAAGATACCCGCTTGCTGTACTTCACACAGGAATGCTGTTTCATCACCAACTTTTGCAGTCACTGTCAGCGACAGTACGACTTCAAAAGCAGCGTCATCTAACTTATTGCTCTTGGTGTCCAGGTCCAGCTTCACTTCAGGCTTCCATTCAGCTTTGAAGATAGATGGAGAGTTAGGTGTCTCGAAAGAGATATCTTTAGTGTAGATACGCTGGATGTTGAATTGAGGAGCCGCTGCTTGTTCTGCGCTACCGTTTGTTTTTTGTTCTTCAGCCATTTTCTTAACCTTAAATGTAATATGTTCGAATTCTGTGATGTGGCTTGTGTTGCCATATCCTTTGTTAGCGGCTCAGCATCGCTGCTAATTTGCCGCCGTTATGCAGTGCCACCAAGTCGTCACATCCGCCTATACTGGTTCCATCGATAAATATCTGTGGAACTGTGTGACGGCCACTTAACTCCATCATTTTTTCTCGCAGTGCTGGCTGGCCATCGACCGCTATCTCTTGATAGCTGAGCGACAGCTTTTCCAGCAGTGCCTTTGCTCTGATGCAGTATGGGCACCACTTAGTGGTGTAGATAACTACTTCTGTCATCGGTGCGGCCACTATTTGCTGACTGGCAATTTAGCATTTTGCCATTCCAGCATGCCGCCCTTAAGGCGGTATGGCGCACTGAAACCTTGCTTTTTAAGCAGTGAACAAGCGCGAGAAGCGCTGGCTCCGGTTGCGCACACCACTATAATGGGATTCTCTTTGTGCTTTTCAAGGTTGCCGACCCCTTTCTGTTGCAGATCATTGAACGAGATGTGACTTGCACCAAGAATATGGCCCTTATTGAACTCTTCGGCTGTTCGAATATCGAGCACTTGGGCATTTTCTTTGTTCATTTGCAGGGTGGCTTCCTGCGGTGTAAGGGCTTGTGCGCTACTTGCACCGACAAAAGAATAGATAAGTGCGCCGAGTAGGCCCACCCAAGCCAAGCTTAATAATGGAGCGCTGCTGACAAACTCGACCAATTGCTGCATGAAATGTCCTCTATTCGATAATGTTTTGTGCGGTTGGCGCACTCTGAGCGCCTGAATTATACCTGTAACAAGCGACATGGACAGCCAAGTGTCGTCTGTGGGGTTAAAAAATGGCTGGAAAAGATGTCTAATATGGCACCATGAGGGTGTTTCTATATGCACCCGTGACAGTACAACGAATTTTTTATTTCTATTTTAGTTAGCACACACTAGGAAATATTCATGAGTACAGCGAAAAAAACTACAGCACTTATCATCATGGATGGTTGGGGTTATAGCGAAAACCCAGAGAACAACGCCATTTTGAATGCCAACACACCGGTATTAGATAAGTTGTGGGCCGATTGTCCTAGCTCTCTTATCTCTGCCTCAAGTTTTGATGTGGGTTTGCCTGAAGGGCAGATGGGCAACTCTGAAGTTGGTCACGTTAATTTGGGTGCGGGTCGTGTTGTCTATCAGGATCTGACGCGTATTGATTTGGCGATTAAAGAAGGTACTTTCGCAGAAACAGCTGCATTGGCTAGTGCAGTTGATAAAGCGGTTAGTGCCGATAAAGCCGTTCATATCATGGGGCTGTTGTCTCCGGGTGGCGTGCATAGCCATGAAGACCACCTGATGGCCATGGTCGAGATGGCTGCGGCCCGTGGCGCAGAGAAAATTTATCTGCATGCCTTCTTAGATGGTCGAGATACGCCACCGCGTAGCGCTAAAGGTTCACTGCAGGTGTTCCAGGATAAGTTTGCTGAATTGGGCAAAGGCCGTGTCGCCAGCATAGTGGGTCGCTACTATGCGATGGATCGTGATAACCGTTGGGAGCGCGTGGAGGAAGCTTATAACCTGCTGACACAGGCCAAAGGCGCTCATACCTACAGCACAGCGGTTGAAGGCCTGGAAGCTGCGTATGCCCGTGATGAAAACGATGAATTCGTAAAGGCCACCGTGCTGCAGGCCGATGGCGAAGACAGTGCGGCAATGGAAGATGGCGATAGCCTGATCTTTATGAACTTCCGTGCTGACCGTGCTCGTGAGATCACCCGTGCGTTTGTTGATGCTGACTTTGCCGGTTTTGAACGTGAAGCAACGCCAGCCTTGGCTGACTTTGTCATGCTCACCGAGTATGCCGCAGACATTAAAACCGCATGTGCCTTCCCGCCAGAAGCTTTGGTTAACACCATGGGTGAATGGTTGGAGAAACATGACAAGACGCAGCTGCGTATCTCTGAAACTGAAAAATATGCGCACGTTACTTTCTTCTTCAGTGGCGGTCGTGAAGACGAGTACGTAGGCGAGAAGCGTGAACTGGTTGCCTCTCCTAAAGTGGCTACCTATGACCTGCAGCCGGAAATGAGCTCAGAAGAGTTGACCGACAAGCTAGTCGCGGCGATTAAGAGTGGCGAATACGACTTTATCGTCTGTAACTATCCTAACGGCGACATGGTAGGACACACTGGCGTTTATGAAGCGGCGGTTAAGGCATGTGAAGCGGTTGATCACTGTATTGGCCGTGTCGTTGAGGCATTACGAGAAGTAGACGGTCAGTGCTTGATCACTGCCGACCACGGTAATGCTGAGAAGATGGTGGATAACACCACGGGTCAGGCGCATACCGCTCATACCAGTGAGCCAGTTCCGCTTATCTATGTAGGTAAGCAAGCAAACATGGTTGAAGGTGGTAAGCTCAGCGATCTGGCGCCGACTTTGCTGGACTTGATGGGCATGGAAATTCCAAAAGAGATGACGGGTAACGTACTGGTTAAGGCCAGCTAACCCATATGGAGCTGAAGTATTCTAGCTCCTTAAAAACACAGCCTGCTCACTGGTTGAGCAGGCTGTGTTTTGTCTTATGTCTGATTTTCTGTTTCGCCATTGCTCATGTGGGAGCGACGGAGAAAAGTAAAAAAGGTGATCGCCTGTACCAACTGCAAGGGCAGATTAAGCGCACCGAGCAACAATTGCAGGAACAAAAAGAGAAGCGTGAGGCGCTGTTTAGTTCCTTGCGGGATGCAGAGCAAGAGATCGCGAAAGTGGCCAAAGTGCTTCGTATGACACGGCAGGAGTTGACTCGTACCCGAGATGATTTGGCCGATGCGCAGAAGCAGCAAGCAGAATTGAAAGTGCTATATGGTCAGCAACAATCCGCATTGCAGGCACAAATAGTTAGTGCCTATATGTCTGGTGATCATGACTATATCAAGCTGTTAATGAATCAGCAGGAACCGGGCAAGATCGAACGTTCGTTGACTTATTATCAATATATGAATCAGGCGCGGATGGAGAACCTGGAAGCGCTGAAAAAAACCCGTCGTCAGTTAGCTCGGGTTGAGCGCCGCCTGGCTGAACAAGCCAGTCGCCTGCAATCCTTAGAACGTCGTCAAGCCTCTGAAAAAGCACAGATGGAAGAGCGTCAGTTGGCGCGAGAGCGCGCTCTTGGCAAGTTGAAGGGAAACCTCTCCGGTGGTCGTCAGCAGCTGGTGCAGCTGCAAGAAAATGAGCGCACTGTGCGCAACATGATTGAGCGCCGTCGGCAACGAGAAAAGTTGGAGATGGATGGCCTGAAGGCATTGAAAGGCAAACTCTCCTGGCCTGTGAATGCACGAATTAGTCGCAATTTTGGTTCTCAGCGAACGGGTAATATCGTCTGGAAAGGGGTGATGTTAAACGCCAAAGAGGGCACAGACGTCAACACAGTACATCAAGGTGTCGTGGTTTATGCTGACTGGTTGAAAGGCTTCGGTTTGTTAATGGTGGTTGATCATGGCGATGGTTACATGAGCCTCTATGGCCACAACCAAGCACTATTAAAACGCGTGGGTGACCGCGTAGAAAGCGGTGAACCGATCGCTTTGGTGGGGAAAAGCGGGGGCCGCAGCTCCGCTGGTCTATACTTTGAAATACGCCATCAGGGGCAAGCACTCGATCCATCAGCCTGGTGTCATCGTAGTTAACCTTAGCGTCAGCGTTACGCGGGTTAGGTGTCACGGTACACTAGGTTTAAACCGGCTACTGCGGAAGTAACGGATCCTTCTCTCAGAGCCAGACTGACACAGGAGTTGCTTATGCAACACTTGCTATCGCGGTCTTGGACTTTCTTTATCGGTTTGGCTACAGGCATGATGTTGACCTTGGCCGGCAGTGGCTTGGCTTCCAAACCTCAAGATTCACCTGCGTTTCAGGACGCGGCACGGATCTACTCCATTCTGCAACAAATCAGAGAATTTTACGTCGATGAAGTGGCTTATGATGCCCTCGTTGATGATGCCATTTCCGCTATTGTTTCCCATTTGGATCGCCACTCCGACTATTTGGATCGCAATGAATTTGCTCATTTGACCGATGTGACCTCAGGAGAGTATGCCGGTGTTGGCATGGAGCTCGCGATAACCGAGCAAGAGGTAACCATTGTGAATCTGTTTCCCGGCTCTCCTGCGCTCGAAGCTGGTGTGGTGGCGGGTGATCGAGTGATCAGTGTTGATGGTCAGCTATTAGCGGACTCTGATGCTGAAACACTGCTGATGGGGATGCGTGGGCCGGCAGGATCGCTGATGCACCTCACTGTGCAGCGCGAGGGAGAGCCAGAGTTACTTAACTTTGCTCTCGAACGCCGCCAAATTGACGTGAAAAGCGTGAGTCAGCGAATGCTAAATGACGCCACCGCGTATCTAAAGATCAACAGCTTCACCCAGACCACACCGCAAGAGGTGGCTACTGCATTGAAGGAGTTGGCGCTAGCACCACAACTGTCAGGACTGATATTGGATCTTAGGGACAACCCCGGCGGCTTGCTAGATAGCGCGCTAGAGGTTGCGGATCTGTTTCTTGATGAAGGGGTGATCGTAAAGACTCGTGGTCGTTATTACGAGGCCAATGTGATCTATTTCGCCAATACCGGTGAAAAGATCAGTGGTATCTCTATCGCTGTATTGATCAATGGTCGCTCAGCGTCCGCCGCTGAGATTGTTGCTGGTGCGTTGCAGGGGAATCGGCGGGCAACCGTGTTCGGTGAACAGTCCTTTGGTAAGGGCTCTATCCAGTCGCTATTTCCTGTTCAGCCAGGAGAGGGGGTTTTGAAACTGACGACGGCGCACTATTTCACACCTGATGGCCTGGCTATTGATGGGAAGGGGATCACACCGGACAGATTTGTACCTTCACAGGTGGTTCTCGAAAGTCTGCTAACCCCTATAATAAACCCCCTGCCATTGAATACGGTGGTAGCATATCAGGGCGAGAAGAAGATCCAGATCGCTAATCAAGACAATCAACTCAGAACGGCACTCCAAGCACTGGATCATCCAGATTGACTGCAAGGGCTGAGATTAACCGGAGCATGCTCAGCCCTATGTATCGTCGTTGGCATCATTGCCGAAAAGAGCCGAGTTGCCATTGGCGATTCCTCTTGGCTATTTTTTTCTCCCTGCTCTCTTCAGATCTCGCGGCTGAACAGCCTGCGGCCCGTGTTGCCTTGGTGATTGATGATGTCGGCAATAGCGCATCGGATAGAGAGGTGATCGCGTTGCCTGGCCCGGTAACGCTCTCGTTCTTACCTTTTACTCCCCATAGCCGACACTTAGCACGACTTGCCCATGAGAGCGGCAAAGAAGTGATGTTACATATGCCTATGGAAGCTAAGGCGGGTAATCGCTTAGGGCACGGTGCATTAACCAATGAGATGTCGCAATCCGAGTTGCAGAGCATGCTGATTAAAGCATTGCAGTCACTGCCCCACGTCGCGGGGGTGAATAATCATATGGGTAGTGACTTGACCGAGTCCCTTCCCCATATGGCTTGGACGATGCGTCTTCTGCGTTATTATCCGCTCTACTTTATCGATAGCCGTACCAGTGTGAATACCTGCGCTGAGGATGTTGCGTTGGCCACTGGCGTACCAGCGTTGCGACGCCATGTCTTCCTGGATAATCTGCAAGATCAAGCTGCTATCTCCAGGCAGTTTGATCAACTGATAAAGCTGGCGTTGCGTCAGGGATATGCAGTAGGGATCGCTCACCCCTACCCAGAAACGCTCTCCTTGCTTCAACAACGACTACCCGAACTGACCGCATTGGGTATCGAGCTTGTACCTGCTTCGGCGTTGATCGACGATGAAAACTGGGCGGCTCGGGAAAAAATTGGCACAGCCCCATTGGCAGTCAGATTGCCAGACACAGATATTACCGGTGCTGCTGACAGCAATGGTTTGGCGTTGTGAATCGTTGCCGGATCCTGCCATCGATGTTTAACGCCTGAAACATCTCTCACTGCGGCTGAGGACTAGCTGGCGGTGGCTTGTTCCAGCAACGTCAGGTTAAACATGGCGGCTTCATCATTGTCACCACATACCGAGGCACAGGCTTTAAAAGCGTCACATAGTGCTGGCCGTTGTGGTTGGCCAAACAGCATACATAGGTTGTCTTCGTTTAACTGTACACAGCGCTTACCTGCAGGTTTTCCACTGGGCATACCTGGGATCGGTGAGGTAATAGAGGGGGCAATGCAACAGGCTCCACAACCGAGTCGACAGGAGATGTTGTTGGGGCTGTCGACTTCCCCGGTTTGGCTGCTAGAATCCACCCAAGACATAATGAGAACTTTTTCCTATGCGTTTAACGGCATTAACGACTGAGTTGCTGGATCAGGGGATGCGTACTGATCTGGCGAAACTGTTTACACCCGAGCAGCTAGAGCAGCTTGAAGAGCAGGCGGCTGAAGCTGGCGTGCATTGGGTGCTGGCTAAATTTAACGGCCGCTATATTGGCGCGGGTTTGTTCAATCTGCAAGCGGCATCATTAATCGGTTTAACAGTGAGGGATGTTACCCGTCGTCGTGGGGTTGGCCGTCTTCTCATCGATTACTGTCTGCAACAAATTAAGCATGTCGCTGAACAGCAGAAACTCTTTGTCTATTGGGACAGGGCGGATGCTGATATTGCAGGGTTTATGTCTGCATTGGCAGCGACACCAAGTGACAAAGGCTGGCATATTTCATGAGCTGGGCTGATAAATAAAAAAAACCGACCATAATAGGTCGGTTTTTTATGCTAGAGGAGACCGTTCGCAAGTTATGCCATGGTTAGGCGTAACTTCTTCATCGCGTTCTTTTCCAGCTGCCTGACGCGTTCTGCTGATACTTGATATTTATCAGCTAGGTCTTGCAGGGTTTGTTTTTCATCGCTAAGCCAACGGGCTTGCAGGATATCGCGGCTTCTTTCATCCAGCGTATCAATGGCTGATTTCAGACGACTCGCAGCGTTAGCATCCCAGTTTTCCTGTTCGACACTTTCCGCGAAATCAGACGTTTTATCTTCTAGATAAAGCGCCGGGCTAAAGCTGGTGCCCTTTTCGTCATCGTCGTTACTCAGTTCAAAAGCTTGGTCATGGGAGCTCATGCGGGCTTCCATCTCCATTACTTCTTTGCGGCTCACACCTAGCTCTTCAGCGACGGTACTCACCTCTTCCTGATTGAACCAACCAAGACGTTTCTTATTCTTGCGCAGATTAAAGAACAGCTTACGTTGCGCTTTGGTGGTCGCGATCTTAACGATGCGCCAATTACGCAGTACGTACTCGTGGATCTCTGCTTTGATCCAATGCACAGCAAACGAGACCAAGCGTACTCCCACGGTGGGATCGAAACGCTTAACGGCCTTCATTAGCCCGATACTGCCTTCCTGAATCAGATCTGCTTGCGGTAGACCATAACCTGCATAACCTTTCGCCACATGCACCACAAAGCGCAAGTGAGACATAATCAACTGGCGGGCAGCGGCGAGGTCGCCGTCTTGCTGCAGGCGTTCAGCCAAGCTTTTCTCTTCCTCAGCGGTCAGCATAGGAATGGCGTTGACCATACGCACGTAGGACTCAATATTGCCCGACGGTACGGTAAGTGCCATTGACTGAGTTGATGTTGTCATGTGTACCTCTTACTCAAATCTTCATGTCTGTGAGCTTATACGCCCAGGATCCAGACGAGATCGAATTCTGATCCATTCGATAAGACCCGTCAACCACTAAGAAAGTTTCATTCGATGTTCAAGCAGGTTCGATATGCGCAATGTGACGTTTAACAGATATGTAAGCACCACACAGGCCCAGTAGTGACGAAAGCAGCAGCAGGAACAGTGCTTCGAGTAGGCTGATACCGGTGAGTTCAAAACTACTTTGGTAAAGCCCCGATAGGTATTGAATGGCGTCGGCTAACCACCAGATGATCAGTGATATCGCGATCCATGAGATCATCGCGCCGACGATCCCGTACCAAAGACCGGTATAAAGGAAAGGGCGCTGAATGAAACCGTCGGTTGCGCCAACTAGTTTCATCACTTCAATCTCTTCCTTTCTGCCCATAATCGCTAGGCGAATGGTGTTACCGACAATCAGTACGACGGAGACCAATAGCAGTGTTGCTAGCGCACCAAAGGAGTCTTGGATTAAGGCGATAATGGCATCTAGCCGCTCTAACCAGTCAATATCCATTTTTCCCATATCCACTTCCCGAGCAGACTCGAGCTTTTGCAGTAGCGCCCGGGCTTCATTAGGGCCACGGTTTGCCAGCGTCGGTAAGACGACAACCACGGCAGGCAGCGGATTACGATCAAGATAAGCAAGCGCATCGCCAAAGCCTGATTGCAGTTTAAAGTCTTCTAAGCCCGCGTCTGGCGATATCAGGGTGACGCTATCGACTTCAGGATGCAGGCCGATACGATGACTAAATGCCCGTTGCACTTCTGGTGAGAGATCTTGGCGCAAAAATAGGCTGATCTCGGCGGCGTTTTGCCATGCGCTACTTACCGCCACCGCGTTTTTTTGCAACACATACAGCGCCGCTGGCAGTGACAGGCTGAGTCCCAGTACCGCCATGGTCATGAGAGAAGCGACGGGCGTGCGCCATAAATCGCCCAGCGCGGCAATCGATTGGCGTAAGTGATTGATAAAGAAACTACGAACCTGCTCTGCAAAGGAGAGCTTTGGTTTCATGCTATTGCTATCGGCACGCTCCTTAAATAGCAGACTCATAGCAGTTGTCCTCGATCATCTTGAAACAGACCATCATTAATCAGTTGGCCGTTGCGCAGTGTCAGCGTACGGTATTTCATTCGTGCGATAAGCCCGAGGTCGTGGGTGGCGATAAGTACGGCAACATCCACGCGGTTGAACTCTTCAAATAACTTAAGAATTTCGGCCGAGAGTTCGGGGTCCAAATTCCCGGTCGGCTCATCGGCGAGCAGGATGGGCGGTTTGTTGACAATCGCTCGGGCGATGCCGACCCGCTGTTGCTCACCACCGGATAACTGTAACGGTAGGTTATTGATTTTGTTAAGCAGACCAACTTTATCAAGCGCAGCCGAGACTTTGCGTTTCATCTCTTTATGGCTGTGACCAGCGATCACTAAAGGTAAAGCGACATTATCAAATACACTACGATCAGTAAGTAAGCGGTGATCTTGGAAAATGATGCCGATATCTCGGCGCACCAGGGGGATCTGTTGCTTCTTTACTCGGCTCAAGCTGTGACCGTTAATAAAGATCTGGCCATTGGTCGGCTTCGCCAATAATGCGATCAGTTTCAGCAGGGTACTTTTACCTGCGCCTGAATGGCCGGTTAAAAAGCCCATCTCCCCTTTCTGCAGATGAAAGCTAACATCTTTTATGGCGTGGTGACCGCCAGGGTAGAGCTTATTAACGTGGTCGAATCGGATCATTGCTGGCTGCTATCAGTTATTAATCTTCGTCGCTGAACAGGGCGTCAACGAATTCATTAGCATTGAATGTTCGCAGATCTTCAATCCCTTCGCCGATACCTATGTAACGAATTGGGATCCCCAACTTGTCTGCCACCGCAAAAATGACGCCACCTTTGGCTGTGCCATCCAATTTGGTGAGCGTGATGCCGGTGAGTCCCACGGCTTCATTGAACAGTTCCGCCTGGCTGATCGCATTTTGGCCTGTGCCGGCATCGATGGTGAGCATCACTTCATGGGGAGCTTGCGGATCGAGTTTCTTCATCACGCGGACAATTTTTTTCAGCTCCTCCATCAGGTGCGCTTTGTTTTGCAAACGACCGGCCGTATCAGCAATTAGGATATCTACGTTACGTGCTTTTGCGGCTTCCAGTGCATCAAACAGGACCGATGCTGAGTCCGCTCCAGTATGTTGGGCAACAACAGGGATTTCGTTCCGTTCGCCCCATACCTGAAGCTGTTCGACCGCGGCGGCCCGGAAGGTGTCACCCGCAGCCAGCATCACTTTTTTGCCTTGTGCCTGGTACTGCTTAGCCAGCTTGCCAATGGTCGTGGTTTTGCCCACGCCGTTGACGCCGATCATCAGAATCACAAACGGACCCTCATTGGCGTCCGTATCCAGTGGAGAATCAACCTTGTTCAGTAGCCCGGCCATCTCTTCTTTCAGTAAGCCAAGCAGCGCATCGCCATCTTTCAGCTGTTTGCGATCCGCTTGATCGGTCAGTGAGTCGATGATCTTCATTGTGGTATCGACACCAACATCGGCTAACAGTAGTTGTGTTTCCAGCTCTTCAAATAGCTCATCATCAATTTTTTTGCCGAGAAACAGGTTGGCAAAACTGCTGCCTATCTGGCTGCGGGTGCGCATTAAACCGCGCTTTAAACGGCTGAAAAAGCTTTCTCGGGTCGGCTTCTCTTGCACTTCAGGTTGCGGGGTGGCAACAACGGGTTCCGTAGCCGGCGACGCTTCTGCCTGCGTGGCTTCGCTTTCGTCCGCAATTATTCCGCTAGCTTCTGCGGCTGTAGCTTTGTCTGCCAATTCGGTGGTGACAGGCTCCGACGCCTCGGTTTGTTCGGGGGCCGCTATCTCTTGTTCGGCCGCAGCCGCATCTGCTGTCTCTGTTTTAGCTTTCTCTTTACCAAACCAGGACAAAAAGCCTTTTTTCTTCTCTGCCATGTTCAAACCGTAGTAATTACTCTGATAATGCCGGGATCTAGCGACGGGTTGCACGTTACACTGGCGTTACGCCGTGTTCGCACTAAAATGCGCCGAGATATTAACATAATTTAACTTTATATAGGGTGGTCAGCGATGGCGAAACAAGCAAATCGTGCGCCCACAGGGCAAATACGGATTATTGGTGGTCAATGGCGTGGCCGTCGCTTACCTGTGCTATCGGGGGATGGGCTACGACCGACCACTGATAGGGTGAAAGAAACCCTGTTTAACTGGCTGATGCATGATGTCAGAGATGCGCGTTGTTTGGATCTGTTTGCCGGCAGTGGTGGACTTGGATTTGAGAGTTTATCGCGCCATGCTCAATATACTTTGTTGATTGAAAAAGCGAAGCCGGTGGCGCTGCAATTGGAAAAAAATTTAGCGACATTAAAAGCCACCAGCGGTGAAGTGAAATGTGCTGATGCATTGACGCTACTGGCGCAAAAGCCACTGCAGCCGTTTGATATTATCTTTATCGATCCGCCATTTCGTCAGGGGCTACTGCATGATCTCTTTGCATTGATTGAAGCAAATGGTTGGCTGGCGAAAGATGGCATGGTTTATCTCGAAACTGAGCAGGAGTTGGTACTTCCTCCTTTGCCGCAGGCCTGGCGTTTGTACCGGGAGAAAACCGCTGGCCAGGTGGCCTATCGATTGTTTCAGAATCAAGATGAAGGATCTGTTTGATGTATAAAGTGATGCTGCCGTTGGGTTATCTCGTCATGTTGGGCGTTTGGGCGGTGTTTTTCAGTAACTTCTGGCAACCTTTTGCTGGAAACCTGTCTCTGGTGATGAAGCTGGTCATGGGCCTGGTGATTATGATGCACCTCATTCAACTGGCCGTTTTTAAGGGGATCTTAGGGAGCCAGTTAAAACTTAGCGGTGCTGCAATCGTCGATATTATGCTGTTTGGCGTGTTTGCTTTGTGGCGTCGCTGGAACCAATTGTCTGCAGATAAGCCAGTCAAGGCTTCTTTTGATTAAGTCAGTGAGAGCCTAAATAACTCACTGACTTATTTAAAACACTAGTTACTAGTTACTAGTTGCCGTTGCCAGTTTTTTCGCTGCTGGCAGCGCGTCAAACCCAGCCAGCAGAGTTTCTGTGGCAAACTTGGCGGGCATCGGTTTGGCGTACAAGAAGCCTTGCAGGCGGTGACAGCCAGCCTTACTCAATTTTTCAGTTTGGGTGGTGGTTTCAACCCCCTCCGCGATCACTTCCATTTTCAGCGTGGTGGACATGGCGATAATTGCTTTTACGATCGCCATATCTTCGTTATTGCAATCAATTTCGTTGACGAAAGAGCGGTCGATTTTTACCTGATCGATCGGTAAGCGACGCAAGTAGCTTAGCGACGAGTAACCCGTGCCGAAGTCGTCAATAGAGATAGACGTGCCCATCTCCTTGAGTTGGGTTAGGCGTTCAGTATTGAGCTCGATATCGCTCATGACAATGCTTTCTGTCATCTCTAGCTCGAGCAAAGATGCGGGTAGGTCCGCTTCCCTTAACGCTGTTTTGATCCGTTCTACCAGATTGGTTTTCTTGAAGTTAAGTGCTGAGACGTTAACCGCGACGGGGCAGGTGATCCCCATGTTTAACCACTCGCTGGCTTGGTGGCAGGCTTTGTGTAATACCCAATTATCAATATCGACAATCAGTCCAGATTCTTCTGCCAGCGGGATGAATTCGGCCGGGGAGACGATACCCTGTTTCGGGTGCTCCCAACGCACCAGCGCTTCGACGCCGATAATTTTCCGCTGTTGTACATCTACTTTCGGCTGGTAAGCGACTCTGAGCTCATTGTTGTCGATAGCTTTGCGTAACTCGTTTTCCATCCGTAATCGTTGCAGCGCTCTGGCGTTCATTTCACCGCTATAGAACTGGAATCGACCTCGCCCTTTGGCTTTGGCGTTATACATTGCCGTGTCAGCATTTTTTAGCAGCGAGTCGATTTCGTCGCCATCATCGGGGTAGATAGCTATGCCGATACTGGGGGTTACTACCACCTCATAGCTGTCCACCACCATCGGCTGAGAGATACTTTCAATCACGCGGCTGGCGACACGAGCGACATCTTCGTTTTGTGCCACTTGCGTCAAGCAGATAGTGAATTCATCGCCACCAAGGCGCGCCAGCGACATATCTTCTAATCTATCTACGCCGCGTGTCAGCAGATCACCGGGACGTAGGCGGGTTTTTAGTTGTTCAGCGACGCGATTCAGCAGTTTATCGCCGAAGGCGTGACCTAGGGTATCGTTAAAGCGTTTGAACTGGTCGAGATCGATAAATAGCAGTGCGGCCTTCAATCCTTCACGCTTGGCTTGCGCAATACTACGCTGCAAATCTTCGTTGAACATCTGGCGGTTCGGTAGGCCAGTCAAGTTATCGAAGTAAGCCAATACTCGCAGGCGCTCTTCGTTCTGTTTGAGGTGCTCTTCGTTACGCTTTAGTCGCTCCTCATTGCGTTTTAGATCGCGGAAGGCGCGACTGGCGCGCAGCATATAACGCACTCGCTGGCCAAGGATCTGCCAGGTAATCGGCTTGGCTAAGAAATCGGTTGCACCACTTTCATAGGCGCGATTGATTGAGCTGAGATCATCTGAAGAGGTCACCATCACCACTGGTACATCAGCGCCCAACGGTGATTGACGGATAACTTCACAGACCTCATAGCCGGAAAAATGAGGCATGCTAACGTCTAGCAGCACCAGGTCAGGGGAGTGCTGTTTATACATCTCCAGGGCTTGTCTGCCATCGGCCGCTTCAATGACTGTGATAACTTCACGTTCCAGCGTTTCCCGCATCATCAAACGAATGGTGATGTCATCGTCGCACACCAGTACGACGGGCTTCTCTGTTAATGGTGCGGGTACAGCATGCATTTAAGGCGTCCTAATTACGTCACTGAGAGCATCGATAGCTTGAAGATAACATTCCTCTAATCCTACCAGTAACGCTTTACAGGAGGCTAGATCCCCGTCACGGGCTGTCAGCTCTATTTGATGACTGAGCTGTTTTAGGCGTTTAGCGCCAACATTGGAGCTGAGCGATTTGATGGCATGGGCGCAAGCCGCTATCTGTTGGCGGTCACGGTTATTCAGTGCTTGCTTCAATTCGCTCAGCTTGTTGGCAACCTCTTCTTTAAAGGCACTAAAGACACGGTTGAGGATATCGCTACCTGTTTCCTGCTGGATCTGGCGGATATTATTAATCGCTGCCATATCGACAACGTCGTCACTGTCATTTTGCTGTACTGCACCAGCGGGTGCGGCAGACATTATCTGTTCGTGGCTATGTAATTCCGCAGGTAAAAACTCTTCTAGTGCATCATAGAGCTGGCGCAGTGTGAGTGGCTTAGTCAGATAGCCATTCATGCCACCTTGCAAACAGCGCTGGCGTTCGGTGTCCATCATACCTGCGGTCACTACCAGAATGGGGGTTGCAGGCTTGTCGGTTTCAACTTCGAATTGCCGGATCTGCTTTGCTGCTTCATACCCATTCAGTCGGGGCATCTGCCAATCCATCAGTACCAGATCGACGGGGTGTTGTTTGAACATGCTGACCGCTTCTCTGCCGTCGGAAGCAATGAACACCTGGCAGCCCATCATTTCAAGCATTGCGCGCAGCACTTCCTGATTGGCGAACGTGTCTTCCGCGACCATGATCGATGCGTTAAAGCGATTCATTACATCGCTGTTGTCTCGGAAGCTGGTCATTCCCTGCTGGCCGGGGATAGGTTGATTGGTCGCGATACTTAAGGCGATATGCAGCGTGCGACCGTCAATTGGTTTGGTCAGGCGTTGGCAGTGCCTCAGTTCATCACTCAGCTGTTCGGTAGCGATTGGCGTGAGTAAGATCAAGCGGCGCTGTGTTTGCGTTGGTAGGCCAGAGAGCATCTGGATCTCTTCCCGCCTTAGCAGCTGAATATCCGCAATGACACAGTTTTCACTGCCCGGTTCGAGCAGAGCGGCGAGCAGCGGCGTTTCACCTACTGGGCGAGCGTGGATGCCGAGTAGTGCTAACTGGCTACTGACCATCGCCTCGACACCGGGTGAACACAGCGCGGTACGGACGTCACCTCTGATGGCTAAATAGTTACCTGAGGTTGGTCCGTTATTGACGTTAACCAGGGGCATTAAGATGCTAAAGCAGCTGCCTTGATCTGGTGTTGATTCGACAAACAGCTCACCTTTCATCAATTCCACCAGCTGCTTACAAATCGACAGTCCCAGGCCTGTGCCCCCAAAGCGGCGGGTGGTAGAAACATCGGCCTGAGAAAATGCGTCAAAAACGTGATCCAGTGCTTCAGGCGTCATACCGATGCCACTGTCTTTAACGCTGATGCGTATCCCTTCGAGCTCCTGCATGAGCACGACGTCGACTTCCCCCTCCTGGGTAAACTTCACTGCGTTGCTGACCAAGTTGGCAAGGATCTGGCGTAGTCGGTTGGCATCGCCAATGACCAGTTCAGGTAAGCGGTGGTCGACAATATAGTTAATCTCAAGCCCCTTACGTTGTGCCTGATCCGCAAACAGGTAGCAGGTCTCAGAGACCAGTTGTTTAATATCAAACTGCAATTGTTCAAGTTCAACTTTACCCGCCTCAATTTTTGAGTAATCGAGCAGGTTGTTAATTAACCCCAATAGCATCTCGCCGGATCTATGGGTGGTGATCGCGAAACGTCGCTGCTGTTCGCTAAGGGGGGACCGCAATAACAGCTCTGTCATCCCCAACACACTATTCATCGGTGTGCGGATCTCATGACTAATGTTGGCTAAGAATGCGGTTTTTGATTGATTGGCTTCTTCTGCTCTTTCTTTAGCGTCATTTAACTCTTCAACGGTATGCCCCAGCTGCTGGTTGAGTTGCACCAGATCGTCGGTGCGAGCGGCAACTTCCCTCTCTAGCGCTTGTTTTTGCTCATAAGCGAGGCGTGTTTTCGCCCGTTGCTTCTGCCAGAAATGCCACACTATAAAACCAAGCATCAAGGCATATAAGGTATATGCCCACCAGGTTCGCCATGGTGGAGGCGTGATGGTGATGTCTAGGGTCATGGGAGAGCCGTCCCAGATGCCGGGTGTTTTAGTCGCCTGAACTTTTAGCTGGTAATTTCCAGGAGGCAGGTTCGTAAAGGTCGCTCTATACTGAGTTCCTAGATTGACCCAGTCAGTATCGAAATTTTCGAGTTTGTAACGGTAATAAACACGACCAATCGTTTCGTAATCTTGTGCTGAAAACTCTAAAGACACTAAATAATCTTGATAGTCGAAGGTTATGTTGGATAGTTCGTGAAGTGCAACATCTGTTACAAGCTTTTTATTTAGTTTATATAGCCCCGTTAAAGCTACTTTCATTTTTCTACTTTCTAAAGCTACTTTTGAAGGGTGAAATCTATTAAAGCCGTTACTGCCTCCAAAAAAAAGTTCCCCAGAACTACTTTTAAATGTTGAACCGAAATTAAAGTCATTTCCTTGAAGGCCGTGAGATTTATCAAAATTCGTACTTGTCATTGTTAATGGATCGATTTTCATCAAGCCTTTGCTTGTTCCTATCCAAATATAACCAGAATCGTCAACATTCATAGAGTAGAGCTGCTTGTCAGCTACTCTAAGCTCATTGCTAAAGGTGTTTAATACTAGTTTCCCTTGCTTTCTATCACTTGAATTCCATCGTAGTAAAATGCTGTCTTGAAGGGCGATCCATAGGTTGGATTGCAGATCTTCAACTATACCAGTTATAAAAGAGCCAGATGCGGATGTCGAGTTAAACTCTAGTGGGAAAGAGGTGAAACTGTTGTCGTCAGGGTTATATCTGTTTAGGTTTCTATCCGTTCCTATCCATATTTCACCGGATTTTTCTTCAGTTAGAACAAAGATTTTGTTGCTATCAATTGATGTTAGATCTTGGGGGAGGTGACGAAATCTTTCAAAATTATTTCTACCTTTTTCTTTCCTATTAAGCCCCCCACCAAAAGTACCAACCCATAACGTATCGTTACTATCTACTAAAACGCTGGTAATGCTGTCGTTGCTGAGGCTATTTATATCTGCAGGGTTATTTTTGAAGTGTTCTACTGTCCCAATATTTGTATCGATGACTGCTAACCCGTCAGATCGTGTACCAATATAGACAACCCCATCTTTTGATGAAATCATCATGATTCTTGGTGTGTTTACAAGTTGTCCATTGTATTCATTAATTACTTCAGGTGGGTGTTTTATGCCATCTTGATAATGAAGAGATTGATAGGTGCCTATCCAGATGGAGCCATCAGATGATTCACCAAAGCCCATAACTGAACTTGCGGACAGCCCGTTATCTTTACTGATGGTCAAAAAGTCATTCTTTCTACCAATAAAAATCCCGTTAAGTGAACCAATCCAAAGTAATCCGCCCGGATCCTGAAAAATATCAAGAAGCATTTCTCCATCCATCCCATTATTCTGTTTTGGGTACGATAGAAATTCATTCTTGGACTTGTCTAAATAGGCTAAGCCACCTTCTGTTGCCAGCCAGATATTATGCTCGTCATCTTCGAAAAGTCCTCTTGACTTCCCACTTCCATCTAGCTTGCTAGTGTCTATTTTTGTTATATTTCTTATTGTTGGCGAGTACTTGTAGGTAATATTTCTGTTTGTGTTAAACCATATATTACCATTACTATCTTCTAACAACGAATGAACTTTAGTCGGAGTCTGACCTTCAAAAAGATCTTTATTTGCAGAAAAATGAATAACCGAGTCCGTAGCTGGAATATATTTTATTAGACCATTCCCGTCGGTACCAAACCAGAGGTTTCCATTATGATCTTCGATTGCATCAAGAATCGTATATTCATTTAGAACTAAAGAGAGAGTTGGTGTGGCACATGAATTGTACTCTTCTTTTTTTAGATCGAAACATATAATTCCGCCGCCATCTAAACCTAGCCATAGATAATTTTTACTATCATGGATAACATTCCATATTGATCTGTTTTCCGAAATTAAATCTATTGGTAGAGCGAAGTTTATAAAGTTATCTGAGTTTGCTTGGTATTTACTAAGTCCTTCTGTATACGTAACGGCCCAGATTGTGTCGCTATCTCTATCTTGGGCAACAAACATGATGTTGTCAGATGCAATGCTTTTAGAATTGCTAATATCATTGGTGAAATTAATGACAGAATTGCCGTCTAATCTTGTTAATCCACCCTGCGTAGAAAGCCAAACGAAGCCTTGCTTATCTCTAAATACTTGGCGAATTGTACTTTGCGCTATTTTGTCATTGAATGGGGATGGCTTGAAATAATAGTTAGGATTAGAGTCCTCTGCAAAAGCAGTCATTGGAAGCAAGCAAAGCGCGAGTTTAAGTAATAAAACACTACTCATGTTTAGGAGATTGTTAAACCCGCGCATTTATTCTTACCTTTTTATAATAAGCTTATTGTTGAGGAACCCAATTGGATCCGGAGACCAACTTTTTAGACTCTTCTTGATGACTTGCTTGGTGAACGTTGCCGACGTGCCAAGCGTTGCCGACATGCCAAGCGTTACCGACATGCCAAGCGTTGCCGACATGCCAAGCGTTGCCGACATGCCAAGCGTTGCCGACATGCCAAGCGTTGCCGACATGCCAAGCGTTTCCGACATGCCAAGCGTTGCCGACGTGCCAAGCGTTACCGACATGCCAAGCGTTGCCAGAGTCCCAAACAATCGTATCGTCGTTATTTCCGTCAATGCGGAATACACCAGGCGACTCTTCATATGCGGGTCCCTGATAGTGTTCTTCGTCATTTAGATCCGCGACGACATCAATACCTATGTTGGCGCAATCTTGCGCTGTTGATTCAAGCGCCCGCTTGGCATTCATGTATCCAGCCCCTTGCTGAAACACGCTGTAAACGGGTTCGTCATTTTCGTCAACGGCGATTGCTGAACTAGCCATTAGCCGGCATTTTACGGTATCTGGCGTTAATGTGGGATCGGCGCTTAGTAAAAGTGCGGCAATGCCCGATGTTACGCCGGCGGCTTGTGATGAGCCCGATACCATCAAATGATTGCCAAGCTGATATTGCGGGAATTGTTGTGACAGTGCTGTGATTGGGTCAACGATCCCCAACATATGCCCGCCAGGTGCTACTGCTTCCGGTTTTACAAACGCTTCATAGGTAGGCCCTGCAGATGAGAAGCTAGCAAGGAAATCATCAGAGATATCGTCTGGGGTATAGTTATCACTGACAGCACCCACTGTCATTACATAGGGTACGTTACCTGGCACACCTATGGTCATCGCCTCTGGGCCGTTGTTCCCAGCCGCTGCCACAACGAAAATACCGGCTTGCCAGGCCTGCATCACCGCTTGATTGATTGGATCGTTCCAGTAATAGGAAGACGCTGGGGCGCTGAATGACAGATTGAGCACGCGTATGTTGTGCTCATCTTTATGGTCGATGACGAACTGAATTGCTCGAATAACATCCAGATAAGTGGCTTTGCCCTCGACATCAAACGCTTTAACAATAACCAGATCTGCATCGGGAGCCACACCATGGTATGCGCCGGTAAAGGCACCCTCGGCTGTACTTTCCAGGCTGCTGGCGATCATTGAAGCAATATGGGAGCCATGACCATTCTCATCTAATGCGCTGCCTTCAAGATCCTGAATGGCATCATAAGTGGCTAGAATACGGCTTTCCAGTTGGGTGTTTTGACCCAAACCGCTATTGGCTGACCAAATTCCCGAATCGATAACGGCAACAGTGACTCCGGCACCTGTATTGCCTTCGGAATGGACTTGGTCGGCATCAATAGGATGAGTGTAATAGCTGTTTTCGACACTGTTATCTAAGCCGTCATAGCCGGTAACTAATTTGGTTTCGCAACCTTCTGCAAACCCAGCTATCAGCTGGAAGTCGGATTGCTCAGCGATGTTGTATAGCGGTTCGTTATTGACGAAATTGAGTTGCAGGTTGACTTGACCATCGCTAGGGATTTGACGCGCCAGTGCGGTTGACAACATCTGCTCTGAGGTTTGCAATAAACTGCCACTTGGCATCTCGGCTTCATCCAGCTCCTCATATAACAGGTCACCAAAAGTGATACTGGTCAGTTGCCCATAGCTTTCCGGCCAATTGAAATCGATTTGCGACAGCGTAATTGGCTCGCTTCCCATATTGAACAATGACCAGCTGATATGGTCTTGGTCAATTTTCAAGATATGGTCGCCTGTGACACCACAACCCGTTACCGAGTCCAGTGTTGCAACGCCATTGGCCTGGATCCGTCTTACCAGACTGGATTGGCTCAGGGCGTTTATCTGTTGCTGCGTCAGTTCCGCACCCACTGCATTGATCACATCCAACTGGTGAGTGACTTTGCCGCCAAGATCAGTCACCAGTTTGGCGAGTTGTTCAGAGTCTTTCCCCTGGATCAGTACTTGACTGGTGGGGGCGGTAACGTCGACCGCTTGATGATTTTGGTACACCGCATATGTGCTAAATGCGGAGAAAACAAAAATTGCTGATATAAACAGCATATTGCGTCGTGAACGCTTTTTGCTGTTGGAACTGTGCTGCGTCATTTTTACTGCCTTTACAATGGTTAAGTGACTGGGTTATGTGTCCAGACTTCTGTTAATCCATTGTCAAACGGCCGGGCGAGCATCTCTTGTGTGAGTCATCCGACTGCCCGGCTGAACGACTGGTCACAAAATGTCCCGCATTATTATGCAAATGTTATGCAAAAGTAAATAACATGATGTTTTATAAGGAAAAGCTTATTCTGGTTTTGTGAAATAATTGTGACAATCTTGGTTGGGGGAGAGGGTGACAAATAAAAGGCGGCTCAGCAAAGCTGGAGCCGCCTTCTTGCCGACAGGCATGAGTTAGGGTTTGTTTAACTCTTGTTCCAGGCGGTGGCTGATCGCATCTGGTGAGCTAGTGTGTTGGGCCAATAGTGCATACATCACAGGCACAATGAGCAGGGTAAACAGTGTGGCGATCAAAATGCCAGCGAGTACCACTACCCCAATAACAAAGCGGGTTTCGCTACCGGCACCGGATGACAACACCAATGGCAGTGCACCAAAGGCGGTGGTTACCCCGGTCATTAGAATGGGACGCAGGCGCTGGCCGGATGCTTGCAGTAAGGCCTCATCAAAATTCATTCCTTGATCACGTAGCTGATTAGCAAACTCAACGATCAGGATGCCGTTCTTCGCCGCTAGCCCCACCAGCATGATGATACCTATCTGGCTATAGATATTGAGCGACTGGCCAAATAGATAGAGACCAATCAAGGCGCCCATCATGGCTAAAGGCACGGTCAACATAATGACAATGGGGTGAATATAGCTTTCGAACTGTGCTGCCAACACCAGAAAGACGACAATCAGTGCCAGCATAAACACAAAGTAGATCGAGGCACCTGATTCTTGATAATCCTGGGATAGGCCTTTGTAGCTGATCACCGCATCACCGGGCAGCACCCGATAAGCCAGCTCATCCAGATAGCTCAATGCTTCGCCTAAGGTGTAGCCGTCTGCCAGATTGGCTTCAATAGTGATTGAGCGCATACGGTTGTAGCGATTCAGGTTACCAGCGTCAGCAAACTCTTCAATATTGACCAAACTAGATAGCGGGATCAGCTCTTTGCTGTAATCACTGCGCACATAGATATTGGTCATATCCGTTGGCGCGCTTTGATCTTCACGGTTACCTTCGAGGATCACATCATACTCTTCCCCACGGTGTTGGAAGGTGGTGGCGATACGGCTACCCAACATGGTTTCCAATGTACGACCTATGGTTTCCACTGATACGCCTAAATCACCTGCGCGTTCGGTATCTATGCGTACCTGCAGTTGTGGCTTGGTCTCTTTGTAATCGTGGTCGATACCGATTAAGCCGGGATTGTTTTTTGCTTCGTTGATGAGCAGATCACGCCAGCGAGCCAATTCATCATAGTCGCTACCACCGATCACAAACTGTACCGGTTTACCGGTACCGCCACCCAGTGCTTGGCGCATGACTGGAAAGGCGCGGATCCCGGCGAGGTCACCTAACTTGCTTCGGGCTTCCCCCATCAGCTGCCAGGCGCTTTCCCTGTTGGCCCAATCTTCCAATACGATAATGGCAAAGCCACCAGAAAAATCTTGGGTTTGCCCCCATGCCCGCGGTGTGCGGATCAGCAGTCGTTTCACTGAGCCGCGCTCTACTAACGGCATCAGGCGCCGTTCTACTTCGTCCATGTAGCTCTGGCTGTAATCAAACGTTGCGCCTTCTGGTGCGCTAACAACAATGAAGAAAGCGCCGCGATCTTCTTTTGGAGTGAACTCCCCTGGTACCTGTTTAAGCAGCCAGGCACAGCTGATCAGCGCAGCGAGAATCAATACCAGGGTCAGGCTTGGTTTATGGATCGAGGTGCGTAGCGCGCTGATGTAGTTATCACGAAACTTATTCAGTGCTCTGTCTACCTGGCGAGTTAACCAGCCTGGCTGCTCGTGCGGCACAAGCAATTTCGAGCACATCATTGGTGAAAGGCTGAGTGCCACTAAGCTGGAAAATGCCACGGCCGCACTCATGGTGACAGCGAACTCGGTAAATAGCTTGCCAAGATCGCCTTCGAGGAAGGTGATAGGCATGAATACCGAGATCAATACCAGCGTGGTGGCAATGACCGCAAAAGAGACTTGGCGTGCGCCGAGAAATGCTGCAACTAAAGGGGATTCCCCCAGCTCTATTCGACGATGGATGTTTTCCAGCATCACGATGGCATCATCTACCACCATACCAATGGCGAGGATCAAGGCTAACAAGGTCAACATATTAATGGTGTAACCGAGCAGATAAAGCACGATAAAGGTGCCCATCAATGACACCGGCACCGTCAGCGCCGGGATCAGCATGGCACGCGCGCTGCCGAGAAACAGATAGATAACGATCACGACCAGCGTAATGGCGATAAAGAGGGTTTGATAAACCTCTTTCACTGACTGCTCGATAAAGACTGAGCTGTCGTAACTGTTGATCAGCTCCATCCCCTCCGGCAGGGTGCGGTCTACTTCGATAGCCATCGCGCGCGCCGCACGTGCTACCGACAGGGTATTGGCAGTGGATTGTTTGGTGATCCCGATACCCACCATGGGTACGCCGTTGCCACGGAATGATAGCCGCTCCTCGGAAGCGGCCAGTTCGACCTTGGCAACATCACTTAAACGCACGAGATAACCGTCGTCACCTTGAGTCAGTACCAGATCCTGAAACTGTTCTGCGGTATTAAAGGCGCGCTGCACACGCACGGTGAACTGGCGATCCACCGATTCGACACTACCGGCAGGTAGTTCGACGTTCTGTGAGCGCAGCGCATCTTCAACGTCGTTCACTGTCAGGCCACGGGCAGCCAGCGCTGAGCGATCCAACCAGATGCGCATAGAGTAGTCACGGCCACCACCGACACGGATGCGGGCAACGCCATCAATGGTGCTGAAGCGGTCGACTAAGTAACGTTGGGCATAGTCACTGAGCTCCAACAGCTCCATTCGGTCGGACACCAGATTAAGCCACATGATGGTGTCATCCCCCGCGCCGGCTTTACTAATTTCTGGCGGATCGGCTTCGTCAGGTAAGTTGTTCAAAACCCGGCTAACGCGCTCTCGAATGTCATTGGCTGCGGCGTCGATGTCGCGTTCGACAGTGAATTCAATGGTAATAGAGGAGCGTCCGTCTTTACTCTCGGAGCTGATGTTTCTGATCCCCTCCACACCACTGATCCTATCTTCAATCAGCTTGGTGATACGGCGTTCAACCACTACCGCTGAAGCGCCACGATACCGGGTTTCGACTGACACCACAGGGGCGTCAATGTTGGGGTATTCACGCAATGGCAGCTTGTCAAAAGCGACTAAGCCAAAGGCGATGAGTAGCAGGCTGATAACCGAAGCAAAGACCGGCCGTTTGACTGACAGATCGGTGAGGATCATGCCCCGCCTCCTTCACGCCATGTCTCTTCCTGGATGGTGACAGTTGCGCCGCTGCGTACCTTTAATACGCCTTGGGTTATTACTTGCTCGTCAATGCTAAGCCCTGCAACAACTTCAATGATTCCAGGCTTACGTAGACCTACTTCAATCTGTTTCTGACTGACCTTGTTCTCTGCGTCCACCACAAATACGAAATGCTTATCTTTCAACGCGATGATGGCTGCTTCAGGGATCACCAGTGATTGCCTTTGGTCATGGATCAACTCAAGTTTGAGCAGCATACCGGGCTTCAGTTGCAAGTCTTGGTTCTTTAACTGTGCACGAACAGTGATAGCACGGGTGATCGGGTTCACCCGCGGGTTGATCGTATCTACGTGGGCATCAAACACCTGGTCGGGATAGGCATCTGAATAGGCGCGCACAATCGAGCCTTTGGTCAGTGATGTCATAAACCGTTCCGGAACGGTAAAGTCTAGCTTGATGGTGGCGAGATCATCCAAGGTTGTAATCACGGTTCCCGGCGTGATTAGGCCACCTTTACTGACCAGTCTGAAGCCGAGTTGGCCTGCAAATGGTGCGCGGATCTGGCGGTCATCGATCTTGGCCTGTTCGGCGGCGATGCGGGCTTTGGCGGCATCAATCAAGCTCTGAATACGGTCCAGTTCGGAACCGGCAATAGTGCGGTTTTTTACTAAGTCTGCAATCCGCCGATATTCACGTTCCTGTTCTGCCAGCGCGACTTCCGCGAGCTGCAGGTTGGCGACCTGCTCGGCATCACGGAGCTTAACTAATAGCTGGCCTTTTTTGACCTGATCCCCATCTTCAAAGTAGATCGCAGCAATGTTTTCGGTCTCGTTGGCGGTAATGACGACAGACTCATTCGCTTTTGCCGTGGCCAGCGCTTCAACTTTGTCTTCTAAAAGCACGGACTTGACTGGTGCCACGACAACGGCAACGGCCCCTCTGGCCTTCTTCGCTGCCACGGGTGCCATATTGAGTGACCACCAGCGATAACCAACGGCAGAGCCGATGGTGGCAACGATGATAAAAATAAATAAAACCCGTTTCATACCTACTCCATTGCTGGTTGCTGGGTTACTAATATGTAAAACAGCCAGCAGTTTGAAGATCTGACCTAGTGACTGGCAATCTTGCTATGGGCAATAATTGCAACGAAATGTTTCATTCCTCCTGGCTCAAGCCCAAGTTGGACTCCAGCGGGGTGAGAAATGCTTCCCGCAAGGCGGCGATAGTTTTTTGTGTCGGCGCTCTGTCGCTTAACCACTCAGCCAATTCACCTTGATATTCAAACTCAAACTGCATCAAAGGGTGGTTTTTCAGATCAACCTCTTCGCCTTCGCTGAGCTGAATGTATTGTTTTACGGTGTGGCGACTGAGGCGGCTGATCTCCACCACTGCCGGACTACTGGGCTCGGCAAATTGGCAAAATAGCGTGTCCAGTGCGGTAGTGGCGTCGAGTGCGGGCCAAACACCATACATGTCGAATTGCTGAGGATCGGGGATCTGGTCAGCTAATTTTTCTTGCCACCGTTCGTGATTAAACTGGGTGGTTTTGCTGCGTAGGGCATCCCATACCGCATTCATACTGTTCCTGAGGATGTTGCCGTCTCCCCATTCAACCGCATGACTGAATAATAGGTAGTTAGGTAGCATGCGTTCACTCAGACAAGCTGAGAAAGCCAGCTGTTGCCATGGTGTCAGCTCACGTAGTTGTTGGTTAAGTTGTGCCGTACTCGCCATGAATTACTCCGATTTCGGCTGGCCACACTGCCAGCAGAGTTCAAAATTGCTACCATTTTTCTCACCGCAGTGGTGGCAGAACCATTCGGTCTTGCTGTTGCCCTCGTAGCGACTAAGCAAGCGCAGAGCATCTTGGTAATCTTTTTCTACGATGAACAGATCGACCTGTTGTACCGACAGTGGCAGTTCGCCCGCTGCCCCGGCGAGGTTTTCGCCTCTGAGCTGAATGTCGAAGCCTTCGGCTTGTAACATCCCCTTCAGCAGATTTGCCTCTAGCGCATTTGCTGCTTGGTATAGGCGCATTAATGCACTCATCCTGCAGCATCCATGTGGGCGAAGTAGGCAAAGATGCCATCCAGGAACATCTGCACTGAAATCATTACCAATAACATCCCCATTAGTCGTTCCATTGCTGTGAGGCCGCGTTCGCCAAGCATACGATGGAACAGGCCGGAGAACAGTAGAATCAAAGAACTGACTGTCCAGGCTCCGATCAGTGCCAGTGACCAATCGACCATGCGATTCGGATCTTGATGGGCCAATAGCAGCAAGGCTGCCAATATCGATGGGCCAGCGATTAAGGGAATTGCTAACGGCACGATAAACGGCTCTTCGCCAACAGCTAATCCCGTTACGCCTCCAGGCTGCGGAAAGATCATTTTCAACGCAATAAGAAACAGAATGATACCGCCGGCAATACTCACCGACTCTTGGGTCAATTGCAGAAAATCAAGAATGCTACTGCCAGCAAACAGAAACAGCATCATGATCACCAGAGAGATCACCAGCTCGCGTATCAGCACCGCGCGTCGGCGTTTAGGCTCGATATTCTTCAATACCGAGAGAAAAATGGGCAGATTGCCCAAAGGATCCATGATTAGAAACAGCGTCACCGCTGCCGACAGCGTATCCATCGAAGGAAGCCTCTAAAAACGATTAAAAAGCAGGAGCTTGTAGGAGGTTCAGTATATCACAGGCGAGCCAGCTTACCCGCCTGTATGACAAGCGGAGATCGAGCTGTTTGTAAAGTTAGCAGGACTGGTGTTAGTGGTGTTGGCAGATCTTGGTTTCATCGACATTTAGCGCGCCATCGTCACCTGCCACTTTGCCTCGTGCAACAAAGAAGGCTAGCAAGCTATCCAGATCCATATCGGACTCAGAGCAGGTGTGATAGATGGCGTCCGTGCCGAAGTTATTAATCACTAATTGTCTCAGCTCAGTGAGGGACTGATTGGGGGCGCTTGACAAGATTAGTTCCAGCACTTTGTGGCCATGTATTGAGGTCATATCGGTATTCCATATCTGCAATAGCAAACAGTATGGCGGTGTCGTTACTCAATGGTGTTGATTTCGCGCAATCCGCTAAAGGTTGATCGCCGTGGTAGGGAGTAACAAAGGCGTGGTTACGGTATAGTCATGGGCAATAAACAGGGCGGAAACGTCGTTTTTAGTTGAGAAAGAGAGCCAAAGTGATGCGTTTTTTAATTATATTGTGTGCATTGTGGTTTGCCGGTTGCAGTGACACTGGCGATGCGCCTGCACCAGAGCAGCAGGAGTTGCAGCAGTTATTGGCGCAGGTGTGGCAGTACCGACTTGAACAAGATCCCCTGCTAGCAAGCTATTCCGGTAGTGCTCTTGGTGCCGATCGTCTCCCCGATCTTTCCCCGCAAGCTTTGGCTGCGCACCGTACTAAGTTGACCGATTACTATGAGCAGTTCAATTTACTGGCTGAGTCGGCGGAACTGCAATCCGAGGATAGGATTAACCTGCGGTTGATGCAGTATGCCATCAAGAACGAGATCGATGAGCTACGTTTCAACGCACAGATGATGCCGTTGACCTCAGAGTATGGCTTTCATGCGGGCATTGCTCACCTTCCCTCTATGACCACAATGGACAGCGTGCAGGCGGTTGAGGACTATTTGGCTCGACTGGCTGAGATCCCCCGTTATTTTCAGCAGAATATTGATTGGATGCGCAAAGGGATAGCGACTGGGCGCACAGTGCCAAAGGCGGTGCTGACCGGATATGAAACCACTATTTCTGCATTCATTGTTGATGATCCGGTAGAGAGTGACTTCTACCAACCCCTGAAAACATTGGATCTCGATCTTCCTGTCGAACAACTCACGGCTCTTAAACTGCGGGCAAGACAGTTGGTCAAAACGGCAGTCATGCCTGCCTATCGTGACTATTTGACGTTTTTTATGCAGGAGTATCAGCCCGCGACGCGTGACACCTTAGCCGTGAGCGCATTGGAAAATGGCGATCAGTACTACGCCAATCGTATCGGCTATTACACCACCACGAATATGGGGGCGGGAGAGATACACCAGTTGGGCTTGCAGGAGATGGCGCGTATTCGCAGTGAAATGGGTGAGGTGATGCGGGATGCCGACTTTTCTGGCTCGCTGGCTGAGTTCATCGAGTTTCTCCGCACTGATCCGCAGTTCTACGCCAAAACCCCGGAACAGTTGCTGCATTATGCCGCTTGGTTGGCAAAAAAGGCCGACGCGGCGTTGCCTGCGTTTTTTAATACCCTACCGCGTCGCACCTATGGTGTAGAGCCGGTACCTGCGAATATTGCGCCTAAATACACCACGGGTCGTTATGTTGGCCCCAGCGGTGATGATCGCCCCGGTTACTATTGGGTTAACACCCATGCTTTAGACAAGCGCCCGCTTTATGTATTAGAGGCGCTCACCCTGCATGAAGCGGTGCCAGGCCATCATCTGCAAAATGCACTGGCTCTGGAGATGGAGGGTGTGCCCGAGTTCCGGCGTCATCTGTACCTCTCAGCCTTTGGTGAAGGGTGGGGTTTATACTCTGAATGGTTAGGGCAAGAGATGGGATTTTATCAGGACCCTTATACGCGTTTTGGCCGTCTTAGCTATGAGGCTTGGCGCGCCTGCCGTTTAGTCGTTGATACCGGGATCCATGCCATGGGTTGGAGCCGTGATCAGGCGATTGAATATATGGAAGTGAATACCGCTTTATCCAAGCACAATATCCGTACTGAAGTGGATCGCTATATCTCTTGGCCGGCGCAAGCACTCTCATACAAAATTGGTGAGTTAACGATAAAGCGGCTGCGTAAGGAGGCTGAGCTGACATTGGGTGAGCGTTTTGATATTCGTACATTCCATGACGCTTTGCTTGCCAATGGTGCGGTCACCTTACAGCAGCTGGAACAACAGGTGGCTGCCTATATCTCCCACCAGGGCGCTCAGTAGTGAGCGCGTTGCAAGCCATTATTAGTACTTTGATCCTCTGGGTGCTTAGTGGTTTGGCTAATATCGAGGTGCCGGAGGGGTTGAGTTACTGGCAGCCGGACCGACCGCACCAGGCGTTGAGTGATTGCGTCGAAGGCTTGCCGGAGCGGCAGTTATTGCAAGCCGCCGCGCCAATGCAGACCTCACGCAAAACCCTTGGCCCGCTGCTCCGCGTTGCGGTGTGGAATAGCTATAAATTGGAGCAACCCGGCTGGCAGCAGGAGTTGGCCGAACTAACCGCACAACGCGACTTGTTGCTACTTCAGGAGGTTGTTGCACGAGCTGAACTGGCTCCCATCCTTGGCGAAAGGCCGTCACTCCTGTTACAGGCTTTTACTTATAATCAGTTAGCCGCTGGCGTGATGACCAGTGCCGTGGTCAGCCCTAGCGCAGTTTGCGGGATGCGCACCGCAGAGCCTTGGATCGGCGTACCGAAATCACTACTAGCCAATCGTTATCCACTTCATGATGGCCAGTCGCTGCTGGTGGTGAATCTACATGGGATCAATTTTGTTTGGGAGCTTGAGGCATATCAGCAGCAGCTAGATCTACTTGCCGCCTTGGTTAAGCAGCATCGTGGCCCGGTGATCGTGGCTGGCGATTTCAATAGCTGGCGCCAGGAACGTATCGATCGCATCGGGCAGACCCTGAAACCGTTGCAGTTGCGGGCGGTGAGACCCATGCCAGATCGACGTACACGGATATTTGGTTTTGCTATTGATCAGCTTTGGCTTCGAGGCTTCGAGGTTGAGCAGGCTGCATCTTATGTCTCAGATAGTTCCGACCATAACGGTTTGCTGGTCGAGCTTCGGTTAAAACCGGCGCCGCCCGCCCATTGATGATCGCTGTGTTTGCTCTGGTTCATTAATCAATCCGTGTGATCTGTGGCTTTGATGGTTGGCAAACACTTGCAGTCATGATCAAGCTTGGTTAGCTTAGAGCTGTCATTGCCATCGGATGTGCAAGTTGTGACCCAAACAGACTCACTGCCTACTCTCTACTCGTTTGCTCGTTTTGATCGCTCAGCCCGTGTACGTTGGCTGTTGTATGAACTAGGCGTTCCATATCATGAAGTGGTACTGGATCACGCCAAAGGTGAACATCAACAACCACACTTCGTGGCACGCAATCCGTTTGCCCTGGTACCTGTATGGGAAGATGGTGAGCTGGTGTTGCATGAGTCTGGGGCCATTATCTTGCACTTGTTGGCGAATACACCAGCCCATGAACTGTTGCCTAACGATAAGTTGGGGCGCAGCCGCTGTATGAGCTATTTGATGTTTGGACTAAGCACGTTAGATGCGGCTGTGAGCCAGGTATTTGTCACGAAAAACCAGGCGGGAACAGCTGTGGTAAAGCTTAAGCGTCTGTTGCAAGCGTTGGATACCGAGCTAGTCGGCCAAGACTATCTGGTAGGGCATAGCTTTACTGTCGCGGATATCGTCGTGGGGCAGTTGCTTGGTTTGTTAGATCGGCGAGATCAGCTCGCAGGCTTCGATAATCTTGAGTACTACTTAACCCGGTTAAAACAGCGCAGTGCGGCGGCAAAAGCAGAGGTTTTTACCGCCGATGTGAACGCTTGAGCGAAGGCTTTCAGCGGCTAATTCAGCTTTTTATCCCAGAACATTGCCTGACCCGCCTCTGGGTCTAGGGCGTATCCAGCAAAGCCGCAGCGCCGGTATAAGCGCTGCGCCACCTTGTTGCCTTCAAGCACTTCGAGTGTGACCTTGCAACAGCCATGCGCTCTGGCATGATTTTCCACTGCCGCCATTAAAGCTTGACCTATGCCTTGGCCACGTACGTCTGGTGAAACGGCAAAATCGTGGATATTTATCAACTTGGCGCAAGCAAAAGTAGAAAAGCCAAAAAAGCAGTTTGCTAACCCTACATATTTGCCGTCTAGTTCAGCCAAAAATGTCACCGCTTGTGGCTCGTTGGCCAGTGAGCGGAGGAGGTTTGCTCGTGTATGAGCAGTGATGGGGGCGCCACCACCCATGGGATCCATCGCGTATTCGTTCAGAAGTTGCAGCAGTGCTTCGCCTTGCGTCGGATCGCGGTAATCGGCAATCACTACACGCAGTGATGAGTCTGGCTTATTCAACATCGATGACGACCTTTTCTAACAATGACATGGCGAGGTTATTGTCGTAATAAGCCGCTTCATTGATAAATGCCGGATAGACGGTGTCAGCGCCCTGATAGGTGATGGTTTCACCGGCGAAGGTCATAAACAACGGGTCTCCCGGATGGAGCGGCTTGAAGTCGTTATCTTGTACATGATTGTGCACCATACCTAAACGCTGCCCGTTGGCGTCAACCGGTAACTTGATGCTTTCTAGATAACGATACCCTTTAACCTGTTGCGGCAGCGAGGGCAAAGTGCCTAAGTTGCAGTGTTCGATGAAATCGAGAATATGGCGGGTTAATTCGGCACTTTGTTCCAGCACATCCTGACGGATCACTGATTGTGGCACCGGGCCGACTTCAACGATGACACCATAGGTACCCACGGTGGCTAGCAGGTGATGCTGGGCTGCGGAGAGATGATCTTCATCTCTAAAGATTACCGCTTCCGGCATCTGCATTTTGACGTAAGCCGCTAGCTGCCGGTAGATCTTGCCTTGCTGGGTGAGGAGTAAGCAGGGTCCCATGTTGCTGGTGGTGGTATGCAGATCGATAACGAAATCGCACTTTGCATCACCTTTCGGGCCAAGTTCTGCGTCAATGATCTTGGCGCGGGACTGCTCATAGCCAACTAGATTGACGTCGTCCAGTTGGGCTCGGGTAAACTGGCGGTTGAGATCCTGATCGCAATAGCGTTTGTTTTGTTCATGCGCTTTCGGATTTGCCCACAAGGTCGACGTGGTAAAGCTGCTGCGCGTAACCTCTGCTGGCTGCTGTTGCCACTTTTTAACCAAATAGACACCGGTAAACTCATTACCGTGGGTGCCACCGACAATCGTCACCTTGTTAATTTCGCTCACTCACGCCACCTTTCACTCAAGCTCTTATGCTGGATGAGGCAGTCTAGCAAGGAGAGCGGTGGTCGCGAAGTGGTATGCAGTCACAATGGCTAAAAAAATTGTGGGGTGACTCGGGTGATGCTGATTAAGGCGGACAACTGATTGTTGGCGGGTTACAGGAATGTGTTCCGTTCTCTATCACCTGCTGTCTATGTCGCGATCTTCAGTTAAACTTAATCCGTATCAGTTTGTTAACCATGGCGGCTCCCGTCAGTAATTTAATGATAAATCAGCTTTGTGTTGCCGTGTCTTTGGTGATGGCAACAACAACTTAAGCGCTAATATTTAAGGTGTAATACGTAATGACAGAGCAGAGTCAGGTTCCCTCATCAATCGCTACATTGGCAGGGGGCTGTTTTTGGTGCCTTGAGGCGGTCTTTACCGAACTAAAAGGGGTGAAGCTGGTGACGTCGGGTTATTCCGGCGGCAGCGTGGAGCATCCCAGCTATAAAGCCGTGTGCACCGGTGACACAGGCCATGCGGAAGTTGTACAGATTGTTTTTGATCCCGCAGTCATTAGTTACGCGACACTGTTACAAGTGTTTTTTACCATCCATGATCCAACGACACTTAATCGTCAAGGTGAGGATATCGGCAGTCAGTATCGATCCGCCATTTTCTTTCATGATGACGAACAGCAACAGTTAGCGGCGGCAGAGATCCAGAAGCAAGCGGTTGAATGGGATGATCCTGTCGTGACTGAGTTGGTACCGTTGGCGGTATTTTATCCCGCAGAAGATTATCATCAGCAGTATTTTTCCATGCACGGCCACGAGCCGTACTGTTCTTTGGTTGTGGCGCCTAAAGTGGCGAAATTCAAACAAAGATTTGCATCAAGGCTGCGCTAGTACTGATGCAGAGATAGGGGCTAAACAAATAACGGCAGCGATCTTCGCTGCCGTTGTCATTTCTGCTTGGGGCTTAAAGCAGCGCCGATTTAAGGGACTGCATCAGTGCGTTCCCCCCTTCTGAATTAACAAAGTCGAGCAGTATTTTGCTGTATTGACCGACCATGCTTGAATCCAGTCCAAGGCTCTCGAAAGCCTGAGTGAGGGCGATGGTATCGCTGCCTGCACTATCACCAAGCATGTCGGTTGCCATTGACGCGAGGCCACCGCCACCACCTGCAGCACCTTCCAGTGAAGGAGCTGCCGACAGCAGGCTACTCATATCAGGAATGACATCGGTCAGGGCGGCAAAATCATCACCGGACATTCCCTGTTGGGCAGAGGAGAGTAGGGCACCTAAACCACCGGTGGCTTGATCCTGACTGACGCCCAGCTGTTGCGTGATCATGCCAACCAGCGGGTTATCCGCTGCATGGCTTTGAAACACGGGTAATAGAATGAAAAGTGTAAATAAACTGATTTTTAATGTGCGTTTGAGCATGGAATGTCCTCCTTGGAAAATACGTTTTAAGCCTAGTACAGGAAAGGTTAACCACCTAACGTGATTTAGCTATAAGACTTTTTGATAAAAATTGCGTATAAAATCGGGTTTAATTTTTATTAGCTAACGGAACTCGCTTATGTTCGCTCCGAAAAAACTAGCGCTTGCGGCGCTTGTCACGTCGTTGCTGGTGCCTAGTGCCCAGGCGATTATAAAAACACCTATCTTCCTGCGTATCGCTGAACATGATTATGCAGCGGAGAATCGCGCTAAATTCAAAGGCAAAGGCAAGTACAAAGCAACGGTAGAGTTGGAGAAGGGTACTTACCATTTCCGCTTAGCGGATAAAGAGTTCTCCTGCGGAACGTCATTTGGTCCTGAAGCCGCCGAAAAGATCAAATTCAAAACCCCTGTGCCAGTGTCGGATTGTGCGACTGATACCGATTTTTCTATTCGCATTCTCTTCCCTGGTGAGTATGAGTTCACCTTAGACACTAAAGCTGACAGCGGCAATGCGATCAGCGTAATGCGTAAGCCGAAGAAAGTCGCTGTGGTGCGTAAGCCGCCTGCAGTTGATTGCGGAACCTGGGATGGCAATGCCGTCGAAGTTAATGTCAGTAGCGTTTTTAAAGACGGTGAACTGGTAAAAGATTTTTACTCCGGGCAAACCGCAGAGGTTGCGGGCGGTAAAGTCTCGATGCAACCTAGCAAGGAGAGCGGCGGCCTGCTGTTGCTTGAGCCTGCGAAAGCCAAGCCCAGCGATTTCGATTGGGATAATGCGTCTGTTTATTTCATCATGACAGACCGCTTTAATAATGGTGATACCAGCAACGACTACCCATTTAACCGGAAGAAAGACGGTAAGTTGGAGACGGGTACATTCCAGGGCGGCGACATCAAAGGCATCATCGAGAAGCTGGATTACATCCAGGAACTGGGTATGAACGCTATCTGGTTAACGCCGATTGTCGAACAGATCCACGGTTTTATCGGCGGTGGTGAGAAGGGCAGCTTCCCATTCTATGGCTATCACGGCTATTGGGCGTTGGATTTTACCCGTTTGGATCCAAACTTCGGCACCGATGAAGATCTTGAGCGCCTAGTGACGGAAGCACATAAACGCGGAATTCGCGTTGTCATCGATGTGGTAATGAACCATGCCGGCTATCCAACCCTAGATGACATGCAAACATTCGACATCAATGCGTTAGCGCCAAACGCGCCAGTGCCAGATCAGTGGACTGATTGGGTGCCGGATGAGAAGAAGGGACAGAACTGGCATCGTTACAACAACTATATCCGCTGGGGTTCCAGCGAGTGGGCTGAGAAATGGTGGGGACCAGATTGGGTGCGCAGTGGTATGGCTGGGTACACCGCACCGGGTGGCGATGACATCACCATGAACTTGGCTGGCCTACCTGACTTTTTGACCGAAAGCGAAAAGCATGTCGGTTTGCCACCGATCCTGAAGAACAAGCCGGATACACGTGCAGTGGAGCGTGAAGGCTACACTGTGGTTGATTACCTGGTGGAATGGCATACCACCTGGGTTCGCAAGTATGGTATCGATGGCTTCCGCGCTGATACGGTAAAGCACGTTGAAGCTGAAGTCTGGACTAAGTTAAAAGACTCTGCGACCAAAGCCTTGGCTGAGTGGAAAGCTGAGAACCCGGATAAGGCGATTGATGACAAGCCGTTCTGGATGGTCGGTGAAGTTTGGCACCATGGCGCTTACAAGGATTTCTACTTCGACCACGGTATGGATAGCCTGATTAACTTTGATTACGCCGGTGAAATGCAGGCGGTGAAAGGTGCGCAGTGTATTAATCAGAATGAAGATCTGTATGCAACTTATGCTAAAGATATTAATACCGACCCAGACTTTAACCTGCTGACCTATATCTCTAGTCATGATACCAAGCTGTTCTTCCAGCGTTATGAGAACCTGGAGCTGCAGAAAGGCGCCGCCAATGGCCTGCTATTGATGCCGGGTGGTGTTCAGATTTATTACGGCGATGAGAGCGGGCGTCCAGCGGGACCTATGAGCGACGCGTTTGATTCTCCGACCCGTTCATTTATGAACTGGGATCAGCTTAAGGGGGATCGCGCAGCGCTGGTGGCTCACTGGCAGAAGGTTGGTCAGTTCCGTAACAACCACGTGGCTGTGGGCGCGGGTGAGCATAAAATGCTCAGTGAACAGCCCTATGCGTTTAGCCGAGTCAAAGGTGATGACCGCGTTGTGGTTGTCTACGCAGGTGAAAAGAAATAACGCTTTGTTATGAGTTGTAAGAAACGTTAGTTAAAGGGGCTCATATGAGCCCCTTTTCTGTTTGCGGAAAAAGTCAGCTAGTGAGGTTGGCATCAGCTGCAAAGTGTCCATTGTTTGGATTGTGACAGAAAGGGTCAATTGCTCTCGGCTAGCACGTAATACCAAATGGCAAAAAAGTGGCAGATACTGCCGCCTAAAACAAACAGGTGCCAGATGCTGTGACTGAATCTCATTTTTTTATTGAGATAGAAGATGACACCAAGGCTATAACAAAGGCCACCGGCAACCAGCCAGATCATACCTCCACGGCCAATTGCGTCGGCAAGGGGGGCACCGGCAATCACTACCAGCCAACCCATTAATATATAGCTGCCAACCCGCAACGCCTTAAATCGATTACCAAAGCCTATTTTTAGCGCTAAACCGGCAATGGCCAGGCTCCATATGGTGCCTAGCAGGGTCCAACCTATCCATCCTCGTAAACTGACCAGTAGAAAAGGGGTATAAGTACCGGCGATCAGCAGGTAGATGGCGCAATGATCTAACAGTTTTAGATGGCTTTTGAGCCTAGGGAAGGATATTGCGTGATAGAACGAAGATGACGCAAAAAGGGTTAACAGGCTGATGCCATAAACCAAGCTCGACGTCAGTCGCCAAGGATCGTGCTGAGCCAATGAGACGTTGATCATCATTGCCAAGGCTGCGACCGCGAGCAGGGCGCCTATAAGGTGGGTAACTGTGTTGGCCAACTCTTCTGCCGGACTGTATTGGGTGTCGCTCACGAATAAGATCTGCCGTACAAAACTTTGAGCGTACAAGTGTACGCTCAAAGTTTATCTGTGCACAGTGTTTTCGTTTTGTCGCTACAGGGTGGGCAGTGACAATAGAATTTATTTTCCGTGACGTCAGGCGGCATAGGCACTGCTGGGAACAGCTGCAGTCAATCCACAAACGCCGTAATGGTATCGTTATCATTTGTTGTAGGCTGGTTTGACCACCAATGTAACAAAAATGTGAAATTAATCTGCCATTGTTTTGACCGTCGATGTTAATCTATTCAGATTCAGAGAATTAGGCTTAGATGATTATCGTCATCAGCCGGATACTTGTTTATTTGCGTAGTTAGCACTCAAAACGGGTGTTGTACCGGATATTTGTAATAAAAGGAGTTTGTAAGGCGATGATCTTTAAAAAGAGCCTGGCAGCCTTGTGTATGGCTGGCGCAGTCATGTCTATGGCTGGTTGTAAACAAGATAGGCAAATCGAAGACGAAGTGTTTTATTTCGTATTGCCCGACCGTTTTCAAAACGGTGATTCTAACAATGACCTTGGTGGACTGAGTGGTGATCGCTCACAGACAGGGTTTGATCCTTCAGATATTCGTTACTATCACGGTGGTGACATTGCAGGTTTGATAGAGAAGCTATCTTACCTCGACAATATGGGGATCACTGCACTTTGGCTGACGCCAGTATTCAAAAACCAGGCTGTTCAAGGTGAATCGGCTGGCTACCATGGATATTGGACCACAGATTACACCCAGATTGATCCGCACTGGGGCAGTAACGATGAGCTGAAGCAGCTGATCCGTCTTGCCAAAAAGCGTGATATGAAAGTCTTTTTTGATATCGTCATCAACCACACTGCTGACGTTATCAAGTATGAAGAGTGTCATGATGCCGATGGCTATTTGCTAGAAGGTTTGGACACTTGCCCTTATAAAAACCGCGCTGATGGCCAATACACCACCTTTATTCCTGCAGGTCAGGAAGATGTGAAGGTTCCTGCTTGGCTTAACAATGTAGAGCTATACAACAACCAGGGTGATAGCACCTGGTCTGGTGAGTCGGCCATCTATGGTGACTTCTTAGGTTTGGATGATATCAACACGCAGCACCCAGATGTGTTGGCGGGTATGAAAGATATCTTCAAAGGTTGGATCAGCGAGTTCAAAATTGATGGTTTCCGTGTCGACACAGTGAAGCACGTTGATATGCCGTTCTGGGCTGACTGGACGCCAGAGATCATGGATCACGCTGATGCTGAAGGCATTGAGAACTTCTTTATCTTCGGTGAAGTATTTGAAGGTCATCCTAAGGTATTGAGTACCTTTACTACCGAAGGCAAATTGCCATCAGTTCTCGATTTTGGTTTGTATTTCCAGATTAAAGACACTGTAGCTTCTAATAAGGCGACAGATGGTCTGGCTTGGTTGTTCAGCCAAGATGATTACTACACTGATGCTGATAGCCATGCTGGTTTGTTGATGAACTTTGCTGGTAACCATGATGTAGGCCGTATCGGTTTCCACATCGATCAGGAAAACCCGACAGCCACAGAAGAAGAGCGTCTTGCTAGAGCAAAACTCGCAAACGAGATCTTGTTCTTTAGCCGTGGTATTCCAGTTGTCTATTACGGTGATGAGCAGGGCTTCACAGGCTTGGGCGGTGATACCGGTGCACGTGAAGACATGATGCCTTCGCAAACACCTGATTATCAAGCCTTGACGCAGATCGGTACTGACGCAACACCTGCCGATGATAACTTCGATCGCCGTCATCCGCTTTATCGTCAAATCAAAAAGCTGAGCAAACTTTCTAAGAAGCATTCTGCTTTGCGTCGCGGTAAGCAGTTTGTTCGCTACAGTGAAGGTGAAGCTGGTCTTTTTGCATTCTCGCGCGTTGAAACTGAAACGCCACGTGAATATTTGGTCGTGTTGAACACGTCTGCAGAAGAAAAATCAGTGAGCCTGGCCGCAACCAGTGCTACTTATCGTCAGGTTTGGCCACAGAAAGGTACAGAGCTTGCCGCCAACGGTGAAAACCTGATTGATGTGACAGTGGAGCCGTTTAGCACCGTGGTTTATCGTGCTGACGATCTGATCGAGTATGCTGCTGAAGCGCCGACGCTGACTATCGCTGCACCTGCTGACGGTAGCAAGGTATCTCACCGTGTAAACGTTAATGCCATGCTAGAAGGGATCGACGCGGAAGCCTTGCCTCTGTACAACGTGTCTTTCGAAGTCAGTGTTAATGAAGGTGATTTCGAGTCTCTTGGCGTTGACTACACCCCTGAGTACCAAGTCTATTATGACGTTTCTTCTTATGAAGATGGCACCCAGTTCACCTTCCGTGCCACGGTAGATAACTTCAACGGCAGTCAAAGCAGTGCAGAGACCACCGTTGAGAAAGGTGTGCAGGAAGGCATGACTTTATGGTTGAAGAAGCCTACTGATTGGGTCGGCGCCAATGTCTACTGGTGGTCTGCAGACCCTCAGCCAGCCGTTGACTGGCCAGGTGCTGCTATGGAGCACATGGGCGACGATTGGTACAAGTTCGAGTTTGAGAACGGTGTGACAGCTGCCAACATCATCTTTAATGATGGCCAAGGGCTGCAAACTCAAAACTTGACTGCCGACGGTGATGCTTGCTTCGAGAATAACAACTGGAGCGACAGTTGTGCTTTGCCTGTTCCTGGCATGACTGTTCATTTCAAAAAGCCTGCTGAGTGGGGCGATGATATCCACGTTCATTATTGGAATGCAGCCCCTGCAGACAACAGTGCGTGGCCAGGTGTTCAAGCCGAGTTAGTTGGTGATGGCTGGTATACGTTCCAGTTCCCTGTGAACGTGGGCGCTGCCGATATGATCTTCAATGACAACAGCGGCAATCAGACTGCGAATCTATACCACGATACAGATGCCTGCTACGTCGCCGATGTGTGGGACGACAACTGCGTTGCACCGGTAAAAGGCCTTGAGCTTGGATTTGTTCCTCCAGCCGGTTGGGGCAGTGACGTTAACATCTATTATTGGGATGCTGCCAACGCGCCTGCCGTTGATTGGCCAGGTGTTCCGATGACCGCAGAAGCTGATGGTTCATATAGCTTCAGCTTCCCGCTGAATGCAACGTCTGCGAACATCATCTTTAACGATGGCGCATCACAAACAGAAAATCTGTTTGCTGAGCAGGATGGATGTTATGTCGTAAACGAGTGGCAAGATATTTGTGGTGAGCCTGCATTGGAACCGGGAATTACGGTTTACTACAAGGCGCCGGAAACTTGGACTGAAGCTTATGTTCACTACTGGGCATCTGCGGGTGTTTCGTCATCGACAGATTGGCCTGGACTGCTGATGTCATCTTTGGGCGGTGGTTTCTTCAGCTACCAATTTGAAGATGGTGTCACTGGTTCCAACATGTTGTTCCATAACGGTGCTGGTGAGCAGACGACTGACAGTTTCCGTGAAGGTGACGGTTGTTACATTGATGGCGCATGGGTTGATACTTGCGTGCTGCCAGGCATCGAAGTTTGGTTTAAGAAGCCAGATGCTTGGACTGCTGTTCAGGTTTACTACTGGGGTGTTGAAGGTGCTCCAGCAAGCTGGCCTGGCTATACCATGGAAGATGCTGGCGATGGTTGGTTCCGTTACCAGTTTGCCGATGGCGTACGTGCCGTCGACTTGATCTTCAATGATGCGGCAGACGGTGGTTCTGGTGCTCAAACTGACAACCTGTATCGAGATGCTAATGGCTGTTTCGATGCGGTTGAAGGTTGGACAGATACCTGCGCTCATCCTTAATTTAAAGCCCCTTCGCAGGGGCTAAAGATTGAAACAAAAAATGGCCTCAACTGAGGCCATTTTTTTATGCTAGTAACAGAGACTAACTCATATCTAGCTCTTTGAGTTTACGGGTTAGGGTGTTTCTCCCCCAGCCAAGACGCCTGGCCGCTTCCTGCTTGTGTCCGCCAGTGTGGCGTAAGGCCGTACTCAGCATGACTCGTTCGAACTCCGGTAATGCATCATTGAGTATGTCTATACGACCTGTCGCCAATTGCTGTTCAGCCCAGTGATTGAGCGATTGTTGCCAGGTTTGTGCAGCTGGGGCTTCGCCGTCGCTGATGACAGGTGGAGGTAACTGCTGCAGTTCTGGCGGCAGATCAGAGATCAGCACCTCTTGTCCCGAGGCCATCACGGTCAGCCAGCGACAGGTATTCTCAAGCTGCCTAACGTTACCTGGCCATGGCAATTGACACATATAAGTTTCGGTATCTGTTGCCAGCGTCTTCGCTTCAACACCAAGCTCTTCAGCAGCTTTACGTAAAAAGTACTTGGCCAATTGGCCGACATCGGTGCCGCGCTCACACAGTGGTGGCAGGTGCACACGAATTACGTTCAAGCGATGGAACAGATCTTCACGAAATTTGTTTTGCCGCACCAACTCTTCCAGGTTTTGGTGAGTCGCGGCGATAATGCGCACGTCAACTTCTATCGGTGAGTGGCCGCCGACACGGTAGAATTGGCCATCAGAAAGTACTCGCAGCAAGCGAGTCTGAATATCCAGCGGCATATCGCCGATCTCATCGAGAAACAGTGTGCCATTGTTGGCTTGCTCAAAGCGCCCCTGACGGACCGTATTGGCCCCGGTAAAAGCACCTTTTTCGTGGCCGAACAGCTCTGATTCAATCAGATCTCTAGGTATTGCCGCCATGTTTAATGCGATAAAAGACTCGTCAGAACGTGGGCTATGCCGATGCAGCGCTTGCGCAACGAGTTCTTTACCCGTACCTGATTGACCATTGATGAGAACGCTAATTGAGGAGCGAGAGAGCCTACCGATAGCGCGAAACACCTCTTGCATGGCGGGTGCTTCACCTATGATCTCGGTTTCTGGTATTTCAACTTCTCGGCGACGGCGACTGCGGCGATTTTCTTGGCTGTGGGTGATGGCGCGTTGCACCAAAGCGACAGCCTCATCGATATCAAAGGGCTTCGGCAGATATTCGAATGCACCACTTTGGTAGGCCGAAACCGCGCTATCCAAATCAGAATGTGCAGTCATGATGATCACGGGAATATCCGACCCGACATCATGGATCCTGTCTAACAGCGTCAGGCCATCCATATTTGGCATGCGCACGTCAGACAGAACGACATCTGGGGTCTGATAGCGAAGCTGTTGCAGCGCATCCTCGCCTGATTCAAAGCTACTTACATTAATTTCTGCTGCTGCGAGAGCGCGTTCAAGTACCCATCTAATTGAACTATCGTCATCGACGATCCAAACCTGTGCGTCAGTCATACTGCTCCCTTATTTCCTGATTGGCAGGTGAATAATGAATTCGGTGTGTCCGGGCCAGCTAATGCATTCAATGCGGCCCTTGTGTTGTGTGATCAATGTTTGTGCAATGGAGAGGCCAAGCCCTGTCCCGTCAGCCTTTCCTGTCACCATGGGGTAGAACAGAGTGTCTTGCAGGGCTGGAGGGATACCAGGGCCGTTGTCTGTGATTTTTATTTCGGCAACCAGTCTGTAGCGTTCGCCGTTCAGAGTTATCTGGCTGGCTGAACGGGTTGAAACGTTGATTGTGCCTTTGCCATGCATCGCCTCAACGGCGTTCTTAACGATATTCAGAACAGCTTGCTCGAGCTGTTCTGGATCCATTTCGATATCGGGTAAGCTTGGATCATAGTCACGGTTGACGACTAACTGATCTAAGCCTTCCATGTTCACTAATTGGCAAACTTTCTCTAGCACCATATGAATATTATGGGACTTATGGGTAGAGGGGCGTTGTGGTCCAAGCAGCCTATCGACTAGATTTCTAAGCCGATCAGCTTGCTCTATGATCACGCCGGTAAACTCTTTTAGCTCTGGGCTTGGTAGCTCTTTTTCCAGTAGCTGCGCCGCGCCTCTTAACCCACCTAGCGGGTTTTTAATTTCATGAGCTAAGCCTCGGACGAGCTCCCTTGCTGCTTGTTGTTGGCTGGCCTGATAAAGCTCATGGCTGATTTTCTTTTGCTGATCGATCTGCTTAAGCTCGAGTAGCGCATAGCGTTGGTCGCCGCGTTCAAAAGGAGAGACCGTGACATCAACAGCGATGTGGATGCCATCTTGTTTAACCATTGAGACGTCGCTGTCTGTAAAGCTATTGCCAAGGGTCAGTGTCTCGTTGATCAGCTGGATATCGAGAGAGAGGTGTTCAAATAGCTTAGGTAGCGGTTCGCCAATCAGCCGACGCGAACTTTGTTCAAGTAATTGTTCGCCCGCCGAATTGATGTAACGAATGACCAAGTGGTGATCGAGAAGAATAATAGCGGTGCTGAGAACATCTAGCAGGGTGGTTGTCACCCCTGACAAGGCGTTCTGATGTGATCCGTTCTGCTGTGAGAGCACGGTGCGTCTTCCCCATGTGTCGCACCAATTTGGTGCGAATGCACCTGCACTCTAGCACTTTACTCAGCTTGCTGCACTTTCCTTGTGCTTAGCGAGCTTGTAATACCGAGGCGCGGTGCAGATAAATGATCCGTACCGGGGAGGATGCAATAACCTTGCCTCTTTGATCTAGCAGTTCTAACTTTAATTTATGTTCGCCGCGATTAACATTCATCAAATGAAATACTGGTTCATCTTCAGATGTGCCTAGTACTTGATCATTGACTTTAAGACGATAGCTGTAGCCATCTTGGATCTCAGGTTCGACCTGACCAACGACAGAAAGCCGGCCCATGTTGTCACGGACTGTAGCTTCATTGTGGGGCGAACGAATAGATACCTTGAACGAAGTTTTGCCTTCCGGGCCTTTATTCGTTTCGATAACACCATCATTCAATCGAGGGATCACATTAGTGCCAACCTTAGGTTGCACCTGCTGTGCTTTGTTCCCTTGCACTGGTTTATCTGAGTAGTGGACGACACCGTTAGCGTCTTTCCATGTGTAGAGTTTACCCGCGTGAGCGGTTGCTGCACCTAACAGACACAAGAGCAAGGCGATGCGTTTTACGACCATAACTTTTCACCTTTTTCCTACATATCTCTTACTATATTTGGGATCGACTAGTTTGTCACCATCAAAAAGCGCTGTCGAAAAAAAAGCCCACTTTTCAGTGGGCTTTTGTGAGGATGGTCAACTTACTTACACGCTGTAGTACATGTCGAATTCTACAGGGTGAGTCGTTGAGTTCAGCAACTCAACTTCGTCTTGCTTCAACGCGATGTATGCGTCAATGCTGTCATCACTCATTACGCCGCCAGCAGTCAAGAACTCACGGTCAGCATCGAGTGCAGCCAGAGCTTCTTCCAGTGAAGCAGCAACAGTTGGGATGGCCAACGCTTCTTCTTTTGGCAGGTCGTATAGATCTTTGTCCATTGCTTCGCCTGGATCGATCTGGTTCTTAATTCCGTCTAGGCCAGCCATCAACATCGCTGTGAATGACAGGTAAGGGTTACCAGTTGGATCAGGGAAACGAACTTCGATGCGGCGTGCTTTCGGGCTCGGTACCACAGGGATACGGATAGAAGCAGAACGGTTACGTGCAGAGTATGCCAGCATAACAGGAGCTTCGAAGCCTGGAACCAAACGCTTATAAGAGTTGGTTGAAGCGTTCGCGAATGCGTTGATCGCGCGAGCGTGCTTAATGATACCACCGATGTACCACAGCGCTTCTTGCGACAGACCGCCGTACTTGTCACCAGCAAAGATGTTTTCTCCGCCTTTGCTCAAAGACTGGTGAACGTGCATGCCTGAACCGTTGTCACCAACGATTGGCTTAGGCATGAAGGTCGCAGTCTTACCATACAGGTGCGCCACGTTGTGGACGACATACTTGTAGATCTGAACTTCATCAGCTTTTTCAACCAAGCTGTTGAACTTACATGCGATTTCGTTCTGACCAGCGGTAGCAACTTCATGGTGGTGAGCTTCAACAACCAAGCCCATGTCTTCCATCACGATACACATTGCTGAGCGGATGTTGTGACCTGAATCTACAGGAGGTACAGGGAAGTAACCGCCTTTTACGCCTGGGCGGTGACCCAGGTTGCCGTCTGCATATTCTTTACCGCTGTTCCACTTAGATTCTTCTGAATCTAACTTATAGAAGCTACCGCTCATGTCGGTGTGGAAGCGAACATCATCAAACATGAAGAATTCTGGCTCAGGACCGATGAACACATCGTCGGCAATGCCAGTTGACTTCAGGTATTCAACACCACGTTTGGCAACAGAGCGTGGATCACGGTCGTAGCCAGCCAATGTATCTGGTTCTAAGATGTCGCAACGGACGATTAACGTAGACTCTTCTGAGAATGGGTCTAATACCGCAGTTGATACGTCAGGCATCAGTACCATGTCTGATTCGTTAATGCCTTTCCAGCCAGAGATCGATGAGCCATCGAACATCTTGCCCTCTTCGAAGAATTCTTCGTCGATTTGGCTTACTGGGATACTCACGTGCTGCTCTTTACCTTTTGTGTCGGTAAAACGCAGATCAATGAATCTTACTTCTTCTGATTTAATCAGTTCGAGAACATTTGCGACTGACATCCTAGTTCATCCTCCGGTGTCAATGTTTAGATATATTGAAGCTTGCGCTTCAAAAGCGAAATTCGTGCCACTATATTATGTGGCTGTTTTAAAACAATTAATTTACTTTTCTGGGATCTAAAGGTGATAGAGTTTGCACTGTAATTGTGCGTCTCTGCACCACCATGATGCATAGTGCCAATCTGGTGCTATATCCCATAACGTAAAGAGGGGTATACAGATATCACACTTTTGGTTAGTGAGAAATCTAACTTCTTTCAAGTTGATTGCCGTTTATAAAAATAAATATCAAAGGTGATTTTTAACCCTTTGTTTATAAAGGAAATATTGATTATTCATGCAAAATATCCATTTTTGACTATCTTTTGCACGATTAAAAAATGGGATTTAAGTCACGTCGCCTATACAATAGGCGCCCTTTGTAAAGACCACCCTTATTAGATGGAAGGCCTCAGGTGATCGAGAAGCTACGTAATATCGCCATTATTGCCCACGTAGACCATGGTAAAACTACCTTGGTTGATAAGCTGTTAGCGCAGTCGGGTACCCTTAACGAACGTGCCAATCATGGTGAGCGTGTGATGGACTCCAACGAGTTGGAGCAGGAGCGTGGGATCACGATCCTGGCTAAGAACACCGCCATCCATTGGAACGACTATCATATTAATATCATCGATACTCCTGGACACGCTGACTTCGGTGGTGAGGTTGAGCGCGTATTGTCAATGGCAGATTCTGTACTGCTATTGGTTGATGCTGTTGATGGCCCCATGCCGCAAACCCGCTTTGTAACGCAAAAAGCGTTTGCTCAGGGACTCAAGCCGATTGTCGTTGTTAACAAAATTGACCGCCCAGGTGCTCGTCCTGACTGGGTTATCGATCAGGTATTTGACCTGTTTGATAATTTAGGTGCCACTGATGAGCAGCTAGATTTCCCGATTGTCTATGCTTCAGCTCTTAATGGTTTTGCCACGTTAGAAGTGGACGACGCCAGTGATGATATGACGCCGCTGTTTGAAACTATCGTCGAAAAGGTTGCCCCCCCAGAAGCGACTCAGGATGCGCCGTTCCAGATGCAGATTTCACAGCTGGACTACTCTAGCTATGTTGGTGTTATCGGTGTTGGTCGCATAACCAAAGGCCGCGTTAAGACAAATCAACAGGTAACTATCGTTGGTGCTGACGGTAAGCAGCGCAATGGTAAAGTGGGCCAGGTACTGGGCTATCTTGGATTAGAGCGACATGAAGTCGAAGATGCTGCTGCTGGTGACATCATCGCTATCACAGGTCTTGGTGAACTTAAGATCTCTGACACTCTGTGCGATCCGAGTGCGATTGAAGCATTACCACCGCTCAGTGTTGATGAACCAACAGTGACCATGACTTTCCAGGTAAACACCTCTCCGTTTGCTGGCTTGGATGGTAAATATGTCACGTCACGTAACATCCTTGACCGTCTGGAAGAAGAGCTGGTTCATAACGTTGCACTGCGTGTAGAGCAGATGCCGGATCCGGATAAGTTTCGTGTGTCTGGTCGTGGTGAGCTTCACTTGGCGATCCTTATTGAAAACATGCGCCGAGAAGGTTACGAGCTGGCCGTATCGCGTCCAGAAGTTATCTTGCGTGAAGTCGATGGTCAGTTAGAAGAACCGTTTGAAACTATGACGGTTGATGTTGAGGAGCCTCATCAGGGTTCAGTGATGGAGCAACTTGGCTTGCGTAAAGCTGAGATGACCAACATGCAGCCTGATGGTAAGGGGCGCGTGCGTTTGGACTTCATCATCCCTAGTCGCGGCTTGATTGGCTTCCAGACCGAGTTTATGACTCTGACCTCTGGTTCAGGTTTGCTGTATCACACCTTTGATCACTATGGTCCACATAAAGGTGGCACTATTGGTCAGCGGATGAATGGCGTCTTGATCTCCAATGCGACAGGTAAAGCGTTGACCTATTCACTGTTTAACCTGCAGGAGCGTGGACGCTTATTTACTGAGCATGCGGCCGAAGTGTATGAAGGCCAATTAGTCGGTATTCATAACCGTTCTAACGACCTGACGGTGAATGTGTTGAAAGGTAAGCAGCTGACCAACGTTCGTGCGTCTGGTACGGATGAAGCGCAGGTATTGAGTCCGCCAATTAAGATGACACTTGAGCAAGCGTTGGAGTTTATCGACAACGATGAGCTGGTTGAAGTGACGCCTAATCACATCCGCTTGCGTAAGAAGCTGTTAACAGAAAATGAACGTAAGCGTGCTGCACGCAACGTTGCTGAATAAGTAGCAGCGTTGGTGGAGTTAGAAGGGTAGCCGAATGGTTACCCTTTTTTTTGCTTTCATGCCTATTTTAGCGTGGCGATGAATGCTTCAGATTCAGAGATCGCTTTGTTCATCTCTAATATCAAAAGATCGGTGTCTTTCTTTATTCGTTGATACTCACCCTTCAGTGAACCCACAGCCTGCGCGTTAAGGTTATGCTTCAAATAAAGCGTGTTGTCTTTAAGTGCAGCGAGCACCGGCGCCATTTTACTTTCGGCACGACGCATGGATTTGAGTAACTTAGTGTATTGGCGTTTGGTTGCTTTAAGTTTTTGCGCGCTTTGTTGTTTGAGATTGGCGTTAGTATATTGTGTTAACTCGTCATCCCACTCATCAAATAAAGCGTCTGCAACTGTCTCTATGCCATCAATACGCTCTGTGACTTCTGCTGCTGCATCGGCACTGCTTTCGTAGGCGTCTTCTGTCTGCTCGTACATATCCTGCAGCTCACCACCATCAAAATTGACCAGCACGGAGAACTGCTCTAACGCATCTTTGAACTCCTGTTGCGCTTCACCTTGCGCCTCTTTAGCTTCTTCGACACGGTCTTTAAGTATGTCGCGTTTGTGCACACCCACCTGCTCCATGGTGGCGTAATAGGTTGATTCACACCCACAGACAAAAAGCAGGGAACAACAAGTTAGACAAAGGGCTTTAAATATCGTCATCTGCTTACTCGCCACTGGCTTTGAACATGGCGGCGTCAACGATGCACCAGATGTGCAGGACTAATGCGATGATGCCCGGCACAATCAACCACGCGGTTGCATAACCGGCAAAGATAAAGACACAGAACAGCAGTGCGGCCAGAATGCGTCCTTGAACCAATTGGCCTAATCCGGGAATAAAAAAACTACAGATAGCGGCAAGTACATTGCCTCCTGATCCTTGACCTGACATAAAAGCTCCTTACGTTCTGTGACCGTTAAGTAGATTATTAACCGTCTGAATTTGCTATTGTATATGACTAACAGCTAAGACTTTAGACTCCTACGATAGGAGATGGCAAGGGTATGCAACCGATTAATCGTAAAGAATTGATCCAATCGCTGCGAGCGTATGTCGACAAGGCAGTCACTCTGTTGTTACATATTCGAAAGCGGATCCAGCAAGATGAGATCACTATGGTGGCGGGCTATCTTGCGTACGTTACCTTGTTGTCTCTGGTTCCTCTGGTTGCTGTGACCTTCTCTGTGTTTTCTGCGTTTCCGGTGTTTCAGTCGGTGCAGGGGCAAATTGAAGACTTTGTATTTAATAACTTTGTCCCCGCGTCTGGTGACGCGGTACGTCAGCATCTGACCGGTTTCGCAGAGAATGCCAAGCGAATGACCGCGATCGGGATAGGCTTTTTGGTCGCTGCGGCGCTGCTATTGATATCCGCTATCGATAAGACACTGAATCGTATCTGGCGGATATCTGGGGGGCGCAGGACGATTATCTCCTTCTCTATCTACTGGATGGTGCTGACCTTAGGGCCTGTTCTCATCGGCTCTAGTATTGCCGTGACCTCCTATTTAGTTTCCTTAAAAATATTTAGTGATAGTGCGATTGGCGGCATGTTACCAACGGTGTTGCGCTTTCTTCCTTTTCTGTTGTCCGTTTGTGCTTTTATTATTCTTTATACGCTCGTGCCGAACACCTTTGTTCGTTTTCGCAATGCCCTCGCAGGTGCCGTATTGGCCGCTGTGTTATTTGAATTGACCAAGAAAGGTTTCGCTCTGTATGTCACTCACTTCCCCTCTTATGAGGCGATATACGGTGCACTTGCTGCGATTCCTTTGCTGTTTATCTGGATTTACTTAGCGTGGAGCGTTGTGTTGCTTGGCGCTGAGTTGACTGCAGCGCTTGGCGAGTTGGAAGCCGAATCAGAACAAAAGGATGATGAAGCAGAATGATAGCGCTGATCCAGCGGGTTAAGTTCGCTCGCGTTGAAGTTAATGGTGCAACGGTTGGGGCGATTAATTCTGGGCTACTGCTGTTTTTAGGTGTTGAAAAAGGTGATACCGATAGTGGTTGTGACAAGCTTGCGCGTCGGGTGATCGACTATCGGGTGTTTGAGGATGATGCTGGGAAGATGAACCTCAGCCTATTGCAAAGCGGTGGAGAGATACTTGTCGTCTCTCAGTTTACTCTTGCCGCTGATACGCGAAAAGGCCTGCGACCGAGCTTTAGCTCCGCTGCGATACCTGCCGAAGGGGAACGACTCTATCAGCGTTTCGTTACCCAGTTGCGACAGCTCGGTGTAACGACTGCGACAGGCCAGTTCGGTGCAGATATGCAAGTCAGCCTACAAAACGATGGTCCTGTTACCTTCTCACTGCAACTTTAACTTTGTCGACCGTGCCGTGCACCTTCCAGCATGGTGTGGATCAGGTCGTTGGCATTGAACTTGGTTAAAGCTTTGTCTGCACCACAATCTTTTGCCTGATCCATACTGATGGTGCTGGAGAGGGAGGTATGCAGAATGACATAGGCTTTACTCAAACGTGGGTCTCGTCTAATTTCTCGGGTCAGTTCGTAACCATCCATGAGTGGCATTTCGATATCACTGACAACAATGTCTACCGCGCCACCCTCATTGGCCATCTCCTGCAAGAAAGCCAACGCTTCATGGCCATTGTTGGTAACAAAATATGAAGCACCTACATCATCCAATGCATGAGATATCTGCTTTCTGGCGACGAGGGAATCATCTACTAACAGTATGCTCTTATCTGCCAAAGGAGCCAGATCTTCAGTGCCGTAATCGGTTGAGACTGAGCCGCTTTCCGGTGGCTCAATCTCTTCTAAGATCTTTTCAACATCAATGATTTGAACAAGTCCTGCATCGCTTCTTATCACGCCGGTGATATAGGTTTGTGCCCCCAAACTAGCGGGCGGCGCAGCAATTTTTTGCCACTCGGCTTCGATGATTTTGTCGATCCCTCGCACCAGAAAGCCGGTTTGTTTACGGCTGAATTCCGTCACGATAATACTGCAGTTCTTTAGGTCTTCCTCTGCGACCGGCGGATAACCGATAGCCATCGCCATATCTATGATAGAGATGGTTTCATCGCGTAATGTTGTTGCGCCAAGGATAGCTGGGTGACTGTGGGGCAACTGGGTCAGAGCTTGAAAGTTAACGATCTCTCTTACTTTCAATGTCGCTATGGCAAAAGGCTGTTTGTTCGAAAGAAAAAACTGCAGTAAACCTTGGTTCGATCGATCTTGCGGGTTGTTCATAACATCTGCTCTAACGTTGCCATATGATACCGAGCATAGTCCTGAGATAAGGCCTTACCAAGCCTTATCCATTGAAAGCGTGGCATGGCTCTCGATTACTCGGTCGCATTGCTGTGTGATCTGCAGAGAAAACAAATTGATTGACTCCATCGGCAAAAGCACGGATAAAAAGTGCTCAAATATAACTGTGCATCAGTGTCGGTGTGCAAAACGAGTTCAAGGATGCGGGGCCATGTTTACCTTAATTGAGCCAAAGACAGATGAAGAGCTTGAACGCTATTTTGAGTTTCGCTGGCAAGTAATGAGGGCACCGTTTCAGCTGCCGAAGGGCTCGGAAAAGGATGAATTTGATCCTTACGCCCATCATCGCATGTTAGTTGACGAACAGGGGCTCCCCCGTGCCGTTGGACGGCTTTACCAAAGTAGTGCAGATGAAGGGCAGTTACGCCATATGGCGGTGGATCCCGATATGCGAGGCAGTGGCCTGGGTTCTCAGGTGATATTCGCGCTGGAACAGTTAGCGCGTGAATTGGGACTGAAACGTATCGTGCTCAACGCAAGGCAGCAAGCATTGCCATTTTATGAGAAGCAGGGGTATCAAGCAGTTGGCGAGGGGCCAACCCATTTTGGCCAGATCCATCACCAGCAAATGCTGAAGGAACTCCCTGCACTGAATGATCGTACCCGCCACGCTGATTGGTGTGAGGAACTACAAAAAATATGGCGTGATGGCATTCCAATCAGTCAAGCATTGGGGATCCGGATCATTGAGTATAGCGGTGAGCGCTTTGAAACTCGTGCCGCGTTTAACGCCAACATTAATCTGCACGGTACGTTGTTTGCCGGTAGTGCATATTCTCAAGCTTGTTTAACTGGCTGGGGGATGATCTACATGATGCTTAAAGAGCAAGGGCTTTCCGGTAGTATCGCTTTAAGCCACGGTGAAATTCGCCATTTGCGTCCGCTGACGGAGGAGCCTACCGCTTACGTAAGTCGAGCGGAAGTTGAGGGCAGTGTGCACCCGCTGCGACGTGGCGAGCAGGCGCATCTGTCTGTGACGGTGACGCTGGAAGATAGCAAGCAGCCCTTAGCTGCACAGTTTAAAGGAGAATATTTGGTGCTATCCGCTGGTATCAGTTGATTGCTCTTTTGCCTGCTGGATAATCTCAAACATGGCTTTCTTCATCTCCTCTTCGGCACGTTGGGCTGCTGCAGGTAGTGTCTTTAAAAGGTCATTTTCTTGCTGTACTAATTTTTCTGCATTCGCTTCGAAATCGAATGGCTTTGGTGATTTTACTGGGCCGCTGTAGACCGGCTCACAACCATCGCCAAAGTATTTCTCTGTGCCCGAGAATGCGCCACTGAATAGACCGGTTACCGTCCCCGTGATAGCACTGGCGACCTGCACATCAGGGTTACTGAAGGGGCCATCGATACTTCGCGCAAGCCGCACACAGGCTTCATCATCCAATACGGTGGTGCGCAATAGGTCAAAACGTTGCTTTGGTAGATCGATATCGCCAAAAAGGGCAACGCGGTGTTTCTCTGTGGCAATGGCCGAGGGGCCAAAGTCGATTACTCCGCTGTTAAAATTGATATTGATGTCCGTCTCGGCTATCTGCGTTTCTCCACCTGCCAGTGCGCCAGCAGCGGCACTGCTGACAGCGCTAGCTTTGCTCACCGCGAGTCCGATGGGGCCAAGTAACGCAAATGCGCCTACATCGGTAAGTGTGAGCTCCTGACTGTCGAGAAAGCCCTGTAAAGTCATATCAACGTCGATGTTGTACATGGTGGCTCGGCCAGTGCTCAGATGCACAGGGCCGGTGAGAGAGTTTAATAAAGCATCGCTGGAAACTGCCGAGCCAGTGAGCGAGGCATCCAGCTGTGCTTTGCCGCTCAGAGGGTAACCAGTATCGAGAGGATCAAGCAGCGTAAGATCCAGCTGCTTTCCTGCCAATGTCAGTTCAAATGGTAACGTACTGTCCTGCGTTTCAATGGTCCCATGACCTGCCACCGTGCCTTGCTTACTCTCAATATTAAACTTTGAAATTTCAAACGGCTGACCCCCTTTGACGGCGATGGTTGTGGCATCTATCTCCCTATCAGCGGATGAAATGTTGGCACCTGTGAGCGTTAGTGCAAATGGCAAAGCTAACAGGTCGGGGTAAGTTGCCAGCGTAAAATCTTCGATGAGAGCCAAATTACTTAAGCTCATATTGAGGGAATCTGCAGCTACCTGGGGCTCCATCTGAGTTAAGTTTAATTGCAGGCGCTCAACCTCGACTTGTTTGATGTATAGGCCCTTCAATGGCATTGCCGTTGGTTCATCGTCTACCGTCGCTGTTGGTTCATCCGTTTCATCTGCTGGCGGAGTTGTTTGTGCCCACAAGGTATCGCTAATCTGCAGATCTTTTAATTGTAATAAGGTGATTTCTGTTTGCAGGTGGTCGGCGAGTTGGGTTTTTGCCACAAGGCTTAACGAACCATTTAGCAGCTCCGCTTCAAGCTTGTTCAACAGCAGGGTACCGTTGGATAAACCTAACTCGGCCATAAGATTGTCGAGTTGATGTTGCTGCGATATCAGCCGATCAAATGTTGCTTCGACAGTACCGCTGATCACTGCGGGATCGAATTTATAATCATTGACCAGAACCATATCTCTCGCGTTGAGAGAAAAGTTGTTGAGTGCTAATCCTTGTCCAAGGATCTCACTATTTAGACCTAATTCGCTGATCTCAAGATTTTCAATATTGAACGTGGATATGGGGAGTGAAATCGTGGTTAACAGATCTTTGTCTTGGCGCTCAGGCATTGGTTCGGCATTGCTCGTGTCCTGCTCTAATGACAGTAAAGGGCCAAACAGGGCGTCATCTAAGGTTATCTGCTCAACGGTAGCACTGTGTATTGTGGTAGCAAACCCTGCATCTAATACCGTGCTGGAAGCGAGAGTTGCTTGTCCGGAAAAGATCTGCACACTGGCATCTGTTATGCGAAATCTGTGTTCATCCATGAGTGCGTGCAGCGTTAGATCTTCAGCTGAAACATGTTGCCAGGTAACCTCCTCTGCAAATAGGTAGACCGCTAGCTGCCAATTTGTGGGTAACAGTTTAGCTTCTTGGATTACCTGCCAGTTGGTGATTGCGAGAGTGAGCTCTTTAAGTCGAATAGGTTGCTTAAGATCTTCCCAACGTAGTGATAGGCCATCAATATTTAGTTGTTTCAGGGACAAACTTGATAAGGGGAGCAATAACTCCTCTTTGGATTGGCCTTGTGGCTCAGCCTCTTTCCCTTCTGCAAATGCTGCAAGCAGGTCTTCTAACTGCTCTGGACTCATATCCAAGGCGGGTCTGTCTACGCTGATCCCTTCAATAACAACTGCTCGTTTTAATAGGGAAAGTTCGTCAATCCGCAGGGCAAAACGATCAAGCGTTAAAATTGGCTTCGAGTTGAAGCTAAATTCAAGGGCGCGCAAAGTGATCAGATAGGGATCTGTGAGAGAGTATTCGACGGGGGCATTAATTGTTAGAGCAATCGGTGTGTTGTCTGTCACCAGGCGTTCTAAATGACCGCGATAATAATCCCCTTTAAACCAAAGCAAGAAAGCCACGATAGCTAATATCGGCACGGCTATGAGGGTGGCTGCAGTCCATTTAACTAAACGACGAATATTCATGGCAAGACTATCTTTGGATATATTGAGTCAGTATAGCGTTAAAAACTAGGTGACTCGCCAATAAACAAAGCAAACTGTATGGTTTTAAAAGAGAAATAGGCAATCGCAGGGAAAGGTATGCTTAGCCTATTTCGATTTTTATCCAAGGGTCTCGCAGGCTTCACGCCAAACTGACGTTATTCGCTAGCGATTCACCTTCAGCTTTTGACCGCAACATTGTTTTCTCACTGGACTCGATTCGAAACGAAAGCTGCTGTAGTAAATCTTCACATTCGGCTAAAGGTAACCCTTCTAAAGAGAGTCGACGCGGACTGTCCGTATTTGATAAGTACAAGGTCAGCTGTGGAGTGACCTTTCCTTCCAGTTTTGCCATGCGTATCTGGCTAGGTAAAAAGATCTGTGACTGGCCATAACGGTCGTATTGAAGTTGCGCCCCATTCCATATAAGTCTTAGTTCCTGGCCATAGTTGTTGCTGATCAGTGCTAAGCCGATATACACCAATGCCAGCAGTGCGCAGGGGATAACAAAATTGAGAGTAAAAGATAGGTCCGACAGGCTAATTGCGCCGTCGATGGCTTCACCAAATAAAGAAAATAAAGTGACTAAGGCAAGCCAAAATAGGCAGCGATAGGCGGTATGTTGTATCAGTGAGAGGGTTTTTTGCTCGATTACGCACATATCCATTGTGCACTCCTTACTTCCGTGTGTGGTACTTCCTGTACAGCCTTGATAATACCTTAGCTTAATAGCTTGGTCAAAAAACAAACATGGCCGCGATAGCGGCCATGTTTATTGTTTAGAACGATTACCGCTTCACGGCGATTTCACGTGCGTTGAAGTATAGGAATCTGATTAGCTCATATTCGAACGCAGATCCTGAACCATAATAACGGAATGGAATATTCTTCCGTGTATCAATGGCCCGCATCAGAGTGAGTGCTAACTCCTCTTCACTTTTCATGTCGAGTTCGCTAATGATGGCATTGAACACCAAGGTGTCGACCAATAGACCTGACGCATCACGTGCACTTGATGGTCCAAGTAAAGGGATAACAAAGTAAGGCCCAGCACCTACGCCCCAGTGCCCCAGCGTTTGGCCGAAATCCTCTCTTTCTTTGTAAACGCCCATCTTTGTTGCCGGATCCCAAACACCGAGCAAGCCGATGGTGGTGTTAGTCACAAAGCGAAAGGCAGTTGTCGCTGACCGCTCACCCTTTAACTGTAATACCGAGTTCATAAAGGTGGTCAGTTCACCCAAGTTACTGAAGAAGTTGCTTACGCCTGTTTCCACAATATCAGGAGTGATCCACTGATAACCATTGACGATGGGTAAGATCACATACTCATCGGCTTTGGCATTGAAGTAGTAGGAGCGACGGTTAAAGCCTTCCCAAGGATCGTTACTGTAAGAAATTCCTTTCTCATCTGGATCTGCAGGCGGAGCTGGCATCGGCAACTTCGGCTCGACCGCATCAGCTTCTAGTTCTGGAGTGGCGCTACACGCCCCCAGTAACAGAGCAACAGAAACGAGCAATGCATTACGTATATGGTTCATATTATTCATCATTATTTGCTCCCTGCTCACTTCTCAGCCGCGAAAAAGGCCAGCATATGCTCAACCCAGACTTTTTCGTCCATGTTGCCGCAGTGGCCACCGTAGGGATATATTTTCGCTCGGTCACCAAAGGTTTTGGTGAGAAACGCAAGGTCAGGGCTTGCTAGGATAATGTCATCAGCGTTGGTGACTACAGAAATTTTATCTGCTGACATCAGATAGCCAGCCAGGCTGGTTAAACTGAGACGGTTGATCATTTGGGTACGATCCATGCTGGGATCTTTCTCTTCAGCTATTGGTACCATGGCTTGTTCAAAGTAGGTCAAAAAACCTATTTGTGCGCCGCGAGCAAATGAGTGGCTGATACTCTCATGCTTAGATATGTCATGGTTTTTATAGGTAATCGCGCCCCAGTTTTGCATCACATCAATCGCAAAAATCATATCGGTTGAGCTGAGGCGAAAGGCTAGGCCGATAAGTTGTGCCAGCTCTGCATCATTAACGCCTGCAGCGACAAACATTTTATAAATGAAATCGGGGGTTAATTCGACACGGTCAGCATGAGATACGTTTTCGCCGAGGCGTCTAAAAATGCTGTCTATGGTTTGCTTGACGGCAGCGGTGCCGACCGACTCAACATAGCCGTCAAGAATGATGACGGAGTTGTAGAGGCTAACAGGGGGGTTAACGAGAAAGACTTTCTTAAAGTCGAACACTTTTTTCTCTTCATCTAACTTGCTTATAAAAGCGGAATGGGCACCGCCCAAGCTATAACCTGTTAGATAGAAGTCAGTGACCTGCAGCTTGTCTCCTAGCTCATCTTTTGCGTGAGCCAGTGTTTTTTGCATCACGCCGTAGATCTCTTCCGCGTCATTGGCTAAGTCGCCAGGGAGTTGTGATTCTGATGCGGCAACAATAAAGCTGGCGTGGGTTGGTGAGGTGATAGAGATAACGTTGTAGCCAGCTTTGAAAAACGCTTTCTCCAGCGCTTTCATCTTGCCGCCATTATATTTACCGCCAGTACCAGCGATGGAGAAAACTAATGGCGCGGGTTTCTCTTGATATACGACCGAATACTCAAATTCTTCTTGATACCAAAAAACTTCAGGAACTTCGCGTTCCGGAAAAATATCTAGCGAGAGAACTTCACGATTGATCTCATCATCTTTCGGAAGATCAGCCTTATAAGCTGCCGGAGTACCAAATACGGTGGCTTTGAATGGGTCGGTGAATGGGAAATCGTAGTTTTCGGCGGCGTATGAAGCGCCAGACAGCAGCAACATCGCTCCGACGAGCAGTATCCTTTTCATATTTTTATTCCGCATGCATTGGAAAGAGGAGCTATTTCTTCTGAATAGCTTTACTTAGTATGTAGATTTTTCGGAATAAAAACAGGTAAATGTAACGAAATATTTAATTTTTTGTGTAATTGTTAAACGGCACCATAATCCAACTCTTGTTGTAACCAACGCTGCGTCAGTGGTGATAGATAGGCTGGGTATCGCGAATGGAGCTGCTCGGCGATCCGCTGTGCCATCGGGATGAGGCCCTGATCTCGCAACAAATCGGCTATTTTAAGCTGTGCCAGTCCGGTTTGCCGGGTGCCTAACAGTTCCCCTGGCCCGCGGATCTCTAAATCGTGCTGGGCGATCTGAAAGCCATCATTGGTTTGTCGTAGTACACCTAAACGTTTAGTGGCTGTTTTTGACAACGGTGCATGGTAAAGCAAAACACAATGGCTGCTGACACTACCTCGGCCAACGCGGCCACGTAGTTGATGTAGCTGCGCCAACCCTAAGCGTTCTGGATTCTCTATGATCATTAAGCTGGCATTCGGTACATCCACGCCTACTTCTATGACGGTGGTAGCGACAAGTAATTGCAGCTGACCAGACTTAAACTGCGTCATCACTTGCTGCTTTTCATCAGCCTTCATCCGCCCATGTACTAGGCCAATATTTAAGTGGGGAAGCAGCTCTTGCAGTGCAGTAGCTGATTCTTCGGCCGCTTGGCACTGTAACACTTCAGACTCATCTATCAGGGTGCATACCCAATAGGCCTGCTTGCCTTCGCTACATGCCATACTGACCCGTGAGATAACTTCCTCTCTGCGATTATCAGGTATAGCGACAGTCGTAACCGGTGTGCGCCCTGGTGGCAGCTCGTCGATGATCGAGGTATCAAGATCGGCATAGGCAGTCATCGCTAAGGTGCGAGGTATGGGCGTGGCGGTCATGATTAATTGATGGGGGTAGCCAGATGATTTGTTGCCCTTTTCTCGTAATGCTAAGCGTTGATGCACACCGAATCTATGTTGTTCATCGATGATCACTAATATCAGATCGTGGAAAACCACCTGCTCTTGAAAAATGGCATGGGTGCCGACCACTAATTGCGCCTCGCCGTTGGCGATAGCATCGAGTGACGCTTGTCGGGCTTTACCTTTTAGCTTGCCTGCTAGCCAAGCGAGCTTTATCCCTAGTGGCTCGAACCAGGCCGCCAAGGTCAGCGCGTGTTGTTCTGCAAGCAGTTCCGTTGGCGCCATCAGTGCGACTTGCCCACCTTGTTGTAGCGCTAATGCTGCTGTCATCGCTGCTACCAGAGTTTTGCCTGAGCCCACATCGCCTTGCACCAGCCGCATCATCGGGTGAGCTTTAGCTAAGTCTGCAGTAATCTCCTTCACCACCCGCTGCTGTGCATTAGTTGGGCTGAATGGTAGCTGAGCCAGCAGCTGCTGTTGCAGTCGACCATCAGCTACGATTGCTTGCGCCTTATGTAGATCACTTTTCTGTCTTAGCTGGCGTACAGATACTTGATGTGCGGTCAGCTCTTCTAAGGCTAAGCGTTGTTGTGCTGGATGCTGCCCCAACTCCAACTGCTCTAATGAAATATCGGGTGGCGGTCTGTGGAGTTGCTGGAGAGCATCGTTCAGGGTAATAGGATGAGCCATCAAGTCTGCTGGGATCAATTCCGGCAGGCCGTGACGGCTGAGCATGGCTAAGGCTTGATCTGAAAGCTTACGCAGGCTGATCTGTTTTAATCCCTCGGTGGTGGGATATACAGGTGTAAGCGCCTGTTCCATGGTGTGCAGCGTGGTTTGCTCGCCGACGGAGTACTCGGGGTGAATGATCTCAAAACCGTGCTGACCACGTTTTATTTCACCAAAGCAACGCACCCACTTACCGTTAACAAAACTGTTTTTTTGCGCGGCACTGAAAGTAAAAAAACGTAGGGTGAGTACACCTCCCCCGTCGTTGATCCTTACCCTAAGCATGCGTTTGCGACCGAAGGTGACATCGCTACTGATGATCTCACCACAGACGCTACCGTGGATCCCGGGCATTAGGGCTGCGATAGGGTAGATACGGGTTCTGTCTTCGTAACGATAGGGCAGGTGAAACAGCAGATCCTGGATCACCACCAACCCTAGCTTCGCCAATTTTTCCGCAACTTTGGGGCCTACACCGTTAAGCTCGGTCACTTTCAGCTGCGCTAATGCCTTGCTTTGGCGGAGGTCGCTCATCTGCTATCCATTGCTTTTTGTTCGCATCTGCTGCCACCAGTCATCTGTAGCGATAATCTCACCGTCGTCATCCAGCTCGGCGTAGGGTAGGCCTTTTTTCTTACACAGCTTGGCAAATATCGGATGGCAGGATTCAAACAACATGCGGTGACGTACCCTGCTGTCTAGTGGCTTAGGTTGTTGATACATGCCGGCCATCTCTCGTTGTCGCTGTGCTTCATAGAGTACCACCGCGGTTGCAGCAGAGACATTAAGTGATTGGACTGCGCCAAGCATAGGGATCACTATGGTTTGATCGGCGCAGGCCAAAGCCGTTTCTGATGCGCCAAACTTTTCGTGACCAACAAGAATGGCTGTGGGTCGTGTGTAGTCCACTTGTCGGAAGTCGACAGCTTTGGCATCTAGATGGGTCACCACAAGCTGCATCCCTTCGCTTTTTAACTTACTTAAGCAACTTTCGGCATCTTGATAAACAGCAACGTCGACCCACTGCTGACTACCTGAGGCGGTATTGCCAGAGATCCGCATCGATTTTTCTGGCCAGATGGCGTGCACTTTAGGGATGCCAATGGCATCGCAGCTACGAATTATAGCGGCCATATTCATCGGCTTATGCACTTCATCCATGACCACGGTGAGATCGGGCTGGCGTCGGTCAAGCAGGGCGGATATGCGGGAGAATCGAGAATGGTTCATGGATCAATCTACAAAAGAAAAGGCCGCATCTGCGGCCTTGCGAAAAAGGATTATTCGGTGACTAAGATGCCATCCATTTCGACCTGTGCTGCTTTTGGTAATGCGGCAACACCGATAGCTGCTCGCGCAGGGTAGGGCTGTTGGAAATACTCGGCCATTATCTCGTTAACCGTGGCGAAGTGGCTTAGGTCGAGTAAGAAGATATTGAGCTTTACGATATCGTTCAGTGAACCACCAGAGGCTTCGCATACGGCGGTCAAATTATCGAATACCTGCCTGACTTGAGCACTGAAGTCTTCACTGATCAGTTCCATGGAGCTTGGTACTAAAGGGATTTGGCCTGATAGATAAACGGTATTGTCTACTTTAACTGCCTGTGAGTAGGTGCCGATAGCCTTTGGTGCTTTGTCTGTTGCAATGATGGTCTTTGCCATTTTTTTTGCCTTCGTAAGATTGTTATTTTAGTTTCGGTTACGACTGATTTTTAGTACATCAGGCATCACGCGGATCCGGCGCATGACACCGGCCAGATGAACACGATCCCTGATGGTGAGTACCAGATGGATGAGATAAATTCGGCCATCTTTCTCTTCAGTACTCAGACTATGGATATTGGCATCAGTATTGGCAATGAGCGCGGTCAATTTTGCCAGTGCACCCTGATGGTTAACAATATCTATGCGAAGTGCCGCAAGAAATTGCTCTTCATCGAGCCTTGCTTCGTCCCAGTCAACAGCAAAATAGCGCTCAGGCTCTTTATCATATCCACGAATATTTTTGCAGGATTCATGGTGGATCACTAAGCCTTTTCCGGGGCTGACATGGGCGATAATCGGGTCACCAGGGATCGGATGACAACATTTTGCGTAACTAAGCAGTAGGCCTTCGACACCACGGATCGGGAAGTGGTTTCTGTCTGTGCCTGACGCATCGTCTAATTCACCTAACAAACGTCGAGCGACCACGGCGCTCATCGCATTACCCAAACCTACTTCACTGAGCAGGTCTTCGAGGGATGGCTGACGCAGCGCTTCGAGTGCGCGCTCAATCTGCGCTTCAGGAATATCTTCGAGGCGCTTAGCGCCCAATGCATGATTGATTAAACGTCTACCTAGTGCCGTCGATTCTTCACTGCGCAACCGTTTAAGTAACTGACGGATCTTGGCTCGCGCCTTCGAGGTGATGACGAAATTCAACCATGCTGCATTCGGTCGGGCGCCTGGAGAGGTAATAATCTCGACCGTTTGACCACTCTTCAGCTTTTGTGACAGTGGAAAGGCTTTGCGATCAACGCGGGCACCGACACAGGTGTTACCGACATCTGAGTGCACGGCATAGGCAAAATCGACCGGTGTCGCACCGTCTGGCAGTTCAATAATGCGACCATCTGGGGTGAATACGTAAATCTCTTCCGGGAACAGGTCAGTTTTTACGTTTTCAATAAATTCGAAACTGGAGCCTGCACTTTGTTGCAACTCCAGCAGGCTTTGCATCCACTGGCGTGCGCGAACTTGTGCTGTGGTGCCTGAGCGATCGCCATCTTGCTTATAAACCCAGTGTGCCGCTACCCCTTTGTCTGCCATCTGGTCCATATCGTCGGTACGGATCTGGATCTCGACGGGCACACCATGGGGACCAACTAATGAGGTATGTAAAGATTGATAACCGTTGGCTTTGGGAATCGCGATATAGTCTTTAAAACGTCCCGGTCTTGGCTTATACAAACGGTGCATGACGCCCAGAACGCGATAACAGTCATCAATTGAGTGGACGATGACACGAAACGCGTAGATATCCATCACCTCATGCAGCTGCAGCTCTTTGCTGACCATTTTGCGATAGATGCTGTACAGGTGTTTTTCGCGTCCGACGGCTTTGCCAGGAACATCTGCATCCTGCAGACGTCCTTCGATCTCTTCTTTGATGCTACGCATCAGCTCTTTGCGGTTACCTGCTGCTTTACGTACCGCTTCTTTAATTACCCGATAGCGGGCTGGATACATGGCATGAAAGCCTAAATCTTCCAGCTCGTTTTTAATATTATGAATACCCAGCCGGTTTGCCAATGGCGCATAAACTTCGAGCGTTTCCCGGGCGATGCGGCGACGCTTATCAGGGCGCAGGACGAAGATAGTTCGCATATTATGGGTACGGTCGGCCAGCTTGATCAGAATGACGCGGATGTCGACCACCATCGCCATGATCATTTTGCGGAAGTTTTCTGCTTGGGCTTCCTCTTTCGAGTCGAACTGGATCTTATCGAGTTTGGAAACGCCCTCGACTAAGTCTGCCACCGTAGAGCCAAACAGTTCGGCCAGATCTTCACGATTAAGCTCGGTATCTTCGATGACATCGTGAAGTAGCGCTGCCATCAGCGTCTCGTGATCGAGGCGCATATCAGCAAGGAAGCGAGCCACGGCGACCGGATGGGTAATATACGGATCGCCGCTTGTTCGCATCTGCCCTTGGTGGGCATCGCGGGAGACAATATAGGCTTGCTGAACCTGGCTCACTTGAGCAGGTTCAAGATATCCAGAGATCTGCTCCTTCAATCCTTCGAATAGGTACACGCGTGGCCGCCTGCCCTACCGTTCGCCTAGCCTAACCGGCCTTCGGCGATTGCGGCAACAGCGGCTAATTCGGCTGCTTCCTGCTCACGCACGGCTTGGATATCTTCTTGATCCATCGTTGATGAGGTCACCAGACCTTCTTCGATTTCACGTAGTGCCAATACGGTTGGCTTATCATTTTCTTCGTCGACCAGCACTTCTTTGCCTTCAACAGCAATTTGGCGGGCACGGCGAGCCGCAACCAAAACCAGGTCAAAACGGTTACCGACCTTATCTACGGCGTCTTCAACGGTTACGCGAGCCATCTGTCTCTCCAGTCATGAGGAAGTTTTATCAAAAGGGCGCGAATTCTAGCCGATCCAGGCCTATTCTGCCAGTAATTGCTTGAGCATATCGTTATGTCGAATCGCTTGTCCAGTTCGGCGCAGTCCATGACAGCGTACGATCGCGTCTAAATCGTCCAGCGCTTTCTCAAATTCATCATTAATAATGAGGAAATCATATTCCGGATAGTGACTCATTTCTGCGCGCGCTTTGGTCATACGTTGGGCAATCACTTCAGCGCTGTCTTGTCCTCGGTGACTCAAACGTTGTTCAAGGATCGCTTGCGAGGGTGGCAGAATGAAAATGCTTTTCGCTTCCGGCATCTGCTGGCGAACTTGTTCCGCCCCTTGCCAATCAATATCCAGGAAAATATCCACGCCAGCCTGCAGTCGCTGTTGAATGTTCACTTTTGAGGTGCCGTAGAAGTTGCCAAATACTTCGGCATGTTCGAAAAAGGCATCTGCGGTGATCAGTGATTTGAATTCAGCTACTGAAACGAAATGGTAGTGCTTGCCGTTTTCTTCGCCCGGACGCGCCTGTCGGGTGGTATGGGAGATACTGACTTCCATGGTGGCCTGCTGGTGCCGCGCAAGTAGTGCAGCAATCAGGCTAGATTTACCAGCTCCAGAGGGAGCTGAAACAATAAAGAGAGTTCCGGGCGCGTTCATCGGATTTCCTGGCGCGAGCGCTTTCGTCTGTTTTGAAAGGCGACATAGCCTAACATGGCAGAAAAAAATTACAATTTCCCACCTATGCACTGATGTCACAGTGATGGGTTGGATTATTATTTTTGGAACGGCTCGCAATATAGTGGATTTAATGCGACCTGCTTCACACTATTTGGCGTTTTGAAATATTTTGAAATATTTTCTGAACTTTCTTTGTACAGCTCACTCTTACCTAGTGAAGAAAGTGCTTTGGTTTTAGTCAAAAACCGTTTCTTTAAAAACATTCCCTTATTTTAGTCCCCGGCCTGTCCGGGGATTTTTTTATGTACAGGATGTACGGTATGTCGCGGGTGCATGGATGCACAGGAGCGACGATACCCAAAACGCTGCGCGGGGCACACTGTGTACAGGATGTACGGTCGAAAAGTTCTCCCTGCTATTTCGACATTTCCGCCATCCTTGGCGGTTGTACACCCACTGCGCTGCGCGGGGTGAGCCTTGTCGCGGGTGCATGGCACCCAGTACACTTCGTGGGGTGTGCTAATGCACAGGAGCGACGATGCCCAAAACGCTGCGCGGGGCACACTGTGTGCAGGATGTACGGTCGAGAAGTGCTCCCTGCTATTTCGACATTTCCGCTATCCTTGGCGGTCGTACACCCACTGTGTTCAGCGGCGTGAAGCTTTCTGCGGATATGGGTGTTTCTGCTACTCAACTAATTGTTATGCCTTTAAGCAGTTTCGGCCCGCTTGCTTCGCTCTATATAGGGCTTTATCTGCGGCTTTTAATACCTGCATAGGTTGGTCGACGCCGGGCTCACGTTCGGCAACGCCAATACTAATGGTCACTGAAACTCGCCGCCCGCGGATCGCCTGGCCTCGTTGCTGCTTGCCAGCTTTAGCGTCTTTTGGGCGTGTCTCTTTGTCGCGGATCACCAAGGAGTAGTCGGCGATGGCTTCACGTACGGCCTCCAGATGTTCAATGCAATCATCTAAGGTTTTACGTTTAAACAGCACGGTAAACTCTTCGCCACCATAGCGGTAAGCGGTGCCACCTCCGGTGACCTGCGCGATATGAGCTGCCACCATCTTCAGCACATCATCACCTACATCGTGGCCATAGGTGTCATTAAATTTTTTAAAGTGGTCAACATCCATCATGGCGACGACGTAGCGCCGTCCAACCCCTTTAAATGCATTTTCTAACGAGCGCCGTGCCGGTAAACCGGTTAATTGATCGCGAAATGCCAAATAGTGGCCTTGAAATAGCACGGACAAAATTAGCACCACCGCAGCGGTACAAAACATCAGGCTAGAGATAAGTGTCTTATCGAACATCGCCCATGTCAGTGATGTTGCAACTAAACAGCCGAGCAACGTGCCTTGCCAAGGGCATTGCAGCAATGTTTGTCGAAATAGCAGGATTAACGCGATGACCACCGCAAGCAACAGGCTAAAGATCGGCGCAAACACCGCGGGGGCTGGTCGTAGACTAAATAGCGTTTGCCACTCACTGGGAGCTGTTGCCGATGGCTGCCAAAAAATAGCAGCGATACCGGTGAGTGCGGCAGTGGGCAGTAACAGCAGAACAAAGCGACGGTTGAGCGAGCCAGATTCCGGTAGAAAAGAGAGGGTAAGCAGCGAGCAAGGCAGCAACAGTGTGAGTAGTACAAATAGCTGATGCGTGGGTATTACCGACAGGTTGCTTTGCAGCGGCCCCTGCAGCACTAAGTAGCTGGCAGTCAGAATTAAAGCGAGGGCGACTGGTCTGCCCAAGCTATACATGTGACCAAGCCCCGCAGCCATGATAAACAGCGGATAAGGTAACCACTTTAAGAGTTGCTGATAGTCCAAGCTTAATCCTGATAGCGGTGCGATCAGGAATAGAGCCAACAGTGGCAACAGTGTAGGTAGTGCTAATGATGTGACTACAGGCATGAATCGAATATAGCGGCCTAGGATTAGGCTGAGCATACCATCAAGTGCTGTAAATTTTTATGACACAGCTCCAGTAAAAATATCCCAACCTAAAACGCCAACTTACCGCAGCAAGAGAGCTTGCTGCATTTTTTCGGACTATTTGTCGACTGTCGTTGTTAGACGCCGGTGATGTTTATTTCCGTGTTGCGGGCATTTGTCATTGACGGATGAGGTATCCATAACTAACATATGGAATGTCGCATATATGGAAATCCATATGTAACTTGAAGGTTTAATTAGTCCCATGCCAGTTAATCAATGTCAGCGTCAGCGAGCCAAGGTACTGTTTCTCTGTACCGGCAATTCAGCCCGTTCCCAACTGGCTGAAGCTTGGCTGCGCCATATTGGCGCTGAACAATTTGAGGTGGCCAGCGCCGGAACGGCGCCAGAGCCGATCGATCCCAGAGCGCTGACGTTATTGCAGGCTGAGGGCGTTGACGTTAATCGCTTGCGCAGCCAACCGCTAACGGACTATTGCCTCGATGATTTTGACCTGATTATTACCCTGTGCAATGAAGCGAATCAGGAGTGTGGTGCATTGCCAGTAGCGGTAGCGCAGTTGCACTGGGATATCAGCGACCCAAAAATTGGCAGCGATAGTCTGGCATTTGCCAACGCCTTTGCCGATATTCAGCAGCGAGTGGCCGTGTTGTTGCACAGCTATACAGCGCCCCTGCGTGGCAATAGGGGGGAGCACACTGATGCAAACGAACCACAGCCGCAATCCTCCGATCTGTCAGCCGACCAATTCTTTAAGGCGCTGACGGACTCTACTCGTTTGTCGATATTGATGTTGCTGCAGGATGAAGGCGAGCTGTGTGTTTGCGAGCTGGTCACGGCATTGCAACTTTCACAACCGAAAATATCTCGCCATCTGGCTCAGCTGCGTAAGCAGGGCGTGTTGCAGGATAAGCGTCAGGGGCAATGGGTTTTTTATCGCTTGAGTGATGCCTTGCCGCCATGGGCTGTGCATGTACTGGCAACCACACGGATCGGTAATCCTGCACTGATTAATAATGAAAAAGCACGGCTGAAAGCGATGGGTGACCGCCCTGAACGGGTTCAGCAGTGCTGTAACTAAGAGGCTATTAACGTGGGTATATTTGAACGTTACTTAACGCTTTGGGTGGGACTAGCGATTGTTGCCGGTGTGGTTGCGGGCGTTGCCATGCCTGATCTGTTTGCCACATTGGCAGGTTGGGAGTATGCCCATGTTAACTGGCTGGTGGCGGTGCTTATTTGGATCATGATCTATCCGATGATGGTACAAGTGGATCTGTCCGCCATTAAAGATGTCGGCAAGCGCCCGAAAGGACTGGTACTGACACTGGTGATTAACTGGCTGATTAAGCCTTTTACCATGGTGGCATTGGGTTGGTTATTTTTCCGTGTGTTTTTTGCCAGCTTAGTACCAGAGGCTGATGCAACGGCTTACATAGCCGGTATGGTGTTACTGGGCGTTGCGCCTTGTACCGCCATGGTGTTTGTCTGGAGTCAGCTGACTAAAGGCGACGCCAATTACACGCTAGTGCAGGTGTCGGTTAATGATCTGATTATGGTGTTTGCATTTGCACCCATTGCCGGTTTTCTGCTGGGCGTAACAGATATTCATGTGCCCTGGGAAACGCTGCTGTTATCAGTGTTGATGTATGTGGTGATCCCGCTGGTGGCGGGCGTGGTGACGCGGAAATTGCTGCACTGCGATCAACAACCGCAGCGTTTGCAGCAATTTAGTGGGATGTTGAAGCCTTGGTCGATAGTTGGTTTGCTGGCAACCGTGGTTCTGCTATTTGGTTTTCAAGCGGAAACCATTTTGGCCAAGCCGCAGGTGATTGTGTTAATCGCCATCCCATTGATGCTGCAAACCTATGGCATTTTTGCCATCGCGTACTACCTTGCTAAACGGTTAAAGCTGCCCCACAACATTGCCGCACCAGCGTGCATGATCGGAACCTCAAATTTCTTTGAATTGGCAGTGGCCGTGGCGATTTCGCTGTTTGGCCTGCATTCCGGGGCGGCGTTGGCGACGGTGGTAGGGGTGCTGGTGGAAGTACCGGTAATGCTTTCACTGGTGGCATTTGCCAACCGCACAAGGCACTGGTTTCGCACCGACGCCACGAACTAAATGACACGAATCTGTTTTGATAAAGGATGACAGCATGACGATTAAGGTAGGCATTAACGGATTTGGCCGTATTGGCCGTTTGGCCTTGCGCGCGGCTTATGATTGGCCTGAGTTAGAGTTTGTGCAGATCAATGATGTGGCCGGTGATACCGCCACCTTGGCGCACCTGCTGGAGTTTGATTCAGTGCAGGGGCGCTGGGATCATCTGATGGCTACCGATGGCGACAATATGATCATCGATGGTAAGCCGATCAGATGCACGCAGCAGCGTGATATTGCTGATGTGGATTGGTCTGGTTGTGATGTGGTGCTGGAAGCCACCGGCGTGCATCGCAGTACTGAAATTTTACAGCAATATCTGGCCCAAGGCGTGAAGCGGGTTGTGGTGTCTGCGCCGGTAAAAGAGCCGGGTATCGCCAACATCGTGGTGGGCGTGAACGAGCATATTTTCGATCCTGAGCAGCATCCTATCGTGACCGCCGCTAGCTGCACGACGAACTGCCTAGCGCCCGTGATCAAGGTTATTCATGAAAAGCTCGGTATTGAGCGCTGCATGATGACCACGATCCACGACCTCACTAATACCCAAACTATATTGGATGCACCGCACAAAGATCTGCGTCGAGCGCGCGCTTGCGGTATGTCGTTGATCCCAACTACCACCGGCTCAGCAACCGCCATTGTTGAAATTTTCCCTGAGTTAAAAGGTAAAATTAATGGTCATGCGGTGCGCGTGCCGTTGGCTAACGCGTCGCTGACCGACATGGTGTTTGATGTGGCGCGGGATACGTCAGTGGCAGAGGTTAATGCCTTGCTGAAAGAGGCCAGCGAGAATGAGTTGGCGGGTATCTTGGGTTATGAAGAGCGGCCATTGGTGTCGATCGATTACAAAGGCGACCAGCGTTCGACCGTTGTCGATGCGCTCTCCACTATGGTGGTCGAAAACCGCATGGTAAAAATCTATGCCTGGTATGACAACGAGATGGGATATGCCACGCGTACCGCTGAGTTAGTACGCAAAGTCGGCTTGGCGGGCTAACGGGCAGTTCTCAGATGATAAAGCAGCTATCTAGCGAAGTGCGGCAGTACTTAGTTGTCACTTTCAACTATTGGAATTTCACCTTGACCGACGGCGCGTTGCGTATGTTGGTGGTGTTGTATTTCCATGGGTTGGGTTACACGCCGCTGCAGGTGGCGATGCTGTTCCTGTTTTACGAGATCTTTGGTGTGGTGACCAACCTTGTCGGTGGTTGGTTGGGGGCGCGGTTAGGGTTAAATCGCACCATGAATGTCGGTTTGGCATTGCAGGTGCTGGCGTTAATGATGTTAACCGTGCCAGACAGCTGGCTAACGGTGCCCTTGGTGATGCTGGCGCAGGCCTTTTCCGGTATTGCCAAAGATCTCAATAAAATGAGCGCCAAAAGCAGCATTAAACTGTTAGTGCCTAATGGCCAGCAGGGAACGCTCTACAAATGGGTGGCGATCCTGACTGGCTCGAAAAATGCGCTGAAAGGGATCGGCTTCTTTATCGGTGGTGCATTGCTGGCATGGATCGGTTTTCGTGGCTCAATGTTTTTGATGGCTGGCGTATTGTGTTTGGTGCTGATAGCCAGCCTGATGCTGTTGCAAAAAGATTTAGGCAAAACTAAGCGCAAACCCAAATTCACCGAGATTTTTTCGAAAAGCCGCAGCGTCAATATCTTATCCGCCGCCCGGCTCTGTTTGTTTGCTGCGCGAGACGTCTGGTTTGTGGTGGCGTTACCGGTTTATCTGGGTAGCGTGTTTGGTTGGAGCCACCTCTGGGTTGGTGGCTTTATGGCCAGCTGGGTCATCGCTTATGGTCTGGTGCAAAGTGTGGCACCTAAGCTAACGGGCAAGGCGCAAAGCCGGGTACCCGATGGCCACTCAGCCCTAGTCTGGGCTGGCTTGTTAGCGATAGTAACCACTGGGGTGGCTGTCTCGGTGCAAGCGGGCTGGCAGCCGCAGTGGGTGATTGTAATCGGCCTGCTGGCCTTTGGTGCGGTCTTTGCAGTGAACTCGTCTCTGCATTCCTACCTGATCGTTAGCTATGCTGGCGAAGATGGTGTGTCGCTGGATGTTGGTTTTTACTACATGGCCAATGCCATGGGACGACTGCTAGGGACCGTTTTATCTGGCGTTATATATCAATATTGGGGGTTAGCGGCGTGCCTCTGGTTCTCGGTGGGGCTCTTGCTGATGACTGCAGCCATCTCCGTTGCACTGCCCAAACATAAGCCACTGCCGGTAACTCGATGAGTTTGTTAAGCTGTGTCTGATCTGTTCGCCGTATCAATCACCGGAATAGTTATGTCGTCAGCCTTACCGCCTTTACCACCACACGATGCCTATGCGGCAAGCCCCGCTGCCAAGCTGGTAGATTGCAATATGAGTGAGCATGGTGCAGTGATCAGAGAGATCTTCAATGATGCGATCCTCAACTCCACCGCATTGTACGAATACCAGCCGCGCAGTGAAGGGGATATCGCGCAATGGTTCCAACAAAAACAGGCGGCTGGCTATCCGGTGATTGGTGCCGTTGATGAGCAAGGTTACCTACAGGGTTTTGCCAGTTACGGCCTGTTTCGTGACAAACCCGCAGCCAATCAGACCATGGAACATTCCGTGTATATCCACCCGCAGCATCGGGGGCTGGGATTAGGGGAGCTGCTACTGCGGGCTTTGATCAAGCGCGCAGAGCAGCAGTCGGTGCATGTGTTGGTTGGCGCCATTGATGCCGACAATACCGCCAGTATTCGCTTGCACGAAAAGCTCGGTTTCGTCCACGCCGGCACTCTAACCGAATCGGCCTTTAAATTTGACCGCTGGTTGGATTTAGCACTGTATCAAAAAGTACTTTAACCCCGCGATCCTTCATTGGCTCACAGCAGGCAAATCGAGCGTGAGGCTGATTTACCTGCTGGGTGGCTTTGCCGTTTTCATTCTGACTAGTTACCTGCAGTTAATCAGCGCTTGTTCAGTAGCAGCACCACACCGGATTGTGCTGGCAAATAGCCGTCGTTAAGCTCTCCGTAGACGATGTTGGCATCATCAATCTGTAGCGGTTGCGCTGTATTGCTACGGTTTATTGCCACCTGTAGAGTCTGGTGTTGTGAGCTTCGCTGGTAGCGGAGCACGTTGTCGTCACTCTGTTGAAAACAGAAATCACCCGTTGCCAAGGTCGGATATTGTTTACGCAGTTGGATCAATGTCGTTAGCTGAGCCGCCATGTTGTTATCCTGCTGCTCCGGGGCGTGCCACGGATAGGCCTCTCTGCAATATGGATCGTCTGCAGATGACATGCCTATTTCATCACCGTAGTAAATACAGGGCGCTCCTGGCATGGTCATCATAAACAGCCAGCATAGTTGTAGTGCCGCTTTGTCCTCCGATAAGATCCACAACGGTCTAGCCATATCATGACTGCCCAACAAGTTGAGCTGGGCGAAGTTTATCTGCCAGTCATACCAGCCATGCATTTGGTTAATAACCTGCTGAAAGCCCTTGCTGTCGAGTGGTTCCAGGGTGAGGTGGTTGCGCTGGTAGCCATTGAGGGTATGAGCACCGAAGTAGCTTAAACTTGCCCAGCAAAAGGTGTAGTTCATGGTGGCGTCAAACATGTCACCTTGCAGCCAACGCTGTGCTTTCTCCCACACCTCGCCACAAATGTAAGCGTCAGGATTAGCGGTTTTAACCACATCCCTGAATCCGCGCCAGAATTCGTCATCGTCGATCTCGTAAGGAACATCAAGACGCCAGCCATCAATGCCAAACTCTAGCCAGAATTTGGCTACGTCATAGATATACTGACGCACGCCGGGATTACTGTGGTTGAACTGAGGCAGGGCAGGCAGATCCCACCAAGCGGCATAATTGGTGGGCTCATCAGCATTGCTTGGATAGGGATTGAGGGGCCAATCTTGGATTTTAAACCAATCAATGTAAGGGGAGTCACCACCGCATTCTAAAATATGATGGAATGGCCAAAAGCCGCGACTGGCATGGTTGAAGACCCCATCTAGCACGACTTTCATGTCGCGCCGATGTGCTTCGTCCAGCAGTTCTCGTAACCCTTGATTACCGCCCAACAGAGGATCAACCTGCATAAAGTCAAAGGTGTGATACCTGTGATTGCTGGCGGAGCTGAATATTGGACAGAGGTAGATCGCGGTAATGCCTAACTGCTGCAAATAATCTAACTTGTCGATAACGCCATACAGATCACCCCCCTGAAAGCCTTGCTGCTCTGCGGGTGTCCCCCAGGGTTTGAATTTAACCCCCAATGGAGCAGGCGCTTCACGCCGGGCAAAGCGATCAGGATATATCTGATAAAAAACGGCTTGTTTGACCCAGTCAGGAGTCGCGATATCAGCGGATTGAGATGGCTTAATGGTCGTCATAGTAAGCCCTCCTGTTGATAGGGTGACAGTAATTGCTCTAGGGCTTGGCGATCATAGTCGGTTAATTCCCATGTCATGGCGTTGAGGTTGGCTTCCACCTGTTCGGCGTTGAGCGCCCCGGCAATAACCGAGGTGACCGCAGGCTGATCTGCTAACCAATTAATGGCCAACTCATTGAGCGGTTTGCCCAATGCTCCGGCGAACTCCTGCAGTACGTTAATGATCTGCATGTATTTAGGTAGCAGCTCACCTTGGAGCTTGGGGTTGTGACGGCGTACATCATTTTCATGCAGAGGCGCGTCGACATCGAAGTGACCACTGAGTAAGCCCTGCATTAATGGGCTGTAGGGAAAGAACGCGAGTCCCTGCTGTGTGCAGTAGGGAAGGATCTGTTGCTCAGTGCGATAGCTCAAAGCAATGAAGTGATAGTACTCAGGGTTACGTTCGAGCATGTTGTACAGCCCTTGATAGCTGCAAATTGGCGCCAGCGTATCGGCTTGTTCGAGCTCAGCTAGTGAAAAGTTGCTCACCCCTAGATGGCGCACCTTGCCACTGGCTTGGATCGCTTGCAGTGTTTCTAGAGTTTGCGGCAACGGCTGATCGGCTGACGGCCAATGGATCTGATAGATATCCAGATAGTCAGTGCCAATTCTGGTCAAACTGTCATCGATCTCTTTTAGCAAGCTGGCGGCTGACAAGTCATTGCTGACGTTGTTGTTTTTGTCCCAAACTAGGCCGCACTTACTGGCAATGATCAGGTCTTGGCGTGCCTTTCCTTGCAGGGCTTTACCTAAAATGGTTTCCGCGTGCCCTAAGCCATAGACAGGTGCGACATCAAAAAAGTTTATGCCGCCAGCGATTGCTGCGTGAATGGCTTGAATAGCATTTTTGTCACTGCCGCCGGTCCAGCTGTCGCCACCGGAGATGCCCCAGCAGCCATAACCCAGTGCAGAGACTGCGCGATTAAGGCGTTTAGGTTGTTTGAATTTCATAACATGATGTCTCTGTAAGTGATGAAAAATAGTGCCGCAAATGGTGCTCGTTGCTTAGCGTACAATACGTTTGGCCGCGGCATTGAGGGCTGATTCTGGTGATTGCCGCCCGGTGGTGATATTGGACAGTGCTGCATTCATCGCCGACCAAAACTGGCCCATTTTGTTGACATTCGGCATCAGCTCGCCGAGTTCAGCACTGCGATAGGTTGCTGCAAGGCGGGAGTCTTTGAGCATGACCTGCCTTAATTGTTTATTGGCAGAAACACCCAGTTCATTACTGCTGTGGTAGAGCGTCAAATTATCTTGGGTGAGCAGATAGTTTTCAATAAACTCGACAGCGAGATCTTTATTTGGGGTGTTGCCGTTAATCGTTGCACCATAGACACCAACAAATGCCTTACTGTGATGACCATTGACTCTGGGCAGTGGCACGACGCCGAAGTCGATACCCGTTTTATCCAGATCATCCCAATACCATGGGCCACTGATCACCATCGCCACTTCACCTTTCGAGAATTTCATATCCATGACGGAGTAATCGATATGCTTTTCCATCAGTCCTTCATCAATCATGCGTTTAAGTAATTGCGCACCATAGATGGCACCTTCGCTGTTGGCACCGGTTTCACTGGTGTCATAACCTTTGGCGGTTTTGGCAAATGGTCTGGCACCATGGGCAGCCAGTATTGGCCAGGTAAAATAGGTATTGTTGTAGTCCCATGCGATGGCGGCGACCTTACTTTCAGACATGAGTGATTTATGTAACTCAAACATCGCTTCAAAGCTTGCCGGTGTTTGGTCGATGAGGGCTTTATTGTAGATCAGACTTACCGCCTCAATGGCGATGGGATAAGCGAAGATATCGCCATTCACCGTGACGGCATCCCAAGCGTAATCAAGAGTATTTTCCAGAATATGTCGACTGGGCTTCAGCGGTTGGATCAAGCCGCCAGTGCCCCAATCACCGTATCTGTCATGAGCCCACAACATAATGTCAGGGCCTTCGCCACCGCCAGCGGCGATGCCAAACATCCCGGGAGCATCGCCCTGTTTAACCACGGTGACAGGGATACCAGTATCCTCGGTAAACTTGGCTGCAACGGCTTGCATCTGCACCGTGCCCTTATCTGCCCAAATTTCTAATGCGCCCTGCTTCATCCCTGCATTCGCCGATCCCAGTAGCGCCGCCGTGAATACGATGCTGGTTTGCAGTAGCCGCGTTGTAGTAAATCTGATTTTGTTCATGTTCACCTCTGTTATGGCAAGATTTTGAATCTAAAGCTTGCGCTCTTGTTTTCTTTGGTGAAAAATAATTTCGTATATAAAATTGCAGAGGGTTGACTGATTGTGAACCTAAAAATTGAAAAAACGAGATCAACATCACTTATCGATGAGTTTCATTGGCAGGATGTTAAGTCGGTGGCGGTGGTCGGTGAGGCGATGCTGGAACAGCGTGCGCATGCCTGTTTAGAGGAGTCGTCGGCCGATCATTCAGCGACCGTTTATGGTGGCGATGCCATTAACTTTGCCATCTACTTAAAACGATTGGTCGGGGATGCGCAGCAGGTTTGCTTTATTTCAGCATTAGGAGACAGCGACAGCAGTCGCGAACTGCTTACGTCTTGGCGACAGGAGGGGCTGGATTGCTCCGGTGTCCCCCTGTTGTCTGAGCAAGCCACCGGACGTTATCAGATCCATCTCGACCAAAACGGTGAACGTAGCTTTCGTTATCAACGGGCAGGCTCCGCTGCATCACAATATTTGTCTCGCCTACCTTCGGGGTGGTCAGAGCCCTACGATGCCATCTATCTGACCGGTGTTACCCTCGCCATTCTCGATGACCAAGGGCGTGAGCAGCTGATGGCGGAATTGGTACGCTTTGTTGAAAGGCAGGGGCGGCTCATTTTCGACAGTAATTTTCGACCAGAACTGTGGCGCAATCATCAGCACGCGATGCAGTGGATGCAGCAAGCGAAGCAGATGGCTTGTTTGAACTTACTGACGTTGGAAGACGAATCTGCATTACACGGCCGAGACCTCGTGGCTGATGCTATTTTGCCCAAAGGCTGTGAAGGGGTAATTAAGTGTGGGCAAGCCCCGGCTCATGTTCAGGCCGATGGCCTATGTGTTGCCGTGTCTAGCGTGCTAGCCGTAGTGCAAGACACTACGGCGGCGGGCGATTCATTTAATGCCGGTTATCTTGCAGCCCGTTTCACGGGCGCTGGTGGCGAGGCTGCTGCGCGTTGTGGCCACATACTGGCGGCCAGCGTCATCTCACAATTTGGCGCAATTATTCCCGTCGCCATGATGCCTGCGTTAAAGTATTGAGCTGTTTTCGTTGTGCCTGTTTTTATATCAGTTTGGGAGTCTTGTTTTGGCAACAAAACCACAGTCAGAAAAATCATCCTATACGGCCCCCGCATTAGAGAAAGGGTTGGACATTTTAGAGCTGCTGGCACAGCAGTCTGGGCCATTGAGTAAGAACCAAATTGCCGAAAAATTAGAAAGAAGTATCAACGAGATCTTTCGGATGCTTTCGATCCTCGAAGCCCGCGGTTATCTGCGGATTGATGACGCGGGTGGTATTCAACTCAGTATGCGTCTTTGGCAAATGGCTCATCGTTACCCACCGCAAGACCGGCTGCGTGCAATGGCGCTGCCGGTGATGCAGCAACTTAGCCAAGAGCTGGTGCAATCGTGCCATCTAGTGGTACCCGAAGAAGAGAATTTAGTGGTCGCAGCGCGACAGGAAAGCCCAGGAAAAATGGGCTTTACTGTACGTTTAGGGACACAAGTGGATGTGTTTGAGTCAACCTCTGGCTGGTTGTTGCTGGCTTTAGCGGGTGATTCGATGCAGCAGCGCCTATGGAACAGTCAGGCGGTTAACCCAAAGTTAAGACAACAGTTAGCACCGCAATTAGACAGTATTCGTCGGGATCGCCGCTTGGTACGAGAAAGCATGCAGATCAAAGGCATTCTTAACATCAGCTTTCCGATCTGTAATGAACAGGGTGAAGCATTTGCGGCACTGACCGTGCCCTATTTGGGTGCTTACAGCGATAACCTGAATGAACCCAGTGTCTCGCAAGAGCGGGCGATCACTGCTTGCATGAAAGCGGCGCAGGCGATCCAACGTCAATTGGGTTTTCAGCCAGACAAACTGGCATAAGCTAAAGGTTTACAACGGGATATGAGGACCAGACATGGACAAAATGCAACAACTGATTGAACGCACCTATCCGGTATTGCCGGTCATGGTCATTAAGCGTTTAGCTGACGCCGTGCCGTTGGCAACGGCACTGGCGAAGGGCGGCATCGATGTGTTTGAAGTGACACTGCGCACAGCGTGTGCGCTCGATGCGATTAAGGCGATTAAACAAGATGTGCCGGATGCGCTGGTAGGTGCCGGTACTGTGTGTAGCGCGGAACAGTTGCTGCAAGTGCAAGCCGCAGGGGCTGATTTTGCGGTATCACCGGGGCTGACTGATCAGTTAGCAGAGGCTGCCGTTGCCAACAATTTCATTTTAATTCCCGGTGTCAGTACGCCCAGCGAAGTGATGCGAGCGCAGCAGTATGGCTTTAATTTGCTCAAGTTCTTCCCCGCAGCGCAAGCCGGTGGTGTGGGTATGTTGAAAGCATTTGCCGGCCCGTTTGGCAATCTCAAATTTTGTCCAACGGGTGGCATCAGCGAGGCCAATGCCGCTGATTATCTTGCCCTCGACAATGTGGTGTGTGTCGGTGGTTCGTGGGTTTGCCCTAATGCCATGGTTGAAGCCGGTGATTGGCAGGGGATCACTGATTTAGCTAAGGCCACCAGCCAGCTGGATTAGTCAGTCCTCGCCGGGGCTGTCCTTAACAAAGAAAATCACGTGTTGCAGATCCAGCCGGATCCCTATCGCTTCTCCCACTCCATGATCATGGTGGCTTGAAGCGATACATAGCGCCCGTTCGCCGCAAGGCAGTTCAATTTCGTACTGGAAGGAGGTGCCACGGAACTGTTTACTGATGATGGTGCCAGTGAGCTCACTGTCGTCGTCATGTTCCAGATCATCAGGACGGATCAGCAGCTCTATTGGGGTCTCAACGTCGAAGCCATGTTCAAATTGCAGTGATGCATTGACGAAGTTGGTTTTGATCTCGCAGTGATTAAACGCCAATGCTGGAACAAAATGCCCCTGACCGATGAAGTCGGCCACAAAGCGGGTTTTCGGAGCATGGTAGATCTCGTATGGCGTATCAAACTGGTGAATTTTTCCCTGCTGCATAATGGCCACGCGATCGGCGATGGCAAAGGCTTCCATTTGATCATGGGTGACCATCAGCGCGGTGATATTCTCTTTCTGCAGTATCTGTCTAACTTCCGGCACCAGAGTCTCTTTCAGCGTCGCATCTAATCCTGAAAATGGCTCATCCAGCAGCAGCAGATCCGGTTTAGGAGCCAGCGCTCTGGCCAAGGCCACCCGCTGTTGTTGCCCGCCAGACAATGAACTGGGATAGCGCTCTTCGGTATCCGGCAAACCGATCAGTTTCAGCAGTTCGGAGACCCGCTGTTGGATCTGTTGCTTGGTCTGCTGGCGTAATCCGAAAGCGATGTTTTGCGCCACGGTGAGGTGAGGGAACAGCGCAATATCCTGAAACACCATGCCGATCTTGCGTTGCTCTGGGGGGAGCTGATGTGTTGGCTCAGCCAGTTGCACGCCGTGCATCGTAATGCGCCCCTGTTGCAGGGTTTCAAAGCCAGCGATGGTGCGTAACAAAGTGGATTTGCCACAACCACTGGGGCCCAACAAACAGCCGATTTCCCCTTGGTGCAGCTGTAAACTGACCGACTTTACTGCGCTAACATCACCGTAGTTGACGCTCAATTGTTGCAGATCTAACTGCACCGGCTGCGCAGTCGAAGCGGCGACATAACCTGATACGGGTGCTGACGGTGTCGCTGAACAAGGCATACTAATGACTCTTTGCAATAGAACGGTTTAACAGTAGCACGGGCAGTAGTCCCACCAGCACGATCATCAAGGATGCTGGCGCGGCATCGACCAAGCGTTCGTCTGACGCCAGTTCATAGGCGCGTACCGCCAAGGTATTGAAATTAAAAGGCCGCAACATCAAGGTTGCTGGTAACTCTTTCAAAACATCGACAAAAACAATTAGCAGGGCGGTGAGTACGCTGCCTTTCAGCAAAGGTAAGTGTACTTTTTTCAGCACCTGCACCGGCGTATGCCCCAGCGTTCGCGCGGATTGGTCGAGGCTAGGCTTAATTGCTTGCAGGCCGCTTTGTACGGCGCCCAGCGAGATCGCCAAAAAGCGTACGGTATAGGCAAATAGCAACGCCACCAGAGTACCGGAGAACAGCAAGCCAAAATCGATATCGGCACCGGCGTGATTCAGTGCGGTTTCGACCCTTGCCACCAGTTGATGGTCAACCCAGGTTAAGGCCACCAGCACGCCAATGGCGATAATAGTACCGGGTAGGGCGTAGCCCATTGAAACGAACTGCACCGCGGCTCGAGTGACGGTATTTTTATGGATCCGCAGGGCGTAAGCCATGATCAGCGCCAGCAGCACCGAGATCAGTGCGGCCATACCCGCGAGGGAAAAAGAGTTCCATGCGATGGTTAGAAACGCCGCGCTGGCCAGCTCTTCACTGCCCAGACTCCAATAGAGCAACATGGCGGCAGGTAACACAAAGCCAAACAGCGATGGGATGGCGCAAGCGAGGGTGGCAAGTGCCCCCCAACCACCGCGTAACTCATGCCTGTTGTTGCTGGTTGTGTGCTCGGCGGCGCTGAAATAGATAATTTTTCGCCGGGAATACTTTTCAGTTACCAGCAGAACCAGCACAAAAGAGAGCAGTAACATCGCCAGTTGTGCTGCTGCGGCGGTATCACCAAAGCCGTAAAACGTTCGAAAAATGCCGGTGGTAAAGGTGGCAATACCGAAATACTCCACCGTGCCATAGTCCGCCAAAGTCTCCATCAGTGCCAGAGACAAACCAGCGACAATAGCTGGCCGCGCCATTGGCAGGGCCACTTTAAAAAATCCCTGAATAGGCGACAGGCCAAGGCTGCGGCTGGCATCTAAGATATTACCGGGCTGCGATATAAAGGCGGCCCGGCTCATTAAAAACACGTAAGGATAGAGGACCAACGCCAGCATCATGATGGCGCCGGGAAGTGAGCGAATCTCGAAGAACCAATATTCGCCATACCCGAGTCCGCTTAGATCGCGGAGCAGAGTTTGAACGGGCCCGGCAAAGTCAAAAATACCGGTATAGGTGTACGCGATGATGTAGGCGGGCATCGCCATAGGTAACAGCAGTAAAACCGTCAGCAGTCGCCGAAATGGAAATTCGCAACAGGCGACGAGCCATGCCGCGGGCACACCAAGCAGTAACACACAGACGCCGACGCCAACCACCAGCCACAAAGAGTTGCTGACATAATCGAACAGTACTGTGTCCCACAGATGGCGCCATACCTCTTCCGTGCCAAGGGTGCTTTGTACGAACACGACCAAGATCGGCGTGGCTAGCAGCAGTGCCACCAGCAAGGCGATAGAAGTTAGTCTGTTGGCTCGAAGTCTGAGCAAGTTATCTCTCTACTGCTAATAAAAACCACTTACTTCCAACCGGCGCGATCCATCACCTCGACAGCACGTCGATTGAGCTCACCGAGCTTGGTTAAGTTGGTGGCATCAGCCTTGAATTCACCCCAACTGGTAAGTGTGGCTGAGGGAGCAACGCCAGTGACCACTGGATATTCATTGTTAACCTCGGCATACCAGGTCTGTGCTTGTTGGGTGAGCATAAACTCAATGAGTTGGGTTGCCGCCGGTACATTTTTGGCTGCTTGGGTGATGCCGATACCACTGACATTCACATGGGTGCCGCGACCTTGTTGGTTGGGCCAGAACACACCCAGTTTATTCACTACCTGCTGATCTTGCGCTTTATTACTGGTAGCAAGGCGTCCAAAGTAATAGGTGTTGGCGATGGCGATGTCACACATACCTGCTGCCGCGGCTTTTAGTTGGTCGGTGTCGCCACCCGCTGGTGGGCGTGCGAAGTTCTTTACCAAGCCAGCCACGAACGCTTCGGCGGCGGTTTCACCGTCTGCGGCAATCACTGAAGCAATAAGGGACTGGTTATAGATATTACTGGAGGAACGGATACAGATGCGACCTGCCCACTTCGACGCAGTTAATGCTTCATAGGTCGACAATTCACTGGCTTGCACCTTCTCTTTAACATAGAAAATCGGGCGGGCACGCATCGTCAGCCCTACCCAGTAGTTCTCTGCATCACGCAAATGCGCTGGCACGTTGCTATTGACTGCATCGCTGTTGATGACCTGCAGCAGGTTGGCTTGTTTGGCGCGATACAAGCGGCCTGCGTCTGCGGTGATCAGAAGATCTGCCGGTGAGCGTTTACCCTCTTTTTGTAGGCGAGTGATCAGCGCATCATCCTTGCCTGTCACCAGGTTCACTTTGATGCCGGTTTCAGCAGTGAACTTATCGAGTAAGGGTTTGACCAGCGCTTCTTTGCGTGAGGAGTAGACATTCACTTCGCTAGAAGCGGCTTGAGCTAAGCCAGAAAAGAGCAGAAAAAGGGTGATCGTGATGGTCAATAGTGCCTTGTTCATTTGTATTCCTACTCATCAGAGTTGATTAATTACAGCGCATCAATGCGTATGATAGCCATTCTCATTTATGGTTCAAAACTAAATAAAACCGTCATCATGCTGAGGATTAAAACGGTTTATGATTTCTTCAATCTGCTGGCTAAAGCGGCAATCAGTGGATTGGCGCTGAGGCCATGCCCTAACACGCTAAGAATGATGGTACAGGCCACTGTCATGGTAATCGTCGTTGCGCCAGCTAAATGCGTGTCCAGTACGATCACAGCGAATACGATGCTGGCTAAGCCGCGGGGACCAAACCAACCAATAAACAGTTTTTCGCGGGCGGGCATTTTAAGTCCACTGAGTACCAAGAATACTGGAAGCATGCGAATAACAGTGAGGCTGAGCACTGAGTAAAGCAAAATATGCCAACTAAACGCTGGTATCGATTGTGCGATCACCGTTGCGCCGAATACCACCCAGGTAATCAGTGCCAGGGTATCGCCAGAGCCTTCGGCAGCGAGCAATAATTTATGTTTTTGCTGGCTTTTGATCAGCCAACCAAACAGCAAGCCCCCGCAGAACGCAGCAATAAAACCACTGCCACCTAAGGCCTGCGCCACGGTAAAGCATGAAACCGCCAGCGTAAGCACCGGCAGTTGCATCCAGGTATTAGTCACCCAGCCACGTTCATTGCATTGCTTAAACAGCCAACACCCACAGACAGTCACTGCGGCAGCAACTATCAAACCGATACCAATCTCTTCCAGCAGTAGGTGTAAGGCCAGCATCGTCGAGCTTTCATCGGCACTGTTACCAGTGGCGAGCGCCAAGCACACAAACAATATCGGGACACAGATACCATCGTTAAGGCCACTTTCTACGTTTAGCCCCTCTCTTATGGGTGCCGGAACGGAGGGAACAGTGACTACAGCTTTACCAAGCGCGGCATCGGTGGGCGCCAAAATGACTGAAAGTAGGGCTAGCTCCCATAATGTCAACGTATCAAATAGCAGCCAGCCGACCCCAACACCTAAGATGATCGTCAGAGGCAAGCCCACTAAAAGTAAACGTTGGGGGAGCTGCAAGTTGCGTTTGAGCACCGCAAGATTGGCGTTGGAGGCGTCGGTAAACAGCACCATCGCTAGGGTGAGCTCAGCTAATAACCTAAGCAGTTCTGTATCCAGCGATATATCTAGAACGCCCAGCCCTAAGGGGCCAACCATGAGACCAAAGCCAGAAAACACCACCGCGCCATTAATGGGGGTGCGGGAAAGCCCGCCACAGGTGATGCTATAAACAAAAATAAAGGCGGCTAAGATCGCTAAGTTGACGTACATGCTGGTTCCCTGTTTATCTTCAGCGCTAGATAACACCGCGTCGTTACCAACGACATGGCGGGGCGGATGTTGCTTCTAAGTCTATGTCATTATTCTGTTTATACCGGATTTTTTATAATTAACTTTTCGTTAGTTAGGGGCTGGAGCGGGGCGTCATTCTTGGGAAGTTTGGAGCGCTATGGGGAAGAGCGTTACTCACTTGACGAAATAGCCAATGTAAGTGTGTCAACACTGTTTAAATTGGTTGGGGCACAGACTAAATACTGAAGCCGTCAGAAAGCTGAACGATGATTGTTATCTATCTGGCTACTGCATCCCGCCCATTTTTTAACCAAAACCATGCAGACGCCTAACTTCGCTTAGCAGATTAGCGAGGAATAAGGGCTGTTGAGGGATCAATGTCTCAGTCCTCGCTACAAGGTCTGGTTTGAATGCGGGTGCACGAAGAATTCAGAGTTTCTCGAAAGAATTTTTTTAAGTGCTATGCAAATAAAATATGTGTTTTTTGGGGGGGATAATATCTGCGGCGTCAGGAGTTTAGGCGTCACCTTAGGAAGGCTTGGTTTTCGTTGAGAGAGCTAGCTGAATTGCTGAGACAGGACTCAAACACTGACACCAACACAAGAGAAAAGGAGAGGTTCCAGACCACCTCGCTGTTATAGTGGGTCCTTATGGGAGAGATGGCAGAGTTTGATGTGGACTTTAGAACTTCAATAGAAAACTCTACTTAAAACCTAAGAAAGCCAGAGGTGCGGCTGTTAAAAGTGGGATGTTTGGGAAATATTAGATGAAGAAAGATTTTTTAGATTTTTTTGCTGGGATAGGACTGGTAGAGATAGGGTTGCAAAACGGAGGCTGGGAGCATACCGCTTCTTTCGACCGTAGCTTACTGAAGTTCAGGCAGCATCAAAATCATTTTGGTAATGATTCTAATTACGTAGTTGCAGATGTATTTGATGTTAATGGGGCGCATTTACCTTCAGTATTTCTCGCACATGCTTCGTTCCCATGTACAGACGTATCCTCAGCTGGCTCTCGGGAAGGAAGTCAAGAAGGAAAAGAGTCTTCAGCAATCGACAGCTTTCTGAGGATTCTGTTTGAGATGGGCGAAAACAAGCCGGCCATGATAATGCTTGAGAATGTAAAAGGATTGATTACAAGCAATAATGGCAAAGATCTCAGGTTCTTAGTGCAGCGTTTAAATGATATTGGTTATTTAGTGGATATCTTTTTGATAGATGCTAAGCACTTTGTTCCTCAAAGTAGAGAACGAGTATTCTTAATAGGACATAGCACCGATTATGGCGTTGTTACTCAAACTACAGGAATTGAAAAAGAGGTTCCGCATCCAGCTAGGCCTAAACAACTAATAGACTTTATTGCCAAAAATAGTGATCTCGAATGGTTCTTGGGAGATCTCCCTCTGCTACCCATCAATAACGGTGTCTTTAGTGAGATGCTGAACCTTGATGAAAAGTGGTGGGATAAAGAGCGAACTGAGTATTTGTTCAGCCAAATGTTCGAAAGGCATAAGGAGTGGATAAATTCTCGTGTTAATGCAGAAAACTACGAATACGCTACGGCTTTTCGTAGGATGCGAGCAAGGGATGGTAAGAAACAGTCAACTGCAGAATTGAGAACGGATGGAATTGCAGGTTGCTTGAGGACCGCTAAGGGAGGAAGCGCAAAGCAAATAGTCGTGAGGGCTGGTCAAGGGCAGTTTGACGCTAGATTGCTTTCGCCACTTGAATGCGCGCGTTTAATGGGAGCTGGGTCGTTTAACTTTGCCTCTAAGACTTCTGTGAGCGATGCCTTGTTTTGTCTTGGTGATGCGGTATGTACCAAGGTTATTGAGTGGATAGATGAGAATTATTTGACGCCTTTTTATTCTATTTACAGGACCAGAGAGAAAAAGGTGGCGTTGCCACAGGAGAAGAAAAAGAAAGTGTTGACCGAGCCAATGCAATCTACAGCATATCAAATGGAGCACTTAATTAACGAATGGAATGATGCACACATTAAAAAAGTTTCAGGTTTACCTGAAAAGGGACGCACCTATTCAGCCTTGGTTGTTCTTTACAATTTGGAGGATGGATACTGGTCCTTCGAACAGTTGAAGGATGCTAAGACTACAGACAAGGGAGTCTTTTTTAGTGATCGTTCAGTCCGGCTCCATACTGCACATAGGGTGAAGCTCGCTCTAGCTCAGAAAGGAAAATCTTATTTGGCATCTGATGGCGAGCAGGGAAGAACAAGTACAGCCACGAAGAGAGCTGGTCTTGAATTTATGCGCTTAGCTTATGAGGTATACAGCATAGTCTCAAAAGATCAGAGTGTTGGAGATAACGCGACAGAATACACCCTTGGGCTGTTGTATCGATATGTTATTGGTGTACTTGAAAAGCATCACCAACTTGGAGGCATCGATGTCACTTTTGATAGCTCTAAGACCCTATCAGCATTTGTATCTAAACTACTCGAGGCAAAAGTAACTAGCCCAGGTGCTGTAGCTCAACACCTTGTTGGCGCAAAGCTGGAGCTTCGTTATAAGGATAGGGAAGACGTCAAAATTAAACACCACGGAGTGACTACCGCAGACATTCAAACTGGCAGACTAGGAGATTTTGAAGTTGGCCAGACCGTATTTCATGTAACTAAAACCCCAACAGCTGACCATAGAAAGAAAGCGCTTGAAAATGCAAATAGTGGTAGGAAGGTCTATCTGCTTGTGCCGAGCGGGGTCGTTGATTCACAGACGGCTCAAGCCAAACATGAAGGACTGTGTTCCGATTTTTCCAAGAAAGTGGAAGTGTTTTCTCTTGAGCAGTTCATTGCTCAAAACATCGATGAAATAGCTGTGTTTGAGCGAGTAGAGGCGATAACAAAACTTCGTCAGCTTCTCGAGGTATACAACCTGCTTATTGAACAGAATGAGAACGACATGTCTCTACGAATTCAGATACCTGACATGGCATAGTGCTTATCCTAAAGAGGGGGGGAGTAATAAGTTCCCTCCCTCTTTTAAGTGATATAGCTACATTATCGGCAGCAAGTAAGATTACTTTTGCAATCTTTCATCAAGGGATATACTGAGCTCATCCAAGGAGGGGTCTACAAACTGACTAACTTCCCACTTGAAAATGAGTTCTTCTCTAGCACTTGCGAACTCATTCAGAAGTCCTTTCTGGTACAAGTCCAGAATTTCTCTGTTAAGGAAATGTAGTTCTAATTCTTCTTCAGGCAACGCAGAAACCGAGAAGTCATTATCTTTTGTCATAAACAAGAAACCAACTCGCCTATTTTCGTCAGAAAACTCTTTGGCCAGAGAAACAGAGCGGCCTTTCTTTTTGGCAATGTCTTGGCGATACTCCGAATCAACTCTACCATCTAGCCTAGCAGCCATTGCGTAAAGTAGAGCTTTAGCTCTCGAAGATCTGTAATTAACATCTTGGGGAATTGGAAGTAGTTTGACTGGCAATGAGGAGCTCCAGTTGTACACTCCCCAATCAACAAATCTGATCAAATCATTTAGGGCGTTCTCTGAAACTCGTCCTGTTAAGCCAAAAAGACCGTAGTATGATGTTAGGTGGTACCAGGCTTTTAGCTTTTTGTTTTCGATTGTAGCGTCATTCATAAACGCATACGTCAAGCCAAGCATTTGAAGCTTATATGGATAGGCGTTTGGAGCTTCGATAAACAGTTCCGCTTGACTGAAGTCAATCATTCGCTTGATGGCTTTGTAGACGATTTCTACTTGCTCTTTCCCTATTAAGCTGGCTAGTTCATCAGTTTGCTTAAAGTAAGGTCCTTTTCCTACAGCCAGCTTCATTGCCATTAGAATGAATTCGTCGTCGAGCCCGTCCTGCCAAAGAGGTGTTTCGCTTAAGTATTTCTCAGAATACACCTCGATTTGTTCAAGGAGTTCAAATTTATCTGAGTAACTCAAAGCGTTTAACATGTGCGTCTCAGACATGTCTTCACCTCGTGAGTTCACTCTTTCAAAGCTCTTAGTGGCTAGTTGTTGGTCATCAGAAGAGAGAGGAACAATCGGAAGCTTGTAGTTTTTGAATGCTGAAACTAACTCATCAATACTGTCAATCCAGCTTTCATTCTTTTCGCTGATGTTCCTTTGAAATCTCATCGTCTCCTTTGAATTGAAAACGAATCTCATTGGATAGTAATTTGGAGATAAGGGATCGATATCAAGTCTTTGTAGCTGGGAGGCTAGGACGAACTTGTCCTCAATAGTTGATGCTTCTAAATCACAGTATACTTCGTAGCTAGGAAGAGTGCTTTTCTTCTCTGTCACCACGCTTTCTCTGGGGTGAAAGACCATCGAATACAAGGTCGTTAGCCTTTGTAGGCCATCTAGTATGTAGGAATGATTGGGGCTGAACTCTTGCTTCGGTACCCGAAATGGTCCGATATTATCTCGGGACTTAATGTTGGGCAGACGAGTCTGCCATAGTAGAATCGCGCCAATTGGCAGCCCTTCATATATGCTACACAGAAGATCTCTTTGAGCTTTCCAATCCCATACATCTTTTCGCTGAAACCGCGGAACCTTGACTAGCCCTGATTCAATTTCAAGCATGATTTGTTCGAGATAAGATACTCTAGGCTCTTGTATAGCTTGAAACGTCATCTTATTTTCCTAGTGGTAAAATCGAGTTGTTTTAGAAATTTCCGTAGCTCCTCAATCATACCTTCACTTTCAAGGAGGCTATGCAGAGGTTCAAAATCTTCACATTTGGCATTAGGGCCATGATTAAACACTGAGTCCACTCTGACTCTAAACCCTCTTCTGAGTTGGCGAGGGATGTCTGTGAATAAGCCTGATTTTTTACAACTTTGGTTTCTCAGACCTTCTTTCGTGTGGAAGTGGCTCCGTTGGTCATCGCTGAGCTCACTAAAGCACTCTATTTGTTCTCTTAGTTCTTCATCATCAAGGCCAAACAAATGGTAGACTTCCGCTATGTTTTTTTTAGGTGATACGGGAAGATAGTTTTCAATTGCTCGCCTAGCTAAACAGTGGAAGTTTTTGAATCCGTGTTCCTTACAAAGATCTATTAGTGTTCTTGCAGGCTCAGAAGTCTGACCTGGACTAGGAGAGTCACCATCAAAGAGAAGCCAATACTTATGTTTGTTGGCCGGGTGCTGAACATACCTGTCTTTCATATGGTTAATTTGCTCATTGATACCTCCAGCTCCATCAAACTCCAAGGCTTTTTGAGATTCTAGCTCCAAAAGCCTAGCCCGCAGCTCTTTCTTACAGAATGAGAGCAGGAAATTTCTATCATTTCGTCCATTTTCCAAAGAAATGGTTGTTGGGAGCTGGAGTAAATAATCAACCTCACAAGCTTCCACTGTTGGCGAGTTAGAATCCCAATCGGAGCCTTGACCATTTGCCACAATGCTAAATGTACATGGTGACTTGCACCCAGCGTGCAGGGCAGCTGAGGCGCTCAATACATATGCACACCTCTCTTTGGTCGCCTTGTCCTTAGTACCTAGCCAAGACTGGAAGCTATCAGCGTGCTCTATGTGAACCGAAACTCGTTTTCTGTATGCCTCAATGAAAATTTGCGTTAATTCAGCGTCATATTGGCTGTCGAATAAATCTTGATGAAGGTTAAGACGCACTCTTTTCCCTCGCGTCGATCAAGCTTCTGGTCTGAGCAAAGATTTCACCGAATACGTTTTCTGGCCAGTTCTCGAGAATATAGCCATCATCATCGAACGACACTTTACTAATCAAACTACTAGAGCCATTTTTAGATACCCAGTTGCAAGAGAAGTCTTCATTCAATAGCTTCTTTTCAACAAGTGCTTTTTGAAGGGACAACAAAAAGCTCTCTGAGTGGGTTTCAATGATGAATCGAGCGTTTTTGTTTTTGTGCGCGCAATTGCATATGAACTCTGCTAGTGCGACAGTTGCATCGGGGTGAAGATGTAGTTCGGGTTGCTCTATTGTGACGATTGGAAAGTCACCCAGCTCGCCATTTGCAGCTTGTGCGCATAGCGTAATCACAGGTAGTACTTGTGCAATACCTTCCCCAGAGTCCAATACCGAAACACGCCGAGCACCTCCGTCTCCGGGCGTCATTTTTGAGCCAACAGTTTCTAGCCGAACCATTCTTTTCCCATTTCCCGCGCTTAATGAAGGGCCATCAACACTAATCACCCTTCCAGATATTTGTTCTAGCCAATCGTTAATGTCTTTGAATGATGGGGAGTCAATGCTTGCGAGATGCCAAATCAACTCAGCTGTTCCTGAACCATCTGGACTTATCTCCAAAGGTACCCCAATGCCTACAGAGAACTCGCGGGGCGGGAAAGCTCTGGTTGAGTTAAGGTGAAATACTGATTCTGAGAAAGAATCAAGGAGTTCATTAATTGGAGAAAAATCATACTTGTCGCTAACTAGCCGCATTCCATGGATAAATAACTCGTCTTCATCATTTCCTTTCAAAGCAAACGCGTTAGCTGAGCTGTCCTCGCCAAGAGAAGGCAGAAAATGGTGCTCCTTTCCATCGAGGGTAACAACTAGCTCCTCGACGATTTCAGGATCAATACCACCTTGTTTCAACTTGAAACTAAGTGAAGTGTCTCCCCACCCTAACGAAAAGCCTAGGCCGTGACCAACAATGTGTTCCAGCTCTCGATGAGAAGCCCCTCTCATCGAAGAGCTAGAATAGTCTAATACCGATTCGGTAAAGAAATTGGTGTGCTTCGCTTTAAAACTATCCGAAAGGAATTTAACAGCTCTTAAAATCGAGCTTTTACCAGAGTTGTTGTATCCAAAGAACAAAGAAACGGTGGATACACTAGCGTCTTGGCGTTCTCTAAAGGCTTTGAAGTTATCAAAACCAATGTTATCTAAAGCGTGCATTTTATCCTCAAGAATACTTAATTTAAGCTAGTACTATCAGGCAGTTGGGGGGAGCTACCTTGTGAGTCATCTTTTCTCAACTCTAACACATATGATTGTTTGTCACTTCATGATCGCTGCTAGCTTGATCTTAAACTAGCTATTGAACGCTTTGCAGCATAGAAGGAGTGCAATTGCACTCCTTCTGCTTAATTTAACGTTTCTTTATCGCGAAGCTCAATATTTTCTATTGTCCACTCATATATTTTATTTTCTACCCATATGACATTGCACTTACCGAGAGGCTCCGGCTGAGGAAATATATTCATCGGAGATGTACATGTAGATGGTCGAGCCTTTTAGTATCATGCATGGCGATCGGATCTTCACCTTGTTGGGCTTTCTGCCGTAGTAAAGCAGTATCAAGTAAGGCTTATCGCCTTGGGGGCATCAAATATAAGCTGCCACCATCGCTATAACGTCCAAGTTAATTAGCTCTTAGGGTTGACTCTATCGTCTTGGCCTTGAGCTTACTCATACGACACTCCGTAATTCATCTATTGCTTATTGTTGTTGAAGTGGCGTGGCTAGTAAACGTTTGTTCCACAAAAGAAAACTGTGGAGCAGGCTAAGTGACAGCCCTTTTTACTACCCAATTGGCTTTGGATTTAGCTGTTGCTTATTGGAAGGGTAAAAAACTACTCGATATTTTGAATTTGCTCGCGCATCTGTTCAACCAACACTTTTAGCTCTAGCGCTGACTGGATGACTTCCTGATTGATCGACTTGGAGGCGAGGGTGTTCGATTCGCGGTTAAACTCCTGCATCATAAAGTCGAGGTGACGGCCGATAGCACCGCCTTTTTCAGGATTTTGCGGGTTTCTGCCACATGAGCTTCGAGGCGGTTGAGTTCTTCGGCAACGTCTAAGCGTTGCGCCGTAAGGATCATCTCTTGTTCTAAACGGCCGTTGTCGAGTTCGACGTTGGCATCTTCCAGTTTGCTAGTTACCGCTTCAAATGCCGACTAATAGCATATTCACTGTAGTAGAGCGGCAACACAATGTTGTGCCGTTCTACTGGGGATGATCCCTGCGTTCCTGTCAGTTTTATTGTTTTATTTGGCGCGCATTTGTTGATGTAGGACTGTAGGGATTTAGCTCTGGTGCGTTTGCCGCTTTTCACCTCGATGGGGATGATGTTGCCTTGGTCATCCGCGACGATGAATTCGATTTCTGCGCGGGCATCGCCCCAAGAGAAAGTGGGGTCGATACCTTGTGCTGCAAACTCTTGCTGCACGAAGCTTTCCGCGACGAATCCCTTATATTCATAGCCCTGTTGTTTGATTTCTCTGTAGCTGACACCCAGCATATGGTTAAGCAGCCCAACATCAAACATGAATAATTTAACCATGTTTTGTTTTTGATATGCAGCGAGCGGGTTTCGTGGTGTGCCATCAATAGGGTAATTTTTTAGTACTAAGCGGCATTTATCCAGCCATGTGATGGCACTTTCTAGCTCACTGTAGCGTGATTTTCGTTGATGGATCCCTTTGAACTTAAACCGTTTCACCGATTCGTCAATGACGGAAGAGAGTTGCGATGGCACATTGCTAAATACGGCTTCGATCAAGCCTGCGTCTACTTTGCCGGAATATTTACCAAAGTCTCGTTGGTAACCGGAAACCAAATCGCTATGGAGGTTTGAAACGGCCTGCACTCGTTCAATAATGCTGTGCTCTTTCATATCAAACCAGATCCGCACCGCTTCAGGCATGCCGCCGGTAAAATAGTAGTCAGTGAGTTTGTCGAACAGTTTACTGTGGGCGGCGGCTGAGTTTGCTTGGCTTGCAAATGCTTTGCTAAGCGTTGTTTCACCAGAGGCGATTAGAAACTCGCGGAAGGTAAGTGGGCGCAGGTTGTGTTGCTCGACTTTGCCTACCGGGAAAGCATTCAGTAGCCCAATATTGGAGCCGCTGGCGGCCACATACATTTGTGGTGCTTTTTCGGCAAAGTATTTGAGCGCCGTGACGGCACGTGGGCATTCGCCGATTTCATCGAGGATCAGTAGGTCTGTGATGGGATTAAATTGTTCGCCAGTGAGTAACTCAAGGTTGACTATTACCTCTTCTGGCGTCAATGAACCAGCAAAGGCCTCGGCCATTTCGGGTGATTCAAGAAAGTCAACGCGTAGCACATGCTCGAAGCTATCTCCCAGCAGGGATTGCAGCAGGTAGGTTTTTCCTGTCTGGCGGGCACCATCAATCAGCAGGGGTTTACGCGCTGGTTTGGCTTTCCAGAGCAGTAGTTTTTCGAGCAATAATCTCTGCATCGTCTTCCCATGAGCATGTTTTACTCTACTTATTACACTTTAATGCGCATAAAAAAGCAACTTTACGCATTTTTATGCGCACTAAAGTGTTGGTTCTCTCTTTTTAATGCGCATAAAACCGAGTGGGATACATGTTGGGTATTGGCTGGCGCATGATGTTGCGCAAGCGTAGAGAGGGCATATTCGCTATTCATATTGGGTGTGAAAAGAAAAAAAACGCCGCTGGTATCAGCGACGTTTCAATTGTTGCGCGCGTTCCGTCGAGAAATAGTTTCAGCGCACTGGGCTGGCGTTTCTCACCTCTGCCGCCGTTTCCAGTGTGAGTGCGTGTTGCGCCAGTGATTGGCAATCACTTAACGAACGCTCACGCACCTGTGCTTTTATCGCTGGTAGGGTGGGGACGCTCACTGAAAGTTCATCAACGCCGAGGCCAATCAATAGGGGAACGGCTTGGGTGTCGGATGCTATCCCGCCGCACACGCCTACCCATTTACCGTGTTTATGAGCGCCGATTTGCCTTGGGTAATTTTCTCTGCCGTGCAGTTGGTCAATTCTGGGTCATTGAGCCGTTCTCGGTGCGCATCGAAGATAGCCGCTTGCTCGCTACTACCGTGGGAGATGACATCGGCTTTTAATGTTTGCAGCTGTTGCTTGGCTTTCTCTATCGCATCACTTAACTGCTGTTGTTCAGTTGTGACGTCAGTGCCTTGCTCTGCAAACTCAAAGGTTTCTTCTACCAGCTGAAAAACTTGGCCAATGGCTAAGCCTGGCGATGCGGCTACGCCACTGAGCGTATTCGGATCGTCGTTGGTTTGGCCTAAAAGTGGTTGTTCTTCTGGTAGAGGAGTTGCGTTAGTTGCTGCACAACTTTGTGCTTTGCCACACGCTTCGCCAAGGCCATTGCGGATAGCTTGGCTTAGTTGGATGATCGCCTCCTCGGCATCCGGCCCTGAAGCCTGCACGCGGATCTCGTCGCCGAGTCGACTTCCCAAACCAAGAAGAGAAACCAGCGAGCGTAGGCGGTTGTCAGCTATTTTAGGCAAAAAAATAGCCGGGTATGGCCCGGCTATTCATCTGCATGATTCGTTTTGGTGGATTATTCCACGGTGACAGCCTTGGCTAGGTTGCGTGGCTGGTCGACATCGGTGCCTTTGATCAGGGCGACGTGGTAGGACAGCAGTTGCAGCGGTACCGTATAGAGGATCGGCGCGACCAAGTCGTCACAGTGAGGAACATCCAGCACTTGCATGGTGTCGTCGCTGACAAATTGCGCATCTTTGTCTGCGAATACATACATCAGGCCACCACGGGCGCGTACTTCTTCTACATTTGAATGCAGTTTTTCCAGCAGCTCATTATTAGGCGCCACCACAATCACCGGCATCTCTGCGTCGATCAATGCCAATGGACCATGTTTGAGTTCACCCGCAGCATACGCTTCCGCATGAATATAGGAGATCTCTTTGAGTTTCAGCGCCCCTTCCATCGCGATGGGGTACTGATCACCACGGCCTAAGAACAATGCGTGTTGTTTATCTGCAAAGTCAGCGGCTAAGGCTTCAATGGCTTTAGAACCACGCAGCAGTTGTTCCACTTTGGCGGGAACGGCTTTCAGCTCACTGATCACTTCCGCTTCGCGCTCTGCCGTGATCTTGTTTTGCAAACGGCCGATGCCTAAGGTGAGTAGCAACAGCGCAACCAATTGCGTGGTGAACGCTTTAGAGGAAGCCACCCCAATTTCTACGCCGGCTTTGGTCATGAAGGCGAGGTCTGATTCACGTACCAAAGAAGAGCCCGGTACATTACACACGGCCAAGCTAGACATATAACCCATGTCTTTTGCTAGGCGCAATGCGGCGAGGGTGTCTGCGGTTTCACCTGATTGAGACAGGGTGACAAATAAGCTGTTGGGACGCACAACAGATTTGCGATAGCGAAACTCTGAAGCGATCTCAACATTACAGGTCACTCCGGCAATCGCTTCCAGCCAATAGCGGGCCACCATACCTGAGTTATAACTGGTGCCACAGGCGCAGATTTGTACATGTTCTACTTTGGAAAGCAGTGTCTCACTGCCTTCGCCGAAAGCGTCAATATTGACGCCACTCGTAGATACACGTTGATCCAGGGTTTGTTGCAATGCCACTGGCTGTTCGAAGATCTCTTTCTCCATAAAGTGGCGGAAATTGCCTTTACCACCGGCATCATGCTCTACGTCAGACTCGATCACTTCGCGTTGAACAGGTGTGCCATCAATGTCGAAAACTTCTACACCGCCACGGGTAAGCTCTGCGACATCCCCCTCTTCTAAATAGCTGAAGCGACGGGTAACAGGCAACAAAGCCAGCTGATCAGAGGCTAAGAACATTTCGCCGATACCGTAGCCGATAACCAGCGGGCTACCTGAGCGTGCAACAACTAAACGGTCAGGGTCATTTTTGTCCAATACTACTGTGCCGTAAGCACCTTCCAGCTGTGTGGCCGCTTTTTGCACTGCTTCGCGTAGGCTGCTGGCGGTTTTCAACTCGTGATGAACCAGGTGCACAATCACTTCGGTATCGGTTTGTGATGCGAAGCTATAGCCCTTGCCGCGAAGCATTTCACGCAGCTCATTGTGGTTCTCGATAATGCCGTTATGAACGACGGATAGGGTGCCGCTGGAGATATGTGGGTGGGCGTTAATTTCGCTTGGCTCGCCATGGGTTGCCCAACGGGTGTGCGCAATACCGATAGGGCCATTGGTCGCGGTGGCCGTGACAGCGTCGCTTAGCTCTTTCACTTTGCCCAAGCGGCGTACGCGTTGTAGTTCACCATTGGCATCTAGTACGGCGATGCCCGCTGAGTCATACCCGCGGTATTCTAGACGCTTCAGGCCTTCTACCAAGATTTCAGCTACGTTTCGTTGCGCTACGGCACCTACGATTCCACACATGTTCGATTCTCCAGAAAATTCATATTCGTTGTTAGGTTATCTATCCATCGTGGCACAAACGACGGTGACACCATGGCGTTCAATATCTGCTTTTATTTGTGGTGATATGTCGGCATCAGTAACCAAAGTATCGATATTGCTCCATGGCAACTCTAAATTTGGGATCCGTCTACCGATTTTGTCTGATTCGATTAACACCACTACTTCTCGTGCGACTTCAGCCATCTGCTGACTCAAACCGACTAACTCATTAAAGGTGGTTGTGCCGCGTTCCGGATCAATGCCATCCGCACCGATAAATAGCTGGTCAAAGTCGTAAGCCCTGAGTACTTGTTCAGCGACCTGGCCTTGAAATGCTTCTGAGTGCGGATCCCAGGTGCCGCCCGTCATTAACAGCGTGGGTTCGTTTTCCAGTTCAAGTAAGGCGTTGGCGACTTTTATTGAGTTCGTCATCACCACTAGGCCTTGTTTCGAATTCAGGGCGGGAATGAGCGCGCCTGTGGTACTGCCGCTATCAATGATGATCCGGTTGTGATCTCGTATACGCGCAGCTGCAGCCAAAGCGATAGGTTTCTTTTGTTTCGAAACTTTTTGATCGTCTGCTTCACTTGAATCACTGAGCAGGTCTTTCGGTAAAGGCACGGCGCCACCGTAGCGTCTCAGCAATATACCGCTCTTCTCCAATGCGCTCAGATCTTTTCTGATAGTGACTTCGGATGTATCAAACTCTTTGGAGAGTCGGTCAACACTGACTTCACCCTGCGCTTGCAGCTGGGCAACGATTTGGTGTCGGCGGTTTTGTGTATTGCGTTTAGACATAACACCTAATGTTTCGTTTTTGGGGCTGCGACTATACCAGTTCGAAACTTATTGGGTCAAACGAAACTTTTGAGTTTAAGTTGAAGCTCTAAAATGGCGATTAGAAAGCAATTATAGTTGGTGTTGAGTAAAGGGGATCTTTCGATTGGCTAAATAAAGTTACGAATGTTTCGCACAATGTGTTTCTGCCATGGCAAGCATATTGAAGCCGTATGATTTGGTCACATATAGAAAAGCCGCTTAAAAGCGGCATTTTCTGTTTTCGGTGGATATCAGGCTTAGATGCGTTTACTCGATATTCTGGATCTGCTCGCGCATCTGTTCAATCAATACCTTCAGTTCTACCGCTGACTGGGTGACTTCCTGGTTGATCGACTTGGAGGCGAGGGTGTTCGATTCGCGGTTAAACTCCTGCATCATAAAGTCGAGACGACGGCCGATAGCACCGCCTTTTTTCAGGATTTTGCGGGTTTCTGCCACATGGGCTTCGAGGCGGTCTAGCTCTTCGGCAACGTCTAAGCGTTGCGCCAGCAGGATCATCTCTTGCTCTAAACGGCCGTTGTCGAGTTCGACGTTGGCGTCTTCCAGTTTGTTGGTGAGGCGTTCACGCTGCCAGATCATTACTGCTGGCATCTGCTCGCGCACCTTGGCGACTTCAACCATCACGCCATCGAGACGTTGGCTGATCATCGTTTCCAGGCTGTCGCCTTCGCTGGCGCGGGCGGCGATAAACTGGTTCAGGGTTTCGTCGAATGCGGCTAACAGTTCGGTGGAGATGGTATCAATATCCGCTTCTTCGTTTTCCATCACACCGGGCCAGCGCAACACGTCGAGGGGGTTCAAGTGCATGGAGCCTGAGGTTTGATCATTCACCCAGCCTGCGCAGCGCATCACTTCTTTGGCTAGCGCCTCGTTTATTTGCAGTTTGGATTGCTTCTCGGCACTGGCATCAAAACGCAGGTTACACTCCAGCTTGCCGCGATTCAGGCGCTTACGGAAACGCTCGCGTAATACTGGCTCTAAGCCGCGAAACTGCTCAGGCAGGCGCAGGTAGCTTTCCAGGTAACGTTGATTAACGGAGCGAACTTCCCATACGGCGGTGCCCCATTCACCCTTCAGGGTGTGGCGTGCGTAGGCGGTCATGCTGTGAATAGTCATTGGCAACCTTGCTAATGCGTCAAAAATTGATGCTCGGATTATAGGGGAGCCGACACCATGGTTAAACGGTTGATCGACTCTGTTTTGTGATTAATCAGCTAATTACCAGCTTAGCCGTTCCTGCTGGAGTTTGGGGCCGACTTTGGAGCTGGGTGTCGGATCGGGAGTCAATCTAAGGATAAACAGGTCGCCATAGGCATTTTCGCTCAGATTGGTCAGCGGTGGCCCTCCTAGTTTTTTGATCAGCATCGGCACGGTATTGCTGTGACCCACGATCAGAACGACGCCATCTTGCGCCATGGCCAGCGCGGCAACTTCATCGACATGGGCAGTGAGTGAGGTGGCTTGACTGGGGATGGTCACTGTTAGCTGATGGGCGTTGGCTGTGGGCTGTGCCGTTTGTTGGGTGCGCAGCAGATGGCTGCTGATCACTGCGGATATCTGTTCATCTTTAAGGCGCACAGCCAGTCGTTGTGCGAGCTTCTCTCCGTCGGCGCTGATGGGCGGATTTTTGCTGTCGATTGCGTCGGTTTGTTTTGGCGCATGGCGCAACAGATAGATCAGGTCGGGTTGGGCAAATGAATAAAGGCTGCTGCCAACATAGAGGCTAATGATGCTCAGGAGGCGGATACCGTTCTTGCTGATGGTGAATCTCATAATTGCTTTATGCCCCGAGCGTGTGGCCGATGCTGTTAGATGCGGTGTGGTGCCAGTTCAATATGCTGCATACGTTTGCCAAGCATTTCGATCTTACCGAGATAACGATCTTCACCCATGGAAGAGAATTCAAACTGAAAGGTGCGCAAAAGGTGCAGTTTACCATCACTACCGCGTTTAATACGCAGGCGCTGCTGGTAGGTTGAATAGTCCAGCAGTTGCACATTCATCTGTTCGCAATGGGCACGGGCGGCTTTCAGCGCCAGCTCCTTTACTTCACGGGCGCGCCACCAATAACCGCCAATAACAAACAGCAGGATCAGCCAACTAAAAGAGCCTAAATCTATATACATAACCAGCCATACAACAAACAGAGTGCAAGCACTCTAACCGAAACTCTGGGAGGGATCATCCGTCTGTTGGTCATCTGCGAGCTGGTGCCACCTAGCCCTTGGCCATATTATCGATCACCGCTTTATAGCCTTGGCGATAGCTGGGGTAGATAAACTGGTAGCCGGCATCGAGCAGGCGCTGGTTGCGACAGCGTTTGTTCTGGGTGGCATCGGCGGCTGCGGCCACGGTTTGCAATGGTGCCAATCCTTGGGCTTGGGCGAGGAAATCGAGCACCTGATGCTGCGGCGCAGGATCGCTGTCTGTGCCGAGGTAAACCGGCGCCAAGCTGTGCTGCTGTTCTGACAGCTGTAACAGAAACTGCAGTACGCCAGCGCAATCGTCGCGATGGATGCGATTGGTATAGCTGGGCGGCGTGGCTGCGATCTGCTTCAGTTCGCGGGCTTTGTTGATTAAGCGCTCTCGCCCCGGACCATAGATACCGGAAAAACGGATAATGGTGCCGCCAAGTTTGGCTGCCAGTGCTTCGCCCTCAAGTAAAACGCGGCCACTAAAGCGGGTAGGAGCGGTGGTGGATGTTTCATCGACCCACTCCCCTTGGTTCTGTCCGTAGACGCCAGTCGATGAGATATAAAAGATCGTTGGTAATGCTGTGTTGTGCTGAGCTGCGAGTTGTTGCAGGCGTTGGCTGAGATGGGTAAAGGCATCGACAAACACTGCGCGGTAGCCTGATTCCGTGTGTTGATCTGGCGTTGGTAGGAAAAACAGGTAGTCATACGGCTGGGTAAGCTGAAGCAAGCTATCGGGCTGAGTCATATCCAGCGCTAGATATTGCAGCGCACTGCTTGTTTGTGGCGGATGACGGCGTATTCCAGTGACTTGGTGGCCAGCGGCAAGCAAGCGTTGGGCGAGGGCTGTGCCGACATCGCCGCAACCGGCGATCAGTATATTTGCCATGCTATCGTCCTTTGGGATCCGTTTATGGTGAAATGCTGGCGTTTCAGTGCAAACTGGTTTGCATTAGCTGCGTTGAGATTGCTCTACCAGTACGCGGTTAAACATCGCTTTGACTTCGTCGATGGTGATCTCAGCCATGAGGCCATCGCCTTTTACCCGGGTACCCCAAGGTAAATTTTGCCACGGCTTACCATGTTGCTGTTCGCACAGACGATCGTAATGGTTGATCACATAATCTGGCCACAGATAGGGGCCGGTGCGTCGAGGGTTTGAATGACAGTACAAGCCTATAACCGGCGTGCCTTGTGTGACCGCCATATGAGCCGGCCCGGTGTCTGGTGCTAATACAACCCGTGCTCTGCCAAGGAGTGCGAGCAGCTGTTTTAAACTGCTTTTACCTATCTGATTATCCGGTTCGGCCACCTGGCAGGCTTGGCTGATCTGTTCACCCAGCGCTTTTTCCATGGCGCTAGGCCCACCACATAAGATCACCTTGAGTGACTGCCGCGCGGCATGATCGGCAATGGCGGCGTAGCCTGCTACTGTCCAGTTGCGCTCGGCTTTACTGGCGGCGGGCGTGATAATCAGTGCTGGCTGACCGTCGGGGATCACTGTTTGCGCATACTGGCTGTCACTGTCGCTGACGGGGATCTGCCATAAGGGGTGCGGCGGTGGCGGTACACCAATGGCGGCACCGAATGCCTGAAATCCCTCTAACACGTGGGCATGGGTTTGTTTGCCGATGCGGCGATTGCTAAACAGCCATTGACCTTCGCCAGCTCTGGCGCGGTCGAAGCCATATTTTTTATTGGCGCTGATAAAAGCGCTGAGAATACTGGCGCGAAAGGCGACCTGCATATGCAGCAGGACATCGAATTTGCGTCGCTTTAGTTGTTGTCTGACGTCTAGGATCCCCTGCCACCCTTTCGTTTTGTCATAGACGATGATCTCTACATCGGGTAAGCCCTGCAGCAAGCTTGCCTCTGCTTTACCCAGTATCCAGGTCACGGGCACGCCGGGGTAGCGGCGCTGGATCGCCTGAACGGTAGCGACAGCATGACAGACATCTCCGATCGAGGAGAGCCTTAGTAAGCAGATAGAGTGGGGGGCACCGTAAGGTAACGAAGACATAGTTTCCAGCGTTTAATCAGCGATCTAGCTGATATTATGCGCTGGCGAGCGGTATTGCGCAAAACGTTATGGTGCTAGCGTCCGGATTGGCAGTCCGTTCTGAGCGGCGATAATGTTTTCCACCAATTGATCTACTAGCATCTGCCGGGCTTCTGCACTGGCCCATGCGATATGCGGGGTAACAATCAGGTTGTCGAGCTGTGTGTCGAGTAGATCATTGCCGTTGTTTGGCGGCTCGTAGCTCAACACATCAACGCCCGCGCCGCCGAGCTTGTTCTCCTGTAATGCTTTGACCAATGCTTGTTCGTCAACCAAGCCGCCTCTGGCGGTATTGATCAACAATGCGTTGGGTTTCATTAGCGCTAACATCTCTGCACTCAATAGATTGCGGGTGTCTGACGTTAACGGACAATGCAGTGACAGCACGTCGGCATTGCGCAGCAAGCGTTTAAAGTTGACTCGCCCCGGGCGTACCGATTCGGCATCGGCACGTTCCGCGATCAGTACGATCATGCCAAGCGCTTCGGCGACATGAGCCACCGCTTTACCCAGCGTGCCATAGCCAACGATCCCCAGGCATTTGCCAGCCAGTTGCTGCGGTGGGTGGTTCAACAAACAAAACTGCGCTGCGTTTTGCCATTTCTGCGAATCGATAAGTTTTTGATTGGCCGGTAGTTGATTAGCCAATGCCAGGATCAGCGAAAAAGTATGCTGGACGACACTGGCAGTGCCGTAGTTGCGGCAGTTGCATACGGTAATATTGTGTTCATGGCAGGCGACCAAGTCGATGTTGTTGACGCCGGTCGCTGCTACGCAGATCAATTTTAGATCTGGGGCAGCTGCGATGGCGGCGGCATCGATCACCACTTTATTGGTGACGATCACTTCGGCGTTAGTCAGGCGTTCATGCAGTTGCGAAGGCGCGGTATGTCCGTGGTACTGCCACTTTGTGACACAACGATCCAGCTTGCTAAGGTCGAGGTCTTGCGGATGAAGCGTGTCCAAATCGAGTACAACGCCATGCAGCATTTTTGGGGTGGCGGAAAGATTCATTGGACTCACTGTTAACTTTGCCTTTTATCGCTATCGTTGAAGACTATAATAGTGGCCTTTAACACATCTTACTCAAAATAATCGGAGCCACTATGCGCCCAAGCGGTAGAACCACAGATCAGGTCCGCCCTATTAAAATTACCCGAAACTACACTTGCCATGCCGAAGGTTCGGTATTGGTTGAGTTTGGTAATACCAAGGTACTGTGTACTGCATCTGTGGAAACCTCGGTTCCTCGCTTCTTGAAAGGCAAGGGACAGGGCTGGGTTACCGCTGAATACAGCATGTTGCCACGGGCAACCCATAGCCGCAATCAACGCGAGTCTGCGAAGGGCAAGCAAGGCGGACGAACTTTAGAAATTCAGAGATTGATCGCACGCTCGTTACGCGCAGCGGTCGATTTAAAGGCCTTGGGTGAGCATATGATCACTCTGGATTGTGACGTTCTGCAGGCAGATGGCGGTACACGTACTGCCTCGATCACTGGCGCCTGTGTGGCGTTAGTGGATGCGCTGCGCTGGATGCAGCAAGAAAAGCTGATCACCACGGATCCATTGAAGCAGATGGTTGCGGCGGTCTCTGTTGGTATCTACAAAGGCGAAGCGGTCTGTGACCTGGAGTATCTGGAAGATTCAGCAGCTGATACCGACATGAATGTGGTGATGACTGATCAAGGCAAGTTGATTGAAGTGCAGGGTACGGCAGAAGCGGAAGCGTTTAGCTTTGAAGAGCTTAACGCGATGTTGGGGCTGGCAAAAAGTGGTATCGATACAATCATCGCGGCACAGAACGCGGCGTTGGCAGAGTAAGGACTATTCCCGTGAAAGAGTATCAAAAGGCATTTATTGAATTTGCGTTGGAGCGTGAGGTACTGCGCTTTGGCGAGTTTACCCTCAAATCAGGTCGCACCAGCCCCTATTTCTTTAATGCTGGCCTGTTTAACACTGGACGCGATCTGGCTCGCTTAGGCAAGTTCTACGCAGCAGCGTTACAAGATGCGGCTATTCCTTACGACGTGCTGTTTGGTCCGGCGTATAAAGGTATCCCGATCGCCAGTGCAACCGCCGTTGCTTTGGCCAATGAGTATGACGTCGACGCGCCTTACTGTTTTAACCGCAAAGAAGCGAAAACCCATGGCGAAGGCGGCAGTTTAGTAGGCTCACCACTGAAAGGCCGGATTATGTTGGTGGATGACGTGATCACTGCGGGTACTGCGATCCGTGAATCGATGACCATCATTGAGCAAAATGGGGCGGGATTGGCGGGTGTTCTTATTGCGTTGGATCGTCAGGAGCGTGGTAAGGGTGAATTGTCAGCGATCCAGGAAGTCGAGCGAGACTTCGGCTGTCAGGTGATCTCTATCGTGACGCTGAAGGATCTGATCAGCTATCTGGCGCAACAGCCGGGCAAAGAAGCCCAGCTGGCTTCGGTCGAAGCGTATCGTCAGGAGTATGGCATCGCCTAAAGCAGGTTAATGTTGCAGATTGAACCGCTTAGATGCGGTTCAATCTTTCTTTCGTTACGACGACGATACCATCGTCTGTCACCAAAAAGCGTTCCGCATCTAACTCCGCATCATCTCCTATCACGGTGCCGTCAGGTATCTCACACTCCTCGTCGACAATGGCATGATTGATATGACAGTTTTTGCCGATCTTGACCTGAGGTAACAGAATACAGTGATTCACTTCGCTGTTGGCAGCAATGCATACGTCGTAGCTCAGGACACTTCTTGTAACTTCGGCGCCGGAGATAATACTTCCCGCTGAGATCAGCGAGTCGCAGGCGGTGCCTGGCTCTCCATTAACACCACGGGAGAGTTTGCCGGGGGCACGCTGCTCCTGATAGCTGGTGATGGGCCATACCGGGTTGTATAGATTTAACCTCGGCAAGGGAGCGAGCAGCTCCATATTACTGTCATAGTAAGCTTCAATGGTTCCGACGTCGCGCCAATAGCCGGGTAAACCATCTTCGTCAATAAAGTCATGGGCATGCATAACGTAGCCTTCAGCGAGCGCTTTAGGTAATACGTCGTAACCAAAGTCATGTTGTGAATCCAGGTTCTTCGCATCTTCGTGTAACAGTTGGCTTAATGCCTGAAGGCGAAAACCATATATGCCCATGGATACACGTACTTTGCCCGGGCTGCTTTGGTAAGGCGTACAGTCCACAGGCTTCTCCACAAAGCCTGTGATCCGGTTATGTTCGTCGGTAAGCACGACACCAAACAGGCTGCCCAACTCAAGCGGCACTTCCATGGTTGAGATGGTGATATCGGAGCCCGTTTCATCGTGCTGGTCCATCATTGTTAGGTAGTCCATGGTGTAAACATGGTCGCCTGCGAGGATCAACACAAAATCTATCGGTTGCCGCTCCAGCAGCCATAAGTTTTGATACACAGCGTTGGCAGTGCCTGAATACCAGTCTGATTCTTTCCGCTGCTCTGCGGGTAAGATCCCGACATATTCACCGTGTTCACCACTGTAACGTGCCCAAGTACGCTGGATGTGGGCGATCAGATAGAAGGCATTGTATTGAGTCAGCACGCCGATACGGTGAAAACCGGAATTGATGCAGTTAGAAAGGGTGAAGTCGATGATGCGGTATTTACCGCCAAAAAAAGTCGCTGGTTTCGCTCGTGCTTGGGTTAGATCGTGTAATCGGGTGCCACGCCCGCCTGCCAGCACAAGGGTATAGGTTCGTTGGCATACATCGGGGAAAAAACGAGCCGGTTTTTTAACTATATGCATGATGTTGCGTCCGCGGCCAAATATCCATTGGAGTAACAAGGGTAAATTAAGTTTAGTTCATTGATGGATATTGTGAAGCCAGTCAACTTGTTGATTTTGCGTTATATTTTTGTTGTTTAGTTGAGGCTTGGCTGTGCGCAGAACTTGAGGTGGGGGGAAGAGGGCAAGAACAGGGGCAAATAGTCACAAGCCTAGCGTGGCTATGAGGCTTGTGACCTGGTTACAACTTACTTAATGTTCTCTACTTGTTTTTGCAGGTTGTCAGCGAGCTCTTTAGCCCAGGCATCTAATTGGGGGTAAAAAGCTTCAACGATATTGTCCGTCATTAGATCGGGGTCAATATCCTTACCGGATAAGCGGCGTACCACTTGGGCAACCACTTTACCGCTGTCCTTATCAATCGCTTCTGCTTCTAGAAACATCACTGGTACTTTATCTCTAGAGTCAGTTGCTTCCATAGCGCCAACAACAATCAGGCCGATGGGCAGGTATTGATAGGCGGCAAGATCGGCTGAACCGGTACTAAAGCCGGTGATAGCAGGCTTGATAATTAGCGTGTTGTTACCCGCGGCCGCGGTGCGTAGATGCTCCGGGATCGCCTCTTTTAAAGATTTTACTAGATAGGTGGCAAAGGCTTGCTGTTTTTCAGCGGGTACCACCTCCTTATCACTGAGTTTCGGTGACAGCCAGATCTTTGCTGGTTCAACGTCGATCATCGCGTAGTTGTTTGCTGAATAATCCTCCGCGTACCAGACCAGTTTGCTGGCATCTTCAGGATCTGGTTTTAGCTTGTTGTAGTCATGTAAGTAGCCGGAAAATGTCTGTTCCGTTTCCGGAGCAGAAGAGCAGGCTGCTATTAACGCGAGTGCCAGTGTCAGTGCTAGAGGGCGGATCATGCGCAGAACTCTCTGAAATTTGCTAATGGTTTGTTAATAAAAGACTCTACTGGGATCGCTGGAAGATTGAAAGCTGGGGTGAACTAATATGTGGCACACAAAAAAAACAGGGCGCATCTCAGATGCGCCCTGTTACAAAGAATATGCCGTCCACCGAACATAGTTCCCTGCCGCTTCCCTGCTGGGCTTTTTAGCCCTGACCAATCCTCTGGCTGTTCCTGTGTCATCCATAACCAGTAACTGTCCTTAGCTACTGCGCTTCCTCCTGAAGCTCTCCACTGTGGTCAACCCTTGACCTCATCCTTTTTCGCTTCCTGCGCCGCTCTTCATCATGAATCGCGTTTTGTGACTCCCTGTCTACTCAGTTGCAGCGTCCTGCTGACAGTTAGAATATTAGCGCGCAGTGGCAGGTTAACAATGCGTTAAAAATGTTAGAAAAAAAAATCTCGGCAAACTTTTTTTAAATAGAATTTCAACCATCTGATATTTATTGTTTTTTCTGAGTTCTATGCGCTGTTTCCACATTTTGTCTCCCAAATCTCCTACAGCTTTGTAAGCGATCTCGCACAATCACTTTGGCTAATTGCACAGCTTGTTGCTGCGGCACTGTTCTTGTGTTGTAAAACTGGCTAGGGTTATTGCTATCAAAACAGCCTGAGAGGTTCACCACCATCACTTGTTATGAATTGGTCTATCGCAGTGTCAGTGATCTTGTTTGGTCGCCAGAAGCCTTGGCTGAGTTACTTGCCCTATCCAGGCAGGCAAATAAGCAAAAGGGCGTCACAGGGCTGCTTCTTTACCGGCCAGGGTGCTTCTTTCAAATTCTCGAAGGTGAAAGAGAAGCGGTAGAACAGGTGTTTGCTGCTATTTCTACGGATCCCAGACATTACGACATTGAGCTGCTGAATCAAGGTGTGGTGCCGGCGCGTTCATTTCCTGATTGGAGTATGGGGTTTGATACAACGGTAGCTGAAAAAGCTGCGGAGGTGGGTTTTAATCAGTTGATCTCGGGAAAGGGGTTAGCAGATCCAAGGCTTAAGCTGCTTAGAGCGAAATACTGTTCTGTGACCTTTCATTTGATAAAAGCGTTTCTCAGCGAGTAGGCAGGGCATTGCTGCGATACCCGGAATAGAGCAATTATCATTTTGTTGAACGCTATAAATGAAGCGGGCACAGCTTTCGCTGTGCCCGACAAACTTTTTCGAAACAATCCCGTTTCAACTGTGCTTTCCCTGCTGGCATCCATGTCACTGTGGATCCGTTCCACTTCCTAACCAATCCGTTGGCGGTCCTTGTGTCATCCTGACTTGCGACAAATCCTATGTCACAACGCTCAATCCTGAAGCTATTCCTAACTCATCCTGAGCGGTCCATTCTGCATCCTGCAAAGGCTGACTTCATGTCGGCCCAACGGTGTCCCTACTTTCTTCCTGAGGTGTCAACATCCTGCTGACAGTTAGAATGATAGCGTCTGCCTCGAAGTTAACAATGGGTTAAAAATGTTAGGAGGAGGGAAAGGAAACATCTTTTTTACCGCGGCAACCTTTAACTCATTGATAAATATTGTTTATGTCTGATTTTTGCAGCGTTTTTCGTGATTTTTTTACTAAATGTCTCACACCTTTGTAAGAGATCTCGCACAAATAGCATCGGTGAAATGGACTGTGGTTAGCCTTGCTTAGCTTCGAACAAGCGTCATTGATCTAAATGATCGTCGGTTTAACGCTTAGGTATGGGTAACTTTCAGGTTCTTGGGTGAAATTATGCCCCCAGATCTGCCGCTTGCTTTGTTAGCCTTTGATATGGTGCTGATGGTGGCTTTTGGGCTGGGGTAGTGATGCAGTGGTTTGACCCATAAACGAAGCGGGCACAGCTTTCGCTGTGCCCGACAATCGGTCTCGAAACAATCCCGTTTCAACTGTGCTTTCCCTGCAGGCATCCATGTCAATGTGGATCCGTTCCACTTCCTAACCAATCCGTTGGAGGTCCTAGTGTCATCCTAACTTATGACATATCCTATGCCATAACGCTTCATCCTGAAGGTGTCCTTAACTCGTCCTGAGTGGGTCCATTCTGCATCCTGCAAAGGCGCAACTCCTTGTCGGCCTAACGGTATCCCTACTTTCTTCCTGAGGTGCCAACATCCTGCTGACATCTATAAGAATACTCTCTAACCCATCTTTAACAATGCATTAACCCGTGTTGTGAAATTATTTAATCATTTCCTTTTTTGATGATTAACCTTATAAGCAAACATAAACAATGGGTTGCGTGTTCTTCTGGGGCATGTATCTACATCATGAAAGCTGTATCTCTCACGTTCTTGTGCGATATCTCGCACACGGCTCAAGGCATATCTCTGAAGGCGATGGCAAGCGTTTGTGCTATGTCAGTCACACTCTGCGGTGACAATTACCGACTTCTATTGCCAGCGAGAGGTAGAAAAATTATGGTGGAGGGCAGCAAGGACAATTACTAATTTACCAATGGGTAATGCATTGGTGAATAAGTTCCGAATAAGAACAACAAGCGCCTCTGCGAACTTTCGTCAAGGCAGCGCCACGTAAGTGGAAATCTCTCAGGTAAGTTGCCCGTTTCCTCTAGGAAGCGGGCTTTTTTTTGTTTTAAGCGGTGAGTAGTTGATGTCGTAACATTGACCACAGGGTTTCAAAATCGCTGCTAGGTTTGCGTTTGAAGTCACTGCGAACATATTGACAGATACGGCCTTCGGCATAGGCGAGCAGCATGTTGGCAAGAATAGTCTCACTCACCTGAAACCCTTGCCCTTCACGCAGTGCGCGCTCACGCAGTACTTGTTTTATCTGCACTTCGATCTTTTCCATTAACGACTGCACTCGGCCCCTCAAGCGAATATTTTCACCTAATAGCGCATCCCCATTAAGGATCCGGCAAAGACCTGGATTGCGTTCAGCGAATACCAGGATCAGTTGCAAAATATGATGCACGCGGGCCAGAGTGTCTTTCTCATCGTCGAGGATTAAGTTAATCCGTGATAACAGAGATTCTTCAATGAACTCGATGAGTCCCTCAAACATCTTGGCTTTAGATGGAAAGTGGCGATAAAGCGCCGCTTCTGATACGCCGACTTCCGCTGCCAACTTGGCGGTGGTGATCCGTTCGCCAGGTGCGGTTTCTAACATGCCAGCTAGAGATTGCAGTATCTCTTGGCGGCGATTCTTGCGCTGCGTTGCAGCCATAAACTATCCCCTGTACTACTTACTTCTTATCAGCGGAAAATGAAATTATTTGTGACCGGAGGAACCAAAGCCACCTTCACCACGTTCACTGGCGTGGAATTCGTCAACGATACTTAGCTCAGCTTGTACAACAGGCACAAATACCAGTTGAGCGATGCGATCACCGGGAGCGATGGTGAAGCTACGATTACTGCGGTTCCAGCATGAAACCATCAGCTGTCCTTGGTAATCAGAGTCGATAAGCCCGACCAGATTACCCAATACGATGCCATGTTTGTGACCTAGACCGGAGCGCGGCAGGATCACAGCAGCAAGTTGCGGATCGGCGACGTGGATGGCCAAGCCGGTAGGGATCAGCTGGGTTTCGCCAGGATCTAGCGTTAGTTCGCTATCTAAGCAAGCGCGCAGATCCATACCTGCAGAGCCGGGGGTGGCATATTCTGGTAGTGGAAATTCTTCACCAATACGTTGATCTAAAATTTTAACTTCAATCTGTTTCATTGTTTGATCCGATAACGATGGTTGATCTGTTCTAAGAGTTGCGCAGCAAGTTGTTGCTTGCTGGTGGCAGGTAGCTCTGTTTTGCCATCAGCCCAATAGAGGGTGAGGGCATTATCGTCGCTGTTAAAGCCGATACTGCTGTCACTAACGTCATTAGCGGCAATCATATCGAGACCTTTTCGTTGCAGCTTGCCAATGGCGTAGGTCTCTACATCATGGGTTTCAGCTGCAAAGCCGACGGTAAAAGGGCCACTGTTGAGCGCGGCAACATCGGCGAGAATGTCTGGGTTGCGCACCAGCCTAATGCTCATTTCACTGTTGTCTTTCTTTATTTTGCAATCCGCGACTGCTTCTGGGCGATAATCAGCAACGGCTGCGCAGGCGACAAAAATGTCCTGCTGTACCGCCGTGGTCATCACGGCGTGATGCATCTCCGCCGCGCTTTCCACACGCAAAAGTTGCACGCCAGTGGGGGCTTGTAGTGCAACAGGGCCGCTAACCAAGGTGACTTCTGCGCCCATCTGCGCAGCACTGGCGGCGATGGCGTACCCCATTTTGCCAGAGCTGTGATTACTGAGGTAACGGACTGGATCGAGTGCTTCCCGAGTTGGGCCTGCGGTGATCATCATCTTCACGCCAGCAAGCGGTTGGTGGGGTTGAAACTGTTGTTCAATCAGTGCCAGAAGCTCTGCTGGCTCCAGCATTCTGCCTGGCCCAACGTCGCCGCAGGCTTGTTCTCCCTGCCCAGGCCCCCAGATTAGATGTTGTCGCTTGGCCAGTAATGCCAGATTTTCTTGGGTCGGCACGGCGAGATACATCTGTTGGTTCATTGCTGGTGCAATAGCGATAGGTGCTGGTGTTGCTAAACAAACGGTAGAGAGCAGGTCGTTCGCCATACCGGCAGCGATGCGAGCAATGAGATCTGCGGTGGCAGGGGCAATAACCAAGAGATCTGCCCACTTTCCTAACTCAATGTGGCCCATGGCTGCTTCTGCTGATGGATCCAGCAGGTCGTCACAAATGGGATACCCAGAAACCGCTTGCAAGGTCAGAGGAGTAATAAAGGCTTGCGCCCCTTTGGTCATGACGATGCGTACATCTGCGCCTTTATCCTTCAGCCGACGGGTGAGTTCTACACATTTGTAAGCCGCGATACCGGCACTGATGCCTAGCAGTATCTTTTTACCTTGTAACGACATAGCTCTTTATCGGGGTAAAAAATTTCCGTTACTTTACCACAGCCTAAATCGCTGAACAGTGTTTCCCTAGCTGCTTTTTGCTCTCACACCACGCAGTTTTTTTGGAAAGCTGTGTCTCTTAAGCGAGCGCTCACAGCTGTCTTGGTTACAGTGAACACTTACTGCTGGATTTTTGCACTACACTGATTGCGTGCGCAGGAAGCGTAAACAGGTAGATCACTTCAAGGAGGAATAGATTGATGGCAATTATTGATTGGCCAGCGGCAGAGCGCCCCCGTGAAAAGCTTTTACGGCAGGGGGCTGAAGCGCTTTCCGATGCTGAGTTACTCGCGATTTTTCTACGTACCGGTGTGACTGGCATGGATGCGGTTACCTTAGCCAGGCAACTACTCGGGCAATTCGATGGTCTATCCCGCTTAATGCGTGCCAACCAACAGCAATTTTGCGCCGCCAAAGGGCTGGGACAAGCCAAGTATGCCCAATTGCAGGCGGTGGTCGAGCTGAGTCGTCGTGTTTTTCAGGCAGAGTTACATCAGTCTGATGTGTTGAATCATCCCGCTGCGGTAGAGCGTTACCTACGGGTTAAAATGGGTGATTCGCCGATAGAGCGCTTTGCACTCTTGTTGTTGGACAGCCAGAATCGGGTGCTGGCTTACAAAGAGTTAAGCCATGGCACGATTAACCAGGCGGCGGTTTATCCGCGAGAAGTTTTACGCTTGGTGATAGAAGAACATGCCGCGGCGGTGATTCTCTGTCATAATCACCCGTCCGGTGTCTGTGAGCCGAGTGAGGCAGACCGACATATTACCGATAAGATCATGGCAACATTGGCTTTTATTGATGTGCCTGTACTTGATCACTTGGTAGTTGGTCGAACTGAATCAACCTCATTTGCTGCGCGCGGCTGGATATAGTTTTTATTGAAATAACATTTTTTCTTGATCTGCTAGTGCGTCTCCTGTATAAAATGCGCCCTCCTGCGCCTTGGGCGACGGCCGAATATGGGGCGCGGTACGCTCGAGCTAAAAAGTTTTATATCGGAGACGACTGACATGTCTAAAGTATGCCAAGTAACTGGCAAGCGTCCGGTTGTCGGTAATAATCGCTCTCATGCGAAAAACGCGACCAAGCGCCGCTTTCTGCCAAATTTGCAATCTCACCGTTTTTGGGTTGAGAGTGAAAAGCGGTTTGTGAAGCTTCGTGTTTCTACCAAGGGTATGCGAATCATCGACAAGAAGGGTATCGATTCAGTTCTGACTGAACTTCGTACCCGCGGCGAAAAGGTTTAAGGGGATAAATCATGGCGAAGAAAGGCGTTCGTGAGAAAATCCGTCTGAACTCATCAGCCGGTACCGGTCACTTCTACACGACCACTAAAAATAAGCGCACCATGCCTGAAAAGATGGAGATCAAGAAATTTGATCCTGTTGTACGTCAGCACGTGATGTATAAAGAAGCTAAGATCAAATAGATCTTACTTGTTTTGCTTAGTGAAAAGCCCGGCCTAGTGCCGGGCTTTTTGTTATGTACAGGAAGTACGGTATGACGCGGGTGCATGGCACCCAAGGCACTTCGTGGGGTGTGCTAATGCACAAGGCCGTCGATGTACAGGAAGTACGGTATGACGCGGGTGCATGGCACCCAAGGCACTGCGTGGGGTGTGCTAATGCACAGGAGCGTCGATGTACAGGAACTACGGCCTTGTTACCGTTGGGGCTTGAGCGTTTTTCTTTTACCTTGTTCTTCACTCCCTAGGCTCTTCAATTCCAGACTCTCTTGCAATGCTCTTATCTAAGGTTAGTGTTAGCATATTGATTTGTGTATTAGCCAAAAATGGACACCGGATATGGCCTTAACCAGAAGGCAGTGGAACAACATTTTGATCTTTGCCTGTTTGGCAATGATCCTGCTGTTTAATGTCACTCACAAACGGTGGTTATCTGGTGACGCCAATACCCGTTTAGAACTTATTCCAGCCGAGGCTATTATCCTGACTTTGGATTATCCAGCAGGCCAGCTGGAGCTGATTGGTCAAGGCTGGCGTGTTTCTCCTGCGAACTTGATGCCAGAACAAGAGGCGGGGCGTCTGGCGCAGCAGTGGTTGGGATTGACGGCATTACCTTTGAGTGAAGAAGAGATGCCATCTGCCAGTGAGCTCCTTACTGAACCCGATATGGTGGTTCGTATTACTTTGGCAGGGGAAGCTGTCCCTCGAGTTATTTTGCTGCGTCAATTTAAGCAGCGCTGGTTTGTCCGTTTAGGTGAGCAAGTGGGGGAGCTGTCAGATCTGACGATACGGTTTATTGCCCCCATGCCTCTACGCCAAATGAGAGCAAATGATGCCTGAGTTACCTGAAGTTGAGGTGAGTCGACAGGGGATAACCCCTTTTCTTACGGGAAAGCAGATCACGCGCGTGGAGGTGCGTGACAAGCGCTTGCGTTGGCCGGTGCCAGATGAAGTTAATCAGCTGGAGGGGCAGACAATCATAGCGGTTCGCCGTCGTGCAAAGTATCTTCTTATTGATACCGCGATCGGCAGCGCGATACTCCATCTGGGCATGTCTGGGCGGTTACGGGTGATTGATTCAACTACTGTGGCTGATAAGCACGACCATATCCAGATCCACCTCTGTAGCGGTAAAATGTTACGGCTGACGGATCCCCGGCGCTTCGGTGCTTTCCTGTGGGGAGGCGCTACACCCTTAGCGCATCCATTGCTGTCTAAATTGGGCCCTGAGCCATTAACTAAACAATTTGATGCCAATGTACTCTATGGTCGTAGCCGTGGCCGTAAGAGCGCTGTGAAGACATTTATTATGGATAATCACAATGTGGTGGGCGTGGGGAATATCTACGCCAATGAAGCCTTGTTTGCCGCCAGGATAAATCCCAAGACTGCAGCCGGTAAGATCTCGCTTGCCCGCTACCAATTATTGACCGAGGAGATCAAATCGGTACTGGCGCGCGCCATTCAGCAGGGCGGTACAACGCTAAAGGATTTTGCTCAAAGTGATGGCAAACCGGGCTATTTTGTTCAGGAACTGAAAGTGTATGGCAAAGGGGGGCAGCCTTGCCCCAATTGTGGTGCTGAACTGAAAGAGATTAAATTGGGGCAGCGCAGCACTGTGTACTGCGCTATATGTCAGCGTTAGTGAATGGTCACCTCACACTGCAGATTTCACCTCTAATTTGGGTTATGAGCGAGCAGGGCGTTTGCGGCCAATGTTTCGAATCATCTGCCGCAAAGAGTGCAGGCTGACGGAGAATTTTAGCAGTGCCTGCCGGTACCAGCTTTGCTTTTCAAATTGAGCGAAGTAACTCTGCCAAAACTGTTCCATTAACTTGGCGTCGTAACCCAGCGTTCCTCGGTACAGCTTAAACAGTTCACGTCCTACGAGGTAATGATGTTTGCTGGAGTTTACTGCTTGCTGAGTTGCTTTACCGAAATCAATGATCAGCGGCGTGCCATCGATGGTGATGAAATTATAGATATAGGGGTCGTTACTGGTGATACCTTGTTGATGTAAACTTGCCAAATATTTAGCCATGGCGGGTATTTGGTCGGTGCCTACCGATGTTAGCTCATCACCCTCAAGGTATTCTCTAAGGTATAAAAAGACCATTTGGTCCCCCTCTTGCCAGCTTTCAAAGCCAAAGGTTTTGGGGGCGATAACGCCGCTCATTGCTCGCAGAATATTTTCCTCATGCTCCCACGGGCGACTTTCGGTCAACTCCATATCTTTGTCGTAGGTAAAAAGTTTCGCCACATAGCTTCGTTCGGCATCATCAAGTTTCATTGTGAAGCGCCGACCGCTGAGAAAGGGCTGATCAACTAATATCGTTGCCTCACCTTGTTTGATGCGCTGATAAAACTGCTTAAAGTCGAGCTGAGAAGTCGGGTTACTCAATGTTAATCTTCTTTCTGTGTTTTCAAAGACGGAGTTATGACTGCTTTTCAGAGACTAGGCGCATTAGTGCCTGTCCCACCTCTGGGTGAACAAATTGCTCTACGTCTCCGCCATGCAGAGCCACCTCGCGTACGAGAGTCGATGAGATAAATGAGTTGGATTCTGATGGTGTAAGAAAGACGCTTTCTAACCCTGGCATCAGTCGGCGGTTCATATTGGCGAGCTGAAATTCATATTCAAAATCGGACACGGCACGTAAGCCTCGGATCATCACTGTCGCATCGTGATCTTTAGCGAAGTTGACCAGCAAGCCTGAAAAGCCAACCACTCGTACTTTATTCTGCAGATGTTGGGTGGCTTGCTCTGCCATTTTTATCCGTTCACCCAGCGAAAACCATGGGCTTTTACTGGGGCTTTCTGCAATGCCAACGATAATCTCGTCAAACAGCTTAGCCGCGCGCTCAATCAGATCGGTGTGGCCGTTAGTAATCGGATCGAAGGTACCCGGATAAATAACGCGAGTTGTCATTCAGTTAGTTCCAGAAAACGAGAATGAGGCAATGATAGCTTTGCTGGAGAATGAATCAAATCAATGCCAGTAGTTTCTTTCGCGCTTTATCGAGATTGTAGTGAGTTGAAACCCTTAACTTTGCCATCCATCCCATTTTTTCACGTATCTCGGCAGAGCTTGCCAATTCACTGACTGCTGAGACTAAGCCATCAATGTCATTTAGAGGCACTAGTCGACCATATTTATCGTCAGGTAAGAGCTCTCTGTGGGGAGGGATATCGTAAGCGACGATGGCTTTGCTCGCTGCCGCGGCTTCAATCAGGGTATTCGGACAACCTTCGTAGAGAGAGGGGAAGACAAATATATCGGTACTCTTAAACAGTAACGGCATCTGCGTAACAAAACCGGTAAACCGCACACAGTCATTTAAGCCTCGTTGAAGTACTTCCTCTGTTAGTTTTTGTTTTAACTCGCCGGCTCCAGCGATCAGCAGAACAAAATTGATGCCTTTCATTTTTAGTTTTTCGGCCATGGCTAAGAGCGCCAGCTGATTTTTTTGTTTGACCATCCGCCCGGCGGTACTGAGCACAATTTCGCGGGCTTGCTTTGCGTAAATTGGCGGCGCATCAATCATCGTAGTATCTAATTTGACACCGTTTTCAACCACTGTGATGTTTCGGTCAGGAACTATGCCACCACAGCGGTCACTGAGACTTGTTCTTACCGCTTCTGAGTTAGCGATAACGCGATGAATGCAACGTTCAAACAGGTAGCAGTTTAGCCAATTGCGTTTTATGCGATGGGGCATTCCCCGGCGGAAAATTATATTGTTAACACCCGCTATCACTGCAGCAGGGGCTGCTAACTTGGTATCTGCCGGCGTGTTTAGTAGCAGGGTTGTGATGCCTAATTGCTTAAACTGACGGGCAAGAAGTACCATCTTTGTCAGGTTTAGAAAGCTAAGATTGCTGATGGTTAAAGGGCGCGTCGGTATGTTGGCCTTTATCAGTCGTGATTCGATCTCACTCCCCGGGCGACAGAAAAAGATGACCGAGTATCCCTGGTTGTGGCAGAACTGCGCTGTCTCAAAGTGCCACTTTTCGCCCCCGCCCCAGCTGGTGCATGTGTTAACGAAACCGATAACTTTAGCTTGGTGAATTGCTGCATGTGTGCTCATTTTGTGGCCACCTTTTCGTCGTAAGTCCCGCATATGTTGCTTAACATGGGGGAGTTCGGATGAATTGTTGGGCTCAGAACAGGCTTGGCAACAACTAACTTCTTAGACGCTGCAATCCACTCGCTTAAAGCAAAATAAGCAATACTTCTTAGGAAAAACATATCTATTACACCGGACCATTTTTGTGCGCTAAATCACATATAGTCCATAGGGTCTTGTGAGTGATTAAAGTTCCGGCGTAGGACAGATATTATTTGGTATATAGGTATTACAATTCCTTATAAAGAGTGTAATAACGCGCTGCAATGCTTTCGGGAGAATAGTCCGCAAGACGTTCTAATGCGTTTTCGCAATACTGATTGCGCTTCTGCTCGTCTTCGATCAGTGTGATTAATGCCTGTTGAAGTTGTAAGGCATCACCGGGAGCGACTAATTTGCCTGTCTCTTCATCAGTAATCAGATCAGGAATGCCTCCTGCGTCACTGCCGATAACTGGAGTACCATGCTGCCATGCTTCAAGGATGGTTGAACCCAGCCCTTCTGATAGCGAAGGGAAAAGCAGGATATCAACCGCGGACAGATAACTGCCGATGTCTGTTTGATGACCAAGAAAGTCGATGTTGGTCAGCCCTTCAGCTTGCTTTTTTAACATCAATTCATCTGGGCCACTGCCAAGAAATAAAAACTGATACTGAGGGTGAGAGGCTTCGCATTGGCGCGCCACTTCAATCGTGACGTGATAGCCCTTGTGGTGCAGTAACTTGCCAATTTGGGCGATCAGAATTTTGTTTGGGTATCTATTTTTGATCTGTTGAACGGCATCAGGTTGCGCAGCAAAACCAGAATAACCGCTGGGAATGATGGTGGTGTGGATGTTCTTATCAAGGATCTTTACCTGCTTAGCGATCGCACGACTCAAACAAGCAACGACAGTTGCTTTTTTGTATATTTTTTTGGCTATCCATTGTTTCTTTACTGGATTGTCGACTCGCCGAGTAATGATATAGGGAAGGTTAAGTAATCTGGCTTGTATCGCACACCAGTAGGCGGCCTTGCCATCATGGGCATGAAACAGCGTAGGTCTTATGCCACGGGGTGGGATACAAGAGAAAAGATGATGTCTGACTTCGTGAACCGGAATACCGATGGCTTCAAACATCGGAAGTAATGGAGACCCTTTTAATAGTACAACGGATTGCTGTATGCCATGTTGCTTTAGTGCTTGCACTAAATTAAACGTTTGCTGCTCGCCGCCGCTAAAACCTCGGGCTAAATTGACGTGGCAGATATGCGGGCCGGCAGCATGAGGTTGATCCAGACCGTTATCATTTAGCATTATTGAGCTTCTTTTTTAATCGCCATTTACCTTCCAACCATTTGCTGGATAAGAGTGCGCCTCGTAAGCATTTTGTTCTTAGCCAGTCCGCAGCATTACCGGGAATGTGGTGGCTAGGATCACAATATTTCTTGTACAGGCGTTGCCAAGCCAAATGATGTATGTAGGTGATGATGCTACCAATGCGGTTCGCTCGTTCACTGCCGCTAAATTTTGTATTCAATCCTAAACCAACCACTTCCGGCTCGCCGATGATGAGGTTGTTGGCGTAACACAGATCTGACTGGCGCTTTGATTTGGGGCTGTAGTCATGCAGGTGTTTAATTTGGATTGATGGGTCAAATCGCTGCAATGCTTTGAGCCAAAACTTTTGTGTGCAATCAGGCATAAAATAGGGGTAGCCGTCATGTTGCTCTTGGCCTTTGCGTGATTCGTCGTAGGGCAAATCATCAAACCAAGGTATATCCCAGAGCGCTAGCAAGTCTTCGGTCAGACCAAAGTAAAAGAAGTCGCAGGCATGGAACACGACCGGTAACCCTTTTGCGTAATCTCGGGTAAAAGTATTGTTTACTACGACGCGCTCTTTCAAGAAACAGCATTCATCAGCGCGCTTCGGAAATTTCTGCTGTAGCTTCTTGCAAGCATCGCTGGTGAGAAAGTTATCTGAACGTAACTTCATCGCGTAACGGGTTTTCACCTGCTTTAAGCCATTAAGGGTGGAAACAAGTTGGCGATTGTTATTGGTTTTATCAGCACTGCCATCGGCACGATAACGATTGATGTTTGGCCCGGGATCGTCATTCAATAGTAACTCATCAAAATCCAGACCTTCTGTGGGCTGTCCTTTCCAAGTGGATAACAGGATGTGCGCGCCAGGTAGATGCTTACGCACGCTAGCTAGAGAACGTACGGTGATCCCTTCGTCCATGTTACGGTCAGGAGAGGCTTGTACCGGCCCCTGAACAACCACTGTGATATCTTGGTTTGCGATGGTCATTTAGTTATCACTTGTTATTTGGCCAAAAACTCATCGTATTCCGCAGGTACACCGCAAAAGATCACTTGTTGACGTTCAATGAGCTGATATTGGATCAGTTTATTCTGGGTGATCAATCGGTTATATAACGGTGCGACATATAGCTCGCCATTCTTTAACGAGGATGCGGGGCTAGCTGCTTCGGCTGTATACGCTGACAGAAAGTCTGCTGCGTTGGCGAAATAATAAAGCCCATCGCTGCATAGGTCTGAGATCGGCTTTTTCTCCGCTGTCTCAACGACTTTTAAACTATCTGGCGCAGCAGGGCGAGCGTAGGACCAGTTGTCGCCGTCGCCTTGAAAAACCTCGAGATAGCCATCCACTTCTCCAATGAAGTCGGGAAAGCGGAAGTCAGGACGGAATGTGTCAATATTAAAGATGGTGATTTCGCCTGATGATATTCCTGCCTCTTTCAGGCCCAAAGCAACGGTTTCTGCTTGGCCACGGGTTTCTCTGTCCAAAACAATACATCGCCAATCCGCAATACCAAGTGCGTTACAGCGGTCAGCGATAAATGCGGGCGTATCGTAATCACTGCGGCAAATGAATAGAAAAGGCTGTTGCTGAAAATAGTGATTAAAGCTTTCAACGGCATGATCAAATAACGGCTTTCCGTGGCCTGGCAGCATGTATTTGGGCTGCGTATAACCGGCTTTAAAAAAGCGGGAGCTCAGCCCCGCCATCGGTATAACAATCATCTAGTTGGTCTCCGCAAGTGATAGTGCTTGTAAGCGTTGATAAAGGCGCAGGGCATTCGCCAGCAAAGCCATCTGTCGCCGTTCATCATCATTGTGGAGTGGCAACATCGAAAGGAACAGATGCACTTGCATCGCCAATAATTGCTGCTCGTTGCGACCTAGTCCTTGTGCACTGCGGGTTAAGAACAACGCTTCTACTTGGTCATGGGTCTCTGTGGTGGGCAGATTAAAGTCGAGTGCGTAACCATCCTGTGTCAGCTGGTAGTAGCCAGCGATAATAAAGTCGTAACGACCCACCACAGAATGGGCAAATTTGGCCAGGTCATAATCGGGATTGCCGTAAACGGTTAGGTTGTCTTTGTTATCTAGCCCTCGAGGGTCGATCACTTTGATTTGCTGGCTACGGAAGTCATATAAGATATTGCTAAAGCAGAGGTCGCCGTGAATGATAGTGCCACTGCTGGCAGCTGGGATAGCGTCAAGGGCGTTTGCTGCTATCTGATTTAAGTTAGGGAGCGGCTTGCCGTTTAAATGCCAAGGGTGGTTAAGATCGATTCTGTTTTCTTTAGCAAACAAAGCTAAGCGCTCGGTCGTTTTGTCACCAAAGAGCTTTGCTGGCGCTATTTCTGTGTCTTTAGGAGCTACATGCTGACGGCACTGCATAAAAAAGTCTAAGCAGGCTGTGCCGATACGCCGCCAAACAAAGGCGGGCAGATTGCCAAATACCCACATCTCGTTAAGGCTGGTGAGGTACAGATATTCAATGGCGTACCCTGGCTGCTCATCATCGTCTAAAGCGCCAAGGTAATTGGGGGTAAAGCGTTTCAATTCGGTCGGTAAACTGGCGAACCAATGGGCTTCGGCACGCATCTTTTGACGTTTATGACTGCGTTTTTGTACTACACCGTTCTCGATCGCCATCTGATTAAACACGCGGGTGGTGGATACGTGTGTTTTCGAGCGGTAGTAGGTATGCAAGTGGCCAAAATCAAACCATTCTTGGCATTCAAGTGGCTTTAATGGTTTGGCAGCCGCATAGCGGTTAATGCCATCAATAAAATTGCCACGCGCACGGGTGATGGATTGAATCAATAAGCGGGCATCCGAGAATGAGAAGTAGCCATTGACGACAGACTCCGCCCGCCTAGTGACTAGATCGCTTTCTTGTAACTGACTGAGCGGAGGCGTTTGCTCACTGTCATAAATAGCCCACGCATAATTATCATCAACTGGGCTTAGGGTGATGATATCCTCAGCTTCGGTGGGGAGATCATATATCAGCGTATCACCATGAAGAATACGAATTGGGCCGTTGGCATGGCCCAGTAAGTTCAACGCGCATATCACCGACTCGCCGAGGCTTAATCCCTCGGGTAAAAACAGTGGTTCAATATTCAGTTGTTCTAGGATCCGGCGGTCATACTCGGGTAGTTCAAACGCTTCCGGTAGAGAAAGGACAATACGTTCATTGGCCGGCAGTACTTCGCGTTGATAGCGGTAGAGTCGACGATTGCCTACAGGCAAGAATGCGGGAGGCAAACGGCCAAATTCAGATGAAAACTCTTGCCCTATGTAGGCTGCGGAGGTGATTAGGAACATGCGTTCTTTTCTTCTTCCAGCAGTTGATGGATCTCTTGCTCACTCAGCTTGGCAAACTCCGATGGGCGAATCGATTTATCGTCAACATAGAAACCGTCAAAGCCACACCAGGGCTTACCTACAATGACTTCGTCGTAAGGCACGTTATGTCGTTCTAACCATTCCAGAATGATGGGCAGGGTGTGCACGTTAATTTTGCCGACGTTGCCTTCGTAAGTACGCATGTTGCGTGCGGTATGGATGACAATTTCGAAGCCTTGTTCTCGATACTGCTTTAGCTTGTTTACTACTGCCGCGTTCGGTGAGACATTTTTATAGTCACTGGTTTCAGCAGAAGTGATGGTGCCATCTAAATCAATAACGATACGCTTCATACAATCCTCATATTAGACAGCCAGGGCAAACCAATGATCCCAGCGTTAGCTAAAGTCTAAGTTAAAAATGCCTAGTTGACGTTTAGAAAGCGTTATAATGCCACAACTTGGCGTTGCCAAGGTATGATAAAACGCATCAAAAGGGCTCCTCACTATGGCATTAAAGCTGCTCATTATCAGTTCTTATAAAGACACTTGGAACAGTGTGCGGCCTGAAGCCGAGATCTTCATTGGTATGGCTAAACTTGGTGTTGATGTGACTTTGATGACGCAAGGTGATGCTGAATACGTACCGCGCTTTAGAGAGCATGGCGTTAAGATTATCGACTACCACCCGACCAAGAAATTTCAGTGGAGCGCGATTAAACGCATTCGTTCGGAGCTCAAACTTGGTGATTACGATGCTGTGTATATGTTTAACAACAAGGCGATCACCAACGCATTGTTTGCTGCCATTGGCTTACCCGCCAAAATGGTAAGTTACCGAGGCCAGACTGGGAACATTTATCGCTATGATCCCACTTGTTACTTAACTCATCTTCATCCTCGTTTGGACGGCATTATTTGTGTGGCAAATGCGGTGCGCGACGACCTTCGTCAGTATGCGTATGTCGCTGATGATAAAGTGGTTACTGTTTATAAAGGGCACAGCTTGGACTGGTATCAGGACAAGCCGGTAGATCTGGCGGAATTCAACATCCCGGCAGATGCTTTTGTGGTGGGCTGTGTGGCTAATGCTCGTCCGCGTAAAGGGTTGCCTGTGCTAATTGAGGCGACACATAAGCTACCAGAAAACAGTGATATTCATATTCTGTTGGTGGGCGGGGGGATGGATACGCCGGAAGTAAGACAGCTGATTGATGCTAGTCCGATGGCTGACAGGATACATCTGGCGGGTTTTCGCAGAGACGCACCTGCGATAATTGCAGCGTGTAATGTATCGGCATTGCCTTCGACTAAAAGGGAAGGGCTACCGAAGACAGTGATTGAGGCCATGGTTTATGAAGTAGCGCCTGTCGTCGCCGATACTGGCGGTAGTGCGGAGCTGGTTGTTGATGGTGATAGTGGATTAGTTGTGCCCCCCGGTGATAGTCAAGCATTGGCTGATGCCATCGCAAAGTTATGGTATGATCCAACGTTCTGTAAGCAGATGGGGATCCGCGCCAAGCAGCGTATTACTGAATATTTTCATACCGATCTGGCCGCTCTTCAGACCAAAGAGTATTTCGAAAAGCTGATTGACAAAGCATAAAACCAACGCTTAAATGTAAATGGGAATCATTTGTATTTAGGTGGGGTGGGTATGTTTCATATCGATGCCAGATTGGAGCAGGGGGTGGCAGTCGTGACCATAGCTAACGCCATCACCGGCTGTACATGCCTTTGTTGGCGAGAAGATAAGGTCTCAGATCCTGCTCAGTGGCGTGCCATTAAACCCCTCTTTCAACAACTCATGTTGCTGTCGTGTCTCGAGGATTCTTTAACACCAATAGTCGCTGGGCATCAATCTGCTAGAGAGCAACAAGTTATTAATCTTGACGATTCAATATCCACAGAGCCAAATACTTATTGAACACATAGTGACTGGATTGAAATGCGAGTAGTAGGCCGTGTTTGCCATCGAGAAAGCCGCGTTGGATCAGATACTTCTTTAGAAAACTCGCCAGACTATGGCCCAGTATACCCACCACAGTGGTTCGCTTTCCTTTAGCATGCTTTTGCTTGGCCCAGTCATTCGAGTACCGCAGCGATTTGGCCATATAGTCATGAAAGTCATCAGCGGTATAGTGCAGCAGATCCCCCGATAGTGGGCGCACTTTATCTTTACTTACCAATACCTTTTCATGCACTAACGCGTCATCGTAGTGAAAACGGTTGGTGGCGTAGAGTCGCACAACACGATCTGGATACCAGCCGCTATGACGAATGAAACGTCCAAAAAAATCGGTTAGACGATTGATGCTGTATGCGTAATTTGGATCTGCATTGGTCAATAACTGATTGATTGAGTGTTGAAGTTCTTTTGTCACAACTTCATCACTATCCAACCATAACAGCCAATCGCAGGTTACCAATTTTTGGGCTGCTTGTCGTTGTGGTCCAAACCCAGGCCATGCCTTACTGGCGTGGACGACTGCTCCAGCAGCTTTCGCTATTTCAAGCGTGTCATCGGTGCTGCCGCTATCTAGGATCACAACCTGATCGGCCCAACTAACACTTGCTAGAGCTTCTGCAAAGCGAGGGCCAGCATTTTTGGTGATCATCGCGACAGCTAGCGTTGCTCGCTCACTCATTGTTCAGTCTTACCATGTGTCGATTCGATTTCTGAAGGCTGCGGCTCGGAATGACAGATTGTATTGAGAACCTGTTCAACCGAGATATCTTTTAGGCAGTTGTAATGCCCCAGTGGGCAGGTTTTCTTGAAGCAGGGTGAGCAATCGATCCCCAGATAGATTATCTGTTTGTTCTCACTTAGCGGTGGTGTGAATTCCGGGCTAGAGGAGCCATAAATGGCGACAGTAAAAACCCCTGTCGCTGCAGCCACATGCATTAAGCCTGAATCGTGGCTGACCACAGCATCAGCCATGCTGAATAGATCAATGGTATCGGCCAGTTTGGTTTTGCCACAAAAATTGTATAGATGTGGCAGGCCGGCCGGGGCTATCTGTTCGGCAGCGGCCATCTCTTTGGGCGAGCCTAATACCCAAACCTGGTAGCCTTTGGCGACCAATTGTCGTGCCAGTTCGGCGTGATATTCCACTGGCCACTGCTTGGCCGGGCCATATTCTGCGCCTGGGCAGATACAAACTATCGGCCGTTCGGTGGACAGCTCATGTTGGTTCATTAATGCAAAGCGATTCTCAGTGTTGGTTTCCAACACTGGTGGTAGTATCTGATAGTTCTCTGTTGCGGCTTGTTCCGGAGTCAGCCCCAATGATAAGAAGCGTTTCACTGTCATATCATTGATTTTGCCTTCAACCACAGTCGGCTTGCGCTTTCTGACATCGGTGAGAAGCCAGCTTCTCAGCTCGCCACCGAAACCTACCCGGACAGGGATCTCTGCGTAATAGGGAACCAGAGCCGATTTGAATGAACGGGGCAAAATAATCGCTTTATCATAGTTGCGTTCCCTCAGGCTTTTACCCAGAGCACGTCGTCCCGAGAACGCGAATTCGCCATGACCAAATGGCAGATCTATGGTGTCGTTGACCTCTGGCATTCGTTGCAAAATAGGCAAAGAAAACGTCGGGGCGACCACATCAATGATGGCTTCGGCATCATCCTGTTGCAGCTGCTTAAACAAGCTTTGGGCCATCACCATGTCACCGACCCATGCTGGGCCAACTACAAGATATTTCATGTTTTTCTGCGTTCTCCGCGAACTTATTTATTCAACCAGGCCAGGTATTCAGCTACGCCTTGGGCGACGGTTTTAAATGGTTTGTTATAACCGATGGAGCGTAACAGTCCCATATCGGCTTCGGTAAAGCTTTGATAGCGACCTTTGAGGTGTGCGGGGAAAGGGATGTATTCCACTTTGCCTTGACCATGGTAATTGATGACCGCTTCGGCAACCGCCTGAAATGGCTCTGCGGCACCGGTACCCAAGTTGTAGATGCCAGAGGGCGCTTGTTCTTTCCAGCACCATAAATTGACGTCGCAGACATCGCTGACATAAACGAAATCACGGGTTTGCCCACCGTCACCATAGCCATCACAGCCTTCAAACAGTTTCGGATTCTCGCCAGCGAGCACCTGATTGTTCAGGTGGAAGGCCACACTGGCCATACTGGCTTTGTGCTGCTCTCTCGGGCCATAGACATTGAAATAGCGGAAGCCAATTACCTGGCTATCAATCTCCGGTAACAACTGGCGCACGTATTGGTCAAACAGAAACTTGGAGTAGCCGTAAACATTGAGCGGCTTTTCATTGGCGCGGTCCTCTTTGAAGACCGGCCCCATACCATAGACTGATGCCGACGAGGCATAGAGGAACGGGATACGTCGCTCAAGGCAGTAATGCAGTAGATCTTTAGAATACTGGTAGTTCACATCCATCATGAATTTACCATTCCACTCGGTAGTGGCTGAGCACGCACCCTCATGGAAAACCGCTTCCACATCACCGAAGTTCTCGCCGGAGACGATCATGCCGAGGAACTCATCTTTATCCATATAATCGGCGATCTCGCAGTCCACCAAGTTGGTAAACTTGGTGCCATCTTCCAGATCGTCGACCACGAGAATATCTTGGTAACCTGCTTGATTGAGGCTTTTTACCAGGTTACTACCGATAAAACCTGCGCCACCTGTGACAATAATCATCTGTTGTTCCGCCAAACTGTTAACTAAATCAGGATTATGACTATCTATTTTGCCTCAAGTGCCGCTCCAGAGGAAAATAAGTCTGCCGTCGGTAGTTTAGCCGAACGGACGATGTTCAGGGATGTAAACACGCTAACGGCGATCCAAAAGAATGAAAACTAAAGACCGTATCATTCAAGCCAGTCTTGAATTGTTCAATAAGCATGGCGAGCGCGCCATGACTACCAATCATATAGCAGCGCATTTAGGTATTAGCCCTGGCAACCTTTATTACCATTTTAGGAATAAAGAAGACATCATTCGCCGCATATTTAAAGAATATGTCGCACATATAGGTCGTAGTTTTCAGCCCCGTGATGATGGCAATGTTTCGCTTGAAGTGATGATGACCTACCTCGATGAGATCTTCGAGAGCATGTGGCGTTTTCGCTTCTTCTACAGCAACCTGCCTGAGCTGTTGAGTCGTGATCCTGAATTGCAGATCCAATACCTGCCGTTACAGGAAAAATTGGCGCAGCGGGTGATCGCGATTTTGTCGATGCTAAAGCAAGCGGGGGCACTGAATGTCGAAGAGCAAGATCTTGAAGACTTGGCCCATACGGTAAAGATCGTCGTTACCTTCTGGATCAGCTACCAAACCACGCAAGCCCCAGAGGAACAGATCACCAAAGCCACTATTTATCATGGCGTTTTAAAGGTGCTTTTTATTCTCAAACCCTATTTTGCAGAAGAGTACCTGCCATCCTTGGAGCGCTTGCAAAAACACTATCGCAAGTTGGCCGACATCCGGCAGGAAGCGGAAAAAGTGGTGTTCCCTTAATCTATTAGCTTTGCCAAGGAGTGTCCGATGTCTAGTCTAACCATGAGCGATAGATCCCCATTGATTAGCGCGGCTGGATTAGCCAAGCGGATCTCCGAAGCTAGCCTTATTCTGTTGGACGCCACCATGTTGATGCCTACGCCACAGGGAAGGGCTGCGTATCAACCGACAGAGCGTATCGCTAATGCTCGTTATTTCAATTTTGATACCGAGATCTGTGATAGCTCAAATCCATTACCCCATATGATGCCCAGTGCTGAACAGTTTCAGGCGCAAGTGCGCGCGCTGGGGGTTAATGACGACAGTCATATCGTCGTCTACGACACCCTCGGGCTGTTTTCTGCTGCACGCGCCTGGTGGATGTTCCGCGCCATGGGGCATGAGCATGTTGCGGTTTTAGACGGCGGTTTACCGGCGTGGAAGCGCGCGGGGTTACCGACGGATCACTATCCATTAAAGGCAACAGTTTACCCAGGGGATTTCACTGCCAAACCGCAACCCAAGCTATTTTGCGCTGCCAATGAGGTGTTGGCCGCGTTACAACAATCAGGGATAAAAGTGGTGGATGCCAGAGGGTCTGAACGCTTCTCTGGTACTGGGCCCGAACCACGAGCAGGCATGCGCAGTGGTCATATGCCCAATGCCGTGAATCTGCCGTATGCGTCGCTGTTGGATACCGACGGTTGTTTAAAGCCGCAAGCAGAGTTAGCAGCGTCATTTGCCAAGCAGGTGGGGAATGCTGAACGGTATATCTTTAGCTGTGGCTCTGGGGTGACCGCGTGCATTCTGGCGCTGGTGGCGGAGGTTCTTGGCTATCAGAACCTCTCTATTTACGACGGTTCTTGGAGTGAATGGGGCGCAAGTGCGGAGTTGCCAGTGGTGTCAGACTGAGCACTTATTGGTTATAGATGGAACCGTCTTGGTTCCAGACTGGGGGTTTTGTTATTTTCCTCTGTTCATTTAAATCAAAATTGCGGGCCAACACTTCTCTGTTGGCCTCATTTCATTAAACTATGCTATTAACAACATCCTCTGCTAGCTAGGTTCCGCCATTGCTCGTTGAACGCATCAAACACATTACTGGCCCCAACTTTGAACGGGCCGAAGGTACGCCGCTTATTATTAAGCGAAAAGAGGGCCTTATTATTGCTGTGCGTAGCGGGGATGACTTTCCTGTTTACCGGGTTTCTGCCGCGATAGGGCGAAATAAAGAGACTTTGCAGCCGTTGGGATTTTGCCACGTCACCGTGGATCATATCGAAGATGCGCGAGACGGCGCATTATTTGTGTGGCAAATCGCAGGTAAACAGGCTGCTCGTCGTAAGTGAATACCGCTCGTTGGTATGGGAGTTAGTCTGAGATGAAAAAGCCCCGGCGAATACGGGGCTTTGATTACGCAGCTTGAGTCTGGTTACTTACGGCGACGAGCACCTGCAAAACCCAGTAAGCCTAAACCTACCAGTGCCAGGGTCGCTGGTGCAGGTACTTCAGTTCGGGTGTTGGTAAATGCGAAGCTGAGGTCATTGAAATCGAACGGACCGCCGTACAGATCTTCAAAACTGACTAAGGTTTCATCTGGCTGCCAATCCTGTTCAACTCGCGCATGGAAACGATTGTCTGGGTTACGATCTTCGGGACCGGTGAAGTAGTTAAAGCCGGTGTCATTGACAAATAGACGGAAGATCAGCTCTGCACCCGCGTTAAAGATACCCAAGTCGACGGTTGAGTTAACTGGCGATGTATGATTATTGAAAATAAACATATCGTTGCTCAGGTCGCCGTCATCGCCTGGATTACCGAAATCATCCAACATCAGATACAGATCATTGCTGTAATCGGCTGAGTTACCGAGGTAAGTGGCGACCACAGAGCCGGTTTCGCCAACAATGACTTTTAAACCGTCGCCCGTGTCGGCGATGGGGAATGCAAATGCGTTTTGCAGACTGCTAGCTGCAAATAGCGCAGTGGCTATCAAGAGCTTTTTCATACTGAGTGCTTCCTTAAAATTAAAGATTAAATATTTCATTATTGGTAGCGGTATCAGCAAGAACTGTGCCTGTTAGGTAAAACCCATGTATTCAGTGGGTTCTTTTGGCTATTTTATGAACTTATTAGTTTTAATTTTATGTATTTGTTAAAAAAATAGACAGGGATGACAGCGGGTATTATGTGATTTATGGCAGAAATTAGCTAAATATGTGAGTTAGAAATAGTTTGTTCGGATCTCTATATGATACGTAACAGCCCGCGGCTAGCGGGCTGTATGGGTAGATTAATTAGTAGTACTTGAGATCTTGAACCTTGCCCCAAAACACGCGGTAGGAAAATATCGTGTAAAGCAAAATGACAGGAACAACGACAATGGCTCCCCAGAGAATGAATTGCAGTGACTCTGGGGCACTTGCCGATTCCCAAATCGTCATTTGTCCCGGCACAATATAGGGGAAGAAACTGTACCCAAGACCACTAAAACAGAACAGGAAGATAAACATGGCGCCAACAAACGGCAGCCAACAACCTTTGTCATCCGGCAGCGGGAAGCGTTTTAACACCTGATCGATAATGGCGAACAGGGCAAAGCAAACCACCGGTATTGCCCAAACAAATAGCGCATTGGGGAAGCTTAGCCAGCGGGCTAATATCTCAGGGTTCACCAAGGGATTCATGGCACACACGGCGGCAACACCCGCGAAGCAGATCCACCCTGCGCGTCGTGCCCAGCGAGCGGCTCTGAGTTGTAATTCGTCACTGGTTTTCATCACCAGCCAAGCCGCGCCGATATAGCAGTAGGCGGCGGCCACACCAAATGCGGCAAGGCCACTAAACAGGTAGGCGGTGATGCTCTGTTCAAAGCCCATCACATACATACCCAGCATATAGCCTTGTGCCAGCGCAGTGATCAGTGAGCCTAGTTTAAAGCTCTTATCCCATATAGGCTTATTGGCAACGGCGACCTTGGCTCTAAAGTCAAAAGCCACACCGCGCATGATCAGGCCGATCAACATAATGGCTGCTGGAATATATAACTCCCTTAGTACCACCGAATGGGCTTGTGGAAATGCGATCAAGAGTAGGCCGATAGCCAGTACCAGCCAGGTTTCATTAGCATCCCAAAATGGCCCAATGGAAGCGATCATGCTGTCCGCCTGAGTTTCGTTATCCAACGGCAGCATGATGCCGACACCAAGGTCGTAACCATCCAACATGGCATAGATAAGTACCGCAAGCCCCATCAGGCCAACGAAGATGACGGGTAACCAATCTGCAGGGATCATGCTTTTTCTCCTGACGTTGCCAGATTTTGGTCTAGCTGGTGGAAATTCGGGTTTTCTTCCGGGGTGATCTCTTCGATTTCAACGGCGCGGCGCGCCATCAGGAACAGGGTTCGGATATAGGCCACCAGTAGTACTACGTAGGTGATCATATATAGGGTGAAACTGAACCATACTTTTGATGGCGGTACCGTTGTAACCGCTTCGGCTGTGGTGAGAACGCCGCTGACCAAGTAAGGTTGGCGGCCAATCTCAGTGACATACCAGCCCGCTAACGTGGCCACCCAGCCAGCAAAGGTCATTAATACCAGGCCTTTCAGCAGCCAAGGTGACAGCTCTTTTTTACGCGCTAATTGCCAAACGCCTAGCCATGCTGCTGCAATCATTAACATACCGACGCCAACCATGATCCTAAACGAGTAGAATACGGGCGCGACGGGCGGGTGCTCTCCTGGAAACTCATTCAAGCCTTTAATTTCACCCTCCAGATCGTGGGTAAGAATGAAGCTCGCCATCTTCGGAATACCGATCTCAAAGTGGTTGGTTCTGTTTTCTTCATCTGGGATCGCAAACAACAATAACGGCGCGCCTTTTTCTGTGTGCCATACCCCTTCCATGGCAGCGATCTTTTGCGGTTGATGTTCAAGGGTGTTTAAGCCGTGAAAGTCACCGACCAACGCTTGTGTTGGCGCGAGTATCGCTGCAAAAATCAGACTGGTTTTAAGTGTGAGTCTTGGGCCACGCTTGTCATCGCCTTTGAGGATGCGATATGCCGATATTCCTGCCATTAAGAACGAAGCAGTTAGGCCTGAAGCCAGTAACACGTGAACCAACCGGTAGGGGAATGAGGGGTTAAAGATGATGGCCCACCAATCGACGGCATGGGCAACGCCATCTCGCATCTCAAAGCCAACCGGTGTTTGCATCCATGAATTCAATGCGATGATCCAGAAGGCTGACATGGTGGTACCTAAGGCGACCAGTGCGGTTGCCGTGGTATGCAGCCAAGGCGGCACTCGGTTGATGCCAAATAGCATGATGCCGAGGAAAGTGGCTTCAAGGAAAAAAGCAGTAAGCACTTCGTAACCCAGCAGTGGCCCAGCAATATTGCCTACTTTCTCCATAAACCCGGGCCAGTTGGTACCGAACTGGAAGCTCATGGTGATGCCGCTGACCACACCGAGAGCAAAGCTCAGGGCAAATACCTTGACCCAAAAGCGATAGGCGCGCATCCATACGGGATCTTGTGAGAAGTCGAAGCGGATTTTGAAATACATCAGTAGCCAGCACAACGCAATGGTGATGCTGGGAAAGAGAATATGAAAGCTGATATTGGCCGCAAACTGGATCCGTGAAAGCATCAGCGTCTCAATCATAAGAGTGCCCCATCATGGTTAGAAAGCCTAAAATGGCTTGGATAAAGTAAAAACAGTAACCCTAGAGTTAGTCGGTTTTAGTGCGTTTAAATTTGTCTGAAATATCGAGTACTTTGCTCACGCCGACACCTAAGCGCATCAGCGTGTTGAGTTTTTCAGGGCTGAGTCGCTGCAGTTCGCTGCTCCACTGCGTAATGGTTTCAAGCAGATCATGGATCTCGGAAACACGCTGTTGGGCAAACAGTTCCGGCGCCTCTTTGCTGGTGTCATCCATGATGTTATTGCGCAGCAGTGACAGTGTCGGGTCTATTTCGCGTTTACGGCGCTCTTCGAACACGGTATTTGCCATATCCCAGATGGAGCCTGCGGCGCAGTAATACTCTTTGCGGTCACCGGGGATATGGCGAAGCAAAATGAGACGCCAGGACACCAACTCCTTTAATCCCATGCTGACATTACCTCGGGAGACATTGAGCGCCTCGCGCATCTGGTCCGCGTTGAGCGGACTTTCGCTAAGAACAATCAGTGCCAGCATCTGCCCTACAGTACGGTTGAAGCCCCAGCGACTGCCCATCTCGCCGAAGTGCAGTACCAGAGATTCGATCATCGGGCTCATCTTCATACTGGGGTTTCTCAATTTTCAGAAATTTCTGAAAATTATATATGAAAATTGACTTGGATCAAGATTGAAAAAGAGTCTCAACAATGAGAGATCAAAAATGTGCGGACATCTTCGGTTTTTGTGCGGCTAATTTCGTCGAAAGGTGGGTTTTTGATAGAGTATGGGGACGTGGCTAGTATTTCACTTTATCGGAATGTGTAGCAGCGGCTCACAAGTGTGCGCCGCTGCACTACGTAACTTACTTCGCGGTCTGCCCGATTAACGAATCAGCTCGTAGAGTTCGTAACTTGAGTTGTCAGCATCGAAAGCGATGACAAGCTTGTCTTTCTTTTGGACAAGCTTACCAATGACGTCGTATTCGCGATTACTTTCGCTAGATATACCACTGTAGTGGAGTTGGGGTTCATCATTAACACTGGCACCACCGAGAAAAACCCAGTCAGTGCTGCTGTCCTGAAACAAATAACCCGTCTTCTTTTGTGAGCCACTGAGCTTTTCGAATAAGAGTTGGTTTTGTTCGGTCTGGCTTATTTTGCAATTGAAGTAGCGATAACTGTAAATGCCTGAGTTATCGACTTGAATTGAGCGGCAACGCCAGTCGCCAAGTAGTCCTTCAGCGTTAATGGGGAGGTTCGGCTGTGCAAGTAAGGTTTTTATGCGAGCTAGCTCGTCATACTCTTGCATGAACTCACTGAATTTTTGCGTATTAGCGAAATCAATGTTGGCAAATATGTTGTCAATTTTGACACTGTCATTTTCTTGAGCATAGCTTCGCCATTCATTATCGGCATGGACAGCGAAGGAGATTAACAGTGCACATGCACAGACGATGTTCTTAATTTCCACAATAACTTCCTTTTACTGGGTGGACTCAAGTAGAGGTCTTTTACGTAGGATGGAACCGGATTATAAAGACAAAATTGGATACATACTATCTTGATTTTTTGCCAATAACTCTATGATTATACTTAATTAAAATGATTATCAATCACTTCAAGGATGCCGGTAAGATCGCTGATGTTGCATCTATCGGAAGTATTGGTCATGCAGGCGTGCTTGATCTTGGTTTAAATGCCTCATGCCTAGCAGCATAAAGGTGAAACGCGTAATGTCGTTTCGGTCGTGGTTATTGTGGTCGAAGCCAGACGTGTCATTCGAGCGGTTTGTGACTGATGCTGTTTTACTGCTTGGATTCATATACTAACCGCAACAAGCCCTCGTATTAGAACGATGAACTGTGGTATTTCCTGTGTCTCGCTCCCGCCAAGAAGTGAAACAACATGAACTACCAACAGCTC
>NZ_SJXE01000022.1:0-4737 GCF_004336975.1 Corallincola luteus
AGACTAATCTTGTACTTGGTCTTGAAGATAGAGATGTTAAAGTTAAGATTGGTACTCGTGGTGGTGTTCCTTATGGTTATGTTCGTGGTAGCGATCTTGAGTCTTTAGCTGGTGTTGCTGATCTTTCTAAGGCTTCTGCTTCTACCATTAACGAGTTACGTCGAGCAATCAAGGCTCAGGAGTTTTTAGAGCTTTCCGCTCGAGGAGGATCCCGTTATATCGAACAGATCTATTCCTATTTTGGTGTCAGATCTTCGGATGCCCGTCTTCAGCGTCCCGAGTTCCTTGGCGGCGGTAAGTCTGCCGTTATGATCAATGATGTTTTACAGACTTCACAGACTACAGAGTCTTCTCCGTTGGCTACTCCTTCCGGACATGCCGTTGGCGTTCAGAATACTCATTCTTTTAAGTATCGTTGTGAGGAACATGGCTACATTCTTGGTCTTATGACCGTTATGCCTGATCCCTCATATCAGCAAGGATTACCCAGGGTGTTTCAGAAGTTTGATCGTTTGGATTACTATTGGCCTCAGTTTGCTCATCTTGGAGAGCAGGAGATCCTTCAGAGTGAGTTATATGTGGATATGTCTACAGATGGAAAAGGTTCCAATGCCAATGAGACATTCGGTTATGCTCCCCGCTATTCAGAGTATAAGTATATTCCCAATAGTGTTCATGGAGATTTCCGTGATACTCTCAATTTTTGGCATATGGGTCGCATCTTCTCAGGTCCTCCTCGTCTCAATGATTCTTTTCTTACCAATATGAGTGCTGCTGATCGTCCTTTCGCAGTTACAGACTCTGGTATTGATAAGATTTGGGTTAATATTCATCATAATTTTAAGGCTCTTCGCCTTATGCCTAAATATGGTTCTCCCCTATTCTGAGTGTTATGAGATTTCTTTCGTTTTGGCAGTCTATCGGCTTGCCTCCTGATGAAGATCCAAGTATAGAGCATTTGGATGATGAACTTATTACAGTTCCATCTATGTCTCTTTCAGTAAAGGAAATTATCGCTCGTGCCACTCGAGGTACGATCGATCTCGAGAGTTTAGTAAGGCCATCAGTTGACACTGATGACGATATCGATGATGATACGTTTGATGATGTCGATGATATGGTAGATGTTCAACGTATAAAACGAGACAGTTATGAAGAAATTCGTAGAAGTCTTCAGCGTGATCGCAATGATAGTGGCGGCGCTGAATCAGGTCTTTCAGAGCATGAAGACCCCGGAGAAGTAACCGGCGATGCCGGATCTGAACAGTAGTAGTTCAAGTTTTCATAAGTAATTTGGTTAGCCTGCGCAGTGATTGCGCGGGCTTTTCCTGCTTGTTGGTATTTACATGGAACGTAGTGTAATGTTATAGGCCTTTAGGCCGGTGTGACCCCTTTCTAAAAGAAAGGGACCTTATAAGTTAAAAAAAATACCTTCTCTCTTTTTTTTGTATCAGAATTTTGACTCAAGTAAAGAAAGCGGCCCGGCCACGAGTTTTGCGGAACGCAAAACAAGTAGGCCGGGATGTGACGCGCCGATGTATTAATAAATGTTAAAATCGGTTTTATCCGATTCTCTAATTTTGGTAAATGAAATTATTTTACTAATTTCGTGTCAGACTTAGCACTCCTATTACTTGATATATTAGTGCTAAGTGACACCGTTAAGATTTACAATAATTTATGGACTGGTTAGGTTTTGGAGCTACAGTTGGATCTGCATTGATACCTGGTGTTGGTAATTATTTGGCTGCTAAGGAGTCAAAGGAGGCTGTTCGTGAGCAGAATCTTACAAACATCTATCTTGCCAAGTATCAGAATGACCGTAATTTGGATCTGTGGAATAAGCAGAATGAATACAATCTTCCGTCTTCTCAGATGCAAAGACTTAAAGATGCTGGCATTAATCCTCATATGGTTTATGGTAACGGTACCGTTGCTAATACTGCTGGTTCTCCTGCTCCAACTAAGGTTCCTAATATCGGAAGTTTTACAAATTATGCGCCTTATGTCAGTGGTATGGCAAATTCTATCGGATCTGTTTTTGATAATCTTATGAAGATTGCTCAGATTCGTAAGACTAACCAAGAGACTTCTAATCTTAACGAGTATCAGAATAATATGCGTCAGCAGGGACTTAATCTCAAGACAGAGAATGATCTTAAGATGATGAGTCTTGCCAAGTCTAAGGTTGAGCGTGATTATTGGTCACAACAGTTTGAGTTGGATATTCTTCAACGTAAGGCTGAATTAGATCTTTCAGGTGAGAAAATGCGCAATCTTACTCAAGATACAATGAGTCGTACTATGCAGAATCAGGTTTATCAGAAGTTTGGTGAAAAGCGTGCTGAAAGTGATTTGTTGAATTCTTATGCTGCTTATGCTATGAGGCATACTCAGCAACAGTTGATTCAGGCTCAGATTGTGGATACATTTGCTGCTGCTGGTCTTAAGAATGCTGCTGCTTCAAAAGTTCCTTATGAGATCAGTTTGCTTATAGCTAATCGTATGCAGACTTATAATAATGCTACCCTTTCCCGTAAGAAAGCTATTCGCGAGGAGATTAATTCAGATATTGATCGTATTTTGCGTGATAATAAAGTTAACCTTCGTTCTGGTGGTCCTTTTGGTACTATTGAGAGAGGTATTGATGCTTTAGGTAGTTTATTGGATAGGATTATTCCTTTAAGTTTTTGATATGGGTTGGTCAGTATTTTTAATGTTTATATTTTTATATTTAATTCCATTAATATTGATTATTTGGATAGTAAAAAGATTCACAAGGAACAGAAATAAGTGATTAACATAATCCCGATTATGTTCCGAAACTATAAAATTAATTTATTATGAGAAGAAGAAGAAAAGGCTTTCGTCGGCGCAGGCGTCGATCAAGGCGAATCCGGTCGATCCGGATATCTCGAGGAGGAATCAGGCTATGATGTGTTTGAATCCTCTGACTATCGAGTTGAATGATGAATCTCGAGAGAAACGAATGGCAAAGACATATATGCCATTGGAATGGCGATTCGCTACTCATGTTACTGTTCCATGTGGAAAGTGTGAGGCTTGTATGAGTCGCAGGAGATCCCAATGGAGTTTGCGTCTTACAAATGAGGTTGCAGATTCCGAATCTTGTTATTTTATCACTCTGACTTATGATGATGATAAGATAAATTACACGCCTGATGGTTTTCCTTGTGTATGCAAGAAAGATGTTCAGGATTTTTTGAAGCGTTTCAGAAAGTCCTTAGAGCCCTTTAAGATTCGTTATTTCGTTGTATCCGAATACGGACCTAAAACCTTAAGGCCTCACTATCATATGTTGTTGTTTAATTATCCACATTTGTTAGATAATAAGCTAGATGAAAATATCAGAACTGCTTGGCGTAATGGATTCATTCGAGTTGATCCCGTTAATCCTGCTCGTATCAATTACGTTACTTCCTACTGTTTGGATAGTAGTACGTTACCGAAAGGTTACGTTAAGAATTTTATGTTATGTTCTCGGCGTCCTGGCATTGGTTCCGGATATCTTGATAAGGATGTTATCTTATCCTATCATCGTGATTCAATGGATGATTGGTGTTATCTCCCTCAAGATGGCAAAGTTATTAAGGTCAAGATGCCCCGCTATTATAGCGATAAGATTTTTTCTGAAGAATCTAGAGATGAAATTGTTCTTGAAAATGCTAAATACGCAGATAGAGAGCGAAAGAAACTCATTAAATCTCACAGAAGATGGCTTATAAAGCATCATTATGATGTTAATGAAGCTACTCTTAAAACCGCTTATGACGGTTCTCCTCTAAAGAATGTTCTGGATTTTCGTGATGATTTTGTCGCAAAGGTTCGATCGAAGTGTAAGTTAAAAAATCAGATTTAATTATGGGCAATTTATGGAATTCTATTCGAATACGTCCGCCCAAGAGTAATCGCTTCAATCTGTCTCATGATGTGAAACAGACAATGAAGTTTGGAGTTATCACACCTATCATGTGTGTTCCTACTCTTCCCGGTGATGTATTCAAATTGAATACAGAAATTTTGTGTAGGTTCGCCCCCATGAAGGCTCCGATCATGCACAAGATAAATGTTTATACTCATTTTTTCTATATTCCTTCTCGTCTTTTATGGAGTCATTGGAAGGATTTCATTACCGGAGGTGAAGATGGTACTTCTGCACCCTCTTATCCTCGTTTGAAGATTAACGCTAATACCAATCAACTTGGCGGCGTTTTTTCTTCCGGAAGTCTTGCTGATTATCTCGGTTTTCCGGTAGTTAATAGTGGTGCTGGTGTTTATCCCGGTCGAGAGTTAGATATTGATGTACTTCCTTTTCGTGCTTATCAGCTCGTTTATAATGAGTACTATCGTGATCAGAATGTTACTGATCCGGTAGATATAGGTAAAGATATGGATGGTGTTATCCGTGATGTTCGGGAGCTCATGTCTCTTCGTAATAGATCATGGAAGAAAGATTATTTCACTTCTGCTCTTCCTTGGGCTCAGCGTGGTGAAGAGGTTTCTCTTCCTTTACAAGGAACTGCTCCTATTAAATATCCTGAGGAACTTATTGCCAATATAGGTGTTTCTGAGTTGGACAGTATTATCTATCCTGGTCAACCTGATTATTCTACTTCTTATCCTTTATTGGCAGATGAACAGACTAATCTTGTACTTGGTCTTGAAGATAGAGATGTTAAAGTTAAGATTGGTACTCGTGGTGGTGTTCCTTATGGT
>NZ_SJXE01000023.1:0-4661 GCF_004336975.1 Corallincola luteus
GTGTATTACCTATATTCCTTGAAATCCGTCTGGACAAAAAGATTATAAAAAATAAAAAATAAAATGTCAACAAATTTTTTAAAACATTCTAACACGTCTCATAGTACGAACAGCACCATCATCATAAACAGTTCTAGAACTAATATAACTAGGTCTAGCACGATCAAAAAATTTATTGACAACACGATTCCATGCATTTACATAATTTTGAGGAGTAACTAAACCATGACCAACATTTTTAAACAACTGTTTCCAAGTTAATGGTCGAAGACTAGGAGGAGTACCATTAGCATTAGATAAAGTAGCAGCAACCTTAGAAACAGTTTCTGCATTCTTACGACCAATATCAGCCTCTTTTTCTTTACGATTCAATTCTTCATCTTTCATATGAGCAGCATAAACAGATTTTAAAATATTACCTAAAGTATTAAAAATATGAGAAGCAGGATTAGAAACAGATGAAGGATTCCTAGACATAGCAGCCTCAGCTCTAAAGACAGGAGAACTAGCTAAACCACCATACATATGACCAGCAACTAATTGTGGATTTATACCAGCATCTCTATAACGTTGCATAACAGCTTTAGGATGATTATAGGCATTAGTCATATTGAAGAACTCAAGTTGACGTTGATAATTTAAATCATTAGTTTGTTTAGCAATCCTAGCATTAACACGATTAATATTTCTAGCTCCTAAGTAGTTTCCAATTCCTGAAGCAATATGACCTAAAAATTCCATAGTAAATAACCAACTTTTATTGATAAAAATGTGTGTGTGTTATACCGCATATATAATCAAGAGAAATACATGCGGTGGAAATCATTTGGATTCAGATTGAGGTACAACCTTTTCATCAGTCGTCGTCGAACTGGCTATGTTAGGGCCTACTCCTCCTCCTGATTCAGGGTTGACCTCTGAAGGTACACCAGCATGCTTTCTCTCATACTTAGCGTATTTCTGATATTCCTCTTCAGTCAATTCATTCAGAGGATCAAAAAAGTCTTCCTCTGCTAAATCAGTAGGATCAAATCCAGGATCAGAGGTAGGGTCAAAAGTATCGTCATATTGAGACGCAGAGACACGAGGAAAGCCAAATGAAGTAAAACGAGCTAACTTATCAGCTAAACTCTCAAACTCGTCCTGAGACGTAAGAGAAGGCAAATCATTAACCTCACCTTTATAGTGAGCAGAATCATATGTATAATGAGTAAAAAATTTCTTAGTCATAAAATTAACGTAATGAAGGTTTAGAAAACTTAGCCATAGGTCTTTTAGACATAATATGATGATTTATATGAACAAATACATTATCATCATCACCATCAATATCAGCAAAAATCCTAGTAGAAGGCTGAGCAGTAACAAAATCAGAATTGAGGTTCGGGAGTTTATCAAATTTTCTTGCAAGATGCCAGAAATCCAAAGAAGTTTTGAATGCACCATGAACCTCAGAAGGAAACATCTTATACTCTGCATACCTTTGTTGATAACCAAATACTTGATCACCAGTAACGGCAGTAGTACCAGCATAAATTTCCTTATTTTTAACTTCCTGTTCACCAATATTCTGAAAATCAGGAAAGAAATAATCATATCTACCAAATCTTGTAAGCTTCCTAGGTAATCCTTGCATGTAATTAGTTCTAGGCATAATAGACATAATACCCATCAACCATCCATGTTCAGAACAAAAATATTTCATAGGCTTACCAATTCTAGCACCAAATCCATGACCTGCCATATTACCTTGTGGAGAAGTAGAACTAGTAGAAGAAGTTTGTAAAACCTCACTAAATAAAATAGGAGTTTTAAAACCACCAATATATTCAGGAATTTGTAATCTGCTATCTCTAGGTCTAACACCAAAGAAAGACATCAACTGTTCTACATATCTAGAACCAAATCTCATAGACTTCTCTAACCATCTCTGAATAGCTGAAGCTTTTCTTAAATCAGAAATATTTACAGAAGAAACACCAGACATATCAGCTTTAACACTATTCAAATCAAGATTACCTTTAACAGGCATAGAACCAATAGTTTGACCAAAAGGATCAACAGTAGATAAACCAAAAGCTTTATCCATATCACCATCAAAAGAATGAGTTTGCATATTAGCAATAGCAGCACCAGAAGGATATCCTTTATAAGAATCATCAGGAATTTTAAAGAAAGCAGGAGTACCTGCAGCATATTCAGGATCATAAGAAGCACCAACATACCAAGCAGGACCAGTAGTTCCTACAATCATACCTTTACCATTACCAACAACACTAACATTACCGGTAGTAGCACCATTAACATTACCTTCACCTATAATAGGAGCATCACCACTTAAAGGAATAGAAACACCAGTACCTCTCTGAGGACTAGGAAAGGCAGAAGTAAAATAATCTTTTTCCCAATTTCTATTTAACAAAGTAGTACCAGAAATAGAATCTAAACCACCAGTTAAAGAAATAGGAACTTCTTCTTGTAAATTCTGATCACGATACCAATGATTATAGATCATATCATAGGCTCTAAAAGGCAAAGCATCAACAAGAAGAGTAGTATTAAAAGTAGAATAATCAAAAGAAGGAACACCTAAATAATCTGATAAAGCACTAGGAAGAGTCCTTTCAAAAGAAATATAAGGATGAGCAGGAGCTTCTTCACCAGATACACCACCAGTAATAAATGTTTCCCAACAATCATTTTTACCATTATCCCAAAGAATACGATTAGGAACAAAATAATAATGAAAATAAACATCTACAGTATGCATAACTGGAGCAATTAAAGGAGCAAATCTAATCAAAGAATCAGTGGAAATAGAAAATGAATCACCAGGTAAACATTCAGCAGACAAAACAGGAATAAGTTTAGCCATCTTACAACTAAGCTTATTTTCAAAAGTTAAATTAAAACGAGAACGTCTCAACATGTATATAAAACATTTTAATTTATAAAATTATAAAACATTAAGTATAAGAAGTCAAGACACTTCCATACTTAAAACGATCAATAACATAATCACGATAGGCAGAAAAACAACCATGATGATAATTACCCCAAAAACCATGAAAAATAGATATTCCTTTACGCTGAAGTTTATCAACAGCAGCATAAAATTGACAAAACTTCTTATCCAAAAATTGAGAAACACTCAAAAGGGAAAACGACTTCGAAAAATCATCAGGATGAGAATATAAAAAATCACAAGTTTTAGTAACCAAATCATTATATTTCCAACTACCAATATTATAACGATAAATAGGAGAAAGCATATCTAAAAGCTCATCCTTATAAAAAGAGTACTGAGAAAAAGTATCACAAATTGTATTAACTAAAAATTCAACAGGAACTTTTCCACGAGAAGTAAACAAATTTAAAAAAGTATGATGTATAAAACGATGAAAAGCATCTTGAGGTTCAGTACGATCAGGATATAAAATAGAAATCTTAGGCTTCAAAAATCCAGGAACTACCTCACGAATCTTATTAATATAATACCTAGGCAAATTAAATTTATGGCCACAAATTTTTAAAAAAGTATGATTATTTAAAACAATCTCGTAGATTTTTTGTTTAGTTAAAAAAGATTGACCTAGCCCCCTAGATGCAAGAATGAAATTATTAGCAATGATCGAGTCAGTATTAGGATTATACCAATTGAAGGTTTTTAAAACACGACCATTAGAAATTCTACGAGAAATAGGATTAATTTTAAAATGATGAGAGTTCACTGGAACTGCAGCCTCTTTTACAACATATTTAGAAACATAACGCAAAGCTGCATCTCTTAAAAACTTTCGATCAACAATACCATTACCCCAAGACTTCAAAATCAAATCATAAGTCTCCTGACTTTCAGCATCAGGAATACCAAACAAAATACAATGATAATGAGGTCGAGCATGCTTTTCACCGTATTCTCCAGAAAGAAAATATTTAATAGGAACAGTATGTCCATATTTTCTAGTAAGATTAATACGTAAACGCTTAAAAAATCGCTGACATTCAGCTTTATCTAATCCGTTATCATGCGGTAAATGTTCTTTATCATAGGTAAGAGTGCAAAATAAGGTAGAATTATGTGGATAATTTAAAGATTCATTATGAAGTCGAACATACCAAGAATTTTGCCTGGCAGCTCTGCACTCTGGACATTTACCACAGGAAACGGTAAACGGAAGACCAGAAGGATTTTTAAGGAAGATTGGAGTAATACACATTAGAATCGGTAGCCTCCACGTCTCATTAAATATCTACTTCTTCTAATTCTAAGACGCCTAAAAAGACCTCTAGGTCTCCTTCTTATAAAAAATCTTCGTCTATATCTTCTGTAAAATCGCATAATATGAAAAAACTATTATTAATTTTCTTCTTTATTGGAGTTATTATGTTTATCTAAGTGATCAGAAATAAAACCAGCAACTACTCTAATCAATTTAAAAATAAAATTTATTTTTCTGAGCCACATGGCATAAAATAATAAGCCTACCTGAAAAAATTATAAAAAGAAAAAAATTAAAAGTCAACAAAAAAAAGTTAATGAAAACTATCATTAACTTTTCCAGTAGATTTTATATCTCTAACGTGTATTACCTATATTCCTTGAAATCCGTCTGGACAAAAAGATTATAAAAAATAAAAAATAAAATGTCAACAAATTT
>NZ_SJXE01000024.1:0-4253 GCF_004336975.1 Corallincola luteus
TTCATTGGCTTTACGGGCAATGTGTTCGTTTAAGCAACGCATATACCAAGAGATATCAGATAAGCGTTCACGCCATTTTTGGATGATGTCGATAGCAACCTGCTTTTCCGCATCTGTGGTGAGTTTTCCTGCTAAATAGCGCCCCACCATGACAGGCCAGGTAAACAGCTTGGCCCAGCGTTCAGCTACTTCAGTATCACTCAGGCTTTCAGCCCTCTTGGGGTTGAGATGTACCACCAGGTGGTAGTGATTAGACATGACGGCATAAGCGCAAAGCTCAATGGTAAAAACTTCATCTAACAGGGCTAAACGCTCAAGCACCCATTGTTTACGGTGGCTGTAGTCGGTATTGGTAAATCTATCTTCACCGCACAAGAAAGCACGGCGAACGCAGCGGCAAACACAATGGTAGTAAGGTGTATCGGCGGGTGAAACCAGCTCTGAGCGGGGGCGAGTCATATCAGCTTCCTTGCTTTCAGATATCTTAGCCAAAAGCGTAGAAGCTGATTAAAAACTCGTCAAACAAAAGTGGGTGTCCTTTTATTTTGTATCCTTTTATTTTGTAGAGAGTTACCTTTACCTTTGGGTGTTTTGATTAAAGCTTCGACACCTTTATCAAAACGGGTAACTCTCTACTTTTCAAGAAGATGTGTCAGATCTGGTCGCGACTAATACACACCACTATTGCGTTATTGCGTTCGCTTTCCACGGATGTAACGACAGTTCGCAATAGCTACTTCGCCAACAGTGCCACATTTTCCACTCCCATGTGGTAAATCAGCCATAAAATCTCCTTCAAAGTAGCTCATGTCGTGCAACCAAATGATCTTTCCTAAGCCATTTTTATGACCGTTTTGCCAAGACCCTATATATTTGTATTTATTAGGCAAATACAGTTCACCACTTCCATGATAGCTTCCTTCTAAAAAGCCACCTGAGTAGTATTCCCCACTGGGAAACCTTAGCTCTCCTTTACCGGACATTTGGTTATGCTCCCAAAAACCTCGATACTCGAAGCTATAAGGGCTTGAAACCACGAGTTCACCATACCCAGACTTCTGTCCAATATCATCCAACTCGCCAGAATAATTATCTATATAAGGGCTAGGTATCGGGCCACTCGCGAGAGCTCCAGACTTATAGAAATAATAGAATTTATTTCCTGAAGGTCTCACATACTCAAATCTGCCATGCCTGAAACCTTTAGAAAACACCCCTGAAACCGTTGCGCCATTGCTTTCTAGAATGGTCGCTTTGCCCTCAATTCTGCCATCATGGAAGTTACCTCTGAACTCGGTGCCACCATTACTTCGAAACGTTCCTATGCCATGAGGTACCCCATCGCAAGCTTCACCTGAATAGAGCCCCATAAGCTGGCCTTTTCTATAATCTACGTACTCAAAGCTCATGTCTTCAACAACACGACAATCCAATTCGGCAGCTTCCGTGCTAACCGAAGCCCCTACTATAAAAAAGACGGTAAAAATACGTTTCATAACAGCCTTTAAAATTACTGACTAGCGCCCATCATTGCTTTCAAGTTCAAATAGTTAGCAACGCTATCATTCACAAATAACGTAAGCCACCTAGGACAGCCATTGCTTACTACATGTGAAGAATCACCTTTGAGCACTAAGAATTCAATAGTCATTGAGCTAAGAATATGACTTGAGACTTGTTAACTGACTATTATTTAGGGGTGTTTTACGATTTCACTCTGAACCACAAAAAGCAAGACACACCAGCCTCTTCCCCTGAGAGAATGAAGCGTGATGCATTGATGAAAGTGGTGCGTTTCGGTTTAGCCAGTCGGTGGCGTTAACGCTGGGCCATATACTCGTATTCTCGCATTAGTTTGTGCGTAGCGCTTTCTACTCGCTGGGTTGCCAATCACGGTGCCGCGTGACAGATTTTGCCTTTGAATGGCAGCAATGAAGGTTTCTGCGTCTAAACCTAAGCGCCCAAGAATAGGTGGTGTGTCTTTCGGGATACTGCCGCGTTTGTCATTTCGTTGTGCCCTGCCCGTCCAATCAACCAGTTCAAGGTAATCAGCAAAGCTAAACGGAATGCCATCAGGCTTGTCTTGGTGGTGATTGCCAAAGAAAGCTTGCAGTAACGGGGTTTTAGGAGTGTCGCTGCTGTCCTTATCGGTGGGATCTGGCGGAGTCTGCCTCTCATTGCTGTCATTGCCTTGTTGGTACTGTTGCAAGCGTTGATGAATAGACACATCAACCGATTGTTCAGGCGTATCCACGATACCTGCTCTGAGCGGGTTCAAATCCACGTAAGCCATACACGCCAGTAATCCGGCTTCATCGAGAATGGCTTGAGACTTGAATCTACCTTCCCAGAAGCGTCCCTTGCATTGGTCTTCTTCATTGGCTTTTCGGGCGATATGTTCGTTCAGGCAACGCATGTACCAAGAGATATCTGAAAGGCGTTCACGCCATTGTTGAATGGTGTCGATGGCAACCTGCTTTTCAGCATCCGTAGTGAGTTTTCCCGCCAAGTAACGCCCGACCATGATTGGCCAGTTAAACAACTTGGCCCAGCGCTCAGAGACTTCTCTGTCAGTAAGCTGTTCGGCTTTTTTAGGGTTGAGATGCACCACCAGATGGTAGTGATTAGACATCACCGCATAAGCACACAATTCGATGGTAAAGACTTCATCTAACAGGGCTAAGCGCTCTAACACCCAAGCCTTACGGTGGCTGTAGTCCGTGTTGGTAAATCTATCTTCGCCACACAAGAAAGCACGGCGAACGCAGCGGCAAACACAGTGGTAGTAAGGCGTATCGGCTGGCGATACCAGCTCTGAGCGGGGGCGAGTCATAACAGCTTCCTTGCTTATTTATCACTCAAAAAGCGTAGAAAACGAACCTAGAACTGTCAACGTCGAGTGGATGTCCTTGGTCTCTTCCACGCCTTCAAATGGCTTAATCTCAAATACATTCATAGTCATTTCATGCATAACGCCCTGTTAAGGGACAAAAAATAGTTTGCTAAAATGTTGAGGGACGAAACAGCAAACTGTTTTTTGTCCCGCTTGAACAGCTTGTTATACGAATTTACCACTTACCTTTTTTACATGCATCAATTAACTGCCTGACTGTAATAGGAATTTTACTAGCGGCTATATGTTCGTCACGATATTTCATTTTACGATAAAGATAAACCAAACCTTTAAAGCAAGGTTCAGATCTGAAATGTTGGTTAAAATCGAAGTCGGTTAAATCAAGTTTGAATTTATCATGACACTGTTCAAACACTTCCCAAGCGTCATCACCATCAACTTGTAAATCTCCCAACAAAGTAGAATTCTCAGTGACTTTTTCGAGAGAAAGATTAGCTTCGTTTGAAACTATTAATTTGATTTCATCATCCATAATCGAGATTCGTATAACGCTTTGCTAATGGGCAAAATATGGTTTGCTAGAATGTGCGAGGCACGAGCAACAGCAAACTGTATTTTGTCCTGTTAAGCAACTTGTTAGACGCTATTACATTAGCTTGTTAAGAATACAAAGCTAAACAATGGCGCCCAAACTAAAATAATGCAAAGAAATGGATGAACAATCCTTTGCCCTGCTCAAACGAAGTACCGATTGAGATAAATAATATTAGCTAAAAACCTAACATAGGTGTTTCGCCAAAAGTGGTACGAAAGTGTACCAAACTGTTTGAGATGGAAAAACACACCTGCAAACTTATATACGTAAATTTAATTTAGTGAAATTATCTATTTGCGTATAACGCTAAGTAGATATACACGGGGAACCTATCTGGATAAGGGGTACATGTATACCTATCCCTACCTGTCCCCTATCCTACTTTTCAATAATTTAGAGTTAACATCTTAACCCACTGTTCCTGTTGCTTTTATCAGTCAGGTCACAAAATCCTCTGAAATAAGGGGCATAACACTTTGTTAAATCGATCACCTGAGATCTCAGACAGCATTGTAAATTTGTCCAGTGAAAATCAGCGCAAACTTGCAGGAAGAAAAAAGCCGCCCATTTGGGCGGCTTCATTTTCAACGCACACTTGAGGCGCATAAGCCTTTATAGCCTGTGTGCTAGTGCTCTATTTGGGGTAGCAGTATTTAGCATTGCTCACTTAACTAACGTCTGGATTACGGCAACCACTTCATCACGTTTAGCTTTGTCCAATGCGTCAGCATGCGGCTGCGCAAAGCATCGTGCATCATTGTCGTAATACTTACCTGATGCGTCAGCAAACTCGTCAGACACGGC
>NZ_SJXE01000003.1:0-353133 GCF_004336975.1 Corallincola luteus
AGCAGTGAAACGCAATTGCGCCGATGGTAGTGTGGGGCTTCCCCATGTGAGAGTAGGTCACCGCCAGACACCTAATACAGTGAAGAGGCTACCCGATAGGGTAGCCTTTTTGCGTTTAAGGCCGTTGAAAACAAAAAAGCCCCTCGCTTGGGCGAAGGGCTTTTTTGTTTTCAGCGCGCCTAGTGTCGGCAGCCTATAGTGTTGTCATCAAGCTGAAAGAGTCGTCAATCAGGCCTGGATACTGATAAATAGTTAAGCAATTTTTAGCTGACTATCTCCGGCCTACTTCGCTGCCAGTCAACTAGTAAAATAAGCAGACTACATGAAAGGGGTATTTCCCATGCTGGCGACTTCAGGCAATAAAAAGCCCATCACTTGGATGGGCTTTGCTGGTTTATTAAGGCGCTCTATTTAATACGACTTCTGAGTTCAGCTTCGTGAGCTGTCGGATTATCCTGAACCAGTAAGTGGTAAAGGTTGTCGTTAATCCGCATGAAGTCCTTCACACCAGCGCCTTCAAGCTGGGCTAGCTCGACATCAACGGGTTGCTTAATAGATATCCTTAATCTGCTGGTTGCGCAGGCGATCACATCGGCAACGTTTGCCGCGCCTCCCATCGCCTCGCAAATGATATCTATATGTTGCTTAACGTCATCGCTAATATCTACGGCCGTCGATGATACCGATGTGGAAGATTCCACTGGCGCCTGCACCTGGGCCGTAGTTGTGGGTGCAACGCCATCAGCCTTTCCCGAGCGAATCGCCTCATCCATGTCGGTTTTTAGGTTTTCAGATTGGGTGCCAAAAATCGCTTGGATCCCATTCCCAACAACCACGACGCCAGCCGCGCCCATCGACTTTAATTTGTCTTGATTAACCTGGGCGATATCCTTAACGCCCACACGTAGCCGAGTGATACAGGCATCAAGGCTGGAGATGTTGTCTTTACCGCCAAATGCCGCGATAAGTGCGAGGGTTTTATCTGCTGCTGGATCTCCGCTACTGGATGTCTCTTCTTCGTCATCATCGACAACCATGGCGTCTTCTCGGCCCGGTGTGGCTAAGTTCATGGTTTGGATAACGACTCTAAATAAAACGTAGTAAATGGCGGCGTACATTAAGCCAAAGACGGGGAACAACCAGCCCTCTTGAGAGTTGGAGTAGAGCACAATAAAGTCAATTAAGCCATGTGAGAACGAGGTACCGTGAACCATTCCTATCGCATTAGTCAGTACGAATGCAGAGCCAGCAAGTAACGCGTGAATGCCGTAAAGTACTGGTGCTACAAATAGGAAAGAAAACTCGATTGGTTCGGTGATACCCGTCAGGAAAGAGGTCAACGCTGCTGACATCATGATACCGCCAACTTTGGCGCGGTTTTCAGGCCGTGCGGTGTGCCATATAGCGATGGCGGCGGCAGGTAAGCCATACATCTTGAACATATAGCCACCAGCGAGTTGGCCAAAGCCATTACCCGCTGCTCGGCTCGCAGGGTCTGCAGCGAGATAGCAACTAAGAACACCATTCACTTTTTCGCCTGATGCATTCACACACTCACCGGCTTCAAAGAAGAAGGGGACGTTCCAGATGTGGTGGAGGCCGAAGGGGATGAGTGAACGTTCTACGACGCCATATATACCAAATGCGACAGTTGGATTTTGATTTGCGGCCCAGTGCGAAAAGGCACTGATTGCGTCACCGATTGGCGGCCAGACGAAAGAGAGGATCACGCCCGCAATAATAGCGCTGAAGCCGGTAATAATTGGGACGGAGCGTTTACCAGCGAAGAACCCTAAATAGGCTGGAAGTTGGATCTTATAGAAGTGTTTAAATGCCCACGCGGCGATCCCGCCCGCGATGATACCACCGAGTACCCCGACATCCGTTCCTGGTGCAACAACGGACAAGGTTTTGATCATGATGACATAACCAACCGTTGCTGCGAGCGCTGCGACACCATCATTTTCGGTGAAACCAAGCGCGACGCCGATAGCGAATAGCAATGCCATATTGCCAAATATCGCGCCACCAGATTGTTCCATGATTTGGGAGAGAAGCTCCGGTAAGAAGCCAAATTTGGCTGCACCGACTCCCAATAAAATACCAGCAACAGGTAATACTGATACTGGCAACATTAACGATTTACCTACCTTCTGCAATGCTGCGAAGGAATGTCTCCAGACACTCATAGGGCGTTCCTTTTCTAGTAGTTGTTGGCCGCGTGTTAGTCCATGCTCAAATTGCGAACTGCAGTCGCATCAGGTTGAGCGAGGGCTTTAACCGCGAACTGTTTGCATTGTTCATAATTGAGTTTTCGTACATTTGCTTTTACTTCAGGGAGTACAGGTACACTTACTGAGAGCTCGGCTACGCCGAGTCCTACCAAAATGGGCACCGCGATCGGGTCGCCTGCTACCCCTCCGCAGACACCGACCCATTTGCCGTGGGCATTCGCCCCTTTCACTGTCATATCGATCAGGCGCAGTACCGCCGGGTTTAATGCATCAACCATGGGGGCTAATACTGGATGACCGCGATCCATCGCTAAAGTGTATTGGGTCAGGTCATTGGTGCCGATGGAGAAGAAGTCGACATGCTCAGCGAAGATTTCTGCCATGACTGCGGCGGCAGGTACTTCGATCATGATGCCGATCTCTACACCGGTAATTTCAAGCTTCTCAGCTTCTTCAATGACGACTCCTTTCGCGGCAAGCAGCTCTGGCAGAGTGGCAATCATAGGGAACATGATCCGTACTTTGCCTTTTTCGTTGGCCCGCAGAACTGCCCTAACCTGGCGTCTTAGCATGGAGGGGCGATTAAGTCCGACGCGGATACCGCGCTCACCAAGGAAGGGATTCTCTTCCTCCGGCAAAGGCATATAGGCCAAGGGTTTATCGCCACCAACATCTAGGGTTCGGATAATGAGTGGTTTATCCTTACCCAAGGTTTCAGCTATTTCACTGTAGATCTGCGTTTGGGTCTCTTCATCAGGCTCGGAGACGCGGTCGAGGTAAAGGAATTCAGAGCGGAGTAAGCCGACCCCTTCGCCTCCCAACTTGATCGACTCTATGGCATCAGCGTTACTGCCGATATTGGCAACAATCTCCATATGGTGGCCGTCAGTCGTTACTGCTGGCTCCATGCAGCTGCTGAGCGCCTCAGCTCTTGCGGTAGCATGCTGTGCTTGCTGCTCTTCTATCTGCTTGATCTTCTCCGCTGTTGGCGCGGTGTAGAGTTTGCCCTTGCCGCCATCAAGGATCACCGAGCGTCCCGCAGGTAACTCTAGGGCGGCCTTATCAATCCCTGCAATGGCTGGTAGATTCATCGACCGAGCGATAATGGCAACATGGGAGCTGGATCCGCCAAGGGAGGTGCAGAAACCGATCACCTTTTCTTTATCCAAATTCGCGGTGTCTGATGGTGTTAGATCTTCCGCAATTAATATGCTGTTCTGTGGAAAGTCATAGCTTTGATCGCCATAACCTAATATGTGGTGAAGTACACGTTGACCAACATCTTCTAGATCATTCGCTCGCGCTGCGAGTACTTCGTTATCGAGCTGAGTGAGCACTGCTTTCTGCATTTTTATCGCAGAGTCCCAGGCAAACGCGGCCGACTTTCCGGTGTGTATTAGGCGCTTGGCTTCATGATAGATCCCCGGATCTTCCAGCAACTCCTGATGGGCGGAGAAGATCTCGGCACGATCGGTTGCACCTTCAGCTTTAAGTTTGGTTTGCAGTTTTTCCAATGCGCTTCGGCTGCATTCGATAGCGTTGACCAGGGTTTCCTGCTCGGTGTTGCTGTCGTTAGCATCTTCATCAAAGCTGAGGGTTTGCTTGACTATCTGATAGATTTCACCAATAGCTAGGCCGGGGGATGCTGAGACGCCAATTAACACATCCTGCTCGTCACTCTTAATTTGGAGCAACGGGGCTTCTTCTGGCTCTGCGACGGCGGCCGCGGAAGGAGCGACTTGCTCACCGACCTCTTCACCTAATCCCAAGTGAATTTGCTCGGTTAGCTCTTCGATTGCTTTGGCACCATCACGACCTTTGGCAGTGATCTGGATGGTGCTACCAAATTGCACGTTAAGTCCCATGATAGCGACAACACTCTTGGCATTGGCCGTTAGTCCTTCTCGAACTAAAGTGATCTCTGACTGGTAGTGCTTGGCCAAGTTTGCCAATGTCGCGGAAGGTCGGGCGTGGAGACCTGCCGGGTTGGGAATAACGATGTCACTGCTCGTTACTGGCTGGTAGGTTTCTTTATCTATTATCTCTTGAGTCGAGGTTTCCCCTAACGATAACTCAAGTACGGTGTCTTGCTCCGCTTCGACATGGCCAGAACCGTACTGATAGGAGTGCACGAGCTCGCCATTGGTGACAATGATAATCGTTAATAGGCTACGCGCATTGAGTGCAATTTGATCCGCATCGAAGTCAACTAAGGGTTGGCCAACCGTAACTCGCTCGCCCTCTGTCACCAGAGGAAAAAAACCTTCCCCCTTGAGCAGCACAGTGTCTAAGCCAATATGCATCAACACTTCAACGCCTTGCTCTGAGCGGATGGTAACAGCGTGTTTGGCGGGGTGGATCTGAACAATGGTACCGTCAATCGGGGACACCAGGACTTGACTGGTTGGGTCTATGGCGATGCCATCGCCAACCATTTTTTGTGCAAAGACGGGGTCTGGCACATCTTCGATTGATCTTATGTAACCGGAAAGTGGGGCCTTAAGCTGTAAAGATGGCTGGGCCATATTCTCATACTCCATTAAAAGAAGATGAAAATAACTATAGTGCACAGGATGCAATTTGCGTGGTGTAATGATTGAAAGTTAAAGAAAATTTGGCTGTGTAGGTCACATTGTTGTAACCGAACCGGTGTAACCCTTTGGCGAGTTTACCCTCGCTTCGCTGGGATAAAAAAAGAGCCCCAATTAGTGGGGCTCTTTAAGCAGGTATCACGTTAAGTTATTAAGATTGACCGAGCTGCAGGCTAACTTCTGCCTCACAAGGCAATGCGAGTTCACCAAGCAACAGATGAAATACAGTATCGTTAATCTTCATTACATCAGTCACGCCTGCTGCCGAGAGTGCTTGCTCATCTGGTTGCACCGCCGCCTTTAGCTTTAAGCGTAAGCGACTGGTTGCACAGGTTTGAAAGCTCTCGATGTTATCACGGCCGCCCATCTGAGCGATGAGTGTGGCAACCAGTGGTGCGACATCGGTTGTGGCGACTGGCGCAGCACTATCGTCTCGGTGAACGGCTTCAGGCTTTGGGACTGCAAGTGCTTCCTGCAGCGAACCTGACTGTGAAAGATACTCGTCCATCGCTGTTTTCAGGTTTTCAGACTGCGTACCGAAAATAGCTTGCATACCGTCACCTACCTGAACAACACCAGCGGCACCCATCGCTTTAAGTTTAGCTTGGTCGACCTTTGCAGTATCAATCACACTGACACGAAGGCGAGTGATACAGGCATCCAGATTAGTGATGTTTGCAGCGCCGCCAAAGGCCATTACCAGTTGTTTTGCCTGATCAGAGCCACTGCTTGCAACTTCAGCTGCTTCAGATTCATCTTCACGGCCAGGCGTTTTCAGGTTGAGCTTGATGATAGCGACACGGAACACGACATAGTACAGCGCACCATACATCACACCGAATAGCGGGAATAACCAGCCCTTTTGCGAGTTTGCAAACAACACAATGAAGTCGATCAAACCGTGAGAGAAGGTGGTGCCGTGAACCATACCTAAAGCGTTAGTCAGAACAAATGCAGAGCCAGCCATCAGTGCGTGGATCGCATACAGTACTGGTGCAACAAATAGGAACGCGAATTCGATTGGTTCGGTAATGCCCGTTAGGAATGAGGTCAGGGCAGCTGAGATCATGATACCGCCCACTTTGGCGCGGTTTTCAGGCTTGGCTGTGTGCCAGATAGCGATAGCAGCGGCAGGTAGACCATACATTTTGAACATGTAACCACCGGCTAACTGACCGAAGCCGTTGCCCGCTGCGCGGCTGGCTGGATCCGCTGCACTGTAGCAGCTCAGGATACCGTTGATGGTTTCACCGGAAGCGTTAACACATTGGCCTGCTTCAAAGAAGAACGGCACATTCCAGATATGGTGCAAACCGAATGGGATCAGAGCACGCTCAACCACACCGTAGATACCAAAGGCGACAGTTGGGTTTTGATATGCCGCCCAATGAGAGAAGCTGGCAATCAGGTTGCCGATAGGCGGCCAGATGAATGACAACACGCAGCCGACACCGATTGCGGCGAAACCTGTGATGATCGGTACCGAGCGTTTCCCGGCAAAAAAGCCGAGGTAAGCTGGCAGCTCGATGCGGTAGAAGCGGTTAAATGCCCAACCCGCAATACCGCCTGCAATAATACCGCCTAAAACACCAACATCGGTGCCTGGCGCAACAACGGCCAACGTTTTGGTCATGATCACATAACCGACCGCAGCGGCAAGTGCTGCAACACCATCATTTTTCGTAAAGCCCAATGCAACACCAATGGCGAACAATAGCGCCATGTTGCCAAATACGGCACCACCGGCTTGTTCCATGATTTGAGAAACGATCTCGGGCAGCCAACTGAATTTTGCTGCACCGACACCGAGAAGTATCCCCGCGACCGGTAGAACGGACACGGGTAACATCAGCGATTTACCGACCTTTTGCAGGGCGGAAAAAGAGTTTTTCCAAATGCTCATAGCCTGTTACCTATCTATTTGTGTTTAGATTTAATTATGTTTTTAGTTTTCTAGTGCTTCGTTTTAGCCTGTACCGCCGCTAATCAACGGTCGGTACCAATGCTCGAACCTCTTTCGCGTCAGTTAGCTGCAAAGCTTTTGCTGCTAGCTCCTGACACTGAGTGAGTGTTAACTCACGTATCTGTGACTTGATCTCGGCCAGTACCGGTACGCTGACTGACAGCTCATGTATGCCAAGGCCGATCAGTAGCGGAACGGCTTGTGGATCGCTGGCGATACCACCGCAGACACCGGCCCATTTGCCGTGGCGCTTCGCTGCATCGGCAGTCATCTTAATTAAGCTGAGAACAGCAGGATTAAGGCCATCGACAAACGCCGCCAGTTTCGGGTGACCGCGATCCATTGCCAGGGTGTATTGGCTCAGGTCGTTACTGCCGATAGAGAAGAAGTCGACTTCCGGGGCAAACTGCTCAGCGAGAACCGCGGTGGACGGTACCTCTACCATGATGCCGATCTCTATCGGGGCGACATCCAGCTTGATGCGCTCTTCTTCAACCACCTGCTTAGCTAGTTTCAGCTCATTGAGCGTGGCGATCATCGGGAACATGATGCGGATGCGGCCATGGGCAGATGCCCGCAGAATGGCACGCACTTGCTTGCGCAATAGGGTTGGGCGATCCAAACCGATACGAATTCCCCGCAGACCCAAGAATGGATTCTCTTCGCTTGGCAGGGGTAAGTAGTTCAACGGCTTATCACCACCGACATCAAGGGTGCGAACAATCAGTGGGCGTTCAGGGCCAAGTTCCAGCAATACATCACGGTAGATCTCATACTGCTCTTGTTCGGTTGGCTCAGTGACGCGATCTAGGTAGAGAAATTCTGAGCGCAGCAGGCCAACACCTTCACCGCCCATGGTCACAGACTGGCTGGCATCTTTGATGCCACCAATATTTGCTACCACCTCCAGTTGATGACCGTCGCAGGTGATCGCCGCTTGATGGGCATTGAGGCGGGCATGCTGGCGGCGGCTGTCAGCGGCTTGCTGGCGGTTGGTGATCTCTTTCAGCGCAGCGGCAGAGACATTGAGTTTTAGCTGCCCTGACTGGCCGTCCAAAACAACTTGGGTGCCATTCGTTTGCTGCATCGCTCTGGGGTCTATACCGGCGATAGCTGGCAGCCCCATGGCGCGAGCAATAATGGCAACATGGGAGGAGGAGCCTCCTTGTACCGTAGCGAAACCCACTACTTTTTCTTTGTCCAGATTAGCAGTGTCGGATGGCGTTAAGTCGTCGGCAATCAGAATGCTGTTGTTCGGTAATTCAGGCCCTTGCGCTGGCATATTGAGCATAATGCGGAGTACGCGATTTCCTACATCCCGCAGATCAGTGGCACGCTCTCTTAGCAGTTGATTGTCCATTTGGCTGAAAACGAGCGCTTGCTGTTCGATAGTATGTTGCCAGGCGAATGCAGCCGATTTACCTGCAGTAATAGTGACCTCAGCCGCTTCCAACAAGGTGGGATCGCTGAGCAACTCTTGGTGCGCTTGAAAGATCTTGGCACGCTCAGCATCACCTTTATCGATCCAGGTTTGTGCCAACGTCGCTAGTTGTTGCGTGGCGGTACTGATCGCTTGATTTAACTGGTCAGCTTCATCGGCTGAATTATTTGTGGTTTCTTTGATGTCAAAGCGTTCGGGCTGGATAACAAATATCTCACCAATGGCTAAGCCTGGTGATGCCGCGACCCCTTCCAGCAGATCGTCTTGTTGTTGCTTGGGTAGTAGCAAAGAGGTTTCTTCTGGCTCCGCGACTTCCTCGTTTTGTGATTGTTGCACATCTTCACCGAGACCTTCGCGGATCGCTTGCGTTATCTGCTGCAGAGTCGCTTCGGCGTTGGCACCTGCGGCATGCAAAATCACAGAGGCACCGAAAGGCACGTTGAGTCCCATCAGGGCAACAACACTTTTGGCGTTAACCTGACTGTCGTTACATTCGAGGAATAGATCACAGCCACTTTCCTTGGCTAGTTTTGCCAGCGTTGCCGATGGACGGGCATGTAAACCTGTTGGGTTGGGGATCAACACTGGTTGGCTGCTAAGCAGTGGATAGTTTGGCTGGCTAGTTTTGGCTGCTTGCTCGTCAACTTGTTTCAGTACCAGCTCTAGCAAAGTGTCTTTGGGGCCATCCACGCGGCCGCTAGCGGGGATCTGCTTTTCTACTAACTCACCGTTGGTAATGATTATCTCTGTCATCAAGCTGCGGGCATTGAGAGCGACTTGGTCAGCGCAGAAGTGGATCAAAGGTTGTCCGGTAGACACTTTGTCGCCTTCGCTGACGTGGGGAGTAAATCCTTCACCGCGCAGCATCACGGTATCTAACCCTATGTGCATCAATATTTCGATACCCTCGGCGGTACGTATTGTGATGGCATGGTGAGAGGGGTGAAGTTGAATAACTTCGCCAGCACATGGGGCACATAGCGTGTCGCTAGTTGGGTCGATGGAGATACCGTCACCGACCATCTTTTGTGCAAATACAGGATCGGGTACTTCGGATAAGTCGTATATCATGCCTTTGAGAGGCGCTTGCAAAATAACAGACTGAGATGATGTCTGGCGTTGGATCTGAGCGTGTTGAGCGATGGCCATGACGATTCCTGACGAATGAAATTGGCGACGATTCTATGGTGATGCGCTTTAAATAAATTGCGCAAGATCACTTTTGGGGAATGGGAAAACACTAAATAACAGTCGGTTACGCTGCCGTTACACTAAGTTACATTGCACACGCTGGCAGCGTTATGTTTCCTGTTTTGCTGCGCAAAATTTGACCTTATGACTTGGCAAAGAGGGATTAACGGACTAGTTTAATAAAATAGTCTAACTCTTTGTTTGAACGGTGATTTCATGAAGAAAATTTGGTTTGCATTGTGTTTGCTGATTGGTTTTATGCCTGCGGTATGGGCCGACTCGGTGGCTGACGAACGCGCGGAAGTGATGGCCATGCATGATAAAGCATTGGCCCAACTTTATAAGGAAAAGCCGGAAGCGAAAACTAAAGTGCAAACGGCTCCTGGCTATGCGGTATTCAAGAATGCCGATGTTAACTTGCTAATCGCTGCTGTGGGGGGCGGTTATGGCGTGGTGCATAACAATAATACTGGCAAAAATACCTATATGAAGATGGGGACAGGCGGCATCGGTCTCGGCCTGGGGGTGAAAGATTTTCGTGCTGTTTTTATTTTTAGAACGGCGGAAGTGATGGATAAATTTGTTAATAGCGGTTGGGAGTTTGGTGGTGAGGCGGATGCGTCCGCGAAAGCCGGTGATGATGGTGGTACGGCAAGCGGGCAGGCGGTGGTCAGTGATATTGAGATTTATCAGATGACCGAGAGTGGCTTGGTATTGCAAGCGACGGTTCGTGGCACCAAGTATTGGCTGGATGACGATCTGAATTAGTCCCTTCAATTGCGGGCGAAGTGGCTAAAAGCTACTTCGCTCATGCTCGCTTCTATGCTTGCGCTCTCTTCTTCTGTGTCGCCCTGGCACGTTATCTGGTTGCGGTGGTGATTGCTAACACAGTACTCTACAGAGGTTATCAGAATCTTTTTTTGTCCAAAATTGCCTGTAGCCTAACGGTTTTTAGCTAATACCTTTAGGTACTATCGAAGTTCATTCGGCCGCGTTTGCCAATTTAAGTGATAGGGGAGTATTCAATGAGCGATCTCGACTTGCAGCATGAGTTGAACGCGGTTCACAAGCGATTAACTGCGATTGAAGTGGCACAGCAGTTGATGGCCAATCAGCTAAAGGAGTTAGCACCTGATAGTGCAAAGCGCTTAGCCAGTGCGCTAGAGAACGTCGCCTTTACCGACAAAATGCTCGTCGACGAGCATGTCAGAGGCCATCTGAAGCATCTTGCACATATGTTGAATAGCCAGTTTACGCCTCCCATTTCAGGGATCGGTGAGCCACTTAGTACGACACTGCCGAGTGAAGGATTAAAGCACGACCCGAGTAAAGAGTAAGCATTAGATTGAAAAATGGCCGAGTGATATCGGCCATTTTCTATGGTATTAAAGCTGATTGTTCCGAGCGGCTTACAACATAGATCGCAAAAAGCGCGCAGTGTGGGAGATCTTACTTTGGCTGACCTCTTCTGGCGTCCCGCTGGCGATTATCTGGCCACCACCTGAGCCACCCTCAGGCCCTAAATCGACTACCCAGTCTGCAGTTTTCACCACATCCAAGTTGTGCTCAATGATCACAACGGTATTGCCGTGATCTCGCAGCCGATGTAACACATCCAAAAGGTGCTGAATATCATGGAAGTGCAGGCCGGTGGTCGGTTCATCGAGAATGTATAAAGTTTTCCCTGTGTCCCGTTTGGACAACTCTTTTGCCAGCTTTACCCGTTGCGCTTCGCCGCCAGACAAGGTGGTTGCGGACTGGCCGAGGCGAATGTAGGAGAGGCCGACATCGATCAAGGTTTGCAGTTTGCGAGCGATAGCGGGTACCGGATCGAAGTAAACCCGCGCATCTTCCACTGTCATCTGCAGTACTTCATCAATGGTTTTGCCTTTGTAGCGCACCTCTAATGTTTCGCGGTTGTAACGTTTGCCTTTACAGACATCACAGGGCACATAAACGTCGGGCAGGAAGTGCATCTCTACCTTAATAACACCGTCGCCCTGACATGCTTCACAGCGCCCCCCTTTGACGTTAAAACTAAAACGCCCTGGCTTATAGCCGCGAGAGCGGGATTCCTGCGTGGCAGCAAACAGTTCGCGAATGGGAGTGAAAATCCCGGTGTAAGTTGCTGGATTTGACCGGGGTGTCCTGCCAATTGGGCTTTGGTCTATATCGACCACTTTGTCTAGCAGATCCATCCCTTCAATGTCGGTATAAGGCGCCGGCTCTCCGGTGGTCGCACCATTGAGTTCGCGATGGGCAATACGAAACAGGGTATCGTTTATTAAGGTTGATTTGCCGGAGCCGGATACGCCGGTGACGCAGGTCATTAGACCTATTGGCAATGTCAGTTCGACATCTTGTAAATTGTTACCTGTGGCGCCTTTGAGTGTTAGCCACTGATCTGAAGCGGGTGTGCGTTTTTCTGGAACCTCAATTTTCACCGCGCCAGAAAGGTATTTTCCGGTGAGAGAAGCATCGCTAGCCATGATGTCGTCGACACTACCCTCGGCAATGATCTCGCCGCCATGCACGCCTGCACCAGGGCCGATATCTACTACGTAATCAGCACTGCGGATCGCATCTTCATCATGTTCCACGACGATCACTGTGTTACCAAGATCGCGAAGGTGATTCAGCGTTTTCAGTAAACGCTCGTTGTCGCGTTGGTGCAGGCCGATGGAGGGCTCATCTAGCACATACATTACGCCAACAAGGCCCGCGCCGATCTGGCTGGCCAGCCTGATGCGCTGGGCTTCCCCGCCCGACAGGGTTTCGGCAGAACGGGATAGTGTCAGGTAGTTAAGACCAACATTCACCAAGAAGGTCAGACGGTCTTTGATCTCCTTGAGGATCTTTTCACCGATCTTCTCCTTCTGCCCAAATAGTTCCAGCTGTTCGAAGAAGCTCAGACAATCGCCAATAGAGCGCTCCACGACTTGGGGCAGGGTGGTGTCAGAGACAAATACGTTTCTGGCTTCCTGGCGTAGACGTGTACCACTGCAACTGCGGCAAGGCTTATGGCTGATGTACTTCGCCAGCTCTTCCCGCACTGAGCTTGATTCGGTTTCCCGGTAGCGACGGGCAAAGTTGTTAGCAATACCTTCAAACGGGTGGCGGCGAATCACGATATCGCCACGGTCATTTAGGTATTTAAACTCAATCTCCTGTTTGCCACTGCCATTCAGCAGCAGCTCTTTGGCTTTATCTGTTAGTTCAGCAAAGGGGATATCCAGCTCAAAGCCAAAATGTTCCGCCAGCGAGCCCAGCATCTGGTAGTAGTAAAAATTGCGTTTATCCCAGCCGCGAATAGCACCGCCAGCGAGAGTCAGTTCCGGGTTGGTAACGATCCGGTCTGGATCGAAAAACTGCTGGGTGCCTAAACCATCACAGGTCGGGCAAGCGCCGGCCGGATTATTGAAGCTGAATAGCCTTGGCTCAAGTTCGGCGATGGAATAACCGCAGTGTGGGCAGGCGAAGTTAGCGGAAAATATCAGTTCTGGTTTTTCCGCTTCATCCATCCAGGCGACTTTGGCATTGCCATTGGACAGACCCAGCGCCGTTTCAAAGGATTCCGCTAGGCGAAGTTGCAGATCCTCTCTGACTTTAAAACGATCAACTACAACTTCGATGGTGTGCTTCTTTTGTAGTTCTAATGCCGGTGGATCACTGAGATCACAGATCTCACCATCGATACGAGCACGGATAAAGCCTTGGGCGGAAAGCCCTTCAAGCACCTTGGTATGTTCCCCTTTACGTTCCTGCACCACAGGAGCCAGCAGCATCAACTTACTCCCTTCAGGTTGCGCCAACACATGATCAACCATCTGGCTGATCGTTTGTGCTGCCAGTGGGGCGTGGTGGGTTGGGCAGCGAGGCTCACCAACACGGGCAAATAATAAGCGCAGATAGTCGTATATTTCGGTGATCGTGCCGACCGTTGAGCGGGGATTATGGGATGTCGATTTCTGTTCGATGGAGATCGCTGGAGACAAGCCCTCGATGGCATCGACATCGGGCTTTTCCATCAGTGAGAGAAATTGACGCGCATATGCCGATAGGGATTCGACATAGCGTCTTTGTCCTTCGGCGTACAAGGTGTCAAAAGCGAGTGAGGACTTACCTGAGCCAGAAAGCCCGGTGATCACAATGAGCTTGTCTCGAGGCAGGGTCAGGCTGATGTTTTTTAAGTTGTGGGTGCGTGCGCCACGGATCTCAATTTCGTTCATAAAGCACTATTCAGCTGCCAAAAGGGAAACGCGTAGCATCTCACATTTTTAGCTAACTTACCTGCTTCAAATGATGGTGGCGCAGATTGAAAGAGTGTCAATAAATTAACGAAGCGTCAATAAATTGACTCTCTTTGGTTGTTGTGTGACCGGTATCGCTGTTTTTTGCTCAATAACCAAGCATTATGTGTTCGCTTTCTCAGCGTTGTGAGCAACATATTTACATCGTTTGATAGCGATAACAATAATAAGCTTTATTAGAAAAAAATGTACCTCTACCCTACAACAGGAATCCGATAATGAACTTGATCAGGCGCATGCTTCCGCTCGCGGTGGCAATGGCTGTGGCAACCCCCACTTTGGCTGCAGTATCAGAAAATAACGATGACATCATGATCCAAGGTTTTCACTGGCATTCAGCCAGTGCTGGTGATTGGTATCAGCAGGTCGGACACCAGGCAAATGAACTCGCCAGCGCTGGCTTTGACATGGTGTGGTTACCGCCCGCTTCACAGGCTGGCTCTCTGGAAGGTTACCTGCCAGAGCAATATAACAACCTGAACTCTAACTATGGTACAGAACAAGATCTGCGGGATCTGATTACCGCTCTGCATGGTAAAAATATCAAAGCAATTGCTGATATCGTTATCAATCACCGTAACGGTACTGGAAGCTGGTGTAACTTTGTTAATCCAGATTGGGGTAACGATGCGATTACGTCTGATGATGAAGCATGGGATGCGACCGGTTCGGATTGTTCCGGTACTCGCGGAGCTGCAGATTCCGGTGGTGGCTATGCGGCTGCTCGTGATCTCGACCATAGCCAATGGTATGTGCGTCAAAGTTTGAAAACTTGGATGAACGACGTATTGAAAGGTGTTGGTTTCGATGGCTGGCGCTATGACTATGTTAAAGGCTATTGGGGCGGTTATAACGGCGAATACAACGAAGCCACATCTCCTTACTTCAGCGTCGGAGAGTACTGGACATCACTTTGTTACAACGGCGAAGACTGCTTCTTTGGTGGTGAGTACCCAGATCAGCATCGTCAATTACAGCTCGATTGGGTTGACTCAACAAACGGCAACAGCGCTGTTTTTGATTTCACCACTAAAGGGATCCTGAATAAGGTTCTAGAAACCTACAACTTCTCTCATCTGCGTGATGGTAACGGCAAGCCTCAAGGTACCATTGGTGCTTGGCCTAGTCGTTCAGTCACCTTCGTAGATAACCATGACACAGGTCCAAGTGAGATGTGTGGCAATGGCCAAAGTCATTGGCCAGTACCGTGTGACAAGGTGATGCAGGCTTATGCTTATATCTTGACTCATCCGGGTGTGCCTTCCATCTACTGGGCGCATTACTTTGACTGGGGCTTAGGCGATGATATCAAGGCGCTGATGGCGCTGCGTAAAGCCGAAGGCCTGCACTCTGATTCTTCCGTTACCATTGATCGTGCTGAGCAAGGCCTGTATGCCGCTTATATCGGCGACACCGTGGCAATGAAGATGGGTAATGGTAGCTGGAGCCCTGCGGGCAGCAACTGGACAGTGGCTGAAGCGGGTACCGATTGGGCTATCTGGACCAAATCTGAGCTTCCAGGTGACTGGAAACGCACCGTTATTTTGATCGAGGGTCTTACTGAATCTGGTCAGGATATGTTTATCCGTGGTGGTATTGACCATGATTATGCGGCCGCCAACTTAGGACGTAGCTGCACCGCGACAAACTTTGAATGTGCAATGCCAATCCGTCACAACAACCTGCGTAATGCAACCACTGCACCGTGGAAAGCAAACGACAACTATCTAGATTGGTACGGACCTGAAGCGTCACAAAGTGGTACAGCCGAAGGGTCAGCTGCTGATTGGACAACGAACACTTGGCCTGCAGATTGGGGCGCAGTGAAGACGGTTGCCGTTGATGGTTTTGGTGAAGAGCCGCTTAATGCTTACGGCGCTCACTACTGGATGCTGGATGTCGATATGGATTGCAGTAAGGCCGTTGATGGTACTTGGTTTGAGTTGAAAACCTTCATCAGTAACGGCCCTGCTTGGGAAGCGGACGTTAGCCAAGCTGGTGCCCCTTATGTTTCCGGTAACCATTTCGCTGAATGCGGCAAAGTTAACGTATTCAAGCGGGGTGTGAGTGAGCCGGTAAGTATTCACAATTTTTAAGTCTGGACTAGCCATCCCTTGTTGATTGGCGCCTACGGGCGCCTTTTTTTATTTCGTTAAAGTGAGCGGATGAAGCTGCCCGCTGAGCGTGTTAGACTCGCTGCTCTTTTTGTGACAACAGATAGACTTCCTGAAGCATGGCGTTTGGACTTTCATCATTAGAAACTAAAGCGGCGTATTCGCTAGCGACCATCTTTGCTATTCGCATGCTGGGATTGTTTATGATCATGCCTGTGTTTGCGCTTTATGGTGCAGAGCTGGCTGGTTATAGCCCGCTTTGGGTCGGTTTGGCGATTGGTGCCTATGGTCTGACGCAAGCTGTTATGCAGATACCGATGGGGCTAGCCTCTGATCGTTACGGTCGCAAACCGGTGATCTACTTCGGCCTGCTGCTGTTTGTGGTTGGTAGTGTTGTCGCGGCTTTGAGTGACAGCGTTTATGGCGTGACAGTCGGACGGGCATTGCAGGGGATGGGCGCTATCTCCAGCGTGGTGATGGCATTGGCTGCCGACTTAACCCGTGATGAGCAGCGACCCAAGGTGATGGCGCTGATCGGCATGTTTATCGGCATTGCGTTTGCTGTTGCCTTAGTAGCTGGGCCGATCTTGGCTGCACAACTGCATCTATCAGGCTTGTTTTGGGTGACCGCAGGACTGGCTGTGGTGGCTTTTTTGTTAACGCGTTTCACCGTGCCAAATGCCATCTCTTTCGCCCCCAAGGGGGATGTGGTACCTATTCCATCAAGGCTGAAAGCGCTCATTGCTGATCCACAGTTAAGCCGCCTGAATATGGGCATTTTCTCGCTACATCTTTTGATGACCGCCATGTTTGTTGCCTTGCCGGGAGAGTTGGTGCGGGTGGGCTATCAACCAGAGCAGCATTGGCATATCTATTTACCAACCTTATTACTGTCGTTTGTATTGATGATCCCTATGTTGATCATTTCGGCGAAAAAAAGAAACAGCCGCGGTGGCGTCAGAGCATCACAGCTACTGCTGTTTGTCAGCCTGATGGGGTTCGCATTTGCGCCGGAAAACTTGCTGGTGGTGACCGGGATCGTGGTATTTTTCACTGGCTTTAATTATCTTGAAGCGACTTTGCCGACATTGATCGCAAGATTTGCTCCCGCTGGAGCCAAAGGCAGTGCCATGGGCATTTACGCCAGTAGCCAGTTTTTCGGTGCGTTTTGTGGTGGTCTGCTTGGCGGCGTGGTGATGCAATTTTTTACCCCCAAGATAGTATTTCTCGTAGCGGCCTGTTTGGTGCTGCTTTGGGCAGTGTTCGCTTGGGGAATGAGTGAAGCGGGGCGTTATCGCAGTGTTACCTTAGACGTTGCTGCATTGCTCACTAAACATGATGGCGCAGTCGCGCTGGCCGAGCAGCTAAGAGAGCTGCCCGGCGTTAAAGAGGTGACGATAGTCGCCGAAGAAGGAATTACTTATCTCAAAGTAGATGAGACATTTGAATTAGCACCAGCCAAGGCATTACTGGCCGGTAGTTAGTGTTATATTGCTGAAAAAGTAAAAGTGGAGAGCATGGCATGGCCAGCAGAGGCGTGAACAAAGTCATATTGGTCGGAAATTTGGGACAAGATCCGGAAGTCCGTTACATGCCAAATGGCGCAGCGGTAGCCAACTTTACCGTTGCAACCAGTGAAAGCTGGAAAGACAAACAGACCGGCGAGCAGAAAGAGCAGACGGAATGGCACCGTATCGCTATGTATCGTCGTTTAGCTGAGATCGCCGGTGAGTACCTGCGTAAAGGCTCTAAGGTTTATATCGAAGGGCGCTTGCAGACTCGTAAGTGGCAAGATCAACAGGGCCAAGATCGTTATACGACAGAGATTGTCGCTAACGAAATGCAGATGCTAGACAGCCGTGGTGCTGGTCAAGGCGCCGGTCAACCGCAGGCTAACGCCGGTGGTTTCCAGCCTCAACAAGGCTTTCAGCCTAAGCAACAGCCCGCTGCACAGCCACAGCAAGGTTTCCAACCACAGCAGCATGCCGCACCGCAAACCGCACCGGCGCAGCAGCCTGCACAACCGGGTTTCAATCAGAAACCAGCCGGTATGCCGCAGCAGCAACCTGCACAGCAGGCCCCGGGTCCAATGGGCGGCGAGCCACCGTTGGATTTCGATGACGATATTCCGTTCTAAGGGTTGCCATTCGGTTACCGCTGAACAATGAAAAAGCCCCATGTTTGGGGCTTTTTTGCGGCTAGCTACCAGGCTGTGGTCTTCGGATTCGATGACAGTCGCTATAAGAAAGTTCGCTGCAAAGCGGGCTTATATCACTCGATGAATTTGGTCCGGCGGTTCTTTTCGATTATCTATCACTATCGGTGCATGACTATTTCACAGCTAAATTTAATTGCGAATTAAATGATGTGTTGTAACATTGCTATTTGAGGTAAACGATTGAGATTGGGTGGGTTATGAGCGTGAACAGTAAGCGCTTTCGCTATTGTGAACTTGGCCTAGGTACAGTATTGGCGGCGCTGCCTGCGGCTTTTTCTGTTGCTATCGCTAGCCAACCCCATGTTCATGGGGTGGCGGAAGTAAACATTATTGCTGACCAGAACCTGTTGCTGGTTGAGCTTAGATCTCCCGCAGACAATTTGGTTGGCTTTGAGCACAAAGCCACGACCCAGGCCCAGGACAAACGTGTTGAAATCGCTAAACAAATGTTGGCCGATGCCAGTGCGCAGCTCCTTATCGATGGCGGGCAGTGCAAATTGGTGGATTACCAAAGTGATATTGGCAAGCTGGCTGTGAATGGTGATGGTCATGACCATCACCATCAAAACGTCGCATCTCAGCATCATCATGGTGAACATGAACATGAACATGAACATGAACATGAACATGAACACGATGATGGCGGGCATGCGGATATCGCCGCCAGTTACCAGTTTAGCTGTGATCAAATGGCTGCCGTTCGATCGGTAGATCTACTACTGTTCTCCTCTTTTCCAGTCATCGAAAGCCTGAATGTCCAGTGGGTTGCATATGGTCAGCAGGGCGCTGTCACACTTAAAAATGGCGAGCAACGCGTGTCACTCAAGTAGTGCGATGACCGAGGATTAGTTATGAACCGTTCTGAAAAAGTTCTGGCAGTGGCCGAACAGCAATGTAAGCAATCTGGCGCTCGTCTGACTAATAAGCGAAAACTGGTGCTTTCGGCACTGCTGCATTCAACTAAGGCATTGTCCGCCTATGAGATTGCCGATATCTGTCGCGAAGAAGAGGGGCAAACCATTCCAGTGATGTCGGTCTACCGCATGCTGGAGTTTCTGGAGCAAGAGCATCTGGTGCATAAGCTGCAATTGGCCAATAAGTATGTGGCTTGTGCGCATATCACTTGCAGCCATACCCACCAAATAGCGCAGTTTTTAATCTGCCAGCAGTGCGGTGAAGTGAAAGAGCTTGGCGTCGATATAGCCTTAATTGACCAGCTTCAGCATAGTATCGCAGATGTTGGCTACAAGCTTACATCTCCCCAGCTTGAACTGAATTGCGTGTGTCCCGAATGCCAAAAGGCAGCTTAATCAAAAAACAGAACTGAAAGGAATAACTGGTGAAATCTAAAACCCTGACGATGGACATGTTGGCTATTGGGATCTCAACGGCGTGTGCCGTGCATTGCATTTTGTTACCCATGTTAGTGGTGGCGTTACCCGCACTGGCTGGCTCAGCCTTAATGGATGAAAAATTTCATCTGATATTGTTACTCGGCATTGTACCTACCAGTGTGATCGCACTGTTTATGGGATGTCGAAAGCACCGCCACTGGCATCTGTTCGGTTGGGGCGTGGCGGGCTTATTGACGCTCATTCTTGCTGCATTGTTTGGCCACCACCTGCTTGGAGAGCTGGGTGAAAAAGTGTTGACCTTGGGTGGTTCGTTACTGATCGCTATTGGCCATATTAAGAACTTTCGATACTGCAAAGCGGGTCGCTGTCACGCCTGAACGATCTAGATGTGTGTTCATCCTCTCAATCCAGATAGGGCTCAATCTGGTCGATTTGCAGTGTATATGCCGCGGTCGCAGTGTCATTGGTATTTAGTTCAGCGATTAAAGTCCCAGAAAACCAGAACACATCGTACAGTGAACTGAGTTGCACACCGTTAGGGTGTTTCACATAGATGATCTGGTTTGGTGGCGGTGGTGGCACATGGATGCAGGCACCGAAGAAGGGGACTAAGAAGAACTCTTTGGTGACCATGGTATCGTCAAAATCCAGTGGTACGACAAACGCCGGAATACGAATAGCTTGGTTATTCATCGCCTCGATCACTCGGGTGGAAACCAATGCTTGCTCATAGGGGCTATCGCCGACACTGCTGGTGTCGAGTTGCAGCTTACTATCGATCAGGTCTTCATCCGAGCCATCGGCAATTTCGCCAAGAAACTCTGGCGGGTTAAGCAATGCTTCGAGGTCATCGGCAGGCATTAACTCAATCCACTCAATGGTGCGGTAGGTTTTAGGTGTTTCGTCTGCTGCTTGGTCTTGTGGTACTGGTTCAGTGATAGAACCTGCAATCGCTTGGTTCGTGGTGCTGGCGCTCTCTGGTTCGCTGCAGGATGTCAAACTGAGGCAAAATATGACAAGCAGGAAAGTGTTGGGGATAAGTATGCGGTTAGGCTGTATGAGATTCACAGTGGACCTTGTTGAAGAGAACATAACATGCATCAATATTGACGTTATATCATAACGGCTAGAGTGGAACTATCCTGCAAAGGGTTGGGCCAATCATACACCTCGGATCAGCGAACAAGTCCATGTCGATTGTTATTCACGAATTATTATTTTCTTACCCGGAACAAGCACAAACGCCAGTGCTTAACATCCCACAGTGGTCAGCCCATGGCGCAGAGCATGTTTTTTTACAGGGGCCATCGGGGTCAGGCAAGACCACCCTTATCAATGTTCTGAACGGTACTTTCCCTGTGACGCAGGGGCAGTTGGAGATCTGTGGTCAGCGACTGGACAAGATGAGTGCGCGTCAGCGGGATAAGTTTCGAGCTAATCACATCGGCTGCGTGTTTCAGCAGTTTAATCTGGTGCCTTATTTAAGTGCGCTGGAGAATGTGCGCTTAGCAGCATATTTCGCCAGCAACGGTGGTTCCGGTCAGCTCGCTGAGTCTTTGCTGGATGATTTGGGGATCCCAACGTCGTTGTGGCATCAAGCTAGCCAGCAGTTAAGCGTGGGGCAACAGCAGCGGGTGGCCATTGCCAGAGCTTTGATTAATCGGCCGGCATTGTTGATCATGGATGAGCCCACCTCTGCGCTGGACAAGAAAAATCGTGATCAGTTTATGACCTTGCTGATGGCGATGCTAGCGGAGCACCCAACCACCCTGATATTTGTCAGTCACGAGGATGACCTGGCCAGTCATTTTGTGCGTCATGAATCGATATTCGATATCAATCAAGCCACGGAGGAGCTCTCGTGTTTTTAAGCCTCTGTTGGAAAAGCTTGTATAGTCGCAAGGGGTCTGTACTGCTGACTGTGTTGGCGTTGACCGTCAGTATTTTTGTACTACTGGGGGTTGAGCATATTCGTCAGCAATCGAAAGAGAGTTTTCGCCAGACTGTTTCCGGCGTGGATCTGATCGTCGGTGCCCGCACCAGCTCCACTAATCTGTTGCTCTATTCGGTCTTTCGGATGGGGAACGCGACCAATAATATTGGTTGGTCGACCTATCAGAAGATCACTGAGCTGCCTGATATCGCCTGGACGATACCGATCTCTCTGGGGGATTCCCATAAGGGCTATCGGGTGATGGGAACGACAACGGATTACTTTACGCATTTTCGGTATGGCCAGCAGCAAAGCTTGAGCTTTTCAGCGGGCGATGCATTCAGCGACCTGTTCGATGTGGTGTTGGGGGCAGATGTCGCGCGTAAGCTGAGTTATCAACTGGGCGACAGCTTGATTTTATCCCATGGCCTCGTGAGCACCCAGTTCAGTAGTCATGACGATAAACCGTTTACCGTGGTTGGCATCCTAGCACCAACAGGTACACCGGTTGATCAAGCACTGCATGTGAGCTTGGCGGGCATTGAAGCGATTCATATCAATTGGCAGCAAGGGGTGAAGTTGCCGGTTACCGCGTCTCCTGCTCCGCTTATCGATCCCAACCAGCTGGTGCCGCAAAGCATTACTGCGATGATGGTGGGGTTAAATTCGAAGATATCTACGTTCCGGGTGCAACGTGCGATTAATCAGTATCGTGGTGAGGCGCTGACAGCGATTCTGCCCGGTGTGGCGTTAAGCGAGTTATGGCAGATGATGGCGGTGATGGAAAATACACTGCGTCTTATCTCCGTGCTGATCCTCGTCGCTTCACTGTTGGGCTTAAGTGCCATGATGCTCGCCTCTATTCGCGAGCGGCAAAGAGAGATCCAGGTGATGCGCTTGATCGGTGCGTCGCCCTGGTTCCTGTTCCGGCTGATACAAGTAGAGGCGCTGATTATCGTTTTGCTGTCTATGGCACTGGCGGGGGGCGTACTCAGTGCGTCGTTGCTGGTGCTGAACGGTTACCTGAGCACTGAGTATAGCCTGCATATCAGTGCCAACTTTATCTCTCAGTCGTCATTGACGATGATGGCAGCTGTCATTGCAGCAACAGTGCTGGTCAGCACCATACCGGCGGTATCCGCCTATCACAGGGGGATCAAATCTGCGGGGCAATGAATCCGTTTGACGATGCGTGATTCGTTGCTGAGCCTGTTGTTTAGTTACGCCACCGTGTCACCGGAAAACAGATTGATGGTTTATGCTCAAGCCAGCGCAATTAGGCGCTGGCTTTTTGCTTCGATTGCTTGCTGGAACCGACCTCTGCAAACTTAACTATTGCAGTGGCTTCTTAGTCGAACGCCCGCAGCCATCAGGAGTAGCAGGCCGAACCCAATTGCGCCTCCGCCGCCTGAGGCGGTCTCCTCTAGTTCACCTTCGTTTTCCTCTTCGGCTTTTGCTGTGACGGTAACGACCACACTGTCGGTTGCACTCAGGGCATCATTATCCGTTACCGTTAAGGTCACGGTGTAGGTTCCAGCGTTGGCGTAGAGCTGAGACGGGTTGACGCCGACCATGTCGTTAGACCATTGGTAACTCAAGATCTGCCCATCTGCATCTGCGGAGCCTGCACCATCAAAATAAGCATACTCTCCCTCTTCTATCTGAATATCGTCGCCAGCGTCAGCCACTGGCGGCTGCAGAACGACTGGAGGTGGGGTGACCGCTTTCACCACTTCGTAGCGCCCGTCGGCAGCAAAGAAAGTGATCTGATACTCACCAAAACCATCGCCGAAGTGGATTGAATTGCCCCCCTCCTCAACCATTCCGTCGGCATCGTTGTCACCGTAGTTGTGGCTCCAGTCGGCGTAGATATCGAATTTAAACCGCGGATCTCCGGAGGCATTGGTCGCCTCGTCGCTATTAACCGTGATACGCCAAACATCTGCTGATACCTGAGTCATCAGGCTCGCGCCCCAATCGTTGGTGACGCCACGGTAATACACGGTTGGGTAGGCGTGATTAGAGCCATCTAAGGCATTTAACACCGCGGTGCGGCGGGTTGAATACCAGTTCTTTCCTGAGTTGGTCTCATAGATTCGATAGTTGCTTTGGTTTCCCCAGTAGGCGGGTCGGTCGGCGATGATCTGATTGTTGCCAGTGGCGTTTGCAACATCGGCTTCGATAAGCTGGTGAACAGTCGCTATCCATTGCACCGAGTCACCCTCTACCATCAGCCCGCTATCCGTCACCAGTGCTTCAATATAGGTCTTATACTCGTCCATGTAGCGGTCAATGGCGAGGATCTTACGCACCAGTAATGGCGCATCGGCAGGCGGTGCGAATACCAAGGGATCGCGCTCACCTGAATCACTGACCAGCAACGATGTTCCCAGGGTGTTATCTGTGTCATAGGGGACAAAATGCATCACTTCACTTTCATCAATATAGATAAAATAGTTATTACCATTTCCCCAAAAACCATCCCAATGGCCGAGTACCGCCTCACTGGCTAATCCTTTTAGGAGTAGGGGGATATTGATGTGTTGTGCAACATAGGCCTCAAACTCTTCGCCTTGCAGGTTGGTAAAGTTCTCTGCTAAGTTAACCAGTTGGGCATGCCCTTCAAGGTATTTTGAGCCTTTACCTTTATATTCAAAGCTGGCCTGTTCAAAGTCACCTACGCCGCCCCATTGTGCGTTGATCTTGGAAAAGTGTGCCTTACCCCAGGATTTATGATTTCCCTGCCATAGAAAGCCGCCGTCGTTGTCTGGCCCAAAGCGTTTATCCAAATACTCCTTACGGTTGACGCTTTCATTCATCCGGTAGATGCCAAAATAGGCGTCAGCTCGGTCGCCAACGCTGATCACCAAGCGGGCGTAAGTCGAAGAGTGTGCTGTCCAGACACCGAAGTTGTGCATGATCTGGTTAGATAGTGGTTCGCGCACATAGCTTGAGTCATCCTTGAACCGTTTTAGCTTGAGTTTGGTGATGCCTCGTAAGGTCTGGTCATCGACAAACTCATCAAAATCAAGGGTGAAATTAGCTTGTACATAGTTCCCGTTGTGGTCTTCAGGTAAGACAAAGCTGGTGTTGCCGCTGACCTTAATCCCCAGGTTATTTAGCGGGTATTCAATGCCATCCTTTACATAGGTCAGATCACCGTTGACCTCCTCGCGGTCGCTGCTGGTCGAGGTTAATAGCAGACGCCACTGTTCTTCAGTGAAGTGTAATTTGACCGTGGGTAGATCATTTAGCTCAAACCAGAATTGATGATCCGCGTCGTTTAAGTAGCTAGTGTCATTCAGTGCCTGGCTAGTAAAGCTTAGGAGCAAGCCAAAGAGCAGGGCAGTTCCCTTTAAAGTATTGAAATACATCGTCTATCCAAATGTCGGAATAAGTCGTTATTTTTGCTTGTTGGTGTGCCGAGTTAGGTAGAAAGAGACAAAGGCATCTATCTATTTCCTATGCTATTGAACATACAGTAGTTGTGGTTCAGCGACTGTGACTTACTCAAGATTGTTGTGACTTCTACGTGGCCGTGAACCGTCGACTCATGGCCACCTTATCGCATGCAGAGACAGCTTTTGGATTAGCAACAGGCCTGAGCAGAGTGAGTAACACTTGTCAGATGAAAGAATGGCCGACGTAGGGGCACAGCGTGCGACGACTTAAATGGGAGCGAATGCGTTTCCAAGCGATAAGTGCAGAGCAAATCCAACAGAGACAGTAACAGAGCTTTGGTTACTGGGTTAATGCCGCTGTTGTTTGCGTATAGCTATCCAATTGTTGCAACTTACGGCGGTATTTTTGTTGTATGGCATAACTGCTGCCTAACTCCATCGCCACTTCTAAATACTTTTTCGCTTTTTGAGTATGGCCAAGGGCGTAGTAGCTTTTGGCTAAGCCAAAATAGAGATCGTGGATATAGGGAGAGAGTTTAATGCCTCGCTCGTAATACCTAAGGGCTGTGCGATACTCGCCAGCCTTGAATGCCTGCTCTCCTTGCTCATGATAGTGAAATGGATTGGTTTCAATCACTTTTTTCAGACGGGGCTGGATCTCTGCCAGTGCCTCGCTGTCTCCTTGCCGTTCTAGCAAAATGGCTAGGTTGGCGAGTAGTAGTGGATGATCGGCTTGATGTGCTAAGCCTGTTCGGTAGGCTTGGTTTGCTTGTGTGAGCTGGCCGGAGCGAGCATATATTACCCCTAGTGTGGCGTAGCCTGAGATAAAGCCTGGATCTGCAGTCAGTGCCGCTTTGCTTAGCCAATATGCGCTGTCAAAATCTTTATTCGCTATCGCCTGAGCTGCTCGGTTGTTGTAAAACATCGCCACCACACGTTCGGTTGATAACGATTTCTGCGGCAGATAGCGAAGGCTGGGGTTGCCGCTAAAGTCGATGGTATGTGCGTTGTCGGTGGCAGCTTCACCAATGCCATAGGCACTGGGTATGTCGATTTTTACATTAACGTGCTGGCTAACCAGATAGATATCGTCCCTATGCTCCCACAGCTCTGGGAAATCGGGTTGCTGTAAACGCACATCTAACTCCCATGCATCTGCAATGGCTTGGGTCAGCAAAGAGAGTGTCAGGCAATTACCTAAACGTTGCTGATATGCCTCCGAAACGGTTAGTGTCGCTCGATTGTCATAGCTGAGCATCAGTTCATCTTCTGAGCGTAAAAGATCGACAAGTCGCTCCAGCTTTGTGTGACTTCCTTTACTATGACCACTAAGTTTAGATTTAAGGTAGTCTTGCATCTGTGGTGAGATCGCGAAGATTTCGGCCTGCGAAGGGATCGTGGGGCGGTTAACAAAAGCGCTGTCTTGCCATAGCGAATTTGGAATTTTCGGCTTAACTTGTGAATGTAGGGCAGTATTGGAGCTGCAGCCCGATATACTAGCCAAACATAGCAGAGCTATGACACCCATGAACATTTGATGGACAGCGCGCATCGCATATTCCTTTGAAAGGATCTTGTTGATAAGTATAGCGCTGCTTTTTGGGGAAAGGATGACCGTAGAAGAGAGAGACAAGATCCGTGAACTGCGGATTTTGCTGGTGGAAGATCAACCTGTGCCGCGGCAACTACTGTTGCAGCTGCTGGAGCGACTTGGAGTAGAGCAATCTTGGCAGGCTGAGGATGGTAAGCAAGCTTTGCAGCTGCTGTCTGAGGGGATCCTGTTCGATATCATTCTGTGTGATCTGCAGATGCCAAACATGGATGGGCTAGAGTTTATTCGCCATCTGGGCCAACGCAGTTTTCATGGCGGGCTTATTTTGGTCAGCGCTGAATCCGATATGCTGCTGCATTCCGCCGAGGCGATGGCGACCGAGTATGGCTTAAAGGTTTTTGGTACCTTAGCCAAGCCAGTGCAACCTTCGCAACTGGTACCTATGTTGGCTCATCAATCTAGTGCTGAATCTCTAACTGATAACGAACTGCCTATCGCACTGCATGAGGTGATGGAGGGGTTGGAACAGGGAGAGTTTAATGCCGTGTTTCAGCCGAAAGTGCGTTTCGATAATCGGCAGTGGATCGGTGTTGAAAGTCTAGTGCGTTGGTACCACCCATCGCGCGGCGTGATCACCCCTGGTTTCTTTTTGCCCCTGCTCGAACGGGCGGGAGAGATTGAGTTACTGAGTGAAGTGATGTTAAGTGCGTCGCTGGCTCAATCCCGCCAATTTATCAAACAGGGGCAAGAGGTCACGGTGGCCGTCAACTTGCCGCCTAACTCTATGACTGACACCAAGTTTTGCGATCGTTTTATGCGTTTGCTTAAGCGCTATCAGGTACCGCCTGAACTATGCATGATCGAATTGACCGAATGTGAGTTGACGGCCGATCTAGGCCCTATGATTGAAACGTTGGCACGCTTGCGTATGAACGGTGTGCAACTGGCGATTGATGATTTTGGTACTGGCTACTCGTCATTGGAAAAGCTTGGCCAGATCCCATTTACAGAGCTTAAAATTGATCAGAGTTTTGTTCGTGATGCGGCACGTAAGCCAAAGTTGCGGGCTATCGTTGAGGCGAGTCTCGATGTGGCGAAAAAGCTTGGCCTGTCGACTGTTGCCGAAGGGGTAGAAGATGCCGCAGGTTGGCAGTTATTAAGAGAATTAGGTTGTGACTATTGTCAGGGGTATTATGCCGCCGAACCTATGATGAGTGCGGATCTTGATGCCTGGCAGCAGCAATGGGCCGTTTAGTTATCGATAGTCACTGGTTGATTAACGTAAAGGAATACCTATGGAATTAAGCCGAAAGTTACAGCGAGCATGGACCGGCAGCTTGCTGTTATCAACGGTCTTGGTTGGCCTGTTGTTTGCCTCGGCAGCTTTGCTGCACGCCTCGCAGCAACGGGCTGACCAGGTTGCGGTGATCGAAGGGCTGCTGGATACGCATTTTGCAGAGAGCAATGAAGCAGAGGCAAACCATGAGTCGTTGCAGCCTGCACTGGCCTTGATTGATGATTTAGTCTTTCTGACCGTTAAGCAGAGTGGACATACTATTTATCAGTACCCGGCTGGTGAAGATCTCGCCACGCAGGGTGTTTCGGTGGTGAGACTACGCTTACCGACCCACCAAAAACGCTGGGGTTTACTGGGCCTAAAACCTTTATTTATCAGTGCGTTTAGCAGTCTTTGGTGGTTGGTTGCACTGCTAGTTACTGTGATGGTGAGTAGTTTTGCAGTGCTTTATGCTGGCCGCATCAGCAGGCAACAGATGCAGGGTGTGGCGCTGCTGCAGCAGCGGGGCGAAGGGATCTTAAATGGTCAGGCCGCGCAAGCCGAGGCGGGAGAATCGCCTGCTGCCGTTAGTCAGGCATTGGATCAGTTGCAGCAACAGATCAAATCAGCGCAACAAGAGCGCAGCCGTTTTGACCAGTTTATTCGCGACAATACTTTTACCGATCTGGAATCGGGATTTGGTAATCGCCGATTTTTTGATAACCGTTTAGATGGCGTTCTGCGTGATAGTGAAGCCAATGATGGCGGTGCGGTTTATCTGATCCAACTGCAAGAACTTGACCTGATTAAAGAGCAACTGGGTGAGGAAGCCAGTGCCGAGTTGGTCTCCCAATTCAGTAATATACTCGGGCAGCTTCTGGCTGGTTACAACGATACCGTGATAGCCCGGCGTTCCAGCGCGGATTTTGCCGCATTAGTGCCTAATTTGATGCCTCGAGAGGTGGAAGATCTTGCCAATAAACTGCAACGGGGTCTGCGTCGCTTAGCTGTACCGGAAATTGTCGACCGCGAGTGCTTTATTCATATTGGTGTGGCTTTGTTTGCTCAGGGAGATGAAGGCTATCAGGTGCTTTCAGAAGCCGATATGGCACTACGGGCTGCGCAACTGCAGGGCCCAAGCTGCTGGTTTATGTATGACCGCGGTGTGATCGAACGAGGTCATGCTTTAGGCTCGGTACGTTGGCGTGCTCTTTTAGAGAATGCGATTGCCCGACGTACCTTTGTCATGTTTACTCAAAGTGCCGTTACCAGCTCAGCCAGTCGGATCCATCACCATGAGGTGCTAACACGAGTGCGGGATGATAAAGGCCAGCTGGTGAGCGCAGGGGTGTTTTTGCCTATGGCGTCTCGCTGCGGGCTATTGCCAAAAATTGACCGCATTATTATCGAGCAGTTGATAAAGCTACTTGAGTATGAAAAAGCCGATACCGAGCGTTGCAGTATCAATTTGTCCTGTGACTCACTGATGAATGATGAGTTCATGACGTGGTTACTCGCCACGTTGGACAGCCACCCAGCGATCGCACATCGCATTATCATTGAAGTCTCTGAATACCACGTCAGTCACCATCAAGATGATATACAGGCGCCTCTGCTAAAGCTTCAGCAAACAGGTTGCCAGTTGTTGGTTGATCGGGTTGGGCAGACAGTGGTGGGAAGTCACTACATCAACAAGCTAAAGATTGACTACCTGAAACTGCACCACAGTATCGTCCGAGATATCCAAAATCGGCCTGAAAATCAGCTGTTTGTCCGCAGTTTGTCCGGTAGTTTGGAAGAGCAAAAAGTGCATATTTTTGCGCTGGGTGTGGAAACCGAAGCGGAATGGCGCACCTTGCGAAATCTTGGTGTCTACGGTGGCCAAGGCCACTTCTTTTCTGAATCACTGGAACGGGTTGCTGAGTGCACCGAAAGTAGCTAATTTGGCTTAGTGTTGGGCATCTGAAATAGCCCGCGGTAAGCCAATCCGGCTAGGCCTTGTAACCCGCCAGTATGCAGAAAAATAATTTTGTGACCGGCGGGGAAATAGCCCTCTTTAATTAAACTCATCAGTGCTAAAAACGCTTTGCCGGTATAGACAGGTTCAAGCGGGATAGGGCAATGTTGCGCCAGTTCAATCAACTCCTGTTGCAGTGTTGCTGGGACTTTTCCGTACCCCCCTGCGCTGTAACCATGCAGCAGCTGCCAGTGGCTCGGCGCTGCTTGGTAGTGTGGTGCTTGCTCCGCGACTAACCGCTCAATACGTGCTGCCAAACTGTTGTCTTTTACCACAGGTATGCCAAGCAGTTGGTGTTTTCCCTGATCAGCGGCAATGAGCCCTGCAAGCGTACCTCCCGAGCCAACTGCGGTGATCAAGCTGTCATATTCAATATCGATCTCTGTCAGGATCTCGCCAACGCCGGGCAATGCTAAGGCATGACTACCGCCCTCAGGCAAAATCAGCGTATTGCGATGTTGGCGTCGCAGTTGCTCAAGGTATTCCGGTTCATGTCTGCGCCGATAGGTTTGGCGATCGACAAAGTGCAATTTCATCCCCAGCTCAGCGGCGCGTTTGAGTGTCGGGTTGGCGGCATCCGGCTCGCCGCGAATAATGCCGGTGGTGGTAAATCCAAAGTGGTGACCGGCTGCCGCCAGCGCAGCAATATGATTGGAGAAGGCGCCACCAAAACTGAGCAGATGCGTCAGCTCCCTTTCTGCGGCGTAGAGCAAGCCATACTTTAATTTACGCCATTTATTACCGGAAATTTCCCCATGGATTAGATCATCGCGCTTGCAATAGAGGGTGATGCCATGGCGCTGACACAGTGGTAATGGCACCGGCATCAGTGGTGAAGCCTGTGCTAGATCTCTTAATTTTGCGTGAACATCGTCAATTTTTGCCACAGGCACAACAGTTTAGGCTATTAGTTCATTGATAAGCGGGGCGTTTAAGCGATAATCCTAAACTATACAGCGCAAGCTGTAACCTATGATAAAGGCCCGCAGAGGCCGCAAGGGAGATATGAATGCCGCTCGGTCGTTTGTTTGGCCGCAAGGCGTCCGGAGAACGTATCGGTATTAGGGTCAGCAATGATACGTTAACTCTGTGCCGCTTTCGCGCCGGAGCACCTCATACCATATCCGCGGAGAGTTTGAGTTATCGCTCAGACATCACTTTTGAGCAAACGCTTGCCACGGGCGAAGCGCTGCCCCCTAACGCCAGTGACTGCCAGCTGGTGGTGGGACCTAGTTACTATCACATCGTGCAAGTTGATCGCCCAGCAGTCGATGACGCAGAGATCGCTCAAGCGCTCTCTTGGGCGATCAAAGATCTGGTGCCTATCGCACCCGAAAATATGATCCTCGATTACTTCGAACTGCCGGTGCAGCCTGCCGGAGCGAATAAGCTCAATGTGGTTTGTGCCGATATTCAAGTGCTTAAGCCGATGGTTGATGGCATACACGCGGCTAAGCTGCCGTTAAGCGGCATCGCGGTTGATGAGCTGACGTTGCCAAAACTGTTTCCAGTGACCGACGAAGCGCAACTGCTGTTAGTGCAACAGGCAAATGAAGAGCTGCTGCTGTTAATTGTGAAGCAGGGGATGTTGTTTTTCTCAAGACGTATTCGTGGCTATGACCTGCTGGTGTCGATGACTGGCGAAGAGCTAAGAGCTGGTGTTGTTGATAATTTGAGCTTGGAAGTTCAGCGTTCGTTGGATTACTTTGAAAGCCAGTTAAGACAAGCGCCAGTGAAACAGATAGTGGTCGCTTTGCCGGGTGACAATACCCCGTTGCTCCTTGAGTTAATGTCTGCCAATTTCTTTATTCCCGTGGTCACCTTCGAGCCTGAAGTGGCGATCTCTGCCAATTTGAACAGCGGTGAGTTACTCAGTTTTGCTGGGGTATTCGCTGCCGGCATGGGGGACGAATGAAGCAACATATCAATCTTTATGTTGATGCCTTGCGACCGCAAAGAGAGTCGTTGTCATTGCCGGTTGTGCTGGTGTTTTGGTGTCTCTCTATTTTGTTTATTGCCGGGAGTGCCATCTGGTTGAATTCCCGTTTGGCTGACGCGCAATATCAACTGTCGATGACACAGATGACCAACAAACAACTCAATCAGCAGCTGGCGGCATTGACCCAGCAGCTGCAACAGCGACAGCCATCCAGCAACTTGGTGCGGAAAAAAGAGTTGGTAACCGCCGAACATAAAGTGAAAACCCATTTACTACGTGAGCTAAGTAACCGTGAACCGCTAAAGAATCAGGGGTTCTCACAGTTGATGTTGGAGCTAGCTAAGCATCACGATGATGATGTCTGGTTGAGTGGTATAAAAGCCAGCGAAACTAATCTGGCATTGACCGGCTTCACTCGCACGTCGAAAGCTGTACCCCGTTGGGTGCAGGGGTTCCACCAAGGGCCAAGATTGCAAAAGGCCGGGTTCGCTTCGCTGTCTATGAGTCGGGATGAAAATCAGCGCTTGCTGTTTACTCTCAGCAGCTTACCGGGAGAGAGTGAATGAGCCAGTGGCAGCAGTTACTCACGCGCTATCATGGATTAAGCATCCGGGAACGGGTGCTCATTCTGGTCTCAGGGTTAGTGTTGGTGCTTTTCGGTGGCTACAGCCTATTTGTCGATCCAGCCTATCTTCAGTTGCGAAAAACTCAGGCCAATATGGTCAAGGCGCTTGATGAACAGTCTCGTACCCAGACTCAGATCGCCGATATTGAGATCCGCCTAAGTAAGGATCTGAATGAGCTATTGACGCAAGAGATTGAGGAAACAGAGCTTGCTATTCGCAAACTCGACCAGCAGTTAGAAACGCAAACCGTTGATTTGGTGCCAGCCTACCGGATGGCCGCTGTGTTGGAACAGGTGCTGGATAAAGGCAAAGGCGTGAAGCTGTTGGCGCTGACTTCTAAAACACCGATCCCGATGCTGGATCTGGTGGATGATTCCGGTCAGCAGATAAACCTTTATCAACATGGTATTGAGTTACAGCTCGAGGGGCGTTACTTCGATTTGATGCGTTTTATTGCCGAGGTCGAGGGGCTGCCGACACGTTTTTACTGGAAGAGCTTTAATTACCAAGTGGGTAGCTATCCAAAAGCCCTGCTCGTGATTGAGCTGTTTACCCTCAGTACCAGCCGAACATTTATCGGGAGCTAGGATGAAACGACTGTTTTTTAGCTTACTGATCTGCGCTTCATCGCTGGCGATGGCTGCCACTGAATTGAAGGATCCGACGCGTCCACCCGGACAGCAGAGAGCCGCCGTTGGCGGTGGGCAACAGGCTGCAAAACCTTCCTCTTTGCAGCTGCAACAGATTTTATTTCAAGATGAGCAAAGCTTGGTCATTATTAATGGCCAGCAATTGCGTACAGGACAGAAGATCCGTGGATACACTGTCGGGAAGATATCGGCCAATCAGGTTGAACTGATCCGCGGAGATAAGCGCGTTAAGTTGACTCTGTTTACTACGGTCAAACAGGCGTCGAAATAGGAAAAGTGAACATGCTGATGAAGCGAAGTGTTATTGCGATTTGTGGGTTAGGCCTGTTATTGGGCTGCGAAACGACGCCAAAACTGGCCCATACCGAGCAAAAACAAGCCATTAAGGAAGCGATTGATAATAACCGGCAAAATGAACAAGCGGATATAGAAACCACCGCGCCGCCGGCGGATGTGATGGCTGAATTGATGCCCGAGACCCAACCTGCCGCCCCGACCTTGGCAGGGGAGGCGTTACTGCAGGAGCGCCGTTTCGAGATCAGTGCCGATGGTGTTCCAGCGCGACAGTTTTTTGCCAGCTTGGTTGATGACTCCTCATACAGCGTGGCTGTTCACCCTGATGTGGTGGGGGATATTACCTTACACCTGAAAGATGTCACCCTGGCTGAAACGCTCGATGTGGTGACAGATATATACGGCTACGATGTTCGACGCAGTGGCAAAGTGCTGAATATTTTCCCCGCCGGTATGCGAACCGAAACATTTTCCCTTGATTACCTGTTTATGACCCGTGACGGCGAGTCGCGGACGACCATCCTGACCACGCGTCTGACCGATGATGATGACAGTAATAGCAACAGTGATAGTTCAGGTGGCAGTGACAGCTATAGTGATTCCAGCGGTTCTGACAGTAACAGCCAGGGCTTAAGTGGCACGCTCATCCACACGAAGAGTCAAACGGATTATTGGACGGAGCTGACGACAATCTTGAATTCTCTGGTAGGAGATGGCACCGGGCGGAAGGTGATTGTGAGCCCGCAATCCGGTTTGGTGACGGTTCATGCCTACCCTGAAGAGCTGCGCAAGGTTAGTGATTACTTGGCTCGTTCGGAAGAAACGTTACAACGACAGGTTCTGCTGGAAGCTAAAATTATAGAGGTGACGCTGAACGATGATTTCCAGCAGGGGATCAACTGGGAGCGAGCGGTTAGCCATATAGGTAGCACCGATTTCAACTTCACCAATACAGCGGCGACGCTGGGTAACGAACTCACCACCAACTTGGGCGGTATCGTTAATCTTAGTTTCTCGAACAGTGATTTCAGTGGTGTTATCTCCCTGCTCTCAACGCAAGGGGAGGTGAACGTGCTGTCCAGTCCACGGATCTCTGCGTCCAACAACCAAAAGGCGCTAATTAAAGTGGGGACGGATGAGTATTATGTTACTGATGTGTCTACCACCACAGTGACTGGCACCGCGACCTCAACTACGCCTGATATCGAACTGACCCCGTTTTTTAGCGGTATCTCCCTTGATGTGACCCCGCAGATCGATGAAGACGGTACCGTTTTATTGCACGTTCACCCATCGATCACCGACGTGACTGAAGAGAACAAAGTGATTGTGTTTGGCGGCGACACCATCGATCTGCCGCTGGCGGTGAGCGATATTCGGGAAACCGATACAGTGATTAAAGCGCACAGTGGTGACGTGGTAGTCATTGGTGGTTTGATGACCTCATTGACAGGGTATACCGACTCTAAGGTGCCGCTGTTAGGTGATATTCCGTTTATGGGTGAGTTCTTCACTAATAAACGTGAGTTTTCGTCAAAAGCTGAGTTGGTTATCTTGATTAAGCCAACCTTGCTGACCCGTGAAAGCTCCACCAAGGAGTTAGAGCGCTCCTCGGAATTGTTAGAGCGTTGGTATCCTGAGCCGGAGAAAGAATTCTGAGGTATGTACCTTTATCATTTTGGCCTGCGTGAGCTGCCGTTCACCCTTACGCCTAATACGGAATTTTTTTATGGGCTGCCAGCGCATCAGGAAGCGCTGGCGACGCTACTGACAGCTTTAAAAACCGGTGAAGGTTTTATCAAAGTGGTGGGCGAGGTCGGAACGGGTAAGACGCTGATCTGTCGTAAACTGCTTAACGATCTACCTGAGCATTTTGTTACCGCCTATATCCCGAACCCTTATCTGTCACCGGAAGAGTTAAGAGTGGCGGTCGCCACTGAGCTCGGGGTGAGGACGACAGGCAAACCAGACCAGCAACAGCTCACTCAACGCATTCAAGACAAACTTCTGCAGTTGCATCAGCAAGGGCATTCCGTCGTGTTGATCTTGGATGAAGCACAAGCGCTGCCCAAGGAAAGTCTGGAGGCGCTACGCCTGTTTACTAACTTGGAAACAGAACGCCGTAAGCTGCTGCAAGTGGTGTTATTTGGCCAGCCTGAACTAGATCAGCGCTTGGCAGGTGACGAACTGCGGCAGCTGCGCCAACGTATCACTTTTTCCTACAACCTGCGGCCATTGAACGCCAGCGAAGTGCACCAATACATCGTTTATCGTTTGCGGGTGGCGGGGAATAAGTCGGCGGATTTGATCACGACCAATATCGCTAAACAGATCCATCGTGGCAGCCGAGGGATCCCTCGATTGATCAATGTGCTTGCGCATAAAGCGCTGATCCTCGCTTATGGTCAGGGGCGCCACTATCTGCTGGCAAAGGATGTTAAGGCGGCTATTCGAGATACGGAAGAGGCATCTATGGGCAGTGGACTGTGGCGCTGGCTGTGCATGGCTTCGGTCTCTGTCGTGGCTCTGCTTTGGGGTGTCAGCAGCGGAGATTGGTTATGAGTGTGATCAATCAGATGCTCAAAGATCTGGAAAAGCGTGAGCAACATGCTCCGGTCAGTGCGACGTCACCGTTGGTGTCTGGCGGACGGGTTGAACGACCACCAGAAAATCTCAATTTTCGCTGGTTGGCGGCTGTTTTCTTGCTTGTGCTGCTTTTGCTTGCAGGGGGATGGTGGTTATTTGCGGGCAATTTCTCACTACCGAGCCCCCCGGCAACTGAGGTTGCCGAGCCTACAGCTGTTATCCAGTCCACAAAGATGCAAGGGAAGCCCGTGTTAGCTGGCGATAACCTTGCTGGAAAATCTGAACCGCAACAGCCTCTGACCGTCGTCGATGCAGCGGATCGCCTGTCGATGGTGGCGCAACAAAATGTGCCACTTGTGATTGAACAGCCCACCGACGATCCCGTGCGGCCGCAAGCTGATCTACCGGTAGCGAAAGCAAAGCCACAAGCAAAACCCGAAAAAATGCCGGATGACAAAGCCGTTGCTGTGGTTGCACCTAAAGTTGAGCCTGTCACTGAGACTAAAGCGGTGGTTGCACCCGCGCCAGTTGTGGCCGAACCGCCAAAAGCACCCAAAGTGATGGCGATCAAAGAGGTGCGTCTTAGTCAAAGCGAATTGGCAGCGGCGAAATTTCGCAAAGCCGAAGAGCGCATTGAGGCGGGAGATATCAGCGGAGCCCAAGACTTATTGCGTCAAGTGTTGGCGATTAAGCCTGATCAGGCAAAGGCGCGAGCGCGCTTAGCAAGCCTCTATTATGGCCAAAAGAATTCAGGCAAAGCGGCGAAAATATTGAGTGAAGGGCTGAAGGTGCAGCCTGGTAACGTAGAGTTTCGCTTGATGCTGGCACGTATTTTTCAGCAAGGAAAAAATGAACGCCAAGCGTTGGCGTATCTCAATCAAGGGCCACTGCCTGCGGCTGAAGATGTTGATTTTCATGCGTTGCGCGGTGCCTTGGCTCAACAGTTAAAACAGTATGCCGATGCGGTGAGCAGCTATCGCTTATTGGCGCAATACCAGCCAGAGCAAGGGCGCTGGTGGTTGGGATGGGGGATTGCCGCCGATGGGCTAAATGATACCCAGACCGCGCTGGCAGCATTTCAGCAAGCGTTAAAAAGCCGCAATTTGTCTGCCTCCGCAGTCGGTTATGCTAAGAAACGAATTCAACAATTGGGAGAGCTGTAATGGCGCAAGCGAAGTTACGCATGCGGTTAGGTGACTTGATGGTGCATGAGTCCATCATAACCGAAGAGCAGCTGACACAAGCGTTACAGGCGCAGCGCAGCGGTGGGCGCAAGCTGGGCGCGACCCTTATCGATTTGGGACACCTGACGGAAGAGCAGCTGCTGCAGTTCTTATCACAACAGCTCAATATTCCATTTATCGATCTACAGGATCTGCGTCTGGATCCAAAAATTGCCCAACTACTCCCTGAAGTACACGCTCGGCGTCATCGTGCGCTAGTGGTGCAGGATAAAGGGCAGAGTCTGTTGGTGGCAATGAGCGATCCGGCAGATCTTAGTGCGCAAGATGCCTTGGCGATGTTGTTGTCCAAGCCAATTGAGCTGGCAGTAGTCAAGGAAGCGCAGTTACTCGAGGCTTACGATCAACTTTATCGGCGGACGGCAGAGATCGCCTCATTTGCCAACCAATTGGGCGAAGAGTACTCACAGACCGAAGATTTCAGCCTTGGTGGTGATGGCGATGAAGAGGGTGAAAGCTCGACGGTCGCGCGCTTGTTACAGTCTATTTTTGAAGATGCGGTGCAGGTACGTGCATCGGATGTGCATTTAGAGCCGGATGAAAACGCGTTGCGGATCCGCCAGCGGGTGGATGGCCTGTTACAGGAAAATATTCTCGAAGAGTCGCGTATCGCTGCGGCCTTGGTGCTGCGTCTTAAGTTGATGGGGGGGCTGGATATTTCGGAAAAACGCCTGCCCCAGGATGGCCGCTTTAACATTAAGGTGCGTGGTCACTCCATCGATGTACGTGTCTCTACCATGCCGGTGCAGCATGGCGAGTCGGTGGTGATGCGTTTGCTGGATCAATCCGCTGGCCTGCTGAGTATGGAACAAACCGGATTACCGGATGACCTATTGCGGCGGCTGCGCCATCAGTTGAAACGCCCTCACGGCATGATCCTAGTGACCGGGCCGACGGGTAGCGGTAAGACCACCACTTTGTACGGTGCGTTGAGCGAATTAAACGAACCGGGGAAAAAGATCATTACGGTGGAAGATCCGGTGGAATACCGTCTGCCACGGATTAATCAGGTACAGGTGAATAGCAAGATCGGTTTGAGTTTCTCTCAGATCCTGAGAACCACCTTACGTCAGGATCCCGACATCATCATGGTGGGGGAGATGCGGGATCATGAAACCGTTGAAATTGGTTTACGGGGTGCCTTAACCGGTCACCTGGTGTTAACCACACTGCATACTAACGATGCGGTGACCTCAGCACTGCGTTTGATCGATATGGGCGCGGCTGGTTACTTAGTGGCTAGTGCCTTGCGGGCGGTGGTGGCACAGCGTTTGGTGCGGCGGATCTGTGACAATTGCGGCAAGCCTCACGCTTTAAATGACAGTGAAAAAGTGTGGTTGGAAGGGCTGTCAGGCTTCTCACTGACCGACAAAGTGTTCCATAAAGGAGTCGGGTGTCAGTCCTGTAATTATACCGGTTATCGTGGTCGGATCGGTGTGTTTGAGCTACTTGAGCTGGACGATGCCATGATGGCGGCGTTACGCCAAAGCGACCCACAACAGTTTGCACTGGCGGCGAAGCGCAGCAAGGGCTTTAAGCCGTTAGCCGAAGCGGCGCTGGATTATGCGTTTGCTGGTATCACTACGGTTGATGAGGTACTCAGACTGGCAGAGCATGTTGAACATATCCCCGAGGCGGTGAAGGTCACCGCCGATGCAGTGGAAGGTTAACTAGACGCCTATGCCAACTTTCGAATACCGAGGACGAGACAGCCGGGGTGGCGAAGTTAAGGGGCAGATTGATGCTGCGAATGCGGGTGCTGCTGCTGATCTGCTATCGCAACGCCAGGTGATCCCACTGCAGGTTAAGGCGAAAGCGGGCGCTGCAGAGGGCAGTAGTTTTGATATCAACGATCTGTTGCCGAGCAAGGTCAGCTTGGATGATCTGTCGCTGTTTACTCGTCAGATGTTCTCTCTGAGTAAGGCTGGGGTACCGATACTACGGGCGATCAATGGGCTGGCGCAGTCATCGACATCAAAAGCACTGAAAGCGGCATTGAGTGATGTGGCACAAGAGCTTGAGGGCGGGCGTACCATCAGTACCGCGATGAGCCAACATCCCAAAATCTTCAGTAAGTTGTTTGTCGCGATCGTCCATGTGGGTGAAAACACCGGCCGGTTGGAAGACGCGTTTAAGCAGCTTTCAGGCTATTTGGAGCTGGAGATAGAAACCCGTAAACGGATTAAAACCGCGTTGCGTTATCCCAGTTTTGTGGTGATCGCCATCGTCATCGCTTTGGTCATTATGAATATCATGGTGATCCCAGCGTTCGCTGATATGTTCAAACAGTTTGGTGCCCAGCTACCCTTACCGACGCGGATTTTGATCGGCATGAGTAACTTCTTTGTCAAGTACTGGTGGGCGTTATTGCTCGGCGCTGTGACATTGGTGAGCGGTACGATTTACGCGATAAATACGCCCAAAGGGCGTTGGCGTTGGGACCGGTTTAAGCTGCGCATGCCGATTGTGGGCGATATTATCAATCGCTCTACGCTGGCCCGTTATGCCCGTAGCTTCTCGTTGATGTTGCAATCGGGTGTGCCACTTACCCATGCATTAAACTTAGTTGCTGATGCGGTCGATAATGAATTTATGGGGCAAAAGATCCGTGATATGCGGCAGGGGATTGAGCGTGGTGAAAGCCTGCTGCGCACCGCCAACAGTTCAGAGCTGTTTACCCCCCTAGTGATGCAGATGATTGCGGTGGGGGAAGAGACTGGACGTATCGATGAACTATTGCTGGATGCTGCCGAGTATTATGAACGCGAAGTGGACTATGATTTGAAAACACTGACAGCGCGCATTGAACCCATTTTGATCGGTGTGGTCGCAGGCATGGTGTTGTTGTTGGCGCTGGGTATCTACCTGCCGATGTGGGACATGATGAGTGCCATGAAGGGGGGCTAAGGTGCCAGAAAATCGACAGCTGGATACGGAACGCCGCATGTTCTATTTTTTACCGGCTTTGGCGGTGATCATGGTGTTGGCGACCGTGTTGCTCAGCAGTCAAGATGATGCCAAGCGCGAGGTGGAAGACTCTGCGTTTAATCGTCTCACTAACAATTTTCTGGTGCGGTTAAACATGGTAAGAACCCAGTGGACTATCCACGGACGCCCGCCACAGCTGGAATTAGAGGGTACGCTTATGACCATGGGTAAGTTTGGTATTCCAGATTTGCGTACTCCCTATGGCAGTTATGATTGCCATGAGTTATGGCGGCTGATGCTGGCACAGCCGATGGAGATAAATCAGCGGCCGATCTCGGCCGTGGCGATGGTGGATCGGCGTTTGCATGGAGAATATTGCCGCTACCTGATTAGCGAGGAGGTGTACTTTGATGTTGATTTACGTCATGGAACCCTATCGCAACGGGCAGAAAAACTACGAGCCATCCAACAAAATGGCGATGAAGCGCTAGGCAAACAATTGAATTAGCTCTTACTATTAGGGCTGTAGTGATCCTTAATTTTGTTAACTAACAGGTAAATATGATGAAACAGCAACGCGGCTTCTCACTGATCGAACTTGTGATCGTCGTGATCATTCTGGGTATTTTGGCAGTGACCGCCTTGCCCAAGTTCCTCAATATCACGGATGAAGCTGAGGCGGCTAATATCGAAGGGATCGCAGGTGGTTTTGCTACCGGTGTTTCGCTAGTCAGAGCGCAATGGGAAGCAGAAGGCCGCCCAACTGCTGACAGTGAGAACTCTATCTGGTACGACGGTGTACGTCTGTATCTGACTGAAGAGATTGTAGAGAGCGTGTCTCCGGGCTACCCGATAGCGGATGTGACAGGCCAAACTTATGACGGCATTGACGAGACACACTGTATTCAGGTGTGGGAAGGCATGCTGCAAAATCCGCCAACTGTCACTGGTACATTGGCTGATTTAAATGATCCTAATAACAAGAATGCATTCCGTTATTTTGTTGAAGTGTCTGGTGGTGGTGTTAACCATACCTGTGACTTCTATTTGGTGACGACCATGGAGCAGAATGCGGCGGGTAACTACCTTAATCCCACGACAGGCGTTGGGAACAACTTTCAATATTTCCCGGCCACAGGGCGTGTGACCATTAATATTAATAACTAAGCTTAGTTAACTACTCCTGAGGTTTTAAGTATGAGAAAGCAACAAGGTTTTACCCTGATTGAGCTGGTCGTCGTGATCATTATTCTGGGGATTTTGGCAGTTACTGCCGCGCCTAAATTTATTGATCTGCAAGGCGATGCGAGAGAGTCAACCATGCAGGGCATGAAAGCGGCTTTGGAAGGGGCGTCTACGCTGACCTACAGTAAAGCGGCTATTGGTGGTATCGAAAAGAAAGCTGCGGCCTGCTTGGCGTTAAGTGGTACAGCGGCCGATCCTGATACTTGTACAGATGCAACGGCAACAGAAGTGAACGTTGTATATGGCTATCCAAAGGCTGCTACCGCGGATCTACAGAAAGTACTGGAAACAGTATTTGGTGATGGCTCAAACGGTGAAGAGTGGGACATCGATTTGACTTTGACTGCGGACGCGGTAATTACCCTGTCGGGTACCGATGGTACCGACACTGATGCGGATAAATGCCAAGTTGAGTATAACGAAGCAAACGATGCGAATAGTCGTCCTGTTATTGTGACTGAAACTGCCGGCTGCTAAAGCTTACAGTTAGTCACAGATCATGAAAGGCGCCTTCGGCGCCTTTTTTGTTGCTGCTTCCCCCCTGCGTGCGGGTTTCATCTTCCATTAGCAATCGGTGACCTTGGTCACTTCCCGATGAAAGAACTGTGTCAGGGCTACATTCAGCCACTAAACTGATGTTAATAACCTTGTTTATGAGGTGGTTAGATGATGCGGCAGCAAGGCTTTACTCTGATAGAACTGGTTGTGGTGATCATTATTCTTGGGATCTTGGCTGTGACCGCGGCGCCTAAGTTTATTGACCTGCAAGGGGACGCCCGAAAATCAACCCTACAGGGGATGAAGGCTGCGTTAGAAGGGGCCTCGACACTCACCTACAGTAAAGCGGCGATTCAGGATAAGCAGCGCGCACCTTTTGCTTGTGTGCTGCTCTCTGGCACACCAACAAGCAGCTGTAATGGAGATAATGAAGTCAATACGGTTTATGGTTACCCTCGAGCCACCCAGCGAGATTTAAGTGTGGTGCTAGAGACCATTTTTGGTGATGGCAGTAATGGTGAAGAGTGGGACATCGATTTCAGTTTGACCGCCGATGCGGTGATCACTTTGTCAGGTACCGATGGCACAGACACTCTTGCAGATAAATGTCAGGTTGAATATAACGAGGCGATTGATACCGACAACCGTCCTGTGATTGTGACGGCAAGTGATGGCTGTTAGATCTGGCATTTGTTGCATATCTAGATAACAGAGCGCTGAATTGATGCAACTGTAGACAGTTGTTCATTAAGCATGGCGATGTTTAGCTTGTTTTTCTCACCTTTGTGGCAGTGGTCAATCCTTCGCTAGGCCAGCTATGCTAAGAAGACTTAGTTAAGTAACTCAATTTGTTAGGTGCCTTCTGTTGCTGAGTTTTCAACGCGCCCACCGCGGTTTCACTTTGGTTGAATTGGTCACCACCATTATTCTTGTGGGGATCATTGCGGTGGTGGTGGCTGGTAAATTTTTTGGCCGCGGCGGCTTTGAAGAATACACCTACCGGGATCGCCTGTTGGCGAGTTTGCGTCTAATTCAGCTCAATGCCATGAATGATAGAGCTGAAACCTGCCATCAGTTGCTGCTGGAAGCAACCCGTTTTGGCGTTCCTAATCTGAACCCCTGTGCCTCGTCCCGGGGCTACAGCGACGACTATTTTTCTACGCCACTCGAACCTAATCGCAGCGCTGATTTAGGCAGTGAATCTGGCCGCGTCGTTTATGGCTTTAATCGCACATCGGGACTGCCTGCTGATATCCGTTTTGATGGCAGTGGCCGTCCTCTAGCCGCTTGCTTTGGTGGCTGTGAAATTACCGTGAATGGTGAGGTGACGTTGCGCATCTGTATTGAGTCGGAGGGCTATATCCATGGCTGTTGATGGCCGAACGCCCCTAACGTGCAGCAACGGCTTTAGTCTCATCGAACTGGTGATCGGCATTATTGTTCTGGCGGTAGCGCTAGTTACTATGCTGACCATGATTTTTCCGCAGGCCAGCCGCAGTGTTGACCCTTTCCATCAGGTGCGTGCTTCAGAGCTTGGGCACTCCTTGCTGAATGAAATTTTGACGAAGAAGTTTGATGAGTGCTCAGGCCACACTGGCGATGAGCGCTCCGATACTGATTGCAGTAATAACCCGGCTGGCAGCTACCGCTGTGACGAAGCTGGGCCCGCAGGTGTTTTGGTTGCTTGTATTGCGACGATCCCCACCTGTCCGGCATCGGGGATGAGTGCGGCAACAGAAGAGGGAAACGATCGCGCCACTTATAACGATGTCGATGACTATCACTGCCTCGACCAAAGCGGAGATCAGATCGAAAATGCCCTCGGTGAGCCCTTGACTGACTTCTATCAAAATTACCGCTTGCAGGTCAGTGTGGCGTACGACGGTGCGGCCTTGGGGTTGGCAAATAACCGTGCGGCGAAACGGGTCACCATTTTGGTCACCCTGCCGTCGGGTGAGCAGATCGCATTTAGCGGCTATCGGGGGAACTACTGATGGCTATTGCTCAAGCTAAGTTGATAGTGCCACGAACTCCGCGCACGCGCCGCGGTTTCACCCTGATAGAGATGATTGTCACTATCCTGTTGTTGGCGATCTTGTCGGCGGGGATCACCCGCTTTATCGAGATAGGCAGTGAGATCTATGTTGATGTCGCTGCGCGTGAACAGCTACTTAGTGAAAGTCGTTTTGTTTTGGAGCGGATCACTCGCGATATTCGGAGTGCGGTGCCCAACAGTGTGCGTGTGAGATCCGGTGCTGTCAGTGGCACCCAGGTACAGTGTCTGGAGTTGCTGCCACTGCGGGGCAGTGCCAGCTATATTGATCTACCGGTGTTAACAGCCGCTGCTCAGGCGCAGGTGATTAAAATTAATAATTACAGTTTTAGCAGTGGTGATCAGATGTTGGTGTATCCGCTGTTAACGGATCATGTATACGCTAATAGTGGGCGACGCCATACGGTAACGGCGATTAGCGATGTGTCGGGGGAGGAAGATCTGCAACAGATCGACTTTGCAGCAGCGACCCAGTTTGCCGCCGATTCGCCGGGTAAACGTTTCTATCTTGCGGCGCAGCCACTGAGCTATTGTGTGCGCAATGGCAGTGTCTATCTGCACCTGAATTATGGCTACCAGTCGAGCCAGCCGCTCTTTGCCAGTGGCGGTTTGCTGATGGCAACACAAGTGTCAAATAACCTGATCGCTGAGCCTGTTTTTCGTTTTGCTGGTGCGACACTAAATCGCAATGCGTTGGTGATTGTGCGCCTGCGACTGACACGGGTAGATGATGCCGAAACATTGGCTTATAACCATGAGGTGCAGGTGCCGAATGTACCCTGATCCTATCTCTGCAAAGCGCAACGACCTAACCGTGGCATCTCGTCAGCGCGGCAGTGCTTTGCTGCTCGCTCTGTTTATTATTGTGGTGTTGTTTGTGCTGGGGGCGGGGATGATCCGCTTGCTTGGCTCCTCGTCAGAGAGCGTGACCTTTGAAGTGTATGGGGTGCGAGCGATGCAGGCGGCACAAACGGGCGTGGAACGGGTGTTAACCACGCTGTTTCCTGCTGGTGGTCTTGATCAGCATTGTGACGGCACTCCTACCAGCCCTTTGCTTGATGATAGTTTTAGCTCCAGTGGCACTACGGCGTTAAATCTGGCAGGCATAACTGGCCTGGAAAACTGCGCGAGTGTGGTGGTGGAGTGCAGCGATCGCAAACACTTGGGCGTGACCTATTATTATTTGGTGAGCACTGCGACCTGTACGGTGGGTGGTGGCTCTACCGCGCTGGTGATGAGTCGGCAAGTGGAAGTTGAGGCAAAATCGTTATGAAGTCGATGCTGCGTTTGGTTGTTTTGTTTACCTTTCTGCTTGTTTCTCCGTTTTCGTTGGCGGTGACTTGCGATGCCTTGTTTACCAAGCCTGCGCAATCTTGGGACATTAATGGTCGTTTGACCATGTATAACAACTCCCGCATATACAACAGCATCGATGGCCAATTGCCTTTTGTAAACAGCACGCCGGATCCTTTACCAAATAACTCCTGTAGAAGCATTCCTGGGCCAGACGTTTGTTCGATTACAGGGACTTCTGCCGCTGGTCGTGACACTTTTACCTTTCAAGTCTCCAGCAGTAACGAATTTATTCAAGCGAATAACGGTGAGCAGATCGTCCTAGGGGAAGCTCCCTTTAATGGCAATGAGTTTGGCGCTATTCAGATCAATGGTGGTCGCGTTGAGTTTTCTGCCAATCACAGTGAATACAAAGTGGGCTCGATCCAAATCAATAACAGCAGCGCCCGGTTGACTTTCCCCGAGGGGATATTTTGGGTCAACGGTATTTTTACGCTTAACGATGGACGGGTTGAACTTAGCGGCAGTGGTACAGCAACAGTGATGGTGAAAGACCACTTTGAAGTGAACAGTGGTAATGGTCGCATCAACAACAATGGTGATCCCAAACGACTGTTGTTTTATTCGGGCCAAACCACACGGTTTAATGATGGAAGAATATGGGCCACTGTTTTTGCTGACAATGATTTTGTGATGAATAACGGTAGTGAGCTTAATGGGGCCGTCAATGGAAAAAATGTGGTAATGAATGATGGCGACATTAATGGCGTTGATGTTACTGGTATCGATTTTTCGCCTATCTGTGGCGATGAACCGCCGCTTCTCCCTGATATTCCGCAAACCTGTCCATCCCCAGAAACTATTGGCGCGGGAGTCACCTGGTCTACATTCGACAGCTCAGCGGTTGGGCACACGCCAGCGGCAGATGCCACAGAATTCCAGCAGCTGATCAATACCTACGCCAATGATACGTATCTGTTTGGTAGCTCTATCGTTGATGAGATCAACGGTGGTGGTACAGATATTAACCCCCACAGCAGCCAACAAGACTATTACATCAGTACATTTACTGGCTATATCGAGGCGCCGGAAGATGGCATTTACGAGTTTGCTATTGATGGTGATGACGCCGTCGAGGTGCTGATTGATGGTCAGGTGATCACGGGTTGGTATGGTGAACATGCCCGTGCTGGTAGTCCGCAATTCCCTGCACAAATTGGGCTTGAGCAGGGCTTTCATCGTGTCGAATTTCGTCATCAGGAGTTAGCGATCGAGGAGTACTTTTATCTGTATTGGAAGACGCCATCAGATATCGCTAATGGTGCTAACTTCACTATTGTACCCACCGACAACCTGTCGACCTGTTTTAGTACCAAGCCGCCGATCATCCCAGAATGTCCGGTGCCCGTCGCGGGGCTGGATTTTTATACCTTTGATAAGCCACCGGGAGCCCCGTTAGACGCTGCGCAGTTTCAAACCCTGGTGGATAACTACGGTCGTTTGGGCACCGAGCAAGGGCGTAGTGTCGTTGCGACCATTGATGGTTCTGGCAACCCCCATGGCGCTGATGATTATTTTCTCAGCCGTTTTATCGGCTATATCCACGTACCGGAAACCGGTCAGTATAAATTTGCTGTGGATGGTGACGATGCGGTAGAACTGTTAATCGACGGTGAGGTGATAACCGGCTGGTACGGTGCCCATGGCGATTGTAACTACTGCACCACCTATCAAGCGAGTGTGGGTCTTGAAGCCGGTTACCATGAGATTGAGTATCGTCACGAAGAGGAATCCGGCAGCAATGCCTATCGCTTGCTGTGGCAAGCCCCGAGTGACAGCAGTTTCTCTATTGTGGCTGATGCCGTGCTTGAACGCTGTCCGCCACCAACCTATGAATGGGGCCGAACCGAGATGAACAACGGGTCGGGCTCGGTGACGTTTAGCAATGATTACCTTGGCATTACTCCACTGGTGTTCGTGATGCCGACCATTGTTTACCCCGATGCTTTGCAGGATGGCCCTGCGTCTGTCGCTGTGCGCAATGTGACTTCTACCGGTTTTGATATCGTGCAACTGGAAGCGCCTAATCGTTATACCAATCAACCGGGTCAGAAGCCGATGGTTGATGTGGATTATTTTGTCACTTTGCCGGGGCGGGTACAGATGCCGGGCGGTGGTGAGTTTGAAGCGGGAACGATAGAGACGCAAAAATATCAGGGTAAAACGACCGACAGCGGTACAGGAAGAGGCGGTTGGGAAGCGCTTAGCTTTGACGCTGTGTTTGCGACAACGCCGGCTGTGCTTGGTCAAATCCAGAGCAATAATAATCCTGATTTATGGAAGACGACAGTGATCCGCAATGTCACTGGCAGCGGGGCGCAATTGGCGATAGAGATGTCGGAAGTACCGGGACGTACCAATGCCCAAGGACGGCCGACATCACCCGAAACTATCGCTTACTTAGCGGGTACAGGGAGTGGCAGTTTTCAAAGTAACAGTGAAACCATTCTTTATGAGTTTGGCCGTGGACGTACCCATGGCAACAATGGCCGCACGCGAGATCTGGATCAGCAGTGTGAATACTTAAACTCCCATATCAACGACTATATTGATCCGCCGGTACTGGTGGCGAATAAAAATTCTCGAGACGGCAGCGATGGTGGCTGGCTGCGCCGCTGTCAGAACTTCCGTCAGGCAGCAAGTTTTGTCACCGATGAAGATCAGGCCAATGACCGCGACCGTGCTCACCTACCTGAGGATGTGGGATATATCGCGCTGACGTATCGCTCAAATACGGATCCCATCTATGACTTCATTATTACCGCTTCGCCGGATGCATTGACCTGCCGGGTGCAGGAGATAGGCATTCGGGTAGAGCAAAACGGCGTGTTGGTGGGGGGGTATTTAGGTGACATTCAAATCAATACCGATACCGACAACGGTATCTGGTCGGCGGTCGATGCGAATGGCGTACTGCAGGATCTAGGCAACGGTGACATCCGCTATAGCTTTAACGCCAGTGATGGCGGTGAAATTGTGCTTGGGCTTGATAATGTCGTACCGGAAACGGTGACTATTACCGTGAGCGATGGACTGTCCAGCAACAGCGCCGCTGTCACCTTTCGCGCCAAAGGTTTTTTTGCCGAAATCACCCCCTGGCATGACCCTAGCTTTGCTATCCCAAATCAGTTGGCCGGGCAACCTTTTAACTTGGTGTTGACTGCTGTCGGTGATGACCCCAGTCAGTCCGGTTGTGAACCGCTAATTGATTTTGAAGGGGCGAAATCGCTGGAGATGTGGCAGGGCTATGTTGACCCTGATCCGGCGGCAGGCTTGTTGGCAGAGATTGATGGTGTGGCCTTGGGCGTTGGCGAGGCTAATGCTGTCTCTATCGCGGCGGAATTTGCTCTGGGTGTTGCGACCCTAAGCAACGTTACTTATTGGGATGCCGGGAAGATCTCGCTGCATGCGAAAGACCTTTATGACACGGGGGATCCACCCGCGGATACAGGCGATGAGATCCTGCAGGGTAGCAGCGAGATACTGTTTAGTCCGCAAAGCTTACGGATCGATAAAATATATAGAAGTGGCGATATCACGGCGTTAAATCCTAGCGGAACAGCTGACAGTGGTGATGGCTTTGTCGCTGCTGATGCACCGTTTGATATGGTGATACAGGCGCTGGCGGTTGATGGCGCGACGGTGACGTCATCTTATCGGGTTGGTTTGGCGTTAACACGGTTGCGTGATACTCCATCTAATTCGAACGCTAAAGACGGCATACTTCGATATGTTGATGGTGAAGGCCTGATTGCCCCGATTGTACCACTACCGCTTTGGGCGCCCCCGGGGGCTTCGCTAGCGCTGCCCGAAACTGTCTTTGATAAAGGGATTGCGACTATATCTTCGCTCTATTTTTCAGAGGTGGGCAGTATCCAGATAGGAATTGATAGCGGCGATTGGCAGGTGACAGGCAACAGTTTAACCATACCGGCCTCGACACAGCCGGTAATTGGGCGTTTTTACCCTGACCATTTTGTATTAACTTCGGATTTAACGACCGATGGCAACAGCAGTAATCCGCTGTGCGTCGCTGGCTTTAGTTATATGGGGGATGAAGCGCTCACGGTTGAGTATCAGGTGGAGGCTGTCAGTGCCAATGGCACTCTGACCAAAAATTATGATTATCCTACGCTGAGTTATGATACCGGTACATTAGGCCTGGCGGCTGAAGACAGCAGTGATGGTGTTGATCTCGGTGGCAGATTGGTCAATGTGATCGCGGCGGATCGAGCTGACTCCTGGAAGGAGGGTGTGTATACCTTCACCAGTAATACAGCGAGTTTGGAAAAGGCGCTGACTGGCGCCATTGATGGGCCGTTTCCTTTGTTACAACTGAGCCTAGTTGTCACGGCTGAGATGGATGGGGTGAATTTCGATACCTTGGATGAGGATGCCGACTCCCCCGGTGATTGCACTGATGATAGCGATATAACGTCCGGAGAGTGCAGCAGTCGCCGTATTGGTGGCACCTTAGATCTGCGCTTTGGCCGTTTGGTGACCGCAAGTAATTATGGCTCTGAGCTGTTGGCTTTGCCGATCCTGATCAGCGTCGAGACTTATGATGGCAGTAGTTTCATTACAGAAATTGACGACAGCTGCACCATCATAGACACAGCGTATGTCACTATGAATAGTGAACCGGCGGGAGCCTTGGACAATATCGCTCTGTTGGATGGCTCTGGCACGACCAATGCCGGCTACGCTGAGCCTATTCGGCAAGGTCAGCTGCAATTTACGCTATCGGCGCCGGGCGAGGGTAACACCGGACGCGCTGAAATCCGCTTTAATTTAAATGCGTTACCGTTTTTTCAGTTTGAATGGGATTGCGCCAATGACTTGACCAGTTGTAACGGTCTTGGTGTTGACAATCCGCCTGTAGCTGAGGGCTTCTTTGGCCGCTATCGTGGTAATGAACGGGTGATCTATTGGCGCGAGACCGGTGCTAACTAACACCATCAGTCTTATCTTGCTGGCTCGTTGTTAGCGCTGGTTACTCTTAAAGCGGGTGGCAGCAGTCCACCCGTGTTCCTTCAACCAGCGCTAGGTAATCGCTTACTTGCATGCTGATCGACTCTGTCAGAGAGCCGCAGGTAAAGACTATCTCCTGGTTGGCATAGATGGTTTCGTCGATAAACAGTTCGCAATCGATAAAGCGGCCGCCAAAGGGAGGGAGTGCGCCCTTACTGACCCCTGCGAGCTCTTTTAGCTCTTGTTCGTTAGCGAAGCGCACTTTCTGTTGTTGCAATATCTTGCGTACGCGATTGGAGTTGATTCGATAGGCCGCCGAGATGACAAACATGCTGAAACCACGGCGACTCTTAAACAGCAAAGATTTACCACCAAGATGCAGTGGCGTGCCTCGCAATGCAGCACTTTGATAACAGTCTACAGCGTCACTGTGTTGCCACTGTTGAAAGCTAATATTTCGTTGTTGCAGTAGCTGTTTGATCTGCTGATTCAGGCTTTTGCTCAACTTAATGAAACCTCTTGCGCTGCTTGTGGTCGTAACTTGCAACCGCTCTGCGCCCATATATTGGGTGAAAATTGCTCGTAAATAGCCAAAAACGCGTGTTAGCCAGTCATTACTTGAAAGCTATCACACTCGCCAGCTTGCTGAAAACAAGGGGCATTGGTAAAGTTACGCGGTTAACCGGAACCCTCAAATTAAGCATCCCAGTAGGCGCTCTCTATGTTCAAGAAACTCCGCGGCCTGTTTTCAAATGATCTCTCCATTGATTTGGGGACAGCCAACACTCTTATTTATGTGCGCGATGAAGGCATTGTTTTGAACGAGCCTTCCGTCGTGGCGATTCGCCAGGAACGTGCTGGTGGGCCAAAAAGTGTCGCTGCTGTAGGTCATGCAGCTAAGCAGATGCTGGGAAGAACTCCCGGCAACATTCGCGCGATCCGGCCGATGAAAGATGGTGTGATCGCTGACTTTTATGTCACTGAGAAAATGCTGCAGCACTTTATCAAGCAAGTTCACCAGAACAACTTGCTACGCCCAAGCCCACGGGTACTGGTTTGTGTCCCTTGTGGCGCGACGCAAGTTGAGAAGCGTGCGATCCGTGAGTCAGCCATGGGTGCCGGTAGTCGGGAAGTGTTCCTGATTGAAGAGCCGATGGCCGCCGCGATTGGTGCTGGCATGCAGGTGTCTGAAGCCCGCGGTTCGATGGTGGTAGATATTGGTGGTGGTACCACGGAAGTGGCGATCATCTCCTTGAACGGTGTGGTTTACTCCTCTTCCGTACGTATCGGCGGTGACAAGTTTGATGAAGCGATCATCAACTATGTTCGTCGAAATTACGGTAGCTTAATTGGTGAAGCTACCGCTGAACGGATTAAGCATGAGATTGGCTCAGCTTACCCAGGTGAAGAGCTACGGGAGATTGAAGTCCGTGGACGTAACCTGGCTGAAGGGGTTCCCCGCAGCTTTACTCTCAACTCCAATGAGATCCTTGAAGCACTGCAAGAGCCATTGACCGGCATAGTCAGTGCCGTGATGGTGGCCTTGGAGCAATCGCCACCAGAGCTTGCTTCTGATATTTCGGAGCGCGGCATGATGATGACCGGTGGTGGCGCTTTGTTAAAAGATATCGACCGTCTGTTGATGGAAGAGACAGGGATCCCTGTCGTTGTTGCTGATGATCCGCTGACCTGTGTTGCTCGTGGCGGTGGTAAAGCGTTAGAGATGATTGATGTTCATGGCGGTGATCTGTTCACTTATGAGTGATCACCTGTCACTTGAACCATTATCAGATAAGCCAACTTCATCTCGGAGTTGGCTGCTTTAATGAAACCGATTTTTGGTAGCGGACCATCACTGCAATTGCGTTTGGTGATTGCTGTCTGCCTTTCGCTTGCGCTAATGATCGCTGATCGTTCTTTGCCGCAGGTGGGTCAATTCAAGTTCTATTTGAGTACCTTGGTCAGCCCGTTGCAGTATCTGGCTAATGCGCCGCAAGGTGCCTTGGACTGGGCGATCGACCATGTAAAGTCGCGTCGACAGTTAATCGCTGAAAACCAAGCCCTCCGTGAACAAGCTTTGCTGGACAGTGGTCAGTTGCAACAGTTTGCCCAGTTGAAGCAGGAAAACGAACGCTTACGCGCATTGTTGGGGTCATCCAAGCGCTCAACCGTAAGAAAGATGGTTGCGGAGGTGTTTGCCGTCAATAGCGATAGATACAGTCTGCAAGTGGTGATCGATAAGGGCAGCTTTGATGGTGTTTATGTCGGGCAACCGGTACTTGATCATCAAGGTGTTGTGGGTCAGATAGAAGATGTTGGCTCGACCACCAGTCGTGTGATCTTAATCGGTGATAGCTTGCATTCGATCCCTGTCAGGGTTCACCGCAATGATGTCCGCGCCGTCCTTAACGGCACCGGTGAAGTCGACAAATTAGCTCTGCAATATGTGGCGCATAGCACAGATGTGCGGATAGGTGATTTACTGATCTCATCTGGTTTGGGGGGGCGTTTTCCTGAGGGCTATCCTGTTGCTAAGGTGACCAGTGTTGAGAGCGATGAAAGCTTTCCATTTGCCCTGGTGACAGCGCGCCCAATTGCTGAGCTAGATCGCCTCCGTTACCTGCTACTGCTTTGGCCTGATGCTGATGACCAACCTTGGACTAAGGGGGCGGCAGAATGAGCCTACAACTGCCCAATGGTCGAATTACAATCTATTTCTCTTTGGTTTTAGCGTTAGTGCTGACCATTATGCCGTTGCCTAGTGTGGTGTCTGCTTGGCGCCCTACCTGGGTGTTGCTGGTGTTGTTGTATTGGACCTTGGCATTGCCCCATCGCGTGAATGTTGGCCATGCCTGGGTGCTGGGCTTGCTGCAAGATGTCTTACTCGGGGCACCGCTGGGTGTACATGCCCTGAGCTTTAGCTTGGCTTGTTATGTTTTTGCTTTGAATTTCCAAAGATTTAGAAATTTTTCAATCTGGCAGCAATCTTTGCTGGTCGGCGTCATCTGCTTATTGCACCAGTTGCTTCGTTTCTGGGCGGCGTATCTGTTTGATGACGTGGCTCTGACCTCTGGGATCTTGTATCCGGTGTTCAGTAGCATGGTGCTTTGGCCGTGGATATTTCTATTGTTGAGAAAAACCAGACGGCGTTTTAAAGTCCGTTAACGGAGGGCACTATGGCGCTGCATCTGACCGTTCCGCTCACTCTGGCATCCGCTTCGCCACGGCGGAAAGAGTTATTATCCCAACTATGGCCCTCTTTTGCTGTCATACCTGCCGATATCGATGAAACCCCTCATGTTGGTGAGCAACCCCGAGCGCATGTGACGCGTCTGGCGCAGGAAAAAGCGCTGACGGTATCGGCGTTGCATCCCCATACATTGGTTCTGGCGGCCGACACCATCGTGGTTGCGCGAGGGGAGATCCTTGGGAAACCGGAGAATGATCAAGATGCATTTACCATGCTCGGTCTATTATCAGGTCAGGAACATCAGGTGATGACCGCTATTTCGGTGGCATTTACGGATAAAGTATTTAGTCAATGTGTGGAAACCCAAGTCTGGTTTCGGCCATTATCGAACGCTGATATCACCGAGTATTGGGCAACCGGAGAGCCTGCTGATAAAGCCGGTGCGTATGGTATTCAGGGCTTGGGTGGCCGCTTTGTCGAGCGGATTAATGGCAGTTACAGTGCTGTGGTCGGGTTGCCTTTGGTTGAGACAGAGCATTTGTTGCAGCAGGCTCAACAGACGTTGGTGAAACAATATTCAGGAGAATTGGGTGAACGTGGAATTATTGATTAACGTGACACCCAGTGAAACACGGGTTGCGCTGGTTGAAAATGGTATCTTGCAAGAGGTACATATTGAGCGACGTGCCAAGCGCGGTATCGTCGGCAATATATATCAAGGCAAGGTGAGTCGGGTGCTGCCGGGAATGCAGGCAGCGTTTGTCGATATCGGTTTAGATAAAGCCGCTTTTCTCCATGCTTCAGATATCGTTCCCCATACTGAATGTGTCGCTGACGTTGAACAGGAGCATTTTCAAGCGGGCAATATTGCCGAGCTAGTGCGCCAAGGTCAGGACATTATGGTGCAAGTAGTAAAAGATCCCTTGGGCACTAAAGGGGCGCGCTTGACTACGGATATCACCCTACCTTCTCGTTATCTGGTTTTTATGCCAGGGCAAAGCCATGTGGGTGTCTCGCAACGCATCGAGAGTGAGGATGAGAAAACTCGACTGAAAGATCTAGCGAGTAAACATATTGATGAACTGGGTGGCTTTATTGTTCGTACGGCTGCTGAGGGTGTCGGCGACCAAGAGTTCGAGCAAGACGCCAAGTTCCTACGCCTACTGTGGCAAAAAACTCAACAGCGCCGCACTGAGTGTCAGCCCTGTAGTGTTTTATATGAAGATCTGCCGCTGGCGTTTCGTATTCTGCGAGATTATGTTGGCACCGGCATCGACCGCTTGCGTATCGATTCCCGTCAAACCTACCAAAGATTAAAACTGTTTCTGCAAGAGTTTGTCCCTGAACTTACTGATACCGTTGAATACCATGCCGGTGATCGACCTATTTTCGACCTGTTTGATGTTGAAAATGAGATCCAACGGGCATTGGATCGAAAAGTTGAACTTAAGTCTGGGGGTTACCTGATTATCGACCAGACCGAAGCGATGACGACTATCGACATCAATACCGGTGCTTTTGTCGGTCATCGAAATCTCGAAGAGACTATCTTTAATACCAACTTGGAAGCGACGCAGGCGATAGCCCGCCAGCTTAGATTACGCAACCTCGGCGGTATTATTATTATTGATTTCATCGACATGGTGGATGAAGACCATCAGCGCCGGGTACTGCATAGCTTGGAGTTGGCGTTAGCCAGAGATAAAGCCCGCTTTAGTGTTAGTAGCTTTTCGTCGTTAGGTTTGGTGGAGATGACGCGTAAGCGCACGCGGGAAAGCCTTGAGCATGTGTTGTGCGCTGAATGCCCCGAATGTCAGGGGCGGGCATCGGTGAAGAGCGTGGAAACAGTTTGCTATGAAATTTTGCGTGAGATCCTGCGAGTGAATAAGGCTTACCAAGCCGATCGCTTCGTGGTCTATGCTTCACCGAGTGTGGCTGAAGCGTTGGAAGGTGAAGGTGATGAGTCTCATAACCTTGCGGAACTAAAGGTGTTTATTGGCAAAGAGGTGTCAGTGCAGCAAGAAGCACTTTATGCTCAAGAGCAGTTTGATGTGGTGATGATGTAAGTGACTAAACGGTTCATATCCCCACTTTATTGGTTGAAAAAGGCTTGGCTGATTGTCGCCATATTTTTGGTGCTAGCGGCCATGGCGGTTAGTGGTGCGCGGGCGTTGTTGCCATACCTCGACGATTACCGTGACGAGATCGTGCAGTGGATGGCGCACGAGTACGATGTTCACCTTGCCATTGATAGCCTGAGTGCGCGCTGGGAAAAGTTAGGCCCATCCCTCTCTCTGCAAGGCTTAACTCTGCTGGATGTCGATGACTCTAGCTTGCAGTTGTCAGTGGCCGAAGCGCGCGTCGAGCTGGATTTTTGGCGTACCCTCTATCACCGCGAGTTGCGCTTTAAAGATCTCACCTTGGATGGCGTGCGTTTTACTGTCGACCCTTCAAAGTCAGCTGCTAATAATCAGATGGATCTCGATGTCAGGCATACATTAGCGACATTTTTTCTGGTGCACTTATCGAAAGTGGAACTGACCAATTCTGAGCTTTTGTTACGTCAGGCGGATGACCACTGGCGTAAAATCGAGATTAATCGGGTGAGCTGGTTAAACCGCAACGGTAAACACCAGGGCCAGGGTGAAATCGTTTTAGAGTCACAGTCTCAGGAAACGGCTAATTTTGTGTTGAATGTGGCTGGAGAATTGGGTAACCCTGATTCATTGCAGGGGGAACTCTATATTGATGCTCAAGGGGTCAATTTTACCCGCTATCTGAACAGGGTGCTGGGTGATTTTTATCAGGTGACATCAAACGAAATAAGCGCTGAAGTATGGGTCGATTTTGCCTGGGATCGCCTTGTCGGAGTTTGGGTTGATTTTGGTGAAAACCACCTGAACTGGGATCTAGGTGGAGAGAGCCACAGTTTGACTCTGAATGGTGGCAGTGCGAAATGGCTGCCATTAGCGGAAGGCGGCTGGCAGTTCGCTTCCAGTGGTACTCAATTTGCCACCGATGGTAAGACCTGGAAAGACTACGAAGTGGCCGGGAAATACCACAATGATAAAATGGCAGTGAGTGTTAAAGAGCTGGATATCAGTCGCTTACTTCCCCTGTTGACCTTGGCGCCGGTGTTGCCACCCGAGGTTGAAGATCCGCTGAGGGGGTTGAAGCCGGAGGGGATCCTGAAACGCTTCAATATGTATGTGGATGTGAGTCAACAGAGCTTACATCTGTCGGCCGATGTGTCGGGGCTGGGTTGGAATCATTGGCAGGGCATACCGGGGGTGAAGGGCGTCGATGGTCGATTGGTTATTAACCCTGGAAGTGGTCACCTGAGTTTGCAAGGGCGGCAGTTAGCCGTTGATGTCGGCGAGGTGTTCGCTGAACCGCTAGTGATTGAGCAGATGGGCGGCGTGCTTTATTGGTTGCAGCAGCCGGGGCATTTTCAACTGTTCTCCGATCGTGTCGCGCTGACAACACCTGACTTGGGGGTGACGGCTGGTTTTCATTTAGATATTGCCGAACAAACCTCTTTATCTTTGTACGCGGATACCTCGTTGAATGATGCTGCGTCGGCTTACCGTTATTACCCGCTGCCGGTGATGGACGAGGAGTTGGTGGCTTATCTAACTGATGCCTTACAGGGCGGGAATAGCCAGCAGGGCGGTTTGCTTTGGCATGGTAGCTTTGCTGAATTCCCCTACAGTAATAATAAAGGCATCTTTCAAGCCCACCTCAACTTGGATAAAGCCAGATTTAAATTTGACCCTGAATGGCCAGCGTTAGACCCGGTTGATCTGCGGCTAATGTTTGAGAATGATGGCCTTAAAATCACCTCTTCTGGAGGTGATTTGATGGGCACTGAACTGCTGTCATTGCAAGCGGATATTCCGGAGTTTCAAGACAAGTCTGTGCTTTTTATTCAGGCATCGGCACGCAGTGATGGACCCAAAGCTACCGCGTTAATGAACGCATCGCCATTCCAAGATCCGGTGGGGCAAGTGCTTGAAGATCTGCCGGTTAAGGGCGGAGTTACAGCGAAACTTGATTTAACCATCCCGCTGTACGAAGAAGATCCTGTAGTAGCCAAAGGTGAAGTGTTCTTCAAAAATAATGAGGTGACAATCGCCGCGGCAGGAATGACCTTGCAGCAGGTTAATGGCAGTTTGTCATTTGTTGATAGCACGATACAGATGCGAAGCTCGACCGCCACCTTGTACGGTGAGCCGGTGCGTTTTGATCTGGATGGTCGTGAAACGGGTAATGATGACTATCGTATTGATGCCTCGGTTGATGGTCACTGGCCCGTGTCTGCGCTTGGTGCCCTATGGGATGATCCGCGTTTGGCATTGGCACAGGGTTCGGCGGATTGGCAGGGGGCTGTTGCTGTCCGGTCGATAGGCGAGAGAATCCTCACCGATATTACGGTGAGTAGCGGGCTAAAGGGGGTGAGCGTTGATTTACCTGCGCCTTTTGATAAGCCTGCTGAAGCCTCTTGGCCGATGATGGTGCGGTTGAACCATGACGGTCAGACCTTGCGTATCGATACGGAAGTTCCTGAGCGGTATAGGAGTCGGGTGATAATGACCGACGATGGTGATGATCTATTACTGGATTCCGTCAGTGTGGCAATTGGCAATACTGACTTACCGCCATCCAAAAATGGTGATGTACAAATTGGCGTAAAATTACCTGAGTTCGATCTGTCCCCCTGGCTCGACCAACTGTCCGTGCTACACCCTGATAAAGTGGATGGGGTGTCCCTGTCTGCACCAGAAAACGTTAACCGTGTTGAGTTTAGGAAGTTACGCGCTGATATTGGACGACTGACGGTGTCTGGTTTAGCGTTTGAACAGTTTAATCTGGATGTGACTGCCAATAGTGGTGTGTTGAGTGGTCAGGTCAGTGGAGATCAGGCGGAACTGGATTTTACCTACGCCAATGACTCAGCGGTGATTAATGCTGAATATCTAACATTAATGCTTGATCGCCAATTTGAGGCGACAGATAGCAGCGATAAGGGTGATACGGATAGTGTTGCAGAGCCGCCTGATGAGATCCCCGCGGATGGTGCTGATGAGAGTGTTGTATTAAAAAGTCATACGGAGGGGACTGGCGCTGACCATGATTCGGGAGCAGGGGCATCGTCTGTTGATAGTGAACACGCAGAAGGGGCTTTGCTTGATGAACTTGCGGCAACAGAGAGCCGAAAGCTGCCAGCTATCTCGTTAAAATGTAAGCGATGTGTTTATGACAAATACACCTTAGGGCAAGTCGTCTTTGAGCTACAACCTTGGCATGACGGGGCAAAGGGGATGTCGCTGGAAGCGTTAAATGTTGATGCCAAAGATGGCAAACTCCGGATGCAAGGTGGCTGGCGCGAAAATAGAGAGGGGCAGATTGTCACTCAGATTAAGGGCACTTTTGTGAGTAAGGACACTGGCGAAACCGCTGATTTTGTTGGTTTGCCATCACTGATCCGAGATGCCACGATGGATAGCTCTTTTGACTTTTCTTGGTTGGGCTTTCCCGAACAGTATACCCATAAGAACTTCAACGGCACCATGTCGACCAATATGAAGGATGGTTACATTGTTGATGCGGGCGGTGGCGGTGTTGGTATCATCAGCATGCTTAGCCTGGATACGCTGCTTCGGCGTTTGCGCCTGGATTTTAGCGATATGTTTGATAAGGGCCTCACTTTCAATAGCTTTAAAGGCAATTACGATATTGAGAGTGGTGTTGTGTCTACGAAAGATCTGAAGATGGTAGGCGCATCAGGCACCATGACCATTGCTGGCCACACCTCACTGGTGACAGAAGAGCTGGACTATGACGTGGTGTTTTATCCCAAACTCACCGCGAGCCTGCCAGTATTGACCGCGTTTGCTATTACCCCTGTCACTGGATTGGCGGTATTGGCGCTAACTCAGGTGATCGACCCTGTGGTTGAAGTGGTCTATCAGGTCAATATGAAAATTGAAGGCACCATGTCTGAGCCGAAAGTCTATGAATTGGATCGCAAGAGTAAAGACGTGAAGATGAAAGAGCTGAAGAAGCAGAAGCCTGAGGAGATAAAGGATGCTGACGGAGGCAGCGTTGATGCCACGGGTAAGCTTTCTGACTCTAAATTGGCTGAGGCCGCATGAGCTGGTTGAGCGCGGTACAAATGGTCAGTGGCCCGATACCGGCAGATAATTTTGCTCGCCTAGTCGTATTGCTAAGTAAGCTGCCGGAACATCGCCCCCAGTTGGTGGTGTTGCCAGAAAACGTGCTTTGCTTTGGCGGAGATCCACAGGCTCTGCAAACCATTGCTGAGTCACCTAACGATGGTCCCATTCAGCGTCAATTGGCGGCGTTAGCTAAGCAGTTTCAGCTTTGGCTAGTCGCAGGCAGCTTTCCTTTGCGCGCTGATGATCAAGTGACAGCCAGCAGTTTGCTGTTTTCTCCAGCCGGAGAAACCATTGCCCAATACGATAAGATCCACTTGTTTGATGTCGATGTGGATGATGCTACTGGCCGTTATCGCGAGTCAGATCAATATCTTCATGGTGCCACACCGACGATCGTGCCAACCCCTCTCGGCAATTTGGGGATGGCTGTTTGTTACGATCTCCGTTTTCCTGAACAGTTCCGTTGGATGCGGCAGCAAGGCGCAGATGTTATCTCGTTACCTGCGGCATTTACGCAGGTCACAGGAGAGGCGCATTGGCATACGTTAATCCGAGCTCGAGCTATTGAAAACCAATGCTACCTGGTGGCCGCCGATCAAGGTGGCGTGCATGCGGATGGGCGCGAGACATTTGGTCACAGCATGATTGTCGATCCCTGGGGCAAGGTGGTAGCCGAGCTGGAGAAAGGGGAAGGGGTGATCAGTGTAGCCATGGATAGTGAGAAAATGGCACGTATCCGTAGTAACATGCCGGTATCGCAACATGCCCGCTTTCATTGTCATTGGGGTAAGGAGTCTTAATGTCTATTGCATTGGCGCAGCAACATCTGCTTGAGCCGACAGGTATCACCATCGCCACATTGGAAGAAACGCTCGCATTTCTTCATCAGCAACCGCTGGATTTTTCCGATCTCTATTTTCAGTCCAGTCGCCATGAGTCTTGGATGTTAGAAGATGGCATTGTTAAAGAGGGCAGCTTTAATATTGAACGTGGCGTCGGTGTCCGAGCGGTGCAAGGGGAGAAAACCGGCTTCGCCTATGCCGATGAGATCACCCCTTCAGCGATCCGAACCGCAGCAACTGCAGCACGCGGCATCGCCCGTAGCGCGAGTCATGCAGAGCCCTGTGTTGCCCTTAAAGCGATGGCAGCGGCTCCGCTTTACCCTGCCGAAGACCCGCTTAATAGCTGGGATGAACAAACCAAAATCGCTTTACTGCATGAGATGGAAGCGGAAGCTCGACGCATGGACCCGCGGGTCAAGCAGGTGATTGCGTCTATTTCCGGGGTTTATGAACAGGTGTTGGTGGCGGCCTCTGACGGCACTTTGGCCGCAGATTACCGCCCTTTAGTTAGACTTAATTGTACCGTTCTGGCTGAACAGGATGGGCGGCGTGAGCGAGGCTCTGCGGGCGGTGGTGGCCGGGGTAGCTATGAGATGTTCTTAGCCTCCGACAACGCTGTGAAAGTCGCCTTAGGCTATGCCAGAGAAGCGGTAAGGCAAGCGACTGTGAATTTAGCTGCCATTGATGCGCCAGCGGGAACCATGCCCGTGGTTCTCGGTGCCGGCTGGCCCGGCGTGTTATTGCATGAAGCGGTGGGGCACGGTCTGGAAGGTGACTTTAATCGTAAAGGTACCTCAGCGTTTGCTGGTAAGGTGGGCGAGTTAGTCGCCAGTCCGCTATGCACCGTTGTTGATGATGGCACCATGGCAGGACGTCGGGGCTCATTATCTATTGATGATGAAGGTACACCGGGACAGTACACCACTTTGATTGAAGAGGGTGTGCTCAAAGGCTATATGCAAGATAAGCTCAATGCCCGTTTAATGGGTGAGCAGCCTACCGGGAATGGTCGCCGGGAATCTTATGCTCATCTGCCGATGCCGCGAATGACAAATACCTATATGTTGCCGGGAGAGCATACGCCGGAAGCGATTATCGCGTCGGTTGAGAGTGGCATCTATGCCCCCAACTTTGGCGGTGGTCAGGTAGATATTACTTCCGGTCGTTTTGTGTTTTCTGCGTCCGAAGCCTACTTGATCGAAAACGGCCAAGTGACTAAGCCAATTAAAGGTGCCACATTAATAGGCGTCGGTGCAGAGGCGATGCAGCAGATCTCTATGGTTGGAAACGATTTGGCGTTGGATAAAGGGGTCGGTGTTTGCGGTAAGGATGGTCAAAGTGTTCCCGTCGGCGTCGGGCAGCCAACTATTAAGCTGGATCAGCTGACCGTCGGCGGAACAGCTTAGTGACCAGATGCTAAGTGAACAGGAATCGTTAGATTCGATTGCAAGACATCAATCGATGCTATCTCGTTAAACATAAAGCCCAGCATTTGCTGGGCTTTATTGTGATTATCGCAGGGTGAAGGTTAGAGCCCCGTCATCGTTAGCGGCACCTGTAGCACCATACCCAGTCCTTTTGGCGTGGTGATGGTGACAGTGATAAAGCCAACCTCAGTGGGATCACCCGGTGCGAGGGTGTTAAGCAGGCTAAAGCTGACCGTGTCTCTATAGCTATCTGCTGAGCCAATGGCGGTACCACGGCTGTTGGCGACGGTGATGTTGGTGGTGCCGGTTAGGTCGCCTTGATCACTGGCGACTACGATGGTTGTTCCTTCAGGGAGTATCTGGTCCATACTGTCACCGATGTGAAAACTCAAGTTGGCCGCTGCGCCTGCGTTCAAAGTGACGCCGCTTGCTCCAATTACACCAGTGTTGCCAGCCCCTTGCTGTTGGGTGCTTGAGTCATCAAAACTACCATTGAGATAGTCCAGTTCCCAGTTGGCTGCAGAGTCCGACATGATTAATACGATCGCTCGGCGAATATGCAGTTTATTGTTGCCGGCGTCGGCACTGCCACATAGGCTGCCGGAACACTGCGGGCCATTAAACAGGCCATCGGCAAGGTTGAAGCCGCCACTATTTGCGTAGTCTAAGAAAGGCTCGTCAGTTTCTCTGATGAAGCTTTCGTCATCATCTCGCCAAGCCTCGCTCATATCGACAAACCCTGTGACTACGCCGGGCTGGCTAAAGCCTGCGTTGACCGAGGCGCCAGCGGCAATTGCGGTGCCGTCAGCCTCATCAAATATGCCGTTGCCGTTGTTATCGAAGAAAGTCTCGTGACCCACGGCTGATGCCAGAATGGTAACGCGATGGTCGGTTGGGCGTGGATCAGTACTGGTCCAGGTGGCTTGGCAACTACCCGACACCGTTTGGCAGCTTGGGGTGATCTGACCTGCTTCTGCGGTAAAGTTAACCGTTGTGCCATCTGGGGCCGGATTATTGAAACTGTCAGCCAACCAGACAGTTAAGGTCACTGTTTCGCCGTTATGGCGCCATGCTTCTGGGTTGAGAATGTCAGGGGACAGAGTGAAGCTGCTTTGTTCTGCCAGCCCGGTGTTTATGGTCAATAGATCTGATTGGCTCTGTATGATGTCATCGCCTGTGAGTGGACAAGCGGTGGCATCCTGTTGTGTTTGGGCGGTGACCCTTACCGGCGTCGGCACATTCCCTGATTGCACTTTTGTGGTAACCAGACCTTCTGAGTTAGTCAGCCCTGACTGTTGGCTTAGGCTTAAGCCTCCAACCTGAGTATCCAGACTGAAGCAGACTAGACGCTGTGGTAGTAACGAGCCCTGACTGCCTTTGACTAAAAAAGTGACGGTTGAGCTTTCCTGATTGCCTTGTCCACCGGTACCTTTGAGTACGATCTGCTCGGGCTCAGCGGAGACAAACTCAATTGAGCCCAGGGCTTCTGCTTCAATGGTGAGGGTTGCCAGAGCGTTCAGCGTGCTTGAACTATTACTGACAGTGGCAAGTAAGCTGTCACTGATTTCGCCGCCACTGGCACAGCTTTGATCCTGAAAAGTCGCTTGTGCCCGTCCTGCGATGGTTTGTGCGGTGGCATCTAAGCTGGCTTTACCATCTGCTGAGCAGCCGGAAGTAAAACTGACTGTCGCAGGTTCCAATAGGGCGCTAAGGCTACCATCGTCGGCCATTTCAACTAAATCTACGGTGAGACCCACGGTACCGCCTGCACTGATGCTGTCAGTGGCTATACCAACCACGCCATTTTGAAAACTGGCCGGATCGGCTTTGTCAGGCCAGTACCCTAGCAATATGGTGTCGCCGTCGCCGATAGCGTCACGAGCAAGGATCTCATAGCTGAGGCTGGCAGATAGCGTTAAGTCGTCGACTGATACTGTGGCAATCGCTTGATCTGCACCGAGATCGGTGTCCGTTCCGGTTAGCGTCACTTCCGCCTGACCGTTCGCTGCGGTTAGCGCGGTGACGGGGGTTAATGTCCCTAAGCCTGCAGTGAAGCTGATCACCTGATTTTCCAGCGGTTGGCTCTCGCCATCTAATAAGGTTGCCCGTAGCTGTACGTTGCTGCCGGCATTAAATCTATTCACCGGCGTGCCGCTATCCAGCATCACTATTGCTAGGCTAGGACTCTCACCGCCGCCGATATCACCAGTGGAAGTGAATTCATAAACAGCTTGCTCACTAAGCTCACCAGTCGTTGCCGTTGCGGTTGCTGCACCAACGCTGGTGTCATCACTGCTTACTAAAACGTTGGCGATACCATTGGCGTCGGTCAGGCGAGAATCGCTGGCCAAGGTTCCCAAAGGGGCGCTGAAACTGACGATAGTATCGACAACGGGACCATCATCGTTACTTAGGCTGGCTTGCAAACAAAAACTGCTACCAGCGACAAAACTTGGTGAGGTCGGTGACAGGCAGTCATCGGCAAGGATGGTGAGTTGTAATGCTTCGTTTGTACCGCCACTGGCGTTGACCTGAAAATTACTTGATGCAGTAAGGGTCTCTTCGCTGCTGCCATCAACGGACTCCAGTGTGGTGCTCGCGGTGAGTGTGCCAGCCCCGGTGACGCCGGTGGTTAGCAATTGCACCCTGGCTTTTCCGCCACCGTCGGTGAGGGCTGAGCTGGCGCTGAGAGAGCCTAACGAACTGCTGAAATCGACGATCTGGCCGTCGATCCCTTCGCCATACACATCGACCACTTTCGCTTCAAGCCAAGCGGTTTCGCCAGCGGTCAGAGTATTTGTGCTATCACCTTCACTGTTCCTGAGGGTTAACTCAAGCTGGTTGAATTCGTTAAAGTCGCCATCGCCGGAACTGCCATTGCAGGCGACTAAAGAAAGTAGGGTACACAGAGTAAACAGGTAACGGGAAAGTGCTTTGCTTATCATATTGCCCGGGCCTTATTTGATTGTTATTTATCTTCACTCGCTTCGGCCAGCTCCCGCAGATAGCGGAAGAGTTCTCTGGCTGATTTCGGTGGTTTATTTTGTTGTTGTTCTTTCTTTGCTTGTCTAACGAACTGGCGCAGTCGTTGCCGATCGCTGAGTGGATAGTCAGCCATCCATTGGTTAATGGTTTCATCGCTACCGGAAATTAACTCGTCACGCCACTTTTCCAGGCGATGAAAGAGCGCATTTCCCTGCTGATGGACACTGTTCAGTTGTTCGATCGCTTGGCGGATCGCGTCGGCATCGGCATGGCGCATCAGCTTACCAATCAGTTGCAGCTGGCGGCGATAGCCCTCTCGAGTGTTGCGGATCCGTACGGCCAGTTTCACTGCATCAGCCAGTGACTCTTCTAATGGGATTTTGGCTAAATCAGCTGGCTTTAACGTGGTCAGCTGTTCTCCCAGTTTTTGTAAAGCAAGCATTTCTCGCTTCTGCTGAGATTTTGAGATCAGCTCTTCGTCTGGCTGATTTTTGTCTGAGGTCTTACCCATGAAGATATTGAACTGTTTTTTTAAGGAAGATGAGTAACCTATACCACATGGATCACTGATCTATCCAGTCAGAAGCTGAGAGTTGAGGCCGATTGCAGTATTATGAGGTTAACGATACCTCAGATGGCGGAATTTTTGTGCAGCAGGACGAATTTGAACAGCAGTTACCCATATTAAAGCAAGCCGTGGAAGATGCTTTGGCGTTGGCTAAGTCTGAAGGCGTGAGTGGTGCCGAAGTGGCTATCAGCCGTCAACAGGGGTTGTCGGTGTCGATGCGCAAAGGTGAGGTTGATACGCTGGAGTTTAACCAGGATGGTGCGCTCGGGATCAGTGTTTATATGGGGCATCAGAAAGGATCTGCATCTACCTCTGATCTCAGTAAAGAGGCGTTGTCTCAGGCGGTGAAAGCAGCCGTTCATATCGCAAGTCATACGTCTGAAGACCCCTGTAATGGTCCTGCTGAGAAAAGCTGGTTGGCGACAGAGGTACCGGACCTGGATCTCTATCACCCACAAGCGATGGATGTGGAACATGCGATTGCGGTGGCAAGCCGCGCAGAAGCAGTTGCTCTGGCCCATGACCCTCGCATCGTCAACAGTGATGGTGCCACTTTTGGTACGCACAATGGCACCCGGGTTTACGGAAATAGCCATGGCTTTCTGCATGGCTATCGAAGCTCGCGACATAGCTTGAGCTGTGTGGTGATCGGCTCTGAAGGCGAACAGATGCAGCGAGATTATGGTTATTCTGTCGCCCGAGATCCGGCAGCGTTATGGAGTGCAGAAAAGGTTGGTGAGGAAGCCGCCCACAAGACCGTCGAGCGCCTTGGTGGCCGCAAACTGGATACCTGCAGTGTGCCTGTATTGTTTTCGCCTGAGATGGCGGGTGGCTTTGTCAGTCATCTGGTAGCCGCTATATCTGGCAGTAACCTTTATCGTCAATCCAGCTTCCTGCTGGATCAGCTGGGCGAGAAGATATTCCCTGAGTTTTTCAATATCACCGAACGTCCGCATTTGCCAAGGGCACTTGGTAGCAGCCCATTTGATTCGGAGGGGGTTGCCACTGTTGAACGCGATATCATCAGTGACGGTGTATTGCAGAGCTATCTGTTGACCAGCTATGCGGCTCGCAAAATGGGAATGGCGTCGACCGGCCATGCTGGCGGGATCCACAATTGGCAAGTGGCCAGTACCGATGGTGATCAAAAAGCGTTGTTGCAAAAGATGGGCAAAGGCTTGTTGGTGACAGAAGTGATGGGGCAGGGCGTCAACATAGTGACTGGTGATTACTCCCGTGGTGCCGCTGGTTTTTGGGTCGAAAATGGTGAGATCCAGTTCCCGGTGGAAGAGATCACTATCGCTGGAAATCTTAAAGATATGTTCCAACAGATCGTCGCAGTGGGTAACGATGTCGATTATCGCGGCGCGATGCACTCAGGCTCTATTCTGCTGGAGAACATGCGGGTAGCGGGTAACTAATCGGCTATGCATGACAAAGGCTGTTGGCAGCAGCCTTTGTCGGTAACGCTGCCTCTAGCGGCTAGAGCAATAACCAGGTGGCAACACCCAAGAAAGCGAACAGACCGACGACATCGGTAATGGTGGTGAGCACCACGCCACCGGCCAGTGCAGGATCGATATTCATTCGCTTCATTAGCAGTGGGATCATTACACCACTGGCTCCAGCACAAACCATATTCACCAACATGGCAAACGCGATCACCGCCCCGACTCTAATATCCTGTTTCCATACTGCGACTACTGCGGCGATCAATAGTGCCCAGATCAGACCATTTAACAGCCCGATTAATGCTTCTTTGCCTAGCAGCCAGCGCGAGTTGCTGTCACCAATGTGGCCTAATGCCATGCCGCGGATCACCAGTGTTAGGGTCTGACTGCCGGCGATCCCGCCCATGCTGGGAACGATGGTCATCAATACGGCCAATGTGGCCATCTGCGCTAAGGTGTCTTCAAACAGGTTACTGACAAAGGCCGCCATGAGTGCGGTCAGGAGGTTGATCCCCAGCCATACTGTACGTCGTTTGGTACTTTTGAGGACTGGAGCAAAGGTATCTTCTTCATCATCCAGACCCGCCATGCTCATCATTGAGTGTTCTGCATCCTCGCGGATAATGTCGACGACATCATCAATAGTGATACGGCCCAGCAGGACTCCCCGGTCATCAACCACGGGCGCGGAGATCCAGTTGTAACGTTCAAACATCTGGGCAACTTCCGTTTCCTCCATGTCTGCAGGGATCTTTTCTGCCCCCGTGTCCATCACATCGGCAATGGTGGCGCTGGGGTTGGCGGTAACTAAGGTGGTGAGTGAAACTTGCCCAAGTAACTCATCTCGAAGGTTTACCACATAGAGGTTATCGGTGGCTTCTGGCAGTTCGCCTTTCAAACGCAGGTAACGCAAAATTACATCGACAGTCACGTCGGGGCGCAGAGTGACGGTATCCGTATTCATGATCGCGCCAGCGGTCTCTTCTGGATAGGAGAGGGCGGCTTCAACCCTGTGCCTGTCCTGCGCGTCCATTTGTGCCAAAATTTCGCGATAGACGCTGTCTGGGAGACCACGTAATAGGTTGGCTAAGTCATCGGTATCCATCCCCTCTGTCGCTGCGGCAACCAGTTCTGGATCCATTAAGCGGATGATGCTGTCTTTTACATCTTCCGATAGCTCTTCAAGGATCTCGCCATGCAGATCAGGGTCGACCAGCTGCCATAGGACTGCACGGCCCTTAGTAGGGGTAGACTCAAATAGAAGGGCGACATCAGAAGGATCCATCTCCTGCAAAATGCGGCGAACATGGATAAACATGCCGCTATCTAGGGCACTTTTTACCTCTTTTAATTTTTGTTGGGTAAGGTCTTGCTCTAAAGTTTCAGCCATCGCCTTAAGCCCTCCAATCGATTAAAAAAGTTCGATAGCGGAATTGTATCGTAACAACCAGAAAAATAGAGAGAATTTTTCTTTAACAGGTGAGGATTATTCGTTTTCGTCGAATCTGTCATTGATCAGGGACTCAACAGCATCCAATGCCTGCTGTGCTTCATCCCCTTCGGCAACGACCTGGATCTCTTGCCCCATACAGGTTTCCATCATCAGCAGTCCCATGACACTGGCGGCGGAAGCGGATTTTCCTTGATGCTCAATCATCACTTCGGCATCAAATTTGTTGACCAGCATGACTAACTTGGTTGCTGCACGGGCATGCAAACCCAGTTTGTTTTTTATCAGTAGTTTCTTTTCAATGCGTTGTGTCATAAAGACTAATGACCTAGTTCTCGGTGACGGATCTGAATTTCGTTACGTAACTCTTTGAACTGCTTTGCCAATGTTTCGGCAATGAACACAGAGCGGTGTTGTCCACCGGTGCAACCGATAGCGACGGTTACATAGCTTCGATTGTTCAGTTCCAGATGTGGCAACCAGGTATTGAGTAAGTTGTTTATCTGCCAGATGAATTTGGCCACGATCGGTTGGCGGCTAAAAAACTGCTCAACTGGGGCGTCTAATCCGGTCATGGGGCGTAGTTCTGGTTCCCAATGGGGGTTGGGTAAGAATCGTGCATCAAACACATAATCAGCGTCTTGCGGAATACCGTATTTAAAGCCAAAGGACTCAAATACTAAAACCAGATGGCGATCAGCATTGCCTAGTAACCGTTCTCGCACCAGATCGCTGAGTTGATGTATCGACAGCTGAGAGCTGTCTATCTGAAGATCGGCACGGGAGATAAGCGGTTCAAGTAAACGCTGCTCTGCTTCAATCGCTTGCTCCAGAGATACACCATGCTTGGAGAGTGGGTGGAGCCGTCGAGTTTCGCTAAAGCGCTGGATCAATGCACTCTGCTGCGCATCCATAAACAGAACCGTACAGCGGCATTGCTGACATAAAAGGTCGAGAATTGTTTCCAGCGTATGTGGGTCTTCGGGCAGGTTTCTGACGTCAATGCTGACGGCGATATCGCTATAGTGCCCACTTACTTGAGCAACCAGTGTCGGTAGCATGGCTACCGGGAGGTTGTCGACACAGTAGTGACCTAAATCCTCCAATACGCGAAGCGCAACACTTTTGCCTGAGCCTGAGCGGCCACTGACAATCGTTAGTTTGGGTTTTGCGGCCACGTCAGTGCTGGTCATGAATCGGTGATGATTTCGTATAATTGTTGATCGTTAGCGGCACAGCGGAGCTGTTTGAGGACTTGTTTATCTGACAATTTGGCGGCGATAGCCGACAAGGTCTTCAGATGTTCCTGACAACTCTGTTCTGGAACCAAGAGGGCGAAAATCAGATCCACCGGTTTGTTATCAATTGCATCAAAGGCGATAGGCTCATCGCACTGCAATAACACGGCGACTGCTTTATTGGCGTTAGTGATCCTACCGTGGGGAATGGCAATGCCGTTACCTATACCGGTACTGCCTTTCTTTTCACGTTCTAGAATACTTTCGAAAATGGCTTTGTGGCCATGTTCTGGCAAGTGCTTGGCTGCCAATTCACTGGCCATTTCTAATATTCGTTTCTTACTTGAACCATGGACTGCACTTCGGGTGCAGTCCAGGCTAAGTATGGATGATATATCCATAGACATCTCTAGTGAGCGTTTAGCTTTTCTTTGTGTTTTATTACTTGCCGATCGAGTTTATCGATCAACGAGTCGATAGCTGCATACATATCACGATGCTCTGCATTCGCAAAGATCTCTCCACCATTTAGGTGCAGTGTGGCTTCGGCTTTTTGGGTTAATTTCTCAACATTGAGGATCACGTGGACATTGTTGATGTGGTCAAAGTGGCGCTCTAATTTACTAAATTTTCCGTCGACATACTCTCGCAGAGAGTCTGTTACTTCTACATGATGGCCGGTAAGATTGATTTGCATAGACCTCATCCTTATTTAGTTTTATTGCCTGCTATAGCAGGCTTTTTCGCTGATTTGACGGTGGAATAGACAAGGATTCCCGATACTTCGCAATGGTTCTCCGCGCTACCTGAATTCCCTGATCTGCCAGTAGGTCAGCAATCTTGCTATCTGACAAAGGCTTATTAGGGATTTCTGCCGCCACAAGTTTCTTGATTAACGCTCTAATTGCCGTTGAAGAACATTCTCCGCCACTTTCAGTACTGACATGACTGGAGAAGAAATACTTGAGTTCGAAAATACCCCGTGGGGTATGCATATATTTTTGCGTGGTTACCCGAGAGATGGTGGACTCGTGCATATCAACCGCTAAGGCAATATCATTGAGTACCATTGGCTTCATCGCTTCATCGCCGTACTCAAAGAAGTCGCGTTGGAACTGTACGATACAGTTGGCGACCTTGAGTAGGGTGTCGTTACGACTTTCCAAACTTTTGATGAACCACTTCGCTTCCTGCAGATGAGAGCGTATATATTGACTGTCAGTGGTGTTCTTTACCGTCCGGCTCATCGCTGCGTATTGCTGATTCACTTTCAGCTTGGGTACCGAGTCAGGGTTTAGCTCAACCACCCAACGTCCAGCTTTTTTCATTACCGACACATCTGGGATCACATATTGCTCATCACCGCTGATCACTGCGCTGCCGGGGCGCGGATTCAACGATTGGATCACCCGCAGAACTTCACGTAGCTGGTCTTCTTTCAGTTTGGTCTTGCGCATCAATTGGCGATAATCCCGGCTGGCTAGCAGGTCAATATACTGGCCAATAACCTGGCGGCACTCTTTTAGCCAAGGTGTCTCTTTGGCAAACTGATTGAGTTGTACCAGCAGACACTCCTGCAATGTGCGGGCACCTACGCCAATGGGGTCGAACAGTTGTACTCGCTTAATGACCGCTTCTACTTCATCAAGTTCGATATCTTCCTGCCCTAAAGAAGTAAGAATATCGTCGGCGGTGACCGTCAGGTAACCCGATTCATCAATCCCATCGATTATCGATGTCGCAATGGCTCTGTCGACATCTGTGAACGGGGTTAATTGCATCTGCCATTCCAGATGATCTTGCAACGACTCTGTGGTTTCGCCTTGATAGGTAAAGTCGGCGTCATCACTGAACGAGGAACCTGAAACGGGCGCTGCTGAAAGGTGGTCATCCCAGGTTGTATCGGTAGGCAGTTCTTCATTGATTTGTTGTTGGTTGAGCGCCTCAGATGTTTCCATGGCTGCATCTTCGCGCTCTTCCGACTGATTATTTTCAGCATTAGCCGTGGTTTGTTCCAGCTTGTCTGTCGCGGTATGGCTTTCACCATTAAGTTGCTCACTGGTTTCTTCCGCTTCGTTTTGCTCGAGTAGCGGATTATTATCCAGCGCTTCTTGGATCTCTTGCTGAAGGTCGAGCGTCGACAATTGCAATAGCCGGATTGCTTGCTGCAATTGCGGCGTCATGGTGAGTTGCTGACCTAAACGTAACTGTAATGACGGTTTCATCTACTTCCGTGACATTTAAAATAATGCTGTTGCTGTCATCGTTAATCGGCACTCAAAAGAGCCCGATGTATCAACGCTGGTTACTTACACTATAGCCGGAATTGTTCCCCGAGATATACGTCTCGTACCTTTTGGTCGGCTAACACTTGTTCCGGTTTTCCTTCGGCGATTAACTCTCCGTGGCTAACGATATAAGCATATTCGCACACATCGAGTGTTTCTCGCACGTTATGATCAGTGATCAATACACCGAGACCACGGTCTCTTAGGTGTTGAATAATCTTTTTTATATCCGTGACTGAGATAGGGTCTACGCCAGCGAAAGGCTCATCCAACAGCACGAACCTAGGCTCCACAGCCAGCGCTCTGGCAATCTCTACTCGGCGGCGTTCACCACCTGACAGTGACATACCTAAGCTATCTCTGATGTGAGTGATGCTAAACTCTTCTAGCAGATGTTCCAAGGTTTCCGTGCGCTGTAACCGGCTTAACTCTGGACGGGTTTGCAGTACTGCCATGATGTTGTCAGCGACACTGAGCTTACGAAAAATGGAGGACTCCTGTGGCAGGTAACCGATCCCCTTGCGCGCTCTGATATGCATGGGTGAAAGGGTCACATCTTCATCGTCAATCGTGATGCGCCCTTTATCGTTGGGTACCAGTCCAACCACCATATAGAAGGTGGTTGTTTTACCTGCCCCATTCGGTCCCAATAAGCCAACTATTTGGCCATCATTCAGCGCTAAAGAGACATTCTTAACTACTTGTCTATCTTTGTAGCTCTTGGCTAATTGACTGGCTTTCAATGTCGCCATGGTTTATTCCTTACTTTCGCCGAGCTGTTGTTGCAGCTGTTCGGGGAGAAAAATGGTTGTCACGCGATCATCTTTATCTGTGCCACTTTCTGCGACCATTTTTTGTTTGGCGATATCGTAATGAATAGTTTCGCCTTTCACTACGCTGTCTTGCTGCGTCAGTACCGCTGCGCCAGTTAATTGGATAGTGTTATCTGCTAATCGGTAACGGATCTCTGCAGCTTCGGCATGCATTTTTTGACCATTTTCCAAGACCTGACTGAACTTCGCTGGTTTACCGACAGCGATGAGCACCTCTTTTCCTGCGCCTGCGGATTGCTCAACCTGCAAAGTGTCGGCAAAGATCTGTAATGTGCCTTGATTTACCGTGACGTCGTCAAAGAAGGAGATAATGCCTTTTTGAATATCGATACTTTGGCGTTTTGCATCCACGCGGACTTCTTTATGAAAGTCACTTTCAACGGCGCTTAGGGAAGCCGATGTGGTCAGCAATAAGCCGACTAAGCTGAAGGTGAATCTATTTTTCAGGTTCATAGGTCGCTTTTACATCATTTAGCACTTCGATGTGCTCTTGTTCGACGTTGCCCTTTAATCCAACTCCATCGAGTCGGTAGCCAGGCCCTTTTACTGTGACTGGTTGATCACTGCTGACATCATTGGTTGTCAGGTCTATGTCAACATAATCTGTCAGTAAGGTATTGGTTTGATTCTGTGCTGTTAGCATGGTGATCACAACATCTTCTGATAAACGCAGTAGGTTGTTTTGCTCTAATTCACCATGGCTTGCGTTTAAGGTCCAACCAGAACGCTTACCGCTTGGGTAGACGACTAACTTGGGCGCATCAAATTGCGTGAGAGTCATCGAACCATTGTAATACTTCATGTTGCTGGCCCAGATTTGATTCTCTAGCTGACCCTCTTGGTTGTAAATCCTGCTGCGCAGTGTTTTGGCCGTATAGTCAGGCCGCTGTTGTCCCTGATTCTCCGCATTAATATCGATCTCGGACTTTAGCAAACTCTGATAGTAGTAGAGCCCGATGGCAGCCCCAAACAGTATGACGGTAAAAAGAATAACCCGGTTCATATGCTCAAACCTTGGCTTGTCTCTAATTTGTCTTGTGCTTGCAAAATTAGATCGCACACCTCTCTCACTGCTCCTCGCCCACCCGGGATCACGGTTTGATAGTGGCTAAAGCGATGGAGCATGGGGTGAGCATCTTGCACGCTGATGGCGAGTCCGACCTGTTGCATCACTGGGGCATCAACCAGATCATCGCCAATATAAGCGCACTGCTCTGGCGTTAAGTTGGTCGTGGTAAGAAGGCTGGAGAATGCTTGCACTTTGTTATCTTGGCCTTGGAAAATATGAGCAACACCCAAAGCGGTCATGCGCTGTTCAACGATATTCGATTGTCTACCTGTGATGACGGCAACCGCGACGTCTGAGGATTGCAGGGCTTTAATGCCATACCCATCTCGAGTGTGGAAAGCTTTCAGTTCTTCGCCATCGTTGCCAAGATAAATTCGGCCATCGGAGAACACGCCGTCAACATCGCAAATCAGTAGTCGAATTCGCGCTGCTTTTGCCAAGATGTCGGCTTTAACATGGCCATAAAGTGTCTGAACGGTTTCTGTCATCACTTCTCTCAACATGCTTCTTTAGTGCGCTATAGCCAAGCTTAGCGTAAGTTACTGAATAAAATGATCTGGTAACCGATAAAGCAGGCCGCTAATAGGCCGCCTTCCCATTTGGCCAATATCCGTTTACCACGCCAGCCATAACAAAAAATGAACAGCAACACCGTTAACCCAATCATTATCGGTATATCGCGATACAAGGCTTGCTCGTCTATTTTACCTGGCGCCAATAGCGCTGGCATGGCAAGTACAGCAAACAAATTGAAGATGTTTGAACCGATAATATTACCCAATGCCAAATCGCCTTCATTTCGCAGGGCGCCGGCCACACTGGCGGCTAACTCCGGCAAACTGGTGCCAATGGCGATGATCGTTAAGCCAATGACTAGATCACTGACACCAAAATAGTGGGCCAGTTCAACCGCGTTTGTGACGAGTAGCTCACTGCTGCCTAATAACAGTAGAAGTCCAATGGCCAGCCACAAGATGGCTTTGGCTGTGGGAAGATCGCTTGGGATCTCTGCTTCAGCCTCCGTAATCAGGGGATCTCCAGCCTTGGCTTCCTGCATCGATATACGCATCATCAAACCAGTAAATGCAATCAGACCGGCAACTAACAAACAACCATCAATGATGCTGAGGTTGAGATCGAGAAACATCGCACTGACACCAAATGTGATTAGCAGCAAGAGCGGAAACTCACGTTTGAGAGTGGCAGAGGATACTTTCAACGGGCGTACTAAGGCGGTAATTCCCAATACCATGGCTATATTAGTAATGTTGGAACCTAATGCGTTACCCACCGCCGTGTCTGGGTTGCCATTCAGGGAGGCGGATGCCGCCACGAGCATTTCTGGCGCAGAAGAGCCGAAAGCGACAACAGTTAAGCCAATGACAAGGGGGGATATTCCAAGGTTTCGAGCCAGCCCGGCTGCGCCATAGACAAATTTGTCTGCGCTCCAAACCAGCACTATGAGGGAAACTATGACAATGAGAGCCGGAATTAGCATAAGGTTTTAATCTTTGACCGTTGATAAAAGATGCAAGGAAAGCGCCATTTTGGTGGCAGAGAGTGACATTTTTTTAATGATATGTCGAACATAGCAATAATCAGAAACAGTTTTTTGAATAGTTTTCGATTTGGTCGCGAGACGTAAAAAGGATACAATCAGCGGCCCGCTAAAGGGACAATGCGGCCAACTGGCCCCGAGAGTCGGTAGAGGTTATGGAGCATGGCAACTGAAAACGTTGTTGATATACGCAATCTTACATTTCGTCGTGGCCAGAGATTTATCTATAAAGATCTGAATTTGACCATTCCCCGTGGCAAAGTGGTTGCCATTATGGGGCCTAGCGGTATCGGCAAAACGACCCTCTTGCGTCTGATTGGTGGCCAACTAACACCGACTAAAGGTGAGGTGTTGTTCGACGGTGACGACATTCCAAGCATGAGCCGACACCAGCTTTATGAGGCTCGGAAGCGGATGAGCATGCTTTTTCAAAGCGGCGCTTTGTTTACCGAGCAGGACGTTTTTGACAATGTGGCGTTTCCTATTCGCGAACACACTGCCCTACCAGAAGAGTTGATTCGTTCTATCGTATTAATGAAGCTCGAAGCTGTGGGGTTAAGAGGGGCTAGGGATTTGATGCCGAGTGAGCTCTCTGGTGGCATGGCGCGCCGAGCCGCACTCGCTCGGGCAATTGCATTAGATCCTGACCTGATCATGTACGATGAACCGTTTGCTGGCCAGGATCCAATTTCTCTGGGAATATTGGTTAAGTTAATCCGGTCACTTAATAGTGCATTAAATATGACGTCCATTGTGGTAACCCATGATGTGCCGGAAGTGATGAGTATCGCCGACTACGTTTATATTATTGCTGACCAAAAGGTGATTGGTCAGGGCACACCAGAACGGATTCGACAATCAGAGTCGCCGCTGGTACGCCAGTTTTTAGATGGTGCCCATGATGGTCCTGTGCCATTTCATTTTCCTGCGAATAGTTTTGCAGAGGATCTTAAGGGAGTTGATCCGAAGTGATTGAGAGAATTCGTCTCTTAGGCGTCGGTGTATTGGATAGTTTGGCGGGCGCAGGAAGGGCTACTTTATTGTTGACCGCTGTGCTATTCGGGCGTTTTTCTATACGCCGTGGTTTTCCACTGCTGATTAAGCAGATTTATATCACCGGCGTTTTGTCGATGTTGATTGTCTTAGTATCAGGGCTGTTTATTGGCATGGTACTGGGATTGCAAGCCTATAATGTATTGGTGGACTACAGTGCAGAAGCCAGCATTGGACCTATGGTTGCTTTGGCCCTTTTAAGGGAACTTGGCCCTGTGGTTACCGCACTGCTGTTTGCTGGTAGAGCAGGTTCGGCCATGACCGCTGAAATCGGTTTAATGAAAGCCACTGAGCAGCTCTCTAGTTTGGAGATGATGGCAGTCGATCCGTTGAAGCGGATCGTCGCTCCTCGCTTTTGGTCTGGCATCATTAGCATGCCGTTATTGGCATTGATGTTTAGTAGCGTGGGTATTTTTGGCGGCTACCTTGTTGGTGTAGAGTGGCTGGGAGTTGATAGTGGTACATTTTGGTCGGTAATGAACTCTTCCGTTGAATGGCGGGAAGACATTGGCAATGGAATTATCAAGAGCGCAGCGTTTGCGCTGGTAGTGACCTGGATTTCGGTTTTCAAGGGATATGATGCAGTGCCTACTTCAGAAGGGATAAGTAGGGCAACCACTGAAACCGTTGTTCATTCTTCGTTAGCGGTGCTAGGACTCGACTTTGTCCTTACCGCGCTTATGTTCGGGTAAATGGATGCAAAATAGTAAGCGTTTTGATCAGCGTAAAATCGAGATATTGGTTGGCTTTTTCGTTCTGACCAGTTTTCTGGCGCTACTCATGTTGTCACTGAAAGTGGCAACCTCAGAATTGAGTACCAGTACGAGCTCGTACACGCTGTTTGCTAAGTTCGACAATATTGGTGGTTTGAAAGTACGTGCGCCGATTAAAGTTGGCGGCGTTGTTATTGGTCGGGTGGCTTCCATTGCCCTTGATCCAACAGATTGGGTGCCAGTGGTGGAGATGCGTTTAGATGCTGACTATAACCGCTTTACCGATTCTACATCCGCATCGATTTTGACATCTGGACTGCTCGGCGAGCAGTACATTGGCCTGCAGCCAGGCTTTGAAGAGTTTGAAGAAGAGAGTATCTACTTAGCCGATGGCGATAAGATCCCAGATACCAAGTCGGCATTGGTATTGGAAGATCTCATTGGGCAGTTTCTCTATAGTCAATCCAAGTAAATAGTGAGCAGGGCAACTGTGTATTCAATGATATTCAAATTTACTTCCTTTTTATCAGCATGGTTACTGCTGGTTACTGCTGCTGTCGCTGAACCGCTGCCAACGGAACTGAGGGATGATCCATTTAAGCTCGCGCAAGCTGTGTCGAAGCGAACCTTTGGGCGTATTAATACTGAACAGGAACAGCTGCTTGCACAGCCTGAATTGCTTAAGGAGATTGTGCGCGAAGAGCTCATCCCTTATGCCGACTATCGCTTTGCCGCATATAAAGTGATCGGTCAGAGTGAATTGAAAAAATCATCCAAAGAGCAGCGCGATCGCTTTGTGGAAGCATTTAAAGAGAACCTTATAGTTACCTATGCTCAGCTTTTTACTGAGTACAATGGCCAGAAGGTTGCTTTTTTACCTGGCGCGTTATCAGATGAAAACTACGCCACGGTTAAGACACTGATCCAAGAACCTGGAAGGCCAGATATCAGCGTTGACTTCAAAATGCGCCGCAACAAAAAAACTGGTCAATGGCTAGCTTATGACATGGTGGCTGAAAATCTTAGTATGTTGAGCCAGAAAGAGGCTGAATTGCGAGGTCTTATCAGACAGCAAGGGTTGGATGCGGTCACCGATTTGCTGATAGAGAAGAACCAGACCAAGATCGAGTTTCAATCTGAGTCGGAGGAGGCCAAATGAGTGCAACCTTTGAGCGGGTTAAGGCCAGCCATTTTCAGATTAGCGGTAAGCTAGATCGCCTATCGGTTCCTACCCTTTGGGACAAACGTGAAAGCCTCTGCTGTGGCGAAGGCATTACCTATGTCGACCTGTCAGGGCTTGAGCACTGTGATAGTGCTGGTATGGCCTTTCTTTTCGAGTTATTTGCCTGTCAAAGCCGTCATGGGCGCGTGCTTAATTTTGTTAATGCGCCAGAACAATTGATGCGTTTAGTCGAAGTTTCTGATCTTAACGATATCCTTCTGATTGAAGCGGCTAAAGCCGCCTGATCTTTCCAAGAGGTTGTAATGGATAACACTGAAATTCAGTCATTACTGACTGATGCACTGTCGCTGGATGAAGTACACGTAAAAAGCGACGGTAGTCATTATGAAATTATTGCTGTCGGTGCCTGTTTTGAAGGTATGCGATCAGTGAAGCGTCAGCAGACGGTTTATGGCCCTTTGATGGCTACGATCGCTGCCGGTGACATGCACGCAGTTTCGATTAAAGCGTTTACCGTTGATGAATGGCAACGGGAACGTAAGTTGATGATGCCCTCATAGTAAGTCGTATGTAATGGATAGATTGTTAGTTGAAAAAAGCGGTCCTCTGCATGGTGATGTAACCATCTCAGGGGCTAAGAACGCCGCTCTGCCTATTTTATTTGCCACCCTGCTATGCGGTGAGCCGCTGGTTATTAACAACGTACCTCGCTTGCGAGATATCAATACTACGTTGACTCTGCTTGGCCGTATGGGGGTTGATGCGAACTGGAGTGGTGACAATCAAGTTACTATCGATGCCTCGATCTTGACCAGCCATGAAGCGCCTTATGATCTGGTGAAAACCATGCGCGCATCTATTCTGGCGTTGGGGCCTTTGGTCGCTCGTGGCGGTAAGGCGCGGGTTTCGTTACCGGGTGGCTGTGCTATTGGTGCGCGTCCAGTGAATTTGCATATTCACGGGCTAGAGTTGATGGGCGCTGATATTCAGGTGGAGGGCGGTTATATCAATGCCACCGCACCTGAAGGCGGCTTGCGTGGGGCGACTATTTTTCTCGATACAGTCAGTGTGACAGGCACAGAAAACTTGATGGCTGCCGCCGTCCTTGCCAACGGTAAAACGATAATTGAAAACGCGGCTCGTGAGCCGGAAGTGACAGATTTAGCCAACTTCCTAAACTCACTTGGGGCGAAGATCAGTGGTGCCGGGACAGATAGAATAGAGATTGAAGGCGTAAAAGCGCTACACGGTGGAAGTTATGCGGTGTTACCTGATCGCATAGAGACTGGCACCTTTTTGGTGGCAGCGGCTGTCTCCGGCGGTGATGTCACTTGCCGCAATACCGATGCGCGTTTATTGGAACCTGTTATCGCTAAACTGCAAGAAGCAGGGGCAAAGGTCACTTTTGCTGATGACTGGATCCGATTAGATATGCGCGCTCGCCAACTCAAGGCTGTAAGCATACGTACAGCACCACACCCTGGCTTCCCTACGGATATGCAGGCACAGTTTACCGTACTTAATATTCTGGCGGATGGCAGTGGTAAAGTGACAGAAACGATTTTTGAGAATCGTTTTATGCATGTGCCAGAACTATGCCGTATGGGTGCAGACATTGAACTGGAAGGCAACACTGCTATTTGTCATCACACTGATGAATTGACAGGTGCAGAAGTGATGGCCACCGATCTTCGAGCGTCAGCTTGTTTGGTGATAGCCGGTATGATGGCCGCTGGGCAAACGGTTGTCGATCGTATCTATCATTTAGATCGCGGGTACGAGGCGATAGAGAAGAAGTTGGGCGGCTTAGGTGCGACAATCACTCGCGTCAAAGCCTGATAGATTATCGTCTTGATATACGAATAAAAAAGCTGCCCTCAATGGCAGCTTTTTTATCTATCCACATTCAATTAAGCAAAAGTGGCTAGTTGTTGCTCGCCAGTGCTGGTGGCTCATGCACTTGAACCGGGATGTTGAGGCGCTCGCCACGCCTGACTACAGTGATATTTACCGTGGCACCAGGTCTGGTTTCTGCGATCCGATCCATTGCATCATGGACACCAGCGACAGCTATATCGTCCATCTTGATCATTACGTCATTACGGAGCAGTCCCGCTCTTGCTGCTGGGCCGTCCGGCTCCATGTTGTCAATTACAACGCCGGTTAATGTACCTAGCTTTAACTGCTTAGCGTGTACAGGGTTAACTTGCTGCCCTGTGATCCCTAAATAACCTCGTATGACGCGCCCATCGGAAATTAATTTGTTCATGATCTTATGGGCTAACGCATAGGGAATGGCGAAGCTGATCCCCTGGCTCTCAACATTGGGACTGGTGTAATAGGCTGCCGTGTTAATGCCGACAAGCTCACCCAGGCTATTGACCAGCGCACCGCCAGAGTTACCGCGATTAATTGCAGCATCGGTTTGCAGAAAGTCTTGATAGCTGGTGGAAGCCATACCACTGCGCCCTGTGGCACTGACGATCCCTTGGGTGATCGTCTGACCCAGGTTGTATGGGTTACCGATGGCCAATACCACATCACCGACCATGGCCACTGTGTCTCTATTTTGTGGGATCACAGGAAGATCGTCAGATTCAATATAGAGCACGGCAAGATCGGTATAGATATCACTGCCAATGAGCTCGGCGGTAAATATTCGCCCATCTTGCAGCGCCACAATAATTTGATCGGCATCGGCAATAACATGGTAATTGGTGAGTATATAGCCCTTTTTGCTCATCAATACGCCAGAGCCTAAGCCTTGCGGACGAAGTTGTGCTGGTTGCGAGTCGGTGACCGATCGTAGGCTGCGGGTATAGACATTGACGACTGCAGGCGCCGCTCGCCTAACCCCTTCAGCAAAAGATATTGCTGCAGGTTGACTGCTGATCAGCAGACTCCCGCCGCTTCCCTGCTCACGCAGGTTTGGTAGTAGCAGCAATAAGATCGCCGCAATGGCGAGGCCAAAAACGATGCTTTTGCCCAAATAGGAGGCGAAAGAGGCAAATCGAGAGATCATGGATATGAAATTCCTTTAGATACAATCGCAGGATAGCACTGCCACTAAAGAAAAGGGAGTAAGACACGCTCTGGGCGAGCGTGCCTTAATAGATCTTAGTTGATTATCGGGTGTTACCGGACAACTAAGTACATACGTTGGCCGTTACGCTGAATGTTCAGGGCCAATACGGATGGCTGCTGCTCCAGAATTTGGCGTAGCCCCTTCAGGTTGGTTACTGGCTGTTTATTGAGACCGAGAATGACGTCGCCCTCTTTAAAGCCGATTTGTGATGCTGGCGACCGGGGGGCGACCTTTTCTACGATCACTCCTGGTTGTTTATCGCTATCTTCACTGTTTCGCAGTACTGCTCCTTCGAAAGCGGGATGGAGCGCCTGGGCTTGCACTCGTGCTTCTTCTGCCTCTTTTAGAGTGACTTTAAAGTCAGTCAATTTACCATCGCGGATCACACCCAGCGTAACCTGGCTGCCAGCGCCGCGGGTAGCTATTTTGGCGCGCAGTTCGCCAAAGCTCTTGATCATACTACCGTCAACACTGACCACGATATCACCAGCTTTTATCCCAGCAACTTCTGCGGCCGATCCTTCGAACACCTGATTAACAAAGGCTCCGTGTTTGGTATCGTAGCCAAACGCTTCTGCTAAGTCTGGGGTGAGTTCGCCACCAGATACGCCGAGTACACCGCGTCTAACTTCACCGAACTCGATAAACTGTGAGACCAAGTCATTCACCATATCGATCGGGATGGCGAAGCCGATGCCAACATTGCCGCCGTTAGGGGCAACGATCGCTGTATTGATCCCGACCAGTTCACCATTGAGATTAACCAATGCGCCGCCAGAGTTACCCGAGTTGATGGCTGCATCGGTTTGGATGAAATTTTCATATTGGCCGATGTTAAGGTTAGAGCGACCTAGGGCGCTGATGATCCCTGAAGTTGCTGTTTGTCCTAAGCCAAAAGGGTTGCCTACGGCCACCACAAAGTCGCCAACACGCAACTGACTTGCATTGGCGCGGGGCAGCGCGACTAAATTATCTTGGTCTACCTGTAACAGTGCGATATCGGATTCTTCATCTGAACCAATAACGCGGGCATCGAGCTCTCGCCCATCTTGCAACGTCACCATGATCTTATCTGCGCTGTCGATAACATGGTGATTGGTGACTATGTAGCCTTTGTCACTGTCAATAATGACCCCAGAGCCGAGTCCGCGAAATGGTCGCTCTTGTACCTGCTCGCGCGGGGCTCCGAAGAAGTACTGATAGATATCCGGAACTCTTTGTTTCGCCGTATGTGTTCCAGATACGGATATGTCGACGACGGCTGGAGTGACTCTTTCCAGCATAGGAGCAAGGCTAGGAACTGGTTGCCCTTCGAAGGAGAGGGGAAGAGAAGCCGCGGCTTCTGTTGGGGTAACTATAAGCGTGGCGCATAGCGCCAACGAGGCAAGAGACAGCAAACGTTTCATACTGATTTCATTCTCCCTAATGGTGTTTGATTGTTGCTACATCACAAACAGACAGAGGGAAGCGGGGATAAGTTCCCCGCTTTGGTTAACTTACAGGCTCTTTCTGTTTGTCTTTTTCCGTACCACTGATCAGGCCTGACGGTGAACCAGAGTAATCTCGAGGCTGCTGCCACTCTTCGTCATCTTCTGCTGTTAACGCTTTGTTTTGTTGCTCCAGCGCTTCTAGCTCAGGTAACTCGGCCCGGCTCTTTTCATCAAGCAGGGCATGAGCACTCTCGGTCAACTGACCACATAATTTGCGGTAATTGTCATTGGCCTGTTCAAGCAATTCAGCCGTCGCGGCGAAATGATCCGACACTTCTTGCTTATATTGCTCTAATTCAAATTGGGTCGCTTCCAGTGCTTTTTCAACCGAAGCTTTACCGGAACCTTCATTGGTGGAGCGTGAAAAATACCAACCCGCCAAGAAGCCTACGACTATAGATAAAATTCCAACTAACCAGATCATTCAGCGCGTACTCCGTTTCGTTCAGTAGGCTATGCCCAGGATCACAATATACCTCGGTCAGAATCACCATGGTACCATTGCAAGTGTAAACAATTATTTGTCAAAGGTGGGCAGAAGATGTCAGATACGCCGCTGGCGCGTTATGAAAAAGCGCTGGAACAGAGTGGTTTTGTGAGGGACAGCGCACAAGCGAATGCGGTTAACCATCTTCAAGAGCTGTATCAGCGTCTCAGTCAGCCGCCGCAACGTTCATTCTGGCAACGTTTATCAAAAGCACCGACATCAACGGCGAAAGGACTTTATTTTTGGGGCGGGGTTGGGCGCGGTAAAACCTACTTAGTGGATACTTTTTTCGAATGCCTGCCGGCAGAGAATAAGTTAAGGCTGCACTTTCACCGGTTTATGCATCGGGTTCATCAGATGATGCAGGCGTTGTCTGGTCAATCTGATCCTTTGGACAGTGTCGCAGAGCAATTAGCTGCAGAGGCCAGGGTGATCTGCCTGGATGAGTTCTTTGTGTCGGATATCACCGACGCGATGATCTTAGGTAGTTTGCTGAAAGGCCTCTTCCAGCGGGGAGTGACGCTTGTGACTACGTCTAACATCCCCCCTGACGAGCTATATCGCAATGGTTTGCAACGGGCGCGTTTTCTACCAGCCATTGCTTTGTTGAACCAACATTGCGACATCGTCAATGTTGATTCTGGTATCGACTATCGCTTGCGGACACTGGAACGCGCAGAGATTTATCACCATCCTTTAGACGCCGCTGCGCTAGTCAATCTCGAACAGTACTTTGCCGCGTTAGCGCCTGAACCGGGTAAGGCTGGGGTGACAATTGAAGTGAATAATCGTCAGCTAGTCACGCGCTGGTTGGCAGATGGTGTGGTGATGTTTGATTTTGCGGTGTTATGTGAAAGCGCCCGCAGCCAGATTGACTACATTGAGCTGTCAAAAGAGTTTCATACTTTACTCCTACATGGCGTCAAGCAGATGGGCGTACACAATGACGACGTCGCTAGGCGTTTTATCGCCTTGGTTGATGAGTTCTATGAACGCAATGTGAAGTTGATTATTTCAGCTGAAAGTGAAATGGAGAAACTCTACGACGATGGGCGATTGAGCTTCGAGTTTAAGCGTTGCCAGAGCCGTTTGTTGGAAATGCAGTCCCATGAGTACCTCAAGCGCCCACATATTCCTTAAATATAAGTGAGAAAGTGGGTGATCTTTGTCCACGCTTTGTCTATAATCCCGCTCCGCCCACGTTGCCAGCTGCCATATCGGCAGTGCTGACATAGACCGACAGGTGTATTCGAAGGGATACCATGCGGTGATTTTTGTGATGTCTCAATGCGTTGAGACGTGGTGTAAACGAATTTTTTAGGTTTGGATAAATGAAAACATTTACCGCAAAGCCAGAGTCTGTAAAACGCGATTGGTTCGTTGTTGATGCAGATGGTAAAACTCTGGGTCGTCTGGCGACAGAAGTAGCGCTTCGCCTGCGTGGCAAGCATAAGCCAGAATATACTCCTCACGTTGATACTGGTGATTACATCATCATCGTGAATGCTGAGAAGATCCAGGTAACTGGTAACAAAGCGAAAGGCAAAATCTATTACAGCCATACCGGTTTCCCGGGTGGTCTGAAAGAGATGAGCTTTGAAAAGCTTATCCAGAGAGCGCCTGAGCGTGTTCTTGAGAAAGCAGTGAAAGGTATGTTGCCAAAAGGTCCTCTGGGTCGCGCAATGTTCCGTAAGCTGAAAGTCTACGCAGGTGCTGAGCATGGTCATGCTGCTCAACAGCCTCAAGCTTTAGAACTTTAATTGGGGGTTCAGTCCATCATGGCAGATAATCAATACTACGGTACTGGCCGCCGCAAGAGCTCAACAGCACGCGTATTCATCAAAGCGGGCAGTGGCGCTATTACCGTCAATGCACGTCCTTTAGATGTTTACTTCAGCCGCGAAACGGCTCGTATGGTTGTTCGTCAGCCGCTCGAGTTAACCGAACTGGTTGGCAAGCTGGACATCAACGTAACTGTGAAGGGCGGTGGTACTACCGGTCAAGCAGGCGCTATCCGTCACGGTATCACCCGTGCACTGATGGAATACGATGAGACTCTGCGTAGCGACCTGCGTAAAGCTGGCTTCGTTACTCGTGATGCACGTCGTGTTGAGCGTAAGAAAGTTGGTCTTCACAAAGCACGTAAGCGTCCTCAGTTCTCCAAGCGTTAATTCGCTGGTACTGGGCGTTCGTCAACGTCTTTGCAAAAAAAGCCCCGTTTTTCGGGGCTTTTTTTTCCTTTTTAGATTAGGGTTGTATGACGAGTATCCTTGCCAGCGCAGGGTGTTTTTTTTACAATCTTGACTCTTTTTTGCAGCGTACCGTTTTCTTTTTCGGGAATTCTCCTGATGAGGCGGTTCGTCGCGCTCCAAAGCCGCAGATAAAAGCGGATGGTATGTGGGAGATAACTGGATGAGCAATGCGCCTGTCAATAACAGCCGTCGTCGCTTTCTAACTGCCGCGACAGCTGTCGTAGGTGGTGTGGGAGCAGTAGCTGCTGCTGTCCCATTTATAAAATCTTGGAATCCAAGTGAGAAAGCCAAGGCCGCTGGTGCTCCGGTGGAAGTGGATATCAGTAAATTGGAACCGGGACAGCTAATACGTGTTGAATGGCGTGGCAAGCCTGTTTGGGTGGTGCTGCGTCCTGATTCTGTATTACAAGAGATGAAAGCCAACGAAGATAAACTTAAGGACCCTCAGTCCAGCGAAGTTGATCAGCAACCTGAGTACGCCAAAAACGAATTCCGTTCAGTGAAGCCTGAACTATTTGTTGCGGTCGGCTTATGTACTCATTTAGGTTGTTCGCCAACTTACCTTCCTGGTTCTTTTGGAGAACAGGTTGAAGGCGTTAACTACGGCTTCTTCTGTCCGTGTCATGGTTCTAAGTTTGATATGGCTGGTCGGGTTTATAAAGACGTACCAGCACCGTTAAACTTGGTTATTCCCCCGTACCATTTTAAAGACGATACAACCATCTTGGTCGGCGTTGACGGAGGGACTGTGTAATGTTCCGCTCATTACTCGAATGGATTGAATATCGGATACCTATGCAACGTGTATGGAATATGCACCTTGCTCAGTACCCGACGCCTAAGAATTTTAACTTCTGGTATTTCTTCGGCTCTTTGGCGATGTTGGTATTGGTGAACCAGATCCTGACCGGGATTTGGTTGACGATGAATTACACGCCCTCGGCTGAAGGCGCGTTTGCATCGATTGAATACATTATGCGAGATGTCGAATATGGCTGGTTGCTGCGTTATATGCACTCCACCGGCGCGTCAGCATTCTTTGTCGTTGTCTACCTGCATATGTTCCGTGGGTTGATCTACGGCTCATACCAAAAACCACGTGAACTGCTGTGGTTGTTTGGTATGTTTATCTTTATTGCCCTGATGGCTGAGGCCTTCATGGGCTACCTGCTGCCTTGGGGTCAGATGTCCTACTGGGGCGCACAGGTGATTATCTCGCTCTTTGGCGCGATACCTGTCATCGGTGACGATTTGACCCTTTGGATCCGTGGCGACTATGTCGTCTCAGGTGCAACACTGAATCGATTCTTTGCCCTGCATGTGATCGCATTACCACTGGTACTGGTGGTGTTGGTCTTCTTGCATCTGGTCGCACTCCACGAAGTGGGCTCTAACAACCCTGACGGTGTCGAAATTAAACGGCCAAAAGGGTCTGTTGCGGACGCTGATAAGCCTAAGTTCAAGTTCCACGAGTACTACACCAGTAAAAAAGATATTATCGATGCGGCGCCTTTCTTCCCCTATTTTGTGGTGAAAGATCTCATCGGTATCGGTGTGTTTTTATTCTTTTTTGCTTATGTCATCTTCTTTAACCCAGAGATGGGCGGGTATTTCCTTGAGCCACCTAACTTTGAGGCGGCTAACCCACTGAAGACACCTGAGCATATTGCACCAGTCTGGTATTTCACGCCGTTCTATGCCGTACTTCGTGCTATCCCACATAAGCTCGGCGGGGTTGTTTTCATGGGGCTGGCGATCGTCGTGTTGGCACTGTTGCCTTGGCTTGATCGTTGTAAGGTTCGTTCAATTCGCTACCGTAGTGGCTTGCACAAGCTAAACATTGCTCAATTCTCTGTGAGTTTTGTGGCATTGGGCATTTTAGGTGCTCTGCCAGCGACTGAAACCTACACTATGTATGCGCGGATATTTACCTTCTTGTATTTCGGTTTTTTCGTACTGCTTTGGTTCTATAGCAAAAATGAAAATACTAAACCGCTACCAGAGAGGCTGACCTGATGAAAAGGATGATCATAGCGCTGGTGGCGCTTCTACCAAGCTTGGTAATGGCTGCGGGTGGTAACGTCCACCTTGATAAAGCAAATTATGATTTGACCGATAAGGCGTCGCTGCAAACAGGTGCGAAGCTTTTTATGAACTACTGTTCAGGTTGCCACTCAACTAAGTATCAGCGTTACGAACGTGTTGCGCGTGATTTGGGTATTTCAGCAGCTTTGATGCAGGAAAATCTGATGTTTATTGAGGGAACCAAAATTGGTGCCTTGATGGAAAATGCAATGTCAGATGAATTGGGTGCTAAGTGGTTTGGCGCAACACCGCCAGACTTAACCTTGGTTGCCAGAGTTCGTGGCGCTGATTGGTTATACACCTATTTGCGTAGCTTCTATGAAGACCCGACTCGCCCATTTGGCGTGAACAATGTGGTTTTTAAAGACGTGGGTATGCCCCATGTACTGCAAGAGCTACAAGGGGTGCCACGTAAAACCTATGAATCTCGGCTGATTGACGGTGAACAGCAAGATGTTTATGTCGGTATAAGAGCTGATGGTTCTGGTGAAATGAGCACCGATGAGTATGACCATGCCGTACTCGATTTGGTCAATTTCCTTGTTTACTCAGCTGAGCCAGTGACCCTTGAGCGACGCTCTATGGGCTGGTGGGTGTTAGGGTTTTTGGTGATTTTCACTATCCTGGCGTACTTGCTGAAGAAAGAGTTCTTTCGCGATCTACACTAGTTAGGTTGTTGATAAGATAATGTTTGTCGGGAGACAGGGGTTACCCTGTCTCCTGTTTTTGCTAAAAGATAATATGGAGGCCCCATGGCCGTTGCTGCCAATAAACGTTCTGTGATGACCCTGTTTTCAGGTGCGAACGATCTGTACAGCCATCAAGTACGTATCGTGCTGGCTGAGAAAGGGGTAAGTGTAGAGATCAATCAGGTTGATCCGAGCAACCTTCCAGAAGAGTTGATCGAGTATAACCCGTACAACACGGTACCTACCTTGGTTGATCGCGAGTTAGTACTCTATAACGCTCGCATCATCATGGAATACCTTGATGAGCGTTTTCCTCATCCGCCTCTCATGCCTGTATACCCAGTTGCGCGCGGTAACAGTCGCCTCATGATGCACCGCATCGAGAATGACTGGTATGTTTTGGTTGATAACATCATCAGTGGCAACAATGCTGATGCAGCACGTAAAGAGCTGACAGAGAGCTTGATTGCACTGGCGCCCGTGTTTGCAGAATCACCCTATTTTCTGAGTGAAGAATTTAGTTTGGTTGATTGCTACATTGCCCCGCTGTTGTGGCGCTTACCTAGTTTAGGTATTGAGCTGACAGGGCGTGGTTCTAAAGAGATCAAAACCTATATGCAGCGCGTTTTTGAACGCGACTCCTTTCAGGCTTCTTTGACTGAGTCGGAAAGAGAACAGCGAGTAGGTTTTTAAACGATGACCCCAAGCCGTCCCTATCTGTTGCGTGCATTCTATGAGTGGCTAGTTGATAACAACTTGACGCCCCACGTTGTCGTGGATGCGACGGTAGATGCAGTAAAGGTACCTACGCAGTTCGTCAAACATGGCCAGATTGTATTGAACTTAGCGCCCCATGCAGTAGGGCAGCTAGAGTTGGGCAATGATGCGGTATCGTTTAGTGCTCGTTTTGGGGGGACGCCTATGTCTGTTTATCTGCCTATTGAGTCGGTGACGGCGATTTATGCCAGAGAAAATGGCGCAGGAACCGTTTTTGCAGATGATATTGCACCAGAGGCTGATCTGGAAGAGCAACCAACACTGGTGACATCCCCGGTGACGGATGACGATAAGCCGACACCACCTTCTGGTGGGCGCCCTAGCTTGCGCGTGGTGAAGTAGTCACGTTAGACCTTGATATAAAAAAGGAGCCGTTAGGCTCCTTTTTTGTATTTTGAGGAAAGCTGTTCAGGCTATTTGCTGGTGTACTCAAACACGCGCACCACTTGCTTAACCCCAGTGACATTACGAGCTATTTCGGTGGCTTTACTTGCTTCCTGTTTGGTTAATAATCCGAGCAGGTAAACCTCACTATTCTCGGTAACCACTTTGACCTGGTTGCCGTTTACCTCTTTATCACCAATGAGATCAGCTTTGACCTTGGTGGTTATCCAAGCGTCATTACTTTGGGTAGTAAGACTAATCGGTGTACCTACTTTAACTTCATTGTGCACTGTTTTGACGCTGGGTATACCTTCAACCACACGGCTTATTTCGTTTCGCAGATGTGCGGTCGGGGCTTGTCCTACCAATAGCAAGGTGCCATTCACGCTGCTGATACTGATACGACTATGATCCCAGATATCTTTGCGCTCCCGTAGACGACCGACTGCCTTGATTTCAATGGCATTGTCATCAATCTGAGAGCCCAAGGTACGACGGTCATCGATGGCTGCTGCGGTTCCCGCAGCGCCCGCTATGATCACTGCTGCACACCCTTGGAGGGCGAGAGTGCCGGCCAAAACGACACCCAGTAGGCGACGATGTGGCATCATATGATTACTCCTCATCTTGTGGGAATAAAGTGCGGTCGATGAGATCACAGAGGCAGTGAATAGCCAGCAGGTGAACCTCTTGAATACGTGCCGTGCGGGTAGATGGTACACGTACTTCAGCATCGTTTGGACCCAAAAGCCCAGCCATCTCCCCACCGTCTTTACCGGTTAAGGCAACAATTGTCATATCTCGTGACAGCGCCGCTTCCATCGCTTTAATCACATTACGACTTTGACCACTGGTTGAAATCGCTAGCAGAATATCGCCACTGTTACCCAATGCACGAACCTGCTTAGAAAAGATCTCGTCATAGCTGTAGTCGTTAGCGATGGAGGTGATGGTCGAGCTATCGGTGGTTAGGGCGATGGCAGGAAGGCTAGGGCGTTCCTGCTCAAACCGGTTTAATAACTCAGAGGAGAAATGCTGTGCGTCGCCAGCAGAGCCGCCGTTACCACAGGTTAGGATCTTGTTTCCTGATAGCAGACACTGCACCATCATCTGTGCAGCTTTTTCTATGGCTGGAGGCATCGCTTCTGCCGCTGCTATTTTGGTTTGTATGCTTTCTTTAAAGCTTTCTTCAATGCGACTCAACATTGTTTGGCCCTTATCTTTGGACTTAGATCGCGTTACGGATCCATTCATACTGGTCGCCGGTAATGGCAACCACATCAATTCGACATGGGGTCAGACTCTCGTCTAACCCCTTTTGTTGCAGAAAAAGTTGCACTGTATGCCTTAATCGATGAATTTTCTTTTCATCGATTGCGGCTAAAGCGCCTCCGTGACTGCCAGATTTTCGATACTTTACCTCAACAAACACCCAAGTGTTGTCTTCTCGCATCACCAGATCTATCTCACCACCACGGCAATGGAAGTTTGCGGTGACAAACTTCAACTGATGGCGCTCTAGATAGGCTCTGGCCCGCTGCTCATAGGCCTCACCAATCGCCCTATGGCTGAGTAACCATTTCATCTTCTGTTGCCTGCCTTGGCATAAGCTCCGCGCTACCATTGCGCATTTTTGCCCAGTTCAATTCCCGTTTTATCTGGCCATCTTCTGAGACTTGCAGTCTACCTGTCATACCTTCCACGCTAAAACCTGGGAATGCGCGCATCTGGGCCAACTGACCGATCAGTTGGTAGGCGTCGAGTCCAAGGGCGAATAGGCGCTGCTCAGAGGCGCTGCGCTGAGGCCACAGAGCCTTACTGGCGTCACGAGTGCTTGATTGCTCTTCGGAGGCTGGCAGTAACAGGGGGATCTCACTGAACATCACGCCAGTTAATTCCCGTGCCTGACCTTGTGCCAAGCTTTTTTCATGGCTGCGAGAGCTGGCATAGATCGGCAGTTGGTCCGCAAACGGACTGACGGTGACATCGACAAAAGGCTTGAGTAGGCGTGTCTCTATTGGGTTGGAGAACAGGTAGACGGCATCTAAGTCTCGGCGACTGCGCGGCTCAACTTCCAACTTAGAGCCGAATAGCCCTTTCATATGTCGGATCCGAGCCTGACTCTCGTTAACCCCGAGCGCTTGTTCGACCATTTTCTGCATCGCTTTGCGGTCACTGTAATAACGCACCTCAACACTCTGCTTGGTGTCATCATTTGGATCAAGCTGATTGCTGCTGACTAACTGCATCCAGCTCTCTTCAAACGCAGCAGCAATGCGACTACCTAAACCGCCCTTAGGCAGTAATAGTAAGGGGTAACGGTGGCCGTCATTCCACATTCGTTGGGCAGCCTGTACGGCTTCATCCTCGGGTGCCAACGGGAAGAAAAATAGTGATGCGTTGTCCACAGCACCGTCGATACGGTTTAGTGCTAGCAGCGGAGTGGTTAATGTGGTTTCGCTGAGCAATGTCTCAACGTTACCTTTTAGCAACGGACCGATAATAAAGTCGCTTGCAGCGAGTTGGGCCTGTTCCAGCGCCTGCAGTGCGCCTTCCGCTGCCGTATCATAAAATGTCACCGTTAGGTCTGGCATGGCTGTTTTCAGGTAGCCAAATACCATGCCATCACGTATCGCCTCACCTTGGCTCTTAAAGCGTCCAGTGAGTGGCAGCAAAACGCCAATCCGTTTTGGCGTGAATGGGCGGGTTTCTAGTGCGGTTTGCAGTTCCAACGGCAGGCTGGCGGCTGCGGGGTGATTGGGGAACTCTATGCGCCACTGCTCTAGGGCATCGATCATCGCAGCCGGGTGGGTTGACATGGTTTTGGTCAACGCCATTAGTCGTAACCAGCCTGTAAAGGCGTCTGGTGGCGGCGCTTGCTCAAAAGTTTGTAGCGAGAAGGGGGTCAGAGGCTTGAGATAGCTCCAGATATAACTGTGGTTTTCCACCTGCTGTTCTGGATCCAGTGAAGGATCGAGTTGCACCAGTGATCTGGCGGCTTCGACTCGGTTGCCACGGGCCAATTGAGCGCGAGCTAGCAGTTGATAGGTGCGCAACTTATCTTCGCTACTCAGCTTATCTTTCTTGATTGAGCCTAGGATCTCAATGGCTTGATCTGGTGCGCCGCGATAGATAGCAAACTCGGCACCTAACAGTGTGTACTCCAGTCGTTGATCATCGCGCGAAAGTGGGATCTCAATGTTGCCATAGACTGAGCGGGCTAACTCCAGTTGACCTTCAAGCAAGTGGGCGCGTGATGCCAACAGTTGATAGGCTTGGCGAGCCGCTCCTGATGTCTCTTGTGCTTTGAGTAAATAGTCGGCAGCGGGTGCCGTTGGCACCCCTACGGCAACGATGGCAACCTCTTCGGGTTTAGGATCCGGTTTTGGTGTCGGAGCACAGGCCGCAATGGTGAAGAGAATGGCAAGTGGCCAGCTTAGGCGTGGTAGAATACTCATCAGGTTAGGTTACCGGTCTCGTCTAGTAGGCGTAACTTTAATTTAAGTGGGCTTAGTGTACCTTTACCCTTTCATCTTAACAAACAACGGAAAACAGCCCAATGAGCTTAGCGAGTGCACTCTATATTGTCCCTACTCCCATAGGTAACCTAGGAGACATGACACAGCGGGCTATTGAAGTGCTGACAGCAGCGGATCTGATCGCCGCTGAGGACACCCGCCATAGCCGACGTTTATTGGATGCTTACAGCATCAGTGGCCATCTTTGGTCGTTGCATGAGCACAATGAACGGGCGCGCAGTGCTGCGATTATCGAAAGGGTGCAGGCTGGACAAATTGTCGCGCTGATATCTGACGCTGGCACACCCCTGATTAGTGACCCCGGTTATCCTTTGTTGCGTGCTTGTCGTGATGCTGGTGTCAATGTGATCCCTTTGCCTGGGGCATGTGCAGCAATTACGGCGTTAAGTGCAGCCGGTTTGCCAACCGACAGATTTAGTTTTGAAGGCTTTTTGCCTGCTAAATCTGGTGCACTGAACAGTCGCCTCGATGGATTGGCAAAAGAGCCTCGCACCATGGTGTTTTATGAGTCACCACGACGGGTGCTAGTGACCTTGACCGCGATGATTGAGCATTTTGGTGCCGAGCGTGAGGCGACATTGGCAAAAGAGCTAACCAAGCGCTTTGAATCGGTTGTCCAATCGACTTTAGCTGGCTTAATTGACTGGTTAGAGGCTGAGCCAGAGCGTCAGCAGGGCGAGTTTGTTTTGGTGATTGGGGGCTATCAGGTGCCCGAGGGGGAGGGCTTGCCTGCGGAAGCTGAGCGTTGGTTAACGCTTCTTATCGCTGAGTTGCCATTGAAGAAAGCAGCCGCTTTGGTCGCTGAAATGTACGATGTGAAGAAGAAGCTGGTTTATGACCTGGGTTTGAAGTTGCAGGGTCGCTAGCTGAAACCGCGCAACTCTGCTAGACTCCGCCGCCGGAGTTGGCCAGATGATCGCCGCCGTTATTTATAGCGGGGGAGGAAAGTCCGGGCTCCATAGGGCAGGGTGCCAGGTAACGCCTGGGCGGCGCAAGCCGACGACTAGTGCAGCAGAGAGTATACCGCCGATGGCTTTTATCTTCGGATAATCGCACAGGTAAGGGTGAAAGGGTGCGGTAAGAGCGCACCGCGCGGCTGGTAACAGTTCGTGGCACGGTAAACTCCACCCGGAGCAAGACCAAATAGGCTTCCTTACGGTATGGCCCATATCGGAAGCGGGTAGGTTGCTTGAGCCTGTGAGCGATTGCAGGCCTAGAGGAATGATCATCCACGACAGAACCCGGCTTATCGGCCAACTCCCCCAACTTTTCTCTCGCCCCATCAGGGGCGAGTGATGGCGCAAAATAACCACTTTTTGCCTGATGCCTCTCTCTTCTCTCTGATTTCAGCACTGGAAAAATAATTTTTGGGCTGGAACGGTATTTCACCACCACTTTTATCCACTTTATCAACGGCTTTCGATTTTGCTACAAAAACCCCATGGTGACTGGCCTCACAGCATGGTAGTGACTGCTTGACAAGGGTTGTTTACCCCCCCTACACTTTAGCACCGTGGGGGAAAGTGGATAATTGTGGATCTAAAGGCAATATAACAGGGAGCCAATCTGATCATGTTTCGCGGTGCTAATGCCATCAATCTTGACAGCAAAGGTCGCCTTGCGATGCCAACTCGGTATCGTGAGACCCTTATGCAACGCTGTCAGGGGCAACTGGTTTGCACTATCGATATCAAAGATCCTTGTCTATTGCTCTATCCGTTGCCGGCTTGGGAAGCGATTGAGCTCAAGTTGCAACAACTCTCCAGTATGCACCCCGCCGAAAGGCGCATGCAGCGCTTGCTGCTTGGTTACGCCACCGAAGTAGAAATGGACAAAAATGGCCGTTTACTACTCTCCGCACCACTGCGTCAGCACGCCAATTTGGATAAAAAGCTGATGCTGGTGGGCCAGCTCAATAAATTTGAGATCTGGGATGAACAGACCTGGGCAGATCAGGTTGAAGCGGATAAAGAACTCGAGCTGTCGGGCACTGAACCATTCAGTGAACGACTGCAGGATTTCTCTCTCTAACTAGAGGCAATGGCATTGGTGCATGAAACCGTATTACTGCGCGAAGCGGTAGACGGACTGGCAATTAAACCTGATGGGATCTACGTTGACGGCACATTTGGCCGTGGCGGACATTCCCGTGCCATTCTTTCACAGCTTGGCCCCCAAGGCCGCCTGCTCGCTATCGATCGTGACCCCACCGCGATCGCTGTGGCTAAGCAGTTCGATGACCCCCGTTTCGAGATTATCCACGGCACTTTCTCCCAAATTGCGGCCTATATGGATGAACGAGATCTGAGCGGTAAAATCGATGGTGTACTGCTGGATCTCGGCGTGTCATCTCCGCAACTCGATGACAGTGAACGCGGTTTTAGCTTTATCAATGATGGTCCGCTGGATATGCGGATGGACAACAGCAGTGGCCAAACAGCAGCAGAGTGGCTGGCTGTCGCGGAAGCAGACGAGATCGCTCGAGTGTTGAAAGAGTATGGCGAAGAGCGCTTTGCTCGCAAAATTGCTCGCGCCATTGTCCATGACCGCGATGAAAAACCGTTTTTACGGACATCACAACTGGCCTCTTTGATTGAGCGTATTACGCCGAATCGCGAAAAGCATAAACACCCTGCAACCCGCAGCTTTCAGGCGATCCGTATTGAGATCAATCAGGAACTCAAACAGATCCACGAAGTGCTTGCTGGAGCGATGGAAGTGTTAGCCCCCTGCGGCAGGTTGTCGGTGATCAGCTTCCACTCGCTGGAAGATCGCATCGTTAAGCAGTTTATGCGCTTGCAGAGTAAAGGGGCGCCGATCCCTCGGGGATTGCCCCTGACAGAAGCGCAGTTGGCGGGGCGCTGTAAATTGAAAACATTAGGTAAGGCGATCAAGCCCAGTGCTGCAGAGGTTGAGGCTAACCCTCGCTCACGCAGTTCAGTGCTACGCATTGCCGAGCGCCTTGAGGTGCCGCTATGACAGATAGTCAGCGTAGCCTCAGCCTATTGGTCTTTCAGGACCTATGGCGGCATAAAGGGTTATTCAGCATGGCGCTGATTAACTTGTGTTGTGCGTTTGCGGTGATCCTAACCGTGCACCACGCCCGTCAAGGCAACATCGTTTTGGAGCAGCTACTGGAGCGTCAGGATCAGCTGAAGGTCGAGTACCGCCATCTGTTGCTGGAAGAGAATTCGTTGGCCGAGCATAGTCGCATTGAGCGCCTTGCAAGCAGCCGATTAAAGATGATCAGGCCAAGCCCTGAGTCTGAAAAAGTGGTGAGACTGCCATGAGTAAACAGGCAAAAGCCAATAAGGGACATCAACACTTCGCCTGGCGCTTCTATTGCGTTTTGGGTGCAGTGTCTTTGTTGTTCGTTGCGCTTTTGTCTCGCGCTGCCTATATCCAGGTACTGGATCCGGATCGCTTGCGTATGGAGGGTGATAATCGCTCATTGCGCACCAAGACTGAAATTGTTCAGCGCAGCTTGATCACAGATCGTAATGGCATCGAACTTGCGGTGAGCGTGCCGGTAGAAGCGGTCTGGGTAGATCCAAAAATTCTGTTTGAAAAAGATGGCTTGTCGATGACCCGTCGCTGGCAAGCATTGTGTGATGTGTTAGACCTCGATTTCGATAAAGTGATGGCGAGGATGCAGGGGAGTAAAGGCAAACGTTTTGTTTATCTGCAGCGTCAGCTGTCACCTGCAATGTCTGGCTATGTCGAGAATCTCAAGATCCCGGGGGTTTACCTGAAGTCCGAGTCACGCCGTTTCTATCCTACAGGCGAAGTCAGTGCTCACTTGATTGGTTTTACCGACATTGATGACAGGGGCCTTGAAGGGCTTGAGCGCAGTTATGATGAGTGGTTAACGGGTACCGACGGTAAGCGAAAAGTTCGTAAGGACCGTGGCGGACGGGTGATCGAATCTCTGGAAGTGCTGGAGCAAGCGGAAACGCCCCATGATCTCGTGCTTAGCATTGATCAGCGGATTCAAGCGCTGGCTTATCAAGAGTTGAAGAAAGCCACGGAGTATCATCGCGCAACATCGGGATCGGTGGTGGTGTTGGATGTGCGGACCGGTGAAGTGTTGGCAATGGTCAATACCCCTTCATATAACCCTAATAACCGCAAAGGCTTGAAGAATCACCGTACCCGTAACCGAGCCGTGACAGATACGTTTGAACCTGGCTCGTCAGTTAAACCGCTGGCCGTTATCAGTGCCTTGGATGCCGGTTCAGTGCAGTCAGATACGGTGGTTGATACCTCGCCTGGTTGGATGCGTATTGGAGGTCGCCAGGTACGAGACTCCCGTGATTATGGTGAGCTGGATTTGGCAGGAATCCTGCAAAAGTCTAGCAACGTTGGCGTTAGCAAACTGGCTCTTTCTGTGCCAGTAGAACAGTTGCTGGGCACTTTTTACAGCTTAGGTTTCGGTAGTGATACCGGCTTGGGGCTGCCGGGTGAAAGCAGTGGCGTGATCCATGAGCGCCGTCGCTGGTCGGAATTTGAAGTGGCAACCCTGAGTTTTGGCTATGGATTGACGGTGACCACGTTGCAGCTAGCCCAAGCCTACGCGGTATTAGGAAGCGGCGGTTTATTGCGTCCACTTTCGATTATCAAAACCGATGAGCCACTGCCCGCCAAACGTGTGCTGGATCAGCAGGTTGCCCGCAGTGTTCTCACTATGATGAATGCCGTGACTGAAGAGGGCGGTACAGGTATTGCCGCACAAGTTGCCGGTTATCGCGTATCGGGTAAGACGGGTACCTCAAGAAAAGCGGTGGCCGGGGGGTATGGCGATGACTATGTTGCGTCATTTGCCGGAGTGGCACCTTTGGATAACCCGCGATTAGCGATCGTGGTGGTCGTCAATGAGCCCGCCGGAGATAGATATTATGGCGGTGATGTTGCCGCGCCGGTGTTTGGTAAAGTGATGGCGGGCGCATTGAGGGCGCTCAATATTAGCCCTGATGCGGTGGAGGATAGCCGCATTGCGGTGCTCAGTGGAGGAAAGCCTGATGGCTCAGCTCGCTGAACTGCTCCCAAATTATTCTATTACGTTGCCAGCGATATCGCTGGCACAGATGCATCTGGATAGTCGACAAATTCGTCCTGGTGATCTGTTTGCTGCTATCCCTGGGCATCTGGTTGATGGCCGTGAATATATTGCGAGTGCTTTGGCGGCTGGAGCTGCCGCTATTCTGGCCGCGGGCGACGAAGAAGCATTGGTTTGGCACCAGGCAAAAGATGCGGGTGCGGTGCCAGAGATCCGCGTGCCTGATTTAGCACGTCGGTTGCCACAGATCGCTGCCCAGTTTTACGGTGAGCCAGGTCAGCAGATGAAAGTGATTGGTGTCACAGGTACCAATGGTAAATCGTCTGTTTGTTCCATGTGTGCACAGTTGGCACAACTGTGTGATGAACAGGGTGGCGTGGTCGGTACGCTGGGATGGGGCGCGGTAGATCAGTTGCAGCAAACGGCAAATACCACTCCTGACTGCGTCTCTGTGCAACAGATGCTAGCGGCGATGCGAAACGAACAGATGTCATTGGTGGCAATGGAAGTTTCTTCCCATGGCTTAATGCAAGGGCGCGCAGATGCTGTACCGTTCAGCACGGCAATTTTTACCAATCTGTCTCGTGATCACCTTGATTACCATGAAGATATGGCGAGTTATTTTGCCGCTAAGAAGCGCCTATTTTCACTGCCGAGTGTAAAGCGGGCGGTGATCAACGTGGAAGATAGCGAAGGGCGCGTTCTCTTTGCTGAATTGCGCGAGACGCTGGACTGTTGTGTGGTGGGGGATGCCGCCGCGTTGTCCGAACTGGGGTGTGCCCAGTTCATCGCTTATCAAGAGTTGTCTCACTTTTCTGATGGTATGCGCTGTGAGTTATCGAGCCACTGGGGCGAGGCGAGTTTATATCTGCCATTGATCGGTGATTTTAATCTTCGTAATTTTCTTTGCGCTCTCGCGGCTTTGTGCGTTGAAGGTTATGACTTCCAGCAGCTGGTGGCTATGGCGGCAAAGCTACAACCTGCCGCTGGCCGCATGGAACTGATACACAAACCGGGGCATCCTGGCCTGGTGGTTGATTATGCACACACACCAGATGCGTTGGAAAAAGCCTTGGCCGCCTGTCGTCATCATTGCCATGGGCAACTATGGTGCGTATTTGGCTGTGGTGGAGATCGTGACGTTGGCAAGCGTCCATTGATGGCGAAAGTTGCCGAGCAGTTGGCTGATCATGTGGTGGTTACCGCGGACAATCCCCGTAGCGAACCGCAGCACCAAATTACCCAAGATATACTGGTTGGATTTGCTTTCCCTGAGCAGATCTCTGTCGTGGAAGACCGCAGCCAGGCAATCGTACAAGCCTTTAGTCAAGCGGCGATGGCTGATCTGATATTGATTGCCGGTAAAGGCCATGAAGATTACCAATTGGTTGGTAAGCAAACCTTGCACCATGATGATGGTTTGGTTGCCCGCCGCTTAATGGAGGAGGCGTTATGATCTCCCTGAAATTGAGCCAGATCGCCAATGCGCTAAATGGACGTTTAGTCGGTGATGAGCTCACCATTGATAACGTGAGTACAGATACCCGTGCCATTGGCAAAGGCGATCTGTTTGTTGCCTTGAAAGGGTTGCGTTTTGATGCCCATGAATTTGCCGGGCAGGCGGTGAGTGATGGTGCTGTGGCCTTGGTCGTGGATCACGAATTAGATCTGCCTGTGCCACAAATTGTGGTGACAGATACCCGCATCGCTTTGGGTGATTTGGGTGCTTTGGTGCGCCGTTCGGTTAATCCGCAGGTAGTCGCTATTACCGGTAGTACAGGTAAAACAACGGTTAAAGAGATGACCGCGGCGATCTTGGCAGAGCAAGGCCAAGTGTTGGCGACCCAGGGCAACTTTAATAACGATATTGGTGTGCCGCTTACCCTGTTACGCCTGACTGAAGATGATCAGTTCGCAGTGATCGAACTCGGTGCCAATCATATCGGTGAAATCGCCTATACCGTTGGGTTAACAGCGCCAGATGTCGCCTTGATAACCAATGCCGGAGCCTCTCATCTGGAAGGCTTTGGCAGTTTGCATGGTGTGGTTAGAGCAAAGGGCGAGATACTGAATGGTATTGAGCAGGGCGGTAATGCGGTGTTGAATTTCGATTCACCGGATCTGGCCTATTGGCAGGGGCGCTGTGGCGAACACCCTGTTCTCGGATTCTCCATCGACAAGCCAGATGCCACTGTTTTTGCCACCGATATCGATTTTGATAATGAGGGGCGTGCCAGCTTTATATTGAATCTGCCAGCGCAGCAGGCACAGGTGCACTTGACGGTACCTGGTGAGCACAATGTTAGTAACGCTATGGCTGCGGCTGCCGCTTGCTATGGCCTAGGTATCGATGCGCAGACGATCGCCAATGGCTTGGGCCATATGACCTCGGTAAAAGGTCGACTCAATGTGTATCACCCCAGCGATGATATCCGCCTGATAGATGACACTTATAACGCCAATGAAGCGTCGGTCATAGCGGCGATCAAGTTGCTCGCACGCTACCCCGGTGAAAAGGTATTGGTGCTCGGCGATATGAAAGAGCTGGGGGCGCAAGCGAAAGAGTTACACGAAGGCGTTGGTGTATTTGCTCAGCAACAGGGGATTAGTGCGCTTTACGCTGTGGGCGAACTTAGTGGTTGTGCCGCCGGTCGTCACAGTAACGGCCACCATTTTAACGATAAAGCGCGTTTGGTTGATGCGCTGAGGGAGCTGCTCAATCAAGGTCGTCCGACGACTGTGCTGGTGAAAGGATCTCGCAGCTCAAATATGGATAAAGTGGTTGCGGATCTTCTGCAACGACTGGAACAAGAAAAAGAGATGATAGGAGTTGCAGGATGCTAGTTTGGCTGGCGGAGTACCTGACCCAATACTACACGGGCTTTAATGTCTTCTCGTATCTAACGATGCGGTCGATTTTAGGTGTGCTGACGGCACTGGTAATGTCACTGATGATGGGACCCTGGGTGATCAGAAAACTGCAGTTACTGCAGATCGGTCAGACTGTGCGCGATGATGGTCCGCAGAGTCACTTGTCAAAATCGGGCACGCCGACCATGGGCGGGTTGATGATCTTAGGCTCAGTACTGACCAGTGTTTTGTTATGGGCCGATCTGTCCAATCACTATGTCTGGGTGATGCTGTTTGTGATTGTGTCATTTGGCCTGATTGGCTTGATTGATGATTACCGTAAAGTGGTTCGCAAAGACCCCAAGGGTTTGATCGCCCGTTGGAAGTATTTCTGGCAGTCGGTCGCGGCACTGACCATTGCGGGATTTCTCTATTATAACGCGCAGTTAGATGCTGAAACGGTATTGGTCGTACCCTTCTTTAAGGATGTGCTGCCGCAGCTGGGGCTGTTCTATCTGGTGGTAGCTTACTTTGCGATTGTCGGTACCAGTAATGCGGTGAACTTGACTGATGGGTTAGATGGCTTGGCGATTGTACCCACGATCATGGTGGCGTCTGCACTGGCTTTTATTGCGTACCTCACAGGTAACGTTAACTTCTCCGCTTATTTGCAGATCCCATATATCCCTTATACCAGTGAACTGGTGGTGGTCTGTGCGGCCATTGCTGGGGCCGGTATCGGTTTTCTTTGGTTCAATACCTATCCAGCACAGGTGTTTATGGGTGATGTTGGCTCGTTAACCTTGGGTGCCGCTTTAGGCGCCGTTGCTGTGATGGTGCGTCAAGAGTTGGTGTTGATCATCATGGGCGGGGTGTTCGTGATGGAAACGGTGTCGGTGATCCTGCAGGTGGGCTCATTTAAGCTGCGGGGGCAACGTATTTTCCGCATGGCTCCGATACATCACCACTATGAATTAAAAGGCTGGCCAGAGCCTCGCGTTATTGTGCGTTTTTGGATCATCTCGTTGATCCTCGTTCTGGTTGGTTTGGCAACATTGAAGGTACGTTAATGATCGATTACGGCGGACAACAGATAGTCATCGTAGGGCTCGGGCAGAGTGGGGTCTCTTGTGCCCGCTTTTTGCGCGCGCGCGGTGCCTGTCCGCTGTTAATGGATACGCGTGAGATGCCTGCCGCTTACGTTAATGCCCCTGATCTGCAAGGCCTACCCACCTGCTTTGGCGGTCTTAATGAAGATATGTTGTTGAGTGCCGAGCTGATCGTTGTCAGCCCAGGGTTGTCACTGAAACTGCCTGCATTAAGTAAAGCCATGTCGGCTGGTATCGATGTGGTGGGGGATATTGAGCTGTTTGCCAGAGAAGTGACTGCACCTGTCGTGGCCATTACCGGCTCCAATGGCAAGTCTACCGTGACCACATTGCTCGGTGAGATGGCCCATGCAGCACGCTTGAAAGTTGCCATCGCAGGAAATATTGGTATCCCAGCGTTGGACCAAATTTCGCCTGAAATAGAGCTGTATGTGCTTGAACTGTCGAGTTTCCAGTTGGAAACCACGTCCAGTTTGAACTGTATTGCCGCCACCGTGCTCAATGTTTCAGAAGATCATATGGACAGATATGATGATTTGGCCAGCTACAGCCTGGCGAAACAACGTGTCTATGCCCATGCCGAAAATATCGTATTTAACCGTGCCGATAGTCAGACCTGGTGTAGTCGGTTCCTCACCCATGGTTGCCGTTTCAGCTATGGTTTGGACGCGCCACGAGATAGTGAATCCATTGGTATTGCTGAGCATCAAGGGGTGCGATGGCTGATGCGTGGCGATAAGCCATTGATAGCCGTCTCAGAGCTTAAATTGCTGGGAGCCCATAATCTCGCCAACGTGGCCGCGGCAATGGCGTTGGCAACCCTCGCCGGGATCCCGTTGTCGGCGATGAAAGAAGCTGTGCGCTCGTTTAAAGGGCTTGCCCATCGTTGCGAGTTTGTGTGTGAACGCAATGGTGTTATTTACGTCAACGATTCGAAAGCGACGAATGTGGGAGCTACGGAAGCGGCGATCTCCGGTTTAGTTGATAGCATTGATGGTCAATTAATTCTATTGGCTGGTGGTGATGGAAAAGGTGCAGACTTCGCCCCGCTGCAAGCGGCACTGGCGCAGGTGGATTGCCTGATCACCTTTGGCCGTGATGGTGAAAAGATCGCAGCGTTAAAGCCTGATAGTCACGAAGTGGCCGTGTTGGAGCAAGCCGTCGCCAAAGCGTGTCACATAGCCCAGCCGGGTGATGTTGTTTTATTGTCTCCCGCTTGTGCCAGCTTCGATCAGTTCCAAAGTTTTGAGCATCGTGGGCAGCGTTTTGCCCAGTTGGTACAGGAGGCCACCGTATGAGTCAGTGGCTTGCCCAAATGCGCTTACCTTTGATCTGGCTTGAAAGCGACCGCAATGATGATGCGCCCTATGATCGGACATTGTTGGTACTGATTTTCAGTTTGATGTCATTAGGCTTAGTGATGGTGGCATCGGCATCTATGCCCATTTCAGAAAGGATGTATGGTCAGCCATTTCATTTCCTGTTGCGTCATCTGGTGTATGTGGTGCTGAGTGTGGCAGCGCTGTTTGCCATCATTCGTATCCCGATGGAACGCTGGCAGCAGGCCAACATGATGTTGCTGCTGGTGGCTATCGTGCTGCTGGTGGCGGTTTTGATCGTGGGGCGTAAGGTGAACGGGAGCTCCCGTTGGCTTGCATTGGGGCCGATCACTATTCAAGCCGCAGAGCCAGCCAAACTGTTTTTCTTCTGCTACTTGGCGGGGTATTTGGTACGCCGCCGTGATGAGGTGCGGGAGAACCTTAAAGGCTTTATTAAACCTCTGGCAGTGTTCTTTGTTATTGCGGTATTGCTGTTGTTTGAACCGGATCTTGGCACCGTGGTGGTGATGTTTATGACCACGGTCGGCATGCTGTTTTTGGCGGGCGCTAAATTGTGGCAATTCTTCTCCTTAGCGCTGATGGGCATATTGGCCATCGGCGTACTGGCTGTGACGTCAGAGTATCGATTGCGCCGTATTACTTCATTTATGGATCCGTGGGCAGATCCGTTTGGTAGTGGTTATCAGCTCACCCAATCTTTGATGGCATTTGGGCGCGGCAGTTGGTTTGGTGAAGGCCTGGGTAACAGTATCCAAAAACTTGAATATTTGCCGGAAGCCCATACCGACTTTGTAATTGCTGTATTGGCCGAAGAGCTCGGCTTTGTTGGCGTAGCACTGGTACTTGGCCTGTTGTTGGCGTTAGTGGTTAAGGCGTTGCTGATTGGTCGTCAGGCATTGCATTTAGATCGTACCTTTGAGGGCTATTTTGCCTACGGCATTGCGATTTGGATGGCGTTTCAAGGTGCGGTCAATATTGGCGCGAGCTCGGGGCTTTTCCCGACCAAAGGACTGACTTTGCCACTGATCAGTTACGGCGGCAGTAGTTTGCTGACCTTAGCCGTGACTGTCGGGATTTTGGTGCGGATTGAGCATGAAGTCAGGATGGAACTGCGCCAAACCAAGCGCGTGCCGAACAAAGCCAAGCCCGCAAAAAAAGCAGATGCTGTCCCAGCGGAGGAAAGCTGATGGCTAGCCGACTCCTAATTATGGCTGGTGGCACTGGCGGTCACGTATTTCCAGCATTGGCTGTGGCTGACTACCTCGCAGCGCGGGGCTGGCAAATAAGTTGGCTGGGTACCCGTGGCCGTTTGGAAGAGCAATTAGTGCCGAAATATGGGTATGCCATCGATTATATCGATGTTCAGGGTGTGAGAGGCAATGGCCTCGTTCGGTTGCTGGCGGCGCCATTTAAGATCGGTAAAGCGATTTACCAAGCGCGCCGGGTAATAAAGCAACGCCAACCTGACGTGGTTTTGGGGATGGGCGGATACGCCAGCGGCCCCGGAGGCATCGCCGCGTGGCTCACGGGTAAGAAGTTGGTGGTGCATGAGCAGAATGCCGCCGCCGGAATGACCAATCGTTTGCTCGCCCGTTTCGCCAGCGATCTGCTCGTTGCTTTTAACGGTGCATTTCCTGGGATTGAGCAGGTGGTAGGCAACCCGGTGAGAGCTGCGTTTACAGAGTTAGCGTCACCACGAGAGCGTAAAGCGGATATCACAAAGCGTCCAGTGCAGATATTGGTTGTAGGTGGCAGTTTGGGAGCGCGAGTGCTGAATGAAGTAGTGCCAGCTGCTGTGGTTAATTTGGACCGTCCACTGGTGATCAAGCATCAGACAGGCAAGGGCCAGCATGCTGAAGTGTTAGAACGCTACCGTGCGGCAGCGCAGGCCCAAGTAGAGGTAAGCGAGTTTATTGACGATATGGTTGCGACGTATGGTTGGGCTGATCTTGTGATCTGCCGCGCCGGAGCGCTGACGGTGTCAGAAATAGCCATGGCCGGTGTTGCCAGTATATTCGTGCCTTTGCCCCATGCGGTTGATGACCATCAGACTAAAAACGCACAGTATTTGGTAGCGGCGAAGGCGGCCATTTTGATGCCGCAAAAAGAATTTGATGCAGTGAGTTTAAATGAGCAGTTAACTGCGTTGTTGGATAAACCGGAAGTGTTGGTTGAAATGGGTGAATCAGCAAAAATTGCTGCCACGCCAAACGCGACCGCTGATGTGGCAAATATCATCAGCGAACGGGCTAGGAGACATTAGGCGATGGCAGTATTAAACGAACAACAGATTAGCCAGATTAGGCAATGGGTGCCGGAGATGCGTCGCGTTAGTCGCATCCATTTTGTTGGGATTGGCGGTGCCGGCATGGCCGGGATTGCCGAGGTATTGGTGAATGAGGGCTATAAAGTCACGGGGTCGGATATCAGCCTTAACCAATCAGCTCAACGACTAATTGGTTTGGGTGCTGAGGTGTTTATTGGCCATAACGCTGCACAGATCGACGGTGCCAGTGTGGTGGTTGTCTCTACGGCGATTGCGGCGGATAACCCAGAAGTATTGGCAGCTAATGCTGCGCGGATCCCCGTGGTAAGGCGCGCCGAAATGCTCGCGGAATTGATGCGTTATCGTCACGGCGTGGCGATAGCCGGTACCCACGGCAAGACGACCACTACCAGTTTGACCGCGACGTTGTTTGCCGAAGGGGGGCTTGACCCGACCTTTGTCATCGGAGGCCTGCTTAACAGTGCTGGAACCAATGCCAGGCTGGGCAGTAGCCGTTATCTGATCGCGGAAGCAGATGAGAGTGATGCGTCATTTCTCCATCTGCAACCTATGGTGGCGGTGATCACCAATATTGAAGCTGATCATATGGATACCTATGGCGGCGATTTCGAACAATTAAAAAGTACTTTTGTTGAGTTCTTACATAATTTGCCATTTTACGGACTAGCCGTACTTTGTATTGATGATGAGGTGGTACGCGAATTACTGCCTCGGGTTAGTCGTCATATCACAACATATGGGTTTAGTGACGACGCAGATGTGCGAGCCGTTGATTTTGTACAACGGGGCCATTGCTCTGAATTCACGGTTAACAGGAAAGGGCATAGCAGCTTACAAGTGACTCTGAATTTGCCAGGGCAACACAATGTGCTGAATGCGTTGGCGGCTATTGCTGTGGCGACCGAAGATGGTGTCGCTGACGACGCCATTGTTCGTGCACTTGGCGCGTTCGAAGGAATTGGCCGCCGTTTCGAGCACTATGGTGAGTTCGATACAGGCAATGGCAAAGCGATGCTCGTTGATGACTATGGTCACCATCCATCAGAAGTACAGATGACGATCAAGGCGGCTCGTGCTGGTTGGCCTGAACGGCGCTTGGTATTGGCATTTCAGCCTCATCGCTATACCCGGACGAGAGACCTTTACGAAGACTTTGCTGATGTGCTGTCGCAAGTCGACCTGTTGCTGTTGTTAGATGTTTATCCGGCAGGAGAGAAGCCGATCCCTGGAGCTGATGGACGTGCACTCTGTCGCTCAATTCGCCAGCGCGGCAATATCGATCCGGTGTTTGTGGCGACGCCGGAACAGCTACCTGCACAACTTGGTGAGCTGCTGCAGGACGGTGATCTGGTGTTGACTCAGGGTGCAGGAAACGTTGGTGCCGTCGCCAAGCGTTTAGCAGAATTAAAGTTGGATATTGCCGCAATGAAGGCAACCGGGGAGGGCGGTGATGGCCTCTAAGCAGTTTGGAAAAGTGGCCGTGCTTTATGGCGGAACTTCGGCAGAGCGTGAGGTGTCGCTCAAGTCAGGTGAGGCCGTGCTAAAAGGCCTGCATGCTGCGGGAATTGATGCCCACGGTGTTGATCCAAAACATCAGCCAGTTAGCAGCTTACATAAGCATGGTTTCGACCAGGTGTTTATCGCTTTGCATGGGCGCGGTGGTGAAGATGGCACCATGCAGGGTTTGCTCGAGCTGTTGCAGCTGCCCTACACCGGCAGTGGTGTATTGGGTTCCGCATTGGCGATGGATAAAGTGAGAACTAAGCAGGTATGGCAGAGCTTGGGGCTACCGACGGCGGGCTACCGCGTTGCGCTAAAAGATCAGTGCAGCCCTGAGCTGCTTGCGGCCTATCTTACTGAGTTGGGTGGGTGTGTCATGGTTAAGCCTGCCAACGAGGGATCCAGCATCGGCATGGCCAAGGTTGATACAGCAGATGCACTGACAGATGCAGTCGCTGCGGCTTTTGCGTACGACAACGAGGTTCTGTTGGAGCAGTATGTTGTTGGCAAAGAGTATACCGTGGCGATCCTGGAGGGTAGAGCGTTGCCAATGATCCGGATGGAGACGCCCAACACCTTTTATGATTATCAGGCGAAGTATCAGAGTGATACGACTCAGTACCATTGCCCTTGCGGTTTGGATGAGCAGTTTGAAGCTGAACTTGGGGAGATTGCGGTTCGGGCATTTGATGCGGTGGCGGCATCAGGCTGGGGTCGAGTTGATCTGATGATTGATGACGCCGGTGAAGTGTTTCTACTGGAAGTAAATACCGTACCGGGCATGACGGAAAAGAGCTTGGTGCCGATGGCAGCAAAGGCTGCAGGTATTGGCTTTCCCGAATTGACGTTGCGAATATTGCAAACGGCGGACTAAATGGCGATAGCGATGACGACAGAGCCAGAGATGACACCAGAACATGAGGCGACCAGTAAGCACTGGGGCGGCTTGGTGTTTTTTATTCTCACTCTGTTGGCGTTGGGCTATGGCATCTATCAATTGAGTGAGGCGGTGGCAGATCGTGAAGTGCTACCGATCGCGCAGCTTAAAATTATTGGTGAGCGGCGTTTTACCACCGATCAGGAGATCCGCGGTGCGCTCGAATCGGGTGCAGGGCTGGATTCGTTGATGATGCAAGATGTCGCCCATGTTCAGCGTCGCGTTGTGGAGTTGCCGTGGGTGGATGCTGTGCAGGTGAGAAAGTCTTGGCCCGATGGTTTGACGTTGTTTATTACCGAGCAGCAACCGTTGGCGCAATGGGATGAAGGTCGCTTGCTGAATCAACGGGGTGAGCTATTTACTGTGCCAGAGCCGGCTTTGGCGGAGCCTTTGCCTTTGTTGCAGGGGCCGGATGGTACCGAGCAACGGGTGTTGGATTATTTTAAGCGCTTCGATTCGTTGCTGGCTTACCACCAGCTCGAGTTGCTTGAGTTAACCATGAGTACACGACAGGCATGGAAACTGCTTTTAGCACCTAACCTGGAATTGCGTTTAGGGCGAGAAGATGAGATTGCTCGTTTACAAAGATTTATAGATCTCTATCAGGCATTGCCTGCAGAGGCGAAAAACAAAATCGCTTATGTCGATGCGCGTTACGACACAGGCATGGCGGTAGGTTGGCTTACCGAAAATGATACGGAATAGATGGCGAGTGTGTGGGAATGAGTAAAACCACCGATGCGAGATTGATTGTTGGCCTAGATATCGGCACGTCGAAAGTGACCGCCGTGGTAGGTGAAGTAATGGCCGATGGTGAAATAAGTGTCATCGGGCTGGGTAGTCATCAATCTCGGGGCATGGATAAGGGCGGTGTGAATGATCTTGATTCTGTCGCCCGCGCTGTGCAGCGAGCGTTAGATGAAGCTGAGCTGATGGCCGGATGCCAGATCGCTTCTGTGTTTCTGAGTATCAGTGGCCGCCATATCGAATGTCAGAATGAAAATGGCATGGTGTCAATTAATCAGGAAGAGGTGACACAAGAGGATGTCGATGCGGTGATCCATACCGCTAAGTCTGTGCCTATTTCCGATGAACGACGCATTTTACACGTGTTGCCACAGGAATTTGCTATCGACTGGCAGGAAGGGATAAAGAGCCCAATAGGTATGTCGGGCATGCGTTTGGAAGCCACGGTTCATATCATCACTTGTGCCAACGATATGGCAAAAAACATTGTGAAGTGTGTTGAACGATGTGGCTTGAAGGTCGATAAACTGATTTTCGCGGCGTTGGCATCCAGCTATTCGGTGTTGACCGATGACGAGAAAGAGCTGGGAGTCTGCCTGGTAGATATTGGTGGCGGTACCATGGATATCTCGGTGTTTACCGCCGGCGCGCTCCGCCATACCGCGGTGATCCCTGTGGCTGGGAATCAGGTCACCAGCGATATCGCTAAGATCTTTAGAACGCCACTGTCCCATGCCGAAGAGATCAAAGTGCAGTATGCCTGTGCGCTGCGCCAGTTAGTGAGTTTGGAAGACAGTATTGAAGTACCCAGTGTGGGGGGGCGACCGTCTCGTACTATGAGCCGTCACACATTGGCTGAAGTTGTAGAGCCCCGTTACCACGAGTTGTTTGATTTGGTAAAGGAAGAGTTGAAGCGCAGTGGTATGGAAGACCAGATTGCTGCGGGGGTCGTATTGACCGGAGGTACAGCGAAGATGGAGGGAACTGTCGAGTTTGCTGAGGATGTGTTTCAGATGCCCGTGCGGCTAGGAACACCGCTCGAAATTAAGGGATTAACAGATTATGTAGATGACCCGGTATATGCCACTGCTGTTGGCTTGTTGCATTACGGCAAAGATGATTTGCTGGGACAACGCCGGGAAAAGCGCGCAAGCGAAGGTGTTTCAGGCCTGTGGTCGCGAGTGCATAGTTGGTTTAAGGGTGAGTTTTAAAACGTTCTGGGTGAGAACAAAATAAATCGGAGATCGCATCATGTTTGAGTTCATGGAAAGTCATAGTAATGACGCTGTTATTAAGGTCGTAGGTGTTGGGGGCGGTGGCGGTAATGCTATCCAGCATATGGTTGAAAACACCATTGAAGGCGTAGATTTTTACGCTGCCAATACAGACGCGCAAGCGTTGCGCAGCAATGCGGCTGAGCACAAAATTCAGCTTGGTGGCGCGATTACTAAAGGTTTGGGTGCAGGTGCCAATCCTGAAGTTGGTCGTCAGTCAGCATTGGAAGATCGTGAAAATATCAAGAAAGCCCTTGAAGGCGCTGACATGATCTTTGTTGCCGCAGGCATGGGTGGTGGTACCGGTACTGGCGCTGCACCGGTAGTGGCTGAAGTCGCGCGTGAGATGGGGATCCTTACCGTTGCCGTGGTGACTAAGCCGTTTCCATTTGAAGGCAAGAAGCGCATGGAATATGCCGATGCGGGTATTGAAGCGTTGCGTGACCATGTTGACTCGTTGATCACTATCCCTAACGACAAGTTAATGAAGGTACTTGGGCCGCGTACCAGTCTGTTGGATGCTTTTAAAGCTGCCAACGATGTATTGAATGGTGCCGTACAAGGGATCGCCGAGTTGATCACCCGCCCAGGCTTGATTAACGTCGATTTTGCCGATGTCAAAACCGTGATGTCAGAAATGGGTACCGCCATGATGGGTACCGGTATTGCGTCCGGTGAAGATCGTGCAGAAGAAGCTGCTGAAGCGGCAATCTCTAGCCCGCTGCTCGAAGATGTTGATTTGGCGGGGGCACGCGGTATTCTGGTAAATATCACTGCTGGCCTAGATATCAGTATCGAAGAGTTTGAAACTGTCGGTAATGCGGTTAAAGGCTTTGCCTCTGAAAACGCCACTGTGGTTGTTGGTGCTGTTATTGACCCAGAGATGAGTGAAGAGCTGCGTGTGACCGTTGTTGCTACTGGTATCGGTGCAGAGCGTAAGCCGGATATCACTTTGGTGAGCCGTCCGACACCAGCAGTGGAACCGGTCAGCAAGCCTGCACCGACCATTGAACCTCTGTCTGCAAACATGGTCTCAGATCAGGTGATGCCAGAGAAAAAGGTTGTAAATGGCCCAGCCACAGGCGGTCAGGGAGAGTTGGATTACTTAGATATTCCAGCCTTCTTACGCAAGCAGGCAGACTAGGATTAGAGTAAAAGCTTGAAATTTAGTCAGCATATCGATAAAATATGCGGCCATTTTAAGCGGCTGTTCTATACTTTGAAGGATAGCTATAGCGGGTAACTGTATGATCAGACAGCGAACTCTAAAACAGAGTGTCAGTTCTACTGGTGTTGGTTTGCACTCAGGTAACAAAGTCTCACTGACTTTGCGCCCTGCGCCTGTGAACACCGGCGTGATATTTCGTCGTGTTGACCTTGACCCAGTAGTAGACATTCCAGCAGACCCAGCCTTGGTGCGAGACACCATGCTGTGTACCTGCTTGATCACGGATGATGGCGTTAAACTTTCTACCGTTGAGCATCTATGTTCAGCGTTGGCAGGTCTCGGCATTGATAACGTGATTGTCGAAGTGGATGCGCCGGAAATTCCGATCATGGACGGCAGTGCCAGCCCTTTCGTATATCTGCTGCAAACAGCGGGTATCGAAGAGCAAGGTGCAGCGAAGAAGTTTATCCGTATTAAGCAGACGGTACGTGTGGAAGATGGCGATAAGTGGGCCGAGTTCTCACCCCATAATGGCTTCCGCGTGAATTTTGCCATCGACTTCGAACACCCGGCGATTGACGGTGAGAAGCAGCGTTTGTCTATGGACTTAAGCGCATGCTCATTTGCCAAAGAGATCAGTCGGGCTCGTACCTTCGGATTCATGAAGGATATTGAGTACCTACGAGCCAATAATCTTGCTCTGGGTGGTAGCTTTGAAAATGCTATCGTGCTCGACGAATATCGGATCCTGAATGAAGACGGTCTGCGCTATGATGATGAGTTCGTGAAACATAAGATCCTTGATGCGATCGGCGATCTCTTCCTTGGCGGCTATTCCATCATTGGTGAAGTGACAGCATATAAATCCGGTCATGCGCTTAACAACATGTTGATACAAGCGTTGTTGAAGCAGCAGGAGGCGTGGGAGTTTGTGACTTTCGAAGACACAGAAGAAGCGCCTGTATCATATATGATGCCAAGTTTAGCCTGATAAATCAGTGAGTTAATATTAAAACCAGCCGTAAGGCTGGTTTTGTTGTTTTAGCCGCATAGTTTTTCGCGAAAGCTATTTTTCGCGATTGGCTAACTTGAGTAATTGTTTTTTTAGCTCTGCTGGTGCGTGATCGGCGAGCGCGCGCAACTGTTCGGCTGTTGATGGTGAGATCATTCTCGATTGGCCCGTAACTTGCGTTCTTTTAGGAACTATCGACTTGTTTGGCACTATTTGCACATTGATGGTGCTAAGCCCCGGCAGATGTTGCTTGCGTAACTGACTGAGCAACATACTTTGGGCAAAACGCAGTCGTTGAGCCCACCCGGCAGAGGGAACGGTAAGTACAAGAATGCCTTCACGATAATTGGCGACAGTGACTTGTTTGCTAATTAGCTCAGGCAGCAAGGCTCTCACAGCTTGGTTTATTTGAGTGATTTGTTGTGCGCCGTGTTGAAGTTTCGCCAGCGCACCTGTGTTAAGGTTTATCAGCTGTGCCAGCTCTTTGGGGCGTTTAGGGCGCATCACAATAAAGGTACCTGCCTAGTTACCAATGGTTTATCGGGCATTTGCCGAGTTACAAGGTATAGATAGAAGTAGTCGTTATGAGTGTATCAGTATCCTTAAAAACGCGAAATCGCGAGTACCACTTAAATCTAGGTGCCTGGCACATAGGTGGATTTTTTGTGGCTGTCGTGTTGCTTGCTGCCACGTTTGTGAGCACCCAGCTTAACCAGCTGGACCCAATCCGTTTGAAAGTTGCTGAAAAGCGTATCGAAAACGAGTCTCAAGTTGTGCAATTGGATGAGTTGCGTCAAGCGACCGCACGTCAGTTGCAACAGTTAGCTGGTCGTGTCGGGCTATTACAAGCTCATACCCAACGCTTGGAAGCGCTGGGTAGCCGATTGACCGATCTTCATGAGTTGGATTCAACTGAGTTTGATTTTGCGGCGGAGCCCCCTGTTGGTGGTCCAATCAATATTGATACTGCGGATGAGGTGATTGAGCCTGGAGAGCAGCTCGGGGAGCTGTTGGCCAAAATCGATGAACTCTCATCTCAGTTAAATAATCGTACTCGTCAGCTTGCACTACTTGAAAATCTATTACTGAATCACCAGATCTCTGACGAGAGCTATGTTTCTGGTCGCCCAATCAGCGATGGATGGTTATCATCGTATTTTGGCACACGTACCGATCCGTTCACCCGTAAACCAGCCCACCATAAAGGGATCGATTTCGCGGGGAAAGAGGGCGGTGACGTTGTTGCGACGGGTGCTGGCATTGTCACATGGTCTGCACATCGTGGGGGGTATGGTGAGCTGGTTGAGATCAATCATGGCGCGGGATTGTCCACGCGTTATGGTCACAATCAGACACTACTAGTGAAAGTGGGTGATGTGGTGACCAAAGGGCAAGTGATTGCTCGCATGGGCAGCACTGGACGCTCTACAGGGCCTCACGTGCACTATGAAGTACTCAAACATGGTCGTCAGATAGACCCGATAAAATACGTCTATCGAAAGGCTAAGTAATTAGAATAATAATGCGCTAGTCATGGTTGCTAGGCTGCCATGGCTTTTTATTTTATTAGGGATAACCCGGCGTCGCCTTCTGGTTTGAACGCTATAACTATTAGTAATCACACCCATGTTCGTAAAAGCACTTACCAAATTATTCGGTAGCCGGAATGAGCGCGTGCTCAAGCGTTATCGCAAAGTTGTTAATCAAATCAATGCCCTTGAAGCAGATGTCGAAGCACTATCTGACGACGCCCTGAAGGCGAAAACAGAAGAATATCGTCAACGCCTCGCTGATGGTGCAACGTTAGAACAGTTGTTGCCAGAAGCGTTTGCAACGGTTCGAGAAGCCAGCCGCCGGGTATTTGGTATGCGCCATTTCGACGTTCAGCTGATCGGTGGCATGGTGTTACACGAAGGCAAAATTGCTGAGATGCGCACCGGTGAAGGTAAAACGCTGACTGCCACATTGCCTGCTTATCTGCATGCACTTACCGGCAACGGTGTGCACGTAATTACGGTGAACGATTATCTGGCTCGCCGTGATGGAGACTGGAATCGTCCGTTGTTTGAGTTTTTGGGGATGACCGTTGGTTGTAACCTGTCACAGATGGATAGTGCCGCTAAGCGTGAGGCGTATGCTTCGGACGTGACTTACGGTACCAATAACGAATTTGGTTTTGACTATCTTCGCGACAACATGGCTTTCGCGCCTGACGATCGTGTTCAGCACGGTTTGAATTTTGCGGTTGTCGATGAGGTGGATTCAATCCTTATTGATGAAGCGCGTACGCCGTTAATTATTTCCGGTGCAGCAGAAGATAGCTCGGAAATGTATCGTCAGATCAACAAGTTGATCCCGCTGCTAGAAAAAGCCCCTGAGGATGATAGTGAAGAAGCTCGTGCCGTAGGTGATTACACGGTAGATGAGAAGGGTAAGCAAGTTTTCCTGACCGAACAGGGTCAGGAACGCGTTGAAGAGTTATTGAAAGAGAAAGGTCTGCTGGCAGAGGATGACTCGCTTTATTCGGCGGGCAACATCTCATTGATGCATCACATTAATGCTGGTTTGCGTGCCAGTGTGCTGTTCCATCGCGACGTTGATTACATCGTTCAGGACGGCGAAGTGGTGATTGTTGATGAGCACACCGGTCGAACCATGCCGGGTCGCCGTTGGTCTGAAGGTCTGCATCAAGCGGTAGAAGCAAAAGAGGGCGTGGATATTCGTAATGAGAACCAGACGCTGGCCTCGATTACGTTCCAGAACTTCTTCCGTATGTACAACACGCTATCGGGTATGACGGGTACGGCTGATACTGAGGCCTTTGAATTCCAGAGTATTTACGGCTTAGAAACCATCGTTATTCCGACCAACTTACCTATGGTGCGTGATGATCGCCCTGATCTGGTTTACCTGACTGCTGGTGAGAAATTCGACGCCATCATTGAAGATATTCAGGACTGTGTGAAGCGTGGTCAACCGGTATTAGTGGGTACCGTCTCTATTGAGATCTCTGAGTATCTTTCTGGCTTATTAAACAAGGCCAAGATTAAGCACCAGGTGCTTAATGCCAAGTTCCATGAGAAAGAAGCGCAGATTGTTGCCGATGCGGGCCTACCGGGTGCCGTCACCATTGCGACCAACATGGCAGGCCGTGGTACCGATATCGTACTTGGGGGCAACTGGCAGTCGCAGATCGATAGTTTAGATCAGCCCACTGAAGCGCAAGTTTCAGATATTAAAGCTGCATGGCTGAAGGTACACGAAGAGGTGCTGACTGCAGGCGGTCTGCATATCATTGGCACCGAGCGCCATGAGTCGCGCCGTATCGATAACCAGCTACGAGGCCGTTCGGGCCGTCAGGGTGATGCTGGCTCAAGCCGTTTCTACCTGTCGATGGAAGATAGCCTGATGCGTATCTTTGCTTCGGACCGGGTTGCGGGTTTGATGAAGAAGTTGGGTATGGAACATGGTGAAGCGATTGAGCATCCATGGGTCACCCGTGCGATTGAAAATGCACAACGTAAAGTTGAAGGGCGTAACTTCGACATTCGTAAACAGCTTCTCGAGTTTGATGATGTCTCAAATGATCAGCGTAAGGTGGTCTACGAGCAGCGTAACGAGCTGCTTGACGAGGGTGATGTTAAAGAGACGATTGATGCGATCCGTGAAAGCGTCGTTGATGGTGTGATTAGCGAGTATATACCACCACAATCTTTGGAAGAGATGTGGGATGTACCAGGCCTAAGCGAACGTTTGAAAGCGGACTTTGCCATCGGACTACCGCTGCAGCAGTGGCTGGATGAAGATGACAAACTACATGAAGATTCGCTGCGTGAGCGGATCATGAGTTCCATTGTTGAAGCTTGTGACAAGAAAGAAGAGATGGTGGGTGTTGATGTTTTACGCCACTTCGAAAAGGCCATCATGTTGCAAAGCCTGGATAGCCATTGGAAAGAACACCTGGCGAACATGGATCATCTGCGTCAAGGGATCCATCTGCGCAGCTATGCGCAAAAGAATCCGAAGCAGGAGTACAAGCGTGAAGCGTTCGAGCTGTTCTCTAACATGCTGGAAGCGCTGAAAGGCGACGTTGTCTCCATCATCAGTAAGGTGCAGGTGCGTGCTCAGGAAGATGTTGATGCCGTTGAAGCCAAGCGTCGTGAGAATGAAGAGAAGGCACGTCGTAGCTATCAGCACGCCCAAGCGGGAGCGATTGCTGAAGATCAGAACGCCGCAGCAGACGGACAGCATGGTACGTTTATTCGCGAAGACAAGAAGGTCGGCCGTAACGAGCCTTGTCCGTGCGGATCAGGTAAAAAGTATAAACAGTGCCACGGCAAGTTGAGCTAAATAGGCTTTCTGCAAGGAACTGAACAGAAACGGCGGCTTATCCCGCCGTTTTTTATATCTGGGGTTTGTCAGCAGTATATCAATGACGCTAGACGAGCACCGCCAGAACAAATCGAGAGCGATATGAAAACGATAGAGATAGCAGTTGGTATCGCTATTCGCGAAACCGATAGTATGGAGGTGCTCGTGGCGCAACGGCTGCAGGGCAGCCATTTAGCTGGGAGCTGGGAGTTTCCCGGGGGAAAAATAGATTCTGGAGAATCGCCCGAAAGCGCATTAGTTCGTGAATTTTCTGAGGAGCTGGCGGTTAAGCCGACGCATTTTGAGATGTTTACTCAGATTGATCATCGTTATCCGGAGCGTGAGGTTTCATTAAGCTTCTATCTGGTCACTCAGCTTGATGGTGAGCCGGTGGGAGCAGAAGGGCAACGCATAGCTTGGGTCAATATGGCTGAACTGGCAGAGCTGGATGTACCAGCAGCCAATCAACCTATTATTGAAAAGTTACAGGCTTATCTTGGGCGGGATTAACTCTCTCTTACCAGTAAAATGAGCTTAAACTTCGTAAAGCGGGTTCAACTTTCATCGCTGCTGGCTAAACCTACTGTTCAGCTTTGCCATGAAGCAGCTTGGCCGCTAACGCTTCTATCTGTTCTTCGCTCATGGCATCAACATCCTGAAGCAGATCAGCCATAGGGTTGTCTTCTTTGGCTGCAATTTTGTGTTCTTCATCTGCCCATTGTCCGAGATCTATCAATTGACAGCGTTTACTGCAAAAGGGGCGGTACTTGCTTTCGTTGCCCCAAATGACTGCTTTGGCGCAGTTCGGGCAATCGACAACTATTGGTTGCTTCGACATCTATAGATGGTCCTAGGTGTTAGCAGGCCGCGACCTGAAAGTTAACATCTTGCTCCAGCGCCCGCTGGTTTTCATCATCGAGCTGATGAAAGCGGATCGTATACCTTAGGCGGTTACCACTGACCGTAGGGTAACAGTGGAGATCCTGCGGTAATTGAATTCTGACCATCTGCACATCTTCTGCGCTGGCTTGATAAAAGCCACTGCGAGCGATGGTGGCCGCCAAATTGGTCTTCTCTCGTATCAACTGTAGGTTGAGCGCGATCCCTCGGCTAAGTAGAGACAATTGCCTTAACCATTCTGCCATCTGTTGGCTGCGCGTGCCCTGAGGTTGGTGCAGCCAAAGATGTAGTTGCGGTAAGTCGAAACAGCAGTGTCCACCGGGGATAGCGAAGCGTTGTCGTAACGCTGCCAGGAATTTATCCTCTCGCAGTGACTGACCTAATCGTGGCTCGGCGCGTAAACCTGTGATCAGCTGTTGTAGTTCACCTTTTAGCTGTTGCAAGGCATGCTGATCTACGCCCGGGGTGCCTTCCCATCGTTCGAGGCCGATCTGTTGTTTCTCCAGATCTTTAATTAGCTCTTGCCGTAAGTCGCCGCGTTCCAGTAGTTCGAGCAGTTCAAATACGGCGCGAAAGAATCCCAGGCAGGCGCTACTGGTCTCGGCACCAGCGTCTCGCATCTGATGGACCAGATACTCCACTCTGAGTTGGCTGCGGATCTTTTCGTTGAGGGGGTATTCAAACAGCAAGGCTGCGTCCTGCAGATAAGGGTTATGGGATAATGATAGCGCGTCACAACGCATTTTTTAATCGTCTTGTGACTATTTAGTGTTGGCTAAGCTGCAAATAGTGTTGGTGTAGCGTGGATACATCTCTCTTCACCTCAGAAAGCGGGCGGCTGTTATCGATTACGTCATCAGCAACGGCAAGACGTTGTTGCCGTGATGCCTGGGAAGCGAGCACCTGCTCTATTTGCGCTATAGATTGCCGATCACGAGAAGCGGCGCGAAGCTTTTGTTGTTCGACGGGGAGATCAATGACCAGCACTCGGTCTGCTTGTTGGTATAGCTTGTTTTCGACCAATAGTGGCACAACCCAAAGCACATAAGGTGATGAAGCAGCCTTTAACTGGACTTGCATCTCTTGGCTTATCAATGGGTGGAGTAACTGGTTTAGCCACCGGCGCTGTTGTTCATTGTTAAAAACAGCAGCGCGCAGTGCCGCACGATCTAAACTGCCATCCGTAAGGATGACACTATCACCGAAATAATATTGGATCTGTTGCAGTGCCTGGCTGTTGGGGGCAACAACATCTCTGGCGACGAGATCTGCATCGACAACATCGATACCCTGTCTTTGAAATTCAGCGGCAACGGTACTTTTACCGCTGCCGATACCGCCTGTTAAGCCGACGATGAACATGCTCTGATTAGAGTCTCATCAGGTACCACTGGGTGATCTGTTCGCCCCAGAGTAGAGCGATAAAGCCAGCGATAGCTAAGTAAGGGCCAAACGGCATTGGCTGCGCTTTGTCTCGGCCTTGCACCATGATCATAGTGATACCCAAAACGGCACCAACACCAGCGGAGAGTAATATAATTAGCGGCAGTTGTTGCCAACCTAACCAAGCGCCGAGTCCAGCCAGTAGTTTGAAATCACCATAACCCATCCCCTCTTTGCCTGTCAGCAGCTTAAAGCCCCAATAGACGCTCCACAATGCCAAGTAACCGGCAACTGCACCAATCACTGCATCGTTTAGAGAGACAAAGGTGCCATCCAGGTTAAACAGTAAACCTAACCATAACAGTGGATAGGTCAATTGGTCCGGCAGAAGCATTTTATCGATGTCGATAAAAATCATCGGTAGCAGCAACCATAAGAACAGCAGCGCACCGATCCCTTCGGCAGTAAAACTAAACTGCCAGGCGACATAGCCGCTTAATACGCCAGTGAGTAGCTCTATGGCAGGGTAACGTTTGGAAATAGCCGCTTTACATTGGCTGCACTTGCCTCTTAACAGCAACAACCAGCTAACGACAGGAATATTCTCTAGCGCTGTGATTTGATGACCACAGTGCGGACAAGCAGAACGAGGCACGACTAGATTATAAGGGGTTGGTAGCTTATCAATATCGTTATCAGGCAATGTCGCTTCCGGATAGCTTTCGCGGATATCACGGCGCCACTGGCGCTCCATCAGCAGCGGCATACGGTGAATAACAACATTGAGGAAACTGCCGATGAGCAGACCCATAACGGCAACCAGCAGCCAATAGGCTGCTGGGTATAGTTCAAATAACAAGATAAATTCTTTAAGCATGATTTATACAACAGCGCCCATGCCAAAAATGGGTAGGTACATGGCCACAATAAGTCCGCCTACAAGCGTACCCAACACCACCATGATTAAGGGTTCAAGCAGAGAGGTTAAACCATCGACGGCGTCGTCCACTTCCATTTCATAGATGTTGGCGATTTTTGCGAGCATCCCATCCAAGGCTCCCGATTCCTCACCAATCATCACCATCTGAGTGACCATATCAGGGAAGATACCGGTCATGCGCATGGCGACATTCATCTGCATGCCGGTCTGTACTTCTTTCTGGATCGACATAATGGCACGACGATAAACAGCATTACCAGAGGCGCCTGCAGCAGACTCCAGCGCACTGATCAGTGGCACACCAGCAGCAAAGGTGGTCGATAGGGTGCGAGCAAAGCGAGCAATCGCGGCTTTGTGGAGGATAGCGCCAATAATGGGCAGCTTTACTACTGTTTCATCAGTTTTATCACGAACCGCAGGGTATTTAGCGTGAGCTTGCTTAAAGGCGTAACCGGCAACTATCGTACCACCTAATATAATGTACCAGTAGGCCTGCATAAATTCGGAAATACCGATAACCATCAGTGTAAACCCAGGCAGTTCAGCGCCAAAACCGTCAAAGATATCTTTAAACTGTGGCACAACAAAAATCAGCAAAATACTGGTAACGATAAGTGCAACAACGAGTACTGCTGCGGGATAGAACATCGCCTTCTTTATTTTTGATTTTAGTTGTTCTGCTTTCTCTTTATAGGTGGCGATACGGTCATATATTGTGTCCAGAGCTCCCGATTGTTCACCGGCATCAACCAGGTCGCAATAAAGGTCATCAAAGTGTTTCGGATGTTGCTTCAAACATTCTGAAAACGGGCGGCCAGCTTGTAGCTCCACTAAAATTCCAGATAAGAGTGTTTGCATCGCTTGTTTCTCGTGGCCCTTGGCGATCATCTCTATCGACTGCACTAAAGGTACACCGGCCGATAGCATGGTGGCTATCTGTCGGGTAATAATCGCGATATCGGCGGCACTGACCGAGCCACCTCCTGCGCCGAACAAGGATTTAGGTTTCTTCTTTACCTTTGATGGTGTGACCCCTTGGCTACGAAGCTGAACTTTTATATCCGTAGGGCTAGCGCCACGCAATTCGCCAGAAACTTTGTCGCCTTTCTTATTAACCCCGTGCCAGACGTACAGTTCGGAAGCTGGCCCCTTGTTTTTCTTTGCCTTACTTGCCGCAGCTACAGCCATAACTAACTCTCTCTTATATATACGTTGGCTATATAATTAATAGGTATTGTTAGATTAGAAGGAGGTGATCCTTTCAACTTCAGAGATACTAAGTAACCCAGCCATCACTTTTTTTAGTGCCGACTTGCGAAGATCATCGACCCCTTCTGTTTCCGCTTGTTTGGCGATATCCAGTGAGTTGCCATCTTCCATGATTATTTTGGCAATGGCATCACTGATCTTCATCACTTCATAAACACCTACCCGCCCTTTATACCCGCCGGTACACTTGTCGCAACCTACAGGCTTGTAAACTGTGAAGTCTTGGGCGATCTGTTCGTCGTTAAAGCCCAATTCCTTCAGTGCTTTTGGTGTTATCTCCTCTGGGGCCTTGCATTCACCACAGAGCTTGCGCCCCAAACGTTGGGCGATAATCAGGGAAATTGAGCTAGCGACGTTAAATGAGGGTACGCCCATATTGAGTAAGCGGGTTAAAGTTTCAGGTGCTGAGTTCGTATGCAGAGTGGATAGAACTAAGTGGCCGGTTTGTGCCGCTTTAATGGCGATTTCTGCAGTTTCCAAGTCTCGGATCTCACCGACCATCACCACGTCGGGATCTTGACGAAGAAATGAACGCAAGGCGCTGGAGAAGGTCAATCCAGCTTTTGGGTTCATATGTACTTGATTGACCCCAGTTAAGTTAATTTCTACCGGGTCTTCTGCGGTGGCGATATTTCGTTCAGGTGTATTCAGGATATTCAAGCCAGTATACAAGGACACGGTCTTACCCGAACCTGTTGGCCCGGTGACTAGGATCATCCCTTGGGGCTGACCTAATGCTGCCATATACATCTCTTTTTGATCGGCTTCGTACCCAAGCACATCGATGCCTAGCATGGCACTGGAACTATCCAAAATACGCAGTACGACCTTTTCGCCCCAAATCGTCGGCAGTGTCGATACACGAAAATCGATCGATTTATTGCGAGATAACCGCAGTTTAATCCGCCCATCTTGAGGTACCCGGCGTTCCGCAATGTCCAGCTTAGACATCACCTTTAAGCGAGCAGATAGGCGACCAGATAAGGAGACTGGTGGTGAAGATATTTCGTGCAAAATACCATCTATACGAAAGCGTACCCGGTACGATTTCTCATAGGGTTCAAAGTGCAGATCCGATGCGCCTTTACGGATCGCATCCATCAATAGCTTGTTAATATAGACAACGATGGGAGCGTCATCTTTCTCTTCGCCAACCAAGCCCTCTTCATCTTTGCGCTCAGTATCGGCGACTTCCATGCTGCCGAAATCGCCATCGCCCATCTCCCCCATATCCAGGTTGGCGATATCCCCTTCGACAATCGTTTCGATAATAGGGGCTAGTTGGGCAATATTGGCAAGCAGCGCTTCAGTGCGAATACCAGTGCTGAACTGAAAATCTTCCAGCGCAGCTAGATTGGTCGGGTCGGCGAGGGCGATAAAAAGGCGGTTGCCACGCACCTCAAAGGGGATGGCATGATGCTGCGCGATTAGTTTTTCGTTAACGTATTCTTCTGGCAGTGTTTTGTGGTCATAGTCACTCAGGTCACAGGTGGGAATACCGTAGCTATCCGCCAGAACTTCGAGTGCTTTGGAGCCGTCAATCTTACTTTTTTCATGTAGATAATGAATAAAGGATTGCTTGTTCTCGGCAGCGAGTAGCGCTTGATTTTTGGCATCAGCTTCGTCAATTAAGCCTTTTCGGGCGAGCAGTGATGCGAGTGAACTGTTGGCGTTATAAGACATAAAGCGACATAACAAAAAGTAGGTAACAGTAAGTTACCATTTTACCTTTGCGTTTGCGTGAATTGAATTATAAAAGGTCGGTGTAGCTAACAAAAAAGGAGGCTAATGCCTCCTTTCTTAAGTGAAAACTATCTTATCTACATTCAGCTGGTACAAATTTCTCTGAACCTGCAGCAGTCGAACAAGCCCAAGCTACTGGAGCTGTAGCACTTAAAGTCGGTGTTAAAGAAATAGCAACGCTTTGAGCTGATGCATCCATTGATACCGCGATAACACCACTGGTATCATCACATGCTATAGTAGCTACTGCACCTGCAACATTTAGGTTGGCACCAGCACAAAGAGTAGTCGTAGTTGGATCGTTAGCATAGTTTTCTGCAACAACCGTCTTAATGCCTGACGCTAAACTTAGGCCTTCGGTTACACGAGCACGAACAGTGTAATCTTGGTAAGCAGGCAACGCGATGGCTGCCAAAATACCGATGATCGCTACAACGATCATCAATTCAATCAATGTAAAACCTTTTTGTACTGCTTTCATTTGGATGTCTCCCTCAGGGTTTTGCTAAATCTTACTGTTACGTGGCTAATTGTAGTGGCCATGTTCAGCGAGAACTGCAGTTTTGATCAAAGTTTTAGCTGCAATCAATAACATTTTGATAACAATTGTTAACTTTGTGATCGAAAACCACGTCATAGCACAATGCTATGGCGCGGAATCTATCAAAGGAAGCGCATAGAAAGGTCGATCGCGCGCACATGTTTGGTGATTGCTCCAACGGATATACGGTCAACGCCGGTTTCTGCGATCGATCTCACCGTGTCCAGATTTACATTCCCCGATGCTTCTAACAAGCAGCGACCAGCCGTCAGCTTGACGGCTTTACGCATAGTGGTTAGATCAAAGTTGTCCAGCATAATGATGTCGGCGCCAGCGTCGATGGATTGGTTAAGTTCATCCATGGTTTCGACTTCAATCTCTATCGGCTTCTCTGGATTGAGTTGTTTGGCTTTGTCGACGGCCTGAGCAATACCACCGCACGCGGCGATATGGTTCTCTTTGATCAGATAAGCGTCGTGCAAACCGGCGCGGTGGTTGTGGCCACCACCACAGGCGATAGCGTACTTCTGTGCAGCCCTTAGGCCGGGAATAGTTTTACGGGTATCAAGTAGTGCCAGCGGCTTCTCTAAACCTTGCAACTTATCGATGTAAGCGCGAACGGCGGTGGCGGTTGCTGACAACATCTGCACGAAATTCAGTGCTGCGCGTTCACCTGTGAGCAATAGCCGAGCAGAGCCTCTTAGCATAAAGAGAGGTTGGTTGGCCTCGACGCATTCGCCATCTTTAACCAACCATTTAATTTCAACCTGTTCCGCCAGGTTTGCCGTTAACTGGGCAAACACCTCCTCAACAAAAGGTTGACCGCAAAACACGGCTCGCTCACGGCTGATCACCCGTGCTTCGGCCATGTTTTCTGCTGGAATAAGTTGTGCGGTGATGTCGTTATCTGCGGAATAGTTGTTTTCTGCTGCAGTATGCAGCGCTAAAGAGCCACCGAGATCTTCGTTTAACGCCATGCGTACGTTATCTGTGATGATATGGGCTGGGATCTTGTTTGCTGGCAGGGAGTGTGGCGTCTTCAATGGCTTCTCTTGTATGCTTAGTCGGCTATATGAACAGAATCAATCGGTTAGTAATGATTGATGTGTGGTGTTAATAATAGCACTGGAAACGGTATCTGATTTGCGGTGTATTCTAATGGCATTAGCAACGGTTATTGAAGGGAATGATGGAAATTCCACGTATTTGTTGCCTGTAAAGTAGCGGTTTCTGCTTTACATGAGTGGTTATTGTTTGCTGCCGGGTGATGGATTAATAGCTGAGCGTCCTGCAGTGTTCCATTTCTTAGTTAGATCACATGAGGGACTGGCAGCCTAGTTTCCTCTATTAAGGAGAGAAACATGTTTTGCTCTATTACACTGTCAAGGTCAGATATAGGACGTTACAGTTACTTCTCTTACATGGGGCCCTGCTCAAATAGTTTGTTTCTGTGCAGATGCTTTCAACTAGAGATTGATAACTAGAAACACTGCATACGACTGGGGAGTCATCGAGTTTGCCAAAGATCAGCCCACACCATGATGAGCGTCCAGCAGGAGAGAACATATCCTTGTTGGTGATCCATAACATTAGCCTGCCGCCAGGTCAGTTTGGTGGGGCCTATATCGATGATCTGTTTATGGGGCGTTTAGACTCGCAAGCGGATCCCTTCTTTCAACAGATTGCAGGCCTGCGAGTTTCTGCCCATTGCTTGATCCGCCGTGACGGTGAAGTCGTGCACTATGTGCCGTTTGATAAACGCGCCTGGCATGCGGGAGTGTCATCATTTGCCGGTCGCGAGCGTTGTAATGATTTTTCCATAGGTATTGAATTGGAGGGAACCGACACGGTTGCTTATGAAAAATCTCAATATCGTGCGCTAGTTATGCTGACACAGGAGATCATGGCGCGCTATCCTATGATCACGCGGGAAAGAATTGTGGGTCATAGTGATATCGCGCCGGGCAGAAAAACGGATCCGGGGCAAGCTTTCGACTGGGACTACTTCTTCTCTTTACTGGATGATTAACCGATAAGGATTGAGCAGCATGGTGTTGTTCTGCTTGCTGTTAGCAATATTTTTAGAGCGTGTACTGCATTTGGGGCCGCAATGGCAGTTCCATTGGTATATGCAACATTATATGGACCGCACAGGCCAAGTCTCGGCGTTGGCAAAACTGAAAGATAGTTTTGCTGGCACGCTAGTGGTTATTGCTCTGCCTGCCTTTGCTGTACTGGTGTGGCTGCGCTTGGTGGAAGGGATGCTGTTTGGCTTAGTAACGTTGATGAGCTGGATGGTGATTTTGCTGGTTTGTTTTGGCTGTGGCTTTTACCGTCGACAGTATAAAAGTTACTTGAAGGCGAGTTGCCGAGGCGACGAACAGGCCTGTTTTGAGTTTGCGAAAGTCATTGAACACACCGTCAATGAGCAAGATCATCGCAGTTTACCCGCATCGTTGGGTCAACGCTTGGCTTGGATTAACTATCGCTACTATGGCGCGCTGATCTGCTGGGTGGTGTTGCTAGGCCCCGCTGGTGCCGTATTCTACTGTGGTTGTCGTTACTATTTAGCGCAGAGCGACAACGAGCATAGCGGTGATGCGGAGCTGGCTGATGTGCCTGTTGACGATAATGCGGGCGAGGAAGTGGTTGAACTCGAGACCGTGGTCGCGCCATCAGATGCGCAGCGCTCTATTGCTCATCTCATGCATTGGATGGATTGGTTACCCGTAAGAGTTGTCACATTAGGTATGGCGCTGGTTGGACATTTCAATCGAGCGTTTCCGATCTGGTTAGAACACCTGTTAGATATGAAATTATCAGCCCGAGAGTTTGTCTATAAAGTCGGCGATAGTACGCGAGATATGGACGCGTCATCCGCTGTTTGCGTTGCTGAGGCCACCCACATGGTATCGCTTGTGAAGCGAAATATTGTGATGATGCTAGCAATGATTTCAGTGTTGACGCTTTATGGTTGGTTATCGTGATAAGCTAAATCCACTTCAATAATTGGTCAGACCAATTACTTGAATCGTAGAAAAGCCGCATAGATAGCGGCTTTTTTCTTTTCTAACCAAAGATTGAGCCAGCTCAATCTTTTTTTTGCCCTTTAGCGGTATGGACTCCCACCTTTTCTTCTGTTAGTTTCTGCTACCAATTGTGTCAATTGGTAAGACCAATTGACTTGGCGCAAAGATATTTTGATAAATCGGTTGTGCCAGTACCTAATTAGTCAGTGAGAATCCTGCTTAGATGACGTTTCAAAAAATCAAACAGCCTCGAATCGCTGATGTGATTGTTGAGCAGCTAGAGCAGATGATCCTTGAAGGCTCCATGAAGCCTGGACAGAAATTGTTGCCTGAGCGAGAACTGGCCGCTCAGTTTGAAGTCTCAAGACCATCGCTGCGTGAAGCTATCCAAAAATTAGAGGCGCGTGGTTTGCTGGTTCGTCGACAAGGGGGGGGAACCTTTGTCGCTGAAAAACTTAGAGACTCTGTCAGCGAGCCACTGTTTGAATTGTTGGCAAAGAATCCGGAAGCGCAATTTGATCTGCTTGAATTCCGCTTAGCGATGGAAGGCATTTCAGCATACTACGCGGCGGTTCGTGGTACCGAGGCTGATTTTGCGCAGCTAGAAAGTTGTTCTGCTGCAATTAATCAAGCACATGAGCAGGGCGACGCCCAGGCTGAAGCGCAAGCAGTGATTGCATTTTATGAGCGTATCGCTGAAGCGTCACACAATGTCGTTATTTTGCAGTTGGTGTTAGCGATGCGGCCACTGCTACTGGGTAATGTGGAACAAAATTTACACGTGTTATACCGGAAGTCAGGCGTGGCCTCGACACTGGCAGAACACAGGCGGTTGGTGTTGGCAGCGATTGTCCAGCGGCAGCCAGAGCAAGCCCGTCAGGCGACATTAAGTCATCTGGCGTATATCGAAGAGACACTGCTGTTGCTGGGGCAAGAAAGTAACCGTCAGCAGCGTTCGTTGCGGCGAATGCAGCAGCAGGATGAAAGTGAAAGTAATACTGAGTGATAGGGCTATTTTGCCGTTATCGCGGTATTTCTGAACTATCGTATATGAACCGATTTAATCACTAACGATTGAACCTAGAAGATAAGGAACCCGCCATGTCTGACATTATCAATCACGACGTGGATCCACAGGAAACGCAAGAATGGCTTGAAGCTATGGAAGCCGTTCTTGAGGCAGAGGGCACTGAACGTGCTCACTACCTGTTGGAGAAGCTGATTGACAAGGCCCGTCGTAACGGCGCTCACTTACCGTATGACGCTACGACAGCGTATCTGAACACCATTCCTCCTGGACAAGAGCCACAAATGCCTGGTGACATGGCGATGGAGCAGAAGCTCCGTGGTTACATCCGTTGGAATGCGTTGGCGATGGTACAGCGTGCTTCAAAGAAAGATTTGGACCTGGGTGGACATATCTCCAGCTTCGCTTCTTCTGCCACTTTGTATGATGTGGGTTTCAACCACTTCTGGCGTGCGCCAAATGATATTGATGGTGGCGATCTTATCTATTTCCAGGGACATATCTCTCCGGGTATCTACTCCCGCTCTTTTCTTGAAGGTCGTTTGACCGAAGAGCAGATGGATAACTTCCGTCAGGAAGTTGAAGGTAAGGGCCTCAGCTCATATCCGCATCCTAAGTTAATGCCTGACTATTGGCAGTTCCCGACTGTATCGATGGGTTTAGGCCCGCTGACGGCTATCTACCAAGCGCGCTTCCTTAAATATTTGAATGACCGTGGCATCATGGATACCTCACGTCAAAAGGTGTGGGCATTCCTGGGCGACGGCGAAATCGATGAGCCAGAATCATTGGGCGCCATTGGTCTGGCTGCACGTGAAGGCTTAGATAACCTGATCTTCGTTGTGAACTGTAACCTGCAGCGTCTCGATGGCCCTGTACGTGGCAACGGCAAAATCATCCAGGAGCTGGAAGGCTCTTTCCGTGGTGCTGGCTGGGAAGTGATCAAAGTTGTTTGGGGTCGTTACTGGGATGCGCTGCTGGCCCGTGATACCTCAGGTAAGTTATTGCAGTTGATGGAAGAGACCGTTGACGGTGAGTATCAGAACTGTAAAGCCAAAGGCGGCGCTTACACGCGCGAGAAGTTCTTCGGTAAGTACCCTGAAACTGCCGAGATGGTGGCCAATATGTCTGATGAAGATATCTGGCGCTTGAACCGTGGTGGTCACGATCCTTCAAAAGTATATGCTGCATACGACCGTGCCGTGAAGACCGTTGGTCGTCCGACTGTGATCCTGGCGAAAACCGTAAAAGGTTATGGTTTGGGTGATGCCGGTGAAGGTCGCAATATTGCGCACAACGTGAAAAAGATGAACATTGACGCGATCAAGCATTTCCGTGATCGTTTCAACATTCCGGTAGATGATAACGAGATTGAAAATATCCCGTACTTCCGTCCAGCAGAAGACAGCCCTGAAATGCAGTACCTACGTCAGCGCCGTGAATCTCTCAGCGGTTATCTGCCTCGCCGCCGGGTGAAGTTCTCTGAAGAGCTGGATATCCCGGGACTGAAAAGTTTTGATGCCTTACTAAAAGGCTCTAATGGTCGTGAAATCAGCTCAACCATGGCGTTAGGCCGTTTGTTGACTGCAGTGCTGAAAGATAAAAATATCGGTAAGCGCGTCGTGCCAATCATTCCTGATGAAGCACGTACCTTTGGTATGGAAGGCTTGTTCCGTCAAGTGGGTATCTATGCCCATGGTGGTCAGAAATATGTACCACAAGATGCAGATCAGGTGGCTTACTACCGCGAAGACAAAACCGGTGCGGTATTGCAGGAAGGGATCAACGAAGGCGGTGCGATGTCTTCATGGGTGGCTGCTGCAACTAGCTACTCGGTAAATGATACACCGATGATCCCGTTCTATATCTACTACTCCATGTTTGGCTTCCAGCGTATTGGTGACTTGGCTTGGTTGGCGGGTGATGCCCGTGCCCGTGGCTTCCTGATCGGTGGCACAGCAGGTCGTACTACATTGAACGGTGAAGGTCTGCAGCACGAAGATGGTCACAGTCATATCATGGCAAACACCATTCCAAACTGTATCAGCTACGATCCGACATTCGGTTACGAAATCGCTGTGATCGTACAAAACGGTATGGAACGTATGTACGGCCAGAAGCAGGAAGATGTGTTCTATTACATCACCACCATGAACGAAAACTACGTTCATCCTGCGATGCCAGAAGGTGCGGAAGAGGGCATCATCAAGGGTATCTACAAGTTGGATGCTGTGGCTGGCAAAGGTAAGACCAAGGTACAGCTACTCGGTGCCGGTACGATTTTGCTGGAAGTACAAAAAGCAGCAAAAGTGTTGGCTGAAGAGTACGGTGTCGATTCTGATGTTTACTCTGTGACTTCATTCAACGAGTTGGCCCGTGATGGTCTGGATGTTGACCGTTACAACCTGTTGCACCCGGAAGCAGAGCAGAAAGTGGCATACGTCACTAAGACACTTGAAGCTGACGTGCCTGTGGTTGTTGCGACTGACTACATGAAGGTGCATGCGGATCAACTGCGTAACTTCATTCCAGCATCATACCGTGTGTTAGGTACCGATGGTTTCGGTCGCTCTGACAGCCGTGAAAACTTGCGTGCACACTTCGAAGTCGACCATCGCTATGTGGTATTGGCTGCTTTAACTGAGTTGGCGCAAAAAGGTGATCTGGACAAGAAAGTGGTTGCGGAAGCAATTGCCAAGTTCGAGATCAATGCTGACAAAGTTAACCCACTGTTCGCTTGATAGAGGATAGAGACTGATGGCCGACATCAAAGAGATTCTGGTACCGGATATTGGTGCCGATTCCGCCGACGTCACCGAGATCCTGGTGGCTGTGGGTGACACTATCGAACCTGAACAGGGTTTGATCTCCATCGAAGGCGATAAGGCCGCGATGGATGTACCTGCACCGTTTGCCGGTGTGGTGAAAGAGATAAAGATCGCTGTGGACGACAAAGTGTCTGAAGGCACTTTGATTTTGGTAGTGGAAGCTGTAGGTGCCGATGCGCCAGTGGCAGAAGCACCGGCTGCGGCAGCGCCCGCGGCGGCTCCTGCGCCAGTAGCTGCACCTGCTCCTGCCCCCGCGCCTGCTGGCGGTGGTGCGGTGCAGGAAGTGACCGTGCCTGATATTGGCGCAGACAGCGCCGATGTTACCGATCTGTTAGTTGCCGTAGGCGACAGCATTGAAGCGGATCAAGGCTTAATCACCATTGAAGGCGATAAAGCGGCGATGGATGTACCTGCGCCGTTTGCTGGTGTGGTAAAAGAGATCAAGATTGCCGTGGGTGACAAAGTGTCGGAAGGCACTTTGATCCTGCTGGTTGAATCGGGTGCGGCCCCTGCTGCCGAGGCGCCAGTCGCTGCGGCTGCGCCGGTTGCTGCTCCTGCACCTGCCGCTGCGGCAGAAGTAAAAGAAGTCACCGTGCCGGATATCGGTGCTGATAGCGCCGATGTCACCGACGTATTGATTGCGGTAGGCGATACTGTTGAAGCCGATCAAGGTCTGTTGACTATCGAAGGCGACAAAGCGGCGATGGATGTGCCTGCACCGTTTGCTGGTGTGGTGAAAGAGATCAAGATTGCTGCCGGCGATAAGGTGTCGCAAGGTACGCTCATTGCTTTGATTGAGACGGTAGCATCAGCTACTGCCCCAGCACCCGCTGCAGCACCGGCATCTGCACCTGCACCTGCACCTGCTCCGGCAGCTACGCCAGCGCCTGCTGCGAAAGCTGATCCTGTGCCACATCATCCCCATGCGGCGAAGACGCAGGGTAAAGGTGCGGCACATGCGACGCCTTCGGTGCGCCGTATTGCTCGCGAGTTCGGTGTTGACCTGAGTAAGGTGAAGGGCTCGGGCCGCAAAGGCCGGATCTTGAAAGAAGATATTCAGGCGTTTGTTAAGTTTGAACTGTCTCGTCCTAAAACCTCGGGTGCAGTGACAGGAACTGGACTGGCCGTTGCAGCACAACCAAAAGTAGATTTCTCCAAGTTTGGTGAGATTGAAGAGGTTGCACTGTCGCGGATCCAGAAAATTTCTGGCCCGGCACTGCATCGCAACTGGGTGAGTATTCCTCATGTTACCCAGTTTGATGAAGCGGATATCAGCTCTGTAGAAGCGTTCCGTAAAGAGCAGAATGTGATCGCAGAGAAGCAGAAGTTGGGCTTCAAGATCACACCGCTGGTATTCATCATGAAAGCCGCTGCGAAGGCATTAGAAGCGCATCCTAAATTCTGCAGCTCACTGTCGGAAGATGGCGAGTCACTGGTGATGAAGAAATATATTCATATCGGTGTGGCAGTGGATACGCCTAACGGGCTGGTGGTTCCAGTGTTCCGCGACGTCAACAAGAAAGGCGTGTTTGAGCTGTCGAAAGAGCTGCTTGAAGTCAGCGCCAAGGCGCGCGAAGGCAAGCTGACGGCCAAAGATATGCAGGGCGGATGTTTTACTATCTCTAGCCTTGGTGGTATCGGTGGCACGCAGTTCACGCCAATCGTCAATGCACCAGAGGTGGCTATTCTTGGCGTTTCTCGTTCTGAGATGAAGCCAAAGTGGAACGGCAAAGAGTTCGTCCCACAACTGACGTTGCCATTAGCATTGTCGTATGACCATCGGGTGATTGATGGTGCTGATGGAGCACGCTTTATTACAACACTCAGCGGTGTCTTATCTGACATCCGCAGGTTAGTGCTGTAATCATAGGCTGACAAAGGGGCGTGCCGCTAAGGTAACGCCCCTTTTCGTATCACTTGTTTTCGTCTTGCCGTAAGGCAGGTAGACTGACCGGACAAAAGATATAGCAGACACTTGTTGAAACAAGTGCAAATGTTCCGGCTAAAGAACACACAGGATTAAAGAGGACATAATGAGCAACGAGATCAAAACACAGGTAGTGGTACTCGGTGCCGGCCCTGCTGGCTACTCAGCAGCGTTTCGTGCAGCAGATATGGGCTTGGAAACGGTTCTGATTGAACGTTTTGATACCTTAGGCGGCGTTTGCTTGAACGTTGGCTGTATCCCATCAAAAGCCTTGTTGCACGTGGCGCAGGTGATCGAAGATGCCAAACATCTTGGCGCCCACGGTGTGGTATTCAACGAACCCACCACAGATATCGACAAGATCCGTATCTGGAAAGACAAAGTTATCACTAAGCTGACTGGCGGCCTGGCAGGTATGGCCAAGATGCGTAAAGTGAAGGTGGTCAATGGCTACGGTAAATTCACCGGTGCCAATACCCTGGCAGTAGAAGGTCCAGACGGTGTTACCACCGTTAATTTCGATAACGCTATTATTGCGGCAGGCTCACGTCCGGTGACGTTGCCATTTATTCCCCATGATGACCCTCGTGTTTGGGATTCAACTGATGCGCTGAAACTGGAAACTGTGCCAGAGAAGATGTTGATCCTGGGCGGCGGTATTATTGGTCTGGAGATGGGTACCGTTTATCACTCATTGGGTTCGAAGATTGAAGTGGTCGAGTTTATGGACCAGTTGATCCCAGCAGCCGATAAAGATGTCGTGAAAGTCTACACCCGCGAGATCAAAGACAAGTTCACTTTGATGCTGCAAACCAAAGTGACAGCGGTTGAAGCCAAAGAAGACGGTGTCTATGTCTCTTTTGAAGGCAAGAATGCGCCAAATGCAGCGATCCGTTATGACGCTGTGCTGGTGGCCGTCGGCCGTGTGCCAAACGGTAAGCTGCTGGATGCTGAGAAAGCTGGTATCAATGTTGATGAGCGTGGCTTTATTACCACAGATACCCAGATGCGCACTAACGTGCCTCATATCCACGCTATCGGCGATATCGTCGGCCAGCCAATGTTGGCGCACAAAGGTGTGCATGAAGGCCATGTCGCTGCCGAAGTGATTGGTGGTAAGAAGCATTACTTCGAACCTAAGGTGATCCCATCAATTGCTTATACCCATCCGGAAGTCGCATGGGCGGGTCTGACCGAGAAAGAAGCAAAAGAGCAGGGCATTAACTACGAAACATCAGTATTCCCATGGGCGGCCAGCGGCCGTGCTATCGCTTCTGACGCCGATACCGGTATGACTAAACTGATCTTTGATAAAGACAGCGGTCGTATTCTCGGTGGCGCTATCGTGGGTACCAATGGTGGTGAGTTGCTTGGCGAGATTTGTTTAGCAATTGAGATGGGCTGTGACGCAGAAGATATCGCGTTGACGGTTCATGCTCACCCAACCTTGCACGAATCGGTTGGCTTGGCGGCAGAGATCTTCGAAGGTTCAATCACCGATTTGCCAAATCCAAAGGCAAAGAAGCGCAAATAATGCGTCGGTAAGCTGATTTTATCATTACGAAGCCCCGCCAATGCGGGGCTTTTTATGTTCAGGACGAACGGTCGAAAAGTGCTCCAGGCATTTTCGACATTCCCGCCATTCATGGCGGTCCTACGCCCACAGTGCTTGCTGCAAAAACTAGGCAATATTTGGTTTCTTTGCTGTTGGCTCCCGCTAAGGCTTGCCTTTATTCGCTGTTTTGTAACCAGAGGTTTCAGAACCCGCAACTTTCTACCTGCTGACTGGTCAGTTTTGTCTTAGCTGGGTAATATCGATGCGTTTAACGTTTTGATAACAGAGCACGACCACGTGCCAGTACACTCCAGAGGATAAATAGATGAACCGTCTGACAACCACCGCATTAGCCGTGGCGTTTGGCCTTGGCTTAACAGCCTGCCAGGACGCCCCAGAAGATAAAGCGGCTGCACCAGCAGCACCAGCTGCGACGAGTGAAGCGCCTGTACCCACCGTGACCGAAGTGAAGCCCGTTGCGCCAAAAGTACTGACTTCCGGTATCGATAAAGGTAATTTTGACGAACATATCCGTCATCAGGATGACTTTTTCCTGTCTGTTAATGGTAGCTGGTTAGCGCGCACCGAGATCCCTGCTGATCGCTCTAACTATGGCTCATTCACCGAGCTATTTGAGAAAAGCGAAACCATGTTGAAAACCATCATGGAAGACGCTGCGCTGCAGTCTTCAACGCCGGGCTCTGATGTGCAAAAGCTCGCTGATTTCTGGAAAGCTTACATGGACAGCGAGCGGGTTGAAAATGTGGGTATGGCAGCATTGCAGGCGCAGTTTGATGCCATTGAAAATGCTAAAACCCATGAGCAGATCGCTGCGTTGATGGGACAATTGTTGGTTGACGGTGTGTCTGGGCCGTTTGGTTTTTACGTCAATAATGACGCTAAGCAATCAGATCAATATGCCGTGTATTTGTATCAGGCGGGTATCAGCATGCCTGACCGTGACTACTACCTCAATGAAGATGAAAAGTTCGTCAAGCTACGGGAAAGCTTACGCCTGTTAGCTGCGGATCTGCAGGCGCAAAGTGGGGTAGCGCAGCCAGAGGCCGCTGCTGATTCGGTGCTAGCCATTGAAACAGCTATTGCCAGTGCACAGTGGAGCCGGGTTGAAAGCCGTGACGCGAATAAGACCTACAACAAGATGAACTTGGCTGAATTAGCGGCACTCATGCCGGGCTTTGATTGGCCCGCGTACGCAAAAGCCGCTGGTTTAGGTGATGTGGACTCAGTGATTGTGCGTCAGCCGAGCTATATGACTGGCTTTGCCGAGCTGTTTGCTAAGACGCCTGTGGCTGCCTGGAAAGCTTATATGCGCCACCAGTTGGTGAGTGCCTACTCTGATTACTTGCCACAGTCGGTTTCTGATCGTGCATTTGCTTTCTACGGTACAGAACTGAAAGGTGTTACTGAGCAGAAGCCGCGTTGGAAGAAGGCTGTGATCGCTGCAGATGAACAGATTGGCGATCTGTTAGGTAAGGCTTATGTTGCCGAAGCCTTTAAGCCTGAGGCGAAAGCGCGGATGGAGCATCTGATCACCAACTTGCTCGGTGCGTTTGAAGTCTCGATTAAAGATCTTGCATGGATGACGGAAGAGACCAAAGTTAAAGCGTTGGAAAAGCTTTCCAAGTTTTCACCAAAAATCGGTTATCCAGAAAAGTGGAAGGACTACGCCACATTAGAGGTGAAAGCCGATGATCTGTTGGGGAACTACCGTCGCGCTGCTAATTGGGAATACCAGCGTATGCTGGCGAAGCTCGGTCAGCCGATCGATGATACCGAATGGCACATGACACCACAGACAGTCAATGCTTATTACAACCCTGTGATGAACGAGATTGTGTTCCCTGCGGCGATTTTACAGCCACCGTTTTTCGATATGGATGCCGATGATGCAGTGAACTACGCCTCGATTGGTGCAGTGATTGGGCATGAGATCAGCCACGGCTTTGATGATCAAGGTAGCAAGTATGATGGTGATGGCAATTTGTCTAACTGGTGGACAGATGCTGACCGTGCTGCGTTTGATAAGCTGGGTAAGCAATTGGTTGCGCAATACAGCCAATACGAACCGTTGCCAGGGCATTTTGTTAACGGTGAATTGACCTTGGGTGAGAATATCGGTGACTTAAGTGGTTTGCAGGTGGCCTACAAGGCATACCAGATGTCACTGGCGGGCGCTGATGCTGAAGTTATCGATGAGCTAACAGCCGATCAACGCTTCTTTATGGGCTGGTCACAGATCTGGCGCCGGAAATATCGCGAAGAAGAGTTGTTGAGCCGCTTGAAGTCTGATCCACATTCACCTTCTCACTATCGGGTGATCGGTATTGTGTCGAATATGCCTCAGTACTATGAAGCGTTCAATGTTGCTGAGACTGATCAGATGTATATAGCCCCAGAGAAGCGTGTGAAAATCTGGTAAGCGCATGTTGTAACGCTGTTAAAAAGCGTTATTTTTCAGTGAGAAAGGGCCGTTTTTAATTGACTGGTCTAACCAAGGCCGCTATCGTTCGCGACAGCGGCTTTTGTATGCTTTCTAATCGATGGACGCTTCATATAGTTAAGCTTTATATAGGGAGTGGCAGTTATGCGCGAGCACGGTGAGTTTAGTTTAACCCGGCAGGGCAGGTTACTCAGGTTTAGGGTGAAAGGTGCCCTGAATCTGCAAACCGTTCAGCACAGCTTTGATGCTTTTAAACAGTTGGTTCCGCAGTTAGGCGGGCAAACTTGGTGCTGTGTATCGGATATCCGCGAATGGGAGCTGTTTACGCCAGAGTGTTTAGTATTGGCGCAGGAGATTAACCTGTGGTGCCATGCCAATGGCTTAACTCACGAGGCCGTCATCGTCTCTCATGCGTTAATGGAAAATATTTCAAAGAAAGCCCGCCCTGAAGCACACCCTGTCGAGACACGTTATTTTACTAATGAATTTGACGCAAATGCTTGGCTGGCCGAAGCAAACTGTGCTTGCTTCGACCAAACAGAGTGTTGTGCTGAAGGGGGCTAGCAGATCACCGAACGGATCTCTGGATCTTTACGATCCAGGTAGTGCGTGGATTGGATCTTACGCACCGTCCGTGACTTACCGCGAATAACCAAGGTTTCTGTCGTCGCTAGATTTCCCTCACGGGTCACCCCTTCAAGCAGATCCCCTTTGGTAACGCCAGTGGCAGAAAATATCACATTGTCGTTATGAGCCAGTTGATCAAGATGCAGTACGGCATTGACCTCGATGTTCATCTCCTCACAACGCTGTATTTCTATCGCTGATAGTCGCCGATTTTCCTCATTGTCGCCTTTCACTTGGCAGCGTGGCAGTAGGCGACCTTGCATATCACCGTCCAAAGCACGGATCACTGCTGCCGAGATAACGCCCTCTGGAGCGCCACCGATACAGTACATCATGTCAACTTCACTGCTGGGCATGCAGGTGAGGATAGACATGGCAACGTCACCATCCGGAATAGCAAACACCCGCACGCCCATCTTTTGCATCTCTGCAATGACTTCATCGTGGCGCGGCTTGGCTAAGGTGATCACGGTTAGATCAGCAATCTCTTTACCTACCGCCTTGGCCACCGCTTGGATGTTTTCACTTAACGACTTCTCGAGATCGATATGCCCTTTGGCAGCGGGGCCAACAACCAGTTTTTCCATGTACATATCAGGCGCTTTGAGGAAGGTGTCTTTGTCGCCGACGGCCAATACAGCGATAGCGTTTGACTGGCCCATCGCGGTCATGCGGGTCCCTTCGATTGGATCTACTGCGATATCCACTTTATCGCCACCGCGACCTACTTTTTCGCCGATATAGAGCATAGGGGCTTCATCGATTTCACCTTCACCGATAACGATTTCGCCGGAGATCTCAACCTTGTTCAACATAGCGCGCATTACTTCAACGGCGGCACCGTCTGCAGCGTTCTTGTCACCGCGGCCAAGCCACTTATGGCCAGCCAGGGCTGCTGCTTCGGTTACGCGGGAAAACTCAATCGCCAATTCTCGTTTCATACTTGGGCTCGCAATCTTGAAAGGTTGGGCGCGCAGGGTACAGTTCCCTCGCACAGACACATAGGATCCTAGTCAAACTTAGGCTGGCTTGCGACCAATTTCATCTTTGCTTCACGATTTTATTGGGTTTGCGTGACGTAGCCGTTTTCCAGAATGATACGGTTGGGAAAACGTGGCGTCGCTGGGGTAAAGATCCACTCTTTGGTGACGTTATTCCCGCCCGCAGGGTAGATGGTTTCACTGTGCTGCTTGTTACCAATGATGCGCTTGGCTTGTGCCTCCGTCATACAGGGCACTATCTCTAAAAAACGTAGACTCTGCTTTATCTGCTGGCGCTGCTTGATTGACAGATCCCGACACATAACCGGCACGGAGTGATCCACAGGCTGTTTCACGTCGATACTGCTGGTTTCATCAGGTACGCTGGGAAGTGGCTTAACAGACTTTGCCGTATTCGTTTCGGGTATTTCGATGATCTTGCTGCCAGGGCAGGGTTTGTCGCTGAATGTGCCATCTGCGCATTGGTAAAGCGTCGCACTATTTGATGCGAAACTCAGCATTAGCCATGTCAGCAGGCAATATGGTAAGTACACTTTCGACATCATCGTCTGGCTCCGTGTTTTTATCCTGTCGTACCGTTTAAATATTTCCCACCGTGAAGCAATTATATCGTCGATATCAAGTCGAGTGAAAACTACTGTTGGGGTAACTTGTACGGCTAGCCTACTTGTTCGATCTTTTTGAAGAACACACCCTACAATTCAAACGCATGTTTGAAAGTTCACTCTTCAACCAAAACTCTATATACTGCCCGCACCCCATAAGAGGGAAAAATAACAAAACCGTCAGGGATTGTTGCTGCAACTAGCAACTTAAAGCTAACAAGAGGAACTCACCGTGTTAGAAGCCTACCGTAAACACGTTGAAGAGCGAGCTGCTCAAGGCGTTGTTCCCAAGCCACTGAATGCTGAACAAACAGCACAGTTGGTTGAATTACTAAAGAATCCACCTGCAGGTGAAGATGCAATTTTACTGGACCTGCTGGAAAACCGTATCCCCCCAGGTGTTGATGAAGCGGCGTATGTAAAAGCCGGTTTTCTAGCTGCCGTCGCTAAAGGCGAAGTTAGCTCTCCTATTGTTGATGCCGAGAAAGCCACTCACCTGCTAGGTACCATGCAGGGTGGTTATAACGTACAACCGTTAGTTGATCTGTTGGATGTCGATGCACTGGCTCCGCTGGCTGCGACGGCGTTGTCTCACACTTTATTGGTGTTTGATGCGTTCTACGACGTGGAAGAGAAAGCCAAAGCAGGTAATGCTTTCGCGAAGCAGGTGATGGAGTCGTGGGCAGATGCTGAGTGGTATTTGAGCAAGCCAGAAGTCCCTGAGTCTGCGAAGCTAACTGTATTTAAAGTTACCGGCGAAACTAATACCGATGACCTGTCTCCGGCTCCTGATGCATGGAGCCGTCCTGATATCCCTCTGCACGCGTTAGCTATGCTGAAAAACGCCCGTGAAGGGATCAACCCTGATGAGCCAGGTAGCATCGGCCCAATGAAGCAGATTGAAGCGCTTCAGGCTAAAGGTAATCCTTTAGTTTATGTGGGTGATGTTGTTGGTACAGGCTCAAGCCGTAAGTCAGCCACCAACTCAGTGTTGTGGTTGATGGGTGACGATATTCCATACGTGCCGAATAAGCGCGGTGGTGGCTTCTGTTTAGGCGGAAAGATTGCGCCTATCTTCTTTAATACCATGGAAGATGCAGGTGCATTACCTATCGAGCTGGACGTTTCCAAGTTGGAGATGGGTGACGAGATCGTTATCTATCCTCACGCTGGCAAGGTCGAAAAGAACGGTGAAGTGGTTTCTGAGTTTGAACTGAAAACCGATGTGTTACTTGATGAAGTGCGTGCCGGTGGCCGTATTCCATTGATCATTGGCCGTGGTTTAACTGATCGTGCCCGTGAAGCCCTTGGTTTGCCAGCGTCAGAAGTCTTTAACCGCCCAGCGGTTGTGGCTGATACTGGCAAAGGCTACTCCTTAGCCCAGAAAATGGTGGGTAAGGCGTGTGGCGTAGACGGTATTCGTCCAGGCCAATACTGCGAACCTAAGATGACCACTGTGGGATCTCAGGACACCACCGGTCCTATGACCCGTGATGAGCTAAAAGATCTGGCGTGTTTAGGCTTCTCAGCCGATCTCACCATGCAGTCATTCTGTCACACCTCGGCTTATCCTAAGCCGGTGGATGTCACGACTCATCACACCCTGCCTGATTTTATTATGAACCGTGGCGGTGTTGCACTGCGTCCAGGTGATGGCGTGATCCACAGTTGGCTGAACCGTATGTTGTTGCCTGATACCGTGGGTACCGGTGGTGACTCTCACACCCGTTTCCCAATCGGTATCTCGTTCCCTGCGGGCTCAGGTTTGGTGGCATTTGCCGCAGCCACTGGCGTTATGCCGTTGGATATGCCTGAATCAGTCTTGGTTCGTTTCAAAGGTGAGATGCAACCGGGCGTGACGTTGCGTGATTTGGTACATGCCATTCCACTGCAGGCGATCAAAGAGGGTCACCTCACCGTAGAGAAAGCGGGCAAGAAGAATATCTTCTCAGGCCGTATCCTTGAAATTGAAGGCGTTGAATCGCTGACCGTGGAGCAGGCGTTTGAATTGTCAGATGCTTCTGCGGAGCGTTCTGCTGCGGGCTGTACGATCAAGCTGGGTGAAGATCCGATCATCGAATATCTCAACTCTAATATCGTGATGTTGAAGTGGATGATTGCCGAAGGCTACGGTGACCGCCGTACTATTGAGCGTCGTATTAAGGCGATGGAAGCATGGATCGCTGATCCACAGCTGATGGAAGCCGATGCCGATGCCGATTATGCTGCCGTGATCGAGATCGATCTCAATGAGATCAAAGAGCCTATTCTTTGCTGCCCGAACGACCCTGACGATGCGAAGACTTTGTCGGAAGTTGCTGGTGTTGGCATCGATGAAGTGTTTATCGGTTCTTGTATGACCAATATTGGTCACTTCCGTGCGGCTGGTAAGTTGCTAGAGAAGCATTCCGGTCAACTGCCTACTCGCTTGTGGGTGGCTCCGCCAACCAAGATGGATGCAAGCCAGTTAACAGCTGAAGGTTATTACAGCATCTACGGTAAAGTTGGTGCGCGTACTGAGTCTCCAGGTTGTTCGCTGTGTATGGGTAACCAGGCGCGAGTGGCTGATAATGCCACGGTTGTGTCTACGTCTACCCGTAACTTCCCTAACCGTTTAGGTACGGGAGCCAATGTGTATCTGGCGTCAGCTGAGTTAGCCGCCGTGGCTTCTATTATTGGTAAGATCCCAACAGCAGAAGAGTACGGCGTATACGCGAAATCTATCGATGCGACAGCTGAGGACACTTATCGTTACCTCAACTTCCATCAGATGGAAGAGTACACCAAGAAAGCGGACGAGGTGATTTTCCAGACCGCTGAAGTGTAGTGCTCCACTGCTATTAAAAAACCCGCTGCGGCGGGTTTTTTTGTTTGTCACTACTCGCTTCGTGAGCTATCTAAAGCTACTCAGGTGGGCGCTTGTTATACGGGGTGTTGGATTCAGTTAATTGATTCACTGCCATATTGACATCCACCTGATGGCTACGACAAACATCGAACGCTAGATTGAACATCGCTTTGCGATCACGATCCAGCGGCTCCTTAAATGCTTTGTTTAGTGCTTGGGTGCAAACAGCTAAGGCATACTCAGCTTCTAGTGCAGGTAAGGTGGCATTTGCCGCACTGGAAATTGACCACGCCAATAAAACCAGTCCGACAGTGGGTAACGACAGTTTATTCACGATATCACGCTCTAATTATTTTCTTTGGTCACTTTTCGGTTGATACAACAGCGGCAAACATGATCCTGAGCCGTTTGTCATGGTGTAGCAGCTATGGTGCGCGGTTGATATCTTTACGGTTTATCACCATCGCACACCATCGATCCTTAGAGGGCGTGATGTTGCAAAAGGTTCCAGTGTCGGATGACGTTTTACTATCTGTTGATAGCGTATTGGCGTGACATATTTAAGTGCAGCCATACGGTTTAGGTGACTGGGACGGACCTGAATTTGGCGTAAAAGCAGTGGCATCTGCGCAACCCACCTTGGATCGGTATCGCCCTCGGCTAATCGCTCCAATAATGCATCTAGGGGATCGCTGGCTCTGGGTTCCTGGTTGTCAATCACAGACTGCTCTACCAGCCAATAGGCTAACTCTGGGTAGCCGTTTTGAATGGCTAGAAAGCCTAGGGGGCGTCCGGCGTCATCATGATAACTATTGAGATCTAACCCAGCGATCTGCAGAGCTTTCAGAGTGGCTATGCGGTTGAATGACACCATGGAAAGAACGGCTTCGCCGGTCGGTTGATAGCCTTGGCTGATTAATGCTGAAAGTTCTGTATTTTCGAGTCCCTGTGTCATTCTCGAGTAGGCCAGCTGGTAGAGGCTCTCTATTTGGTCATTGCTTAACGGCTGTTTTTCTAGATGTGCCGCGAGTTGTTCTGACCAATCGCTACCTTCTTGCTGTAATGTTTCGAGTAGGGTAATAAAGTTCGCTTCTAGTAGCTGGGCTTCACTCGCTTGAGCGTTGGGTTCAGCTTCTTCATAGGCATTGAGAGCGGTATTACTGCCTTGAGAGATCAGCCGCGCATCGACCAGACTTGGATCTTGAACATACAGCTTATCTAACAGGGCTTCTTCGGCAATTGGCTGTTTTTCCGCGGCCGAGAGAATTTCAAAGCTATCAATTTTTTGCCAGTTGGCATCCGAGTGTTGTAACAGCTCGGCTAAATTTTTCTCACAAGCCTGTTGCGCACCTAGGGCATCTTCGTTTTTTTGCCACAATGCCAGCATCGGAGCTAGCTCATTGCGCAGTAACTGTAACCGTTGCAGTTGTTCGCCACTTAGTTGGCGAACAAGATCTCGCTGAGGTATTGAAATAGCTTCCAGTTGCTGCCGCATCTCCGCAGAGAGATCGTGGCCCCAGCCCCAAAGGTGCCACTGATCATACTGCTCATCGGGTAGGCGATAAGCGGCACTGTCTCCCTGCTCAATAAGCAGCTCAATCATAGGCTTGAACTGCTGCTCAAAGCTTGCTTTATCTTCGATGCTGGAGCGAGCATAGCCTGCCAACGCATGCTCTAACGGCGTGGCTTCATCTGGTGAGCTTTGGATGGTGGCGCCAAGTTCAAATGCTTGTTGTGCCAGTTCCATATTGCCTTGCTGAGCTGCGGCCTTAAGTAATAGATCCGGATCGTAATCGCCTTGCGTCACCCCTGCTTGGTAACGGATGAGCCAGCGATTGTTAGCCGAGAGGCCGTCATTATTAGCATCCATGATCAATAAGCTGATTAGCTCGCGCTCATTTGGGCGATAGCGTTCGGCGATAGCTTCTAGGAGAGGAGAGGGAAAGCGATTGCCGCGATCTAACATCAGCATCACACCCAAGGTGCGTTGGATATCAATCTCTGGGTAGTCTATTTCCAATCCCGGTAACCCAACCCAGTTACTGATGGAATATGAGAGATCGATAGTGCCATTTTCAATATCAGCAAGAAACTTATCCCAATCTTCCGCTTCCACATGGGACTTTAAACGACTGACCAAGACTAACCGCTCTATGTCGGGGGGCTCTACATGGATATCTTCAGGGGTTGCTGTTGCACGTGATATTTGCCATAGCTGATACGGCTGCAACTCTTGTTTTAATGCCTGCAGAGTGCCCAAGGATAAACCGTTGTTGATAGCGCTCTGCAGCGTTTGCTGAGCCTGAACATGGACGGATAGTTGTTGTGTTGCTAGCTCTAGCTTCTCTTGTTCGCAGCTGGCTTGCGTTGCTACGATATTTTCAAGTGGTGGCAAGCGTGTTTGGGTTTGTGGCTCGGTAGCAATTTGCGTTAGCGGCTCTGGCTTTAATGCTGGATTTAATGTCGGTGGCGAAGGTAGCTGGCTCGGCCACAGCATCAATACGCCCAGCAAGCCGAGGATAACAATTCCGAAGATAATCAGGCCACGCAGTAAAGGCATACGCCAATTCCGTTTGATTTTTAACCGATACTAGCATGGCTGAGAATTGCAAAAAGATCAGCTGTCACATAACCGGTGAATGCCACTACTCCTCTTGCTTGTGTTTATCCTGCTGTTGTTTCAGTTCGGCATTAAGTGCGGGTAATGGCAGTTCTGCTTTTGCTTTTTTCATCTCTGCATACCAGAACGCCATAAATTTCTCCGTGATCTCTTGCTCTATGCGAACGGCCTCTTGGGTTGGACAAAACAGGGTGATGGTAAACAGGTTTTTAGCCGTGGCATTGGTGCTGATGCGGACATCTGCATGGGGTCCGCTGATGGGGATCCCCAAGCGTTTTTCAATCATAGCATTGTAGCGTTCGGCGACGTCTTGGAACGGCTCACAGCTGGCGTTAGTGCAGTCTAGAATATATTGCTTCGCTGCAAAGACGTTAACCCAATCGGGATCGCGAACAATGGTAAATGAATGGGCAACATAACGGCGCATGAAGTTCAGATTATGAACGCCTTTTGTGGCAAATAGGTTGTTCGGTAATATCAATGTCTTGCCACTGTAGCCATAGCTTTGGCTTTCGAGATCTATCTCTAATAAGCTGGTGGTTAGCCAATCACTACTCACGACTTCACCGCTGTAATCACCCACCTGGATCCAGTCACCGACCACAAATGGACGTGTGCTTGCGATGTAGATTGCACCGAGCATGCATTGAATATATTCACGGGTGGCGACAACAAATGCGACCGCAAATGCAGCCATCGATAGTGCGAAATATCGCAGTTCCGACATCCAGATCGCAATGAGCCCAACCATTAATAGCAGGCTGGTTGCGTTGTTGAGGCCATTGATCCGTCTTTGGGGGAGGTCTTCCTCGTGCTTTTTGCGTTTACCTATTAGACGGAGCAACAACCAGCGTAGCAGTAACGCAGTGATAACTAAGATAACGGAGGCGATAAGTTTATTATCGACGATTAACTCATGTATTGGCATGTGCGATAGATGCTCTGGCAACATCACTTTAGAGGTGACTTAAGGTTTTGGCTAAAGTTACGTCGAGTAAGCAGTTAACGCAACGAAAGATTGCTTGGTTGCTTCACCCTCCTAGAGAACCGGCTTTGGCACACAGGGCAAGATCAGCCAAAGCCGAGGGAGAGCTATTTTTTCATTAGCTGTTTAGTGGCGGTGATAAGCGCCTCGTCATTGGGATCCGAGGTGTTGGTGACGTACACCAGGTAACCTTCGCTATCAATGAGCAGGGTAGTGGGTGTGCCTCGGACGCCATAAAGCGCGGCGACTTGTTCACCCTGAACGGCCGTCTTAAAACTGATCCCCCGTTGTTTCAATACTGCCCCTGGGGTGGCGTCATCATCTTCACGGAAGCTAATCGCTACCGCAGCAAGTCCCTGCTCTTGATATTGCTGATAGAGGGCATCTAACCCTGGCTGGACTTTCTTACAATACGGGCACCATGTCGCCCAGAAATGCAGGATAAGTGGCTGACCATGAAAGTCGGCTAATTTGATCGTCTCACCGGTATCAGTTTGCAATGCCCAGTCCGGCGCTTTTACCTTTGCTTCGGCAGCTTGCACTGTGCTGATTGCCAGTCCCATCAGCAGCACGACGGTGTTTATGCTGAAGAGAAAATAGCGTTGAAACAGGTGGCTGATGGAACGACGGTGGGACATTGCATACCTCGATTTTTAATGGATTTCTGCTCTCGCTTAACTAGACAGAGAAAAGCGAGGTTTTATTTCATCGATGAAGATAAGCGCTGCCGCCACATACGTTTGAACTTGTCCCGGCGCAGCCACAGCAGAATAAAGACGATAGCAAAGTATATCAGTGGCTCGCCGATATACGCTTTTACTGACCAGTAGTAGTGCACCACGATGGCGGGAAGTCCTAGATAGACCCAGTTATGCAGCTGTTGCCAGCGTTTACCCAAACGCCGCTGCATACTTTTGGTTGAGGTGATGGTGAGCGCCAGTAGTACCAGATAAGCCGCCATCCCCAAGGTGATATAGGGACGTTGAATCACCTCTGAAATAAATAGCGCAAACGCCAGTTGCAGATCAAACCAGAGAAAACTGAGGATATGTAACGAAGCAAAGAAAAAAGCATACAACCCCAGTAGTCGACGTAGGCGGAGCCAGAGGGGCTCGCGACGCCACCGACTCAGCGGGGTGACACACAGAGTCAGGATCAGTAAGTTAAGCGATGCTTTGCCGTAAAAATGAATGATCGCCTTAACCGGATCGCCACCGAGCTGGTCAGTGATGCCGAGATAGAAAGCACCCACGGCGGTCAGTAGGCAGGCAAGATGAGTAAAGCTCTTTAGTGCCAACAAGCGTGGCTGAGTAGAGAGTATCCGCATCAGTAATCTTTGCTTAGGTCCATATTGTTATACAGCGCAGCGACTTCGCCAGCGTAGCCATTAAACAGTTGTGTTGGTACCCGCTGTTGGTCGAATAGACCACCGCTGGTTAGCAGGCGCTCACTGGCTTGAGACCAGCGTGGATGACTGACTTTGGGATTGACGTTGGCATAGAAGCCATATTCATAGGGGGCTAATATGTTCCAGGTTGTCGGTGGTTGATAGCTGGTAAAACTGATCCGTACAATTGATTTAATGCTCTTAAAGCCGTACTTCCATGGTACCACCAGGCGCATAGGAGCGCCGTTTTGTGGTGGTAGCGTTTTGCCATACATACCGACAGCCATCAATGTCAGAGGGTGCATCGCTTCATCAATGCGCAAGCCTTCCACGTAGGGGTAGTCGATCCCTCCGCCTTGCCAGGCATTACGCTGCCCAGGCATCTGCTCGGGATCAACCAGCGTTTCGAAGGCGACATAGCGCGCTTTGGACGTGGGCTTAAACTGTTTCAGCAGCTCTCCTAAGGGAAAACCTACCCAGGGGATCACCATGGACCAGGCTTCGACGCAACGCAGACGATAGATACGCTCCTGTAACGACACTTTCTTCAGGATATCTTCATAGTCGAAGCGACCAGTGATCTCCGCTTCACCATCAATAGTTACTTGCCAAGGGCTGGTGCGGAATTTCTGTGCGTTGTTGACCGGGTCGTCTTTGCTCGTGCCAAATTCGTAGAAATTGTTGTAACTGATCGCTTTCTTTTCCGCGGTTATCACCATATCTTCCGCGCGCGTTTGTGGCTTGAATTTGAGAGTTTGACGCGGGGCTGCAACATCATCATCGCTGCCAAACCAACCCGCTGCATGTGCGCTGTTGGGCAGGGCAGAGGCGATCGATACGCCTCCCGCCGCCCCTGCCAGCTGTTTGATGAACTTACGCCGTTGCTGGTAAACCGCCTCATCCGTAATATCTGCCTCGGTGAGCTCACTGGCTTTTGGTGATCGGATCAGCATCTCTTTACTCCATCGTTGGCCGTTGGCCAATTGGTTATGATGATTTTGGCGCTTATTCGTTGATTGAGTAGACCGTATCAGAGCGAGAACTATTTCAAGACTTTGAGTATAACGGTCTCATACTATTTAGGTCGTCACCCAGGGGATACTGATTCTGTGATCCGAGTCATGACCTCATGGTGAGGTTTACGGCAGGCTAGCCGACCCAGATCGCAACAGGTGGGTGAAAGCGCGAGAAGCGTGCGCGCCTCCCTGTTATTCTTCATCTATTGATGAATGCCATCGAGCCTTAATTTGTAAGGAGCTGTTCATGGATTTCGCCACACTCAAGCAACTGCCCAAGGCAGAATTGCATCTGCACATCGAAGGCACCTTAGAGCCGGAAATGTTGTTTCAACTGGCGGACAAAAATCAGGTGGTGCTGCCCTATGCAGATATCGACGCTGTGCGCGCCGCTTACCAGTTCAACTCATTGCAGGATTTTCTCGATCTCTATTATCAGGGCATGTCTGTGTTGCAGACGGCCAGTGATTTTTACGATCTGACATGGGCGTATCTGGAGCGTTGTCAGGCTGATGGCGTGGTACATACAGAGATCTTTTTTGATCCCCAGGGGCATACGGTTCGTGGTATCGCGATTGATGTGGTGATCGATGGTATCAGCCGGGCGATCGCTCAAGCTCACACCCGGCTCGGTTTATCTGCCAGCTTGATCCCCTGTTTTTTGCGCCATTTAAGCGAACAGGATGCCCTTGATACCTGGCAGGAGCTGCAACCTCACCTAGCGCATTTTGTTGCTGTGGGTTTAGATTCATCAGAGTTAGGACATCCGCCTGAAAAGTTCGAACGGGTATTTGCTTTGGTGCGAGATGCGGGGTTGAAAGTGGTTGCTCATGCGGGTGAAGAGGGGCCTGCCGCATATATCCTTGGCGCGTTGGATAGTCTGAAAGCCAACCGCATCGACCATGGGGTACGTTGCTTGGAAGACAAAGCACTCGTTGATCGTCTGGTGGCAGAGCAGATCCCGCTGACGGTGTGTCCGTTTTCCAATATCAAGCTTAAAGTGTTTGCAGATCTGGCGAGCAGCAATCTGCAAGCGCTGTTGGATGCGGGACTCTGCGTCACCATTAACTCTGATGACCCGGCCTATTTTGGTGGTTATATCAATGACAATATTTTGCAGGTTGCCGCAGCGCAACAACTGAACGACGAACAGATCCGAGTGTTGCTAGGGAATAGCTTCAAGGCGAGTTTTTTACCCGAGGAGCAAAAGCAGGCGTTCTTACAACAGTTAGCTGAATGCTGATGAGCGTGTCTCTGCTTGCTTAACTTGTTGACTTGTTAGTGGCCTGCTTATCGGTGATGAGGCTAGAATAATCAGTGCCGCGACAGATTTGAATCGCCTCCTAGTGAACCGAAAAACCGGCGACTCACTAAGCATCCTCCAAAAATTAAGCTCACGATCATGCCCATTAAGTAGCCTACTAGGATGCTTAAAGGGCTAATAACCACCAGAAATATAGTCAGTGCAGCGGCCGCTTGCTCAAGCTTGACGCTGGAGCCGTTCACCGCATTACTGAATCAGAAAAAGGTCTCTTTTCGCACGGGGATTAGCCTCCAGACCGAGCACCGTGAATATTCTTTCAGACTGTTTTTTCTATACGAGTGAAAAAAGGTTATCAAACTTCACGCAATCAAAATGCGTCCTGTCTCGTCTTTATCTGTGACATCAATACTATTGTTACTGACGGAGCAACCCTATGAGCAACTTGAATAAACTCAATACCACCCTGGCTGGCGTGATGGCCGCGACTTTCACTCTGGCGTCGGGTCAGGCGCTGGCAGTACCTGATCAGCCGAAGAATTGGGAGAAGTGTGCCGGTGTGGCGAAAAAAGGGATGAATGATTGTGGCGCACTGGATGGTAGTCATGGCTGTGCGGCGCAGGCCCCAGTGGATAACAGCCCAAATGAGTGGGTTTACGTGCCAGAAGGTACCTGTAAGAAAATTGGTGGCAGCGTGGCAAAAATTAAGCCGGCAAAAAGCTAATGTCTGGGCAAAAGGTTGGCGGCATTCCAGCCGCCTCTGCATCAATTAGCGTGCGAGAAGCGCATCTCCTTGAGCTACTTGCCAGCGAGCCTTCATTGCCGTTTGTTGAAGTGCTTGCTGATAATTTTTTGGCGATGCGGGGAAGGCATTATCAATTGATTAGGCAGGTCGCCGAGCGTTATCCCGTGGTTTTGCACTGTGTCGGTATGTCCGTTGGTTCGATGCATGCGCCAGCAGCCGGTTATGTCCAACGCATTGCCGCGCTGGCACGGGATCTGAACGCCTGCGCAGTGTCTGATCATCTCAGCGTGAGTGCTGTGGCAGATGAATTTGTTCATGATCTGCTGCCAATTCAGTACCGTGAAGCATGCATACCAAGGCTGGTTAAGCATATTCGACAGGTCCAGGAGTATCTGCCGGTGCCATTGCTACTGGAAAATATCTCCCGCTACCTGGCTTACCGCAGTGATGAAATATCTGAGGGGCAGTTGTTTGGCGAGCTCCACCGACAGACGGGCGTAGGTTTGCTGTTTGACGTCAATAACCTCTATGTCACTGCCCACAATTTACAGTGCGATGTGCGCCAGATGTTGAATGAGTACCCGATAGACGCGGTGCAGCAGTATCATTTGGCGGGCTATCAGGAGCGTCCCCCCTTGTTAGTGGATACCCATGGCAGCCCAGTATCCCCGCCAGTGTGGGAACTGTATGCCCTTGCCTTAGTGCGGTTTGGAGCAAAGCCAACCATTATCGAATGGGATAACGATCTGCCACCGTTGGCAGAACTTTTGTCTACGGTAGCTAGAGCGCAGCGCCTAATGATGCCACTAGCGGGAGTGGCCTGATGCATCGAACTCATGATCAGAGTGAGCCACCGACGTCGCCGCAAGGCTGTTATCAACAGCGAGGGGCGGACGGCTTTGCTAGGCCACCGCTTGACGGTTTGAGCGCCGCAGACCCTAAGGCAGTTTCCGCTGCAGATGATTACCTGCAGGCGGCACTGCAGGTGTATCAGCAAAATCGCCTGGGGATCCTGCTGCGCACACTGTCTGCGACATATCCTCATACCCGCACTTTGTTGGGCAATACGCTGTTTACCCAAATTTGTCACGCTTACCTGAAAGCCGTTGCCGTGACTTCGGTATTGACCGGCATTGGTGAAAGCTTTCCCCGCTGGTTACGGCAGCAACGGCAGGCGGACGCTCTGTTTGCTGATTACCCTTTTTTAACAGCTTTGCTGCGCTTTGAATGGGGATGTCATCAGGCGTATCACGCTTGGCAGCCTGAGGCGGTGGATCTGATTCAGTGTGACCGTTGGCTAGCGCTTAGCGCCGAGCAGTTAATGGCGGGGCAGACCAATTGCGAGCGGCCACCGCCCTGGCGTTTGCAACCGGCGCTGCAACTGGTGAGTTCACGCTACCCGATTGTTGATATATGTGAATGCTTGCAGTTGATAGCAGATGGTCAGGATGCCGAGTTAATGATTGCGCCCGGACAGCGTACCACTTGGCTGATATGGGCCGCACCAGATCAGACCGGCATTACGACGATAGACCGCTTTATGCTGCAGCTGCTGCGCTGGCTACAAGCGCCATGGCGTTGCAAACGCTCTGTCGCCCAGTTAACCGCGCAGTTCGCTTTGTTGCCGCAAGTGCTGCAATCAGGCTGGCTGGTAGCGAACTCGACTGATTCGGCGGCTAATGCGACTGATAGCAAACGGGATAAGGGGGCTCACCATGCAATTTCCTGCTGAGCTACTCAATCGTCTGTTCCGTTACGGTTATGCATTTACGCTGCAGCGCGACAGCGCTTTGGACTTGGTGCAACAGGCGTGTGAAAAAGTTCTGCGCAATCCGCCAGCTGATCCGCTGAAATTGGAAATCTACCTGAAAGTGACGTTACGAAATTTATACTTAGATGGTTGGCGTAAACAGCAGCAGTACCCGCTTGAACTCTTCGTTGAGTCTGAACATGTGGCGGACTCAGAGCAAAGTGTGGAGCAAAGCTTTATCAATCAGCAACAGCTTGAGTTGCTGTTACCTCGCTTGTCGCCGCAGCAGCGTGAGGTGCTCTATTTATGGGCAGTAGAAGGGCACAGTACGTCAGAAATCGCCGCGCATCTTGATGAGCCCCGCGGCACGGTGTTGGCTCGGCTTAGCCGGATCCGCAGTCTATTGTCGGATCTGCCCCGCGATGCCTATGGAGTTCGTCCATGACAGATTCTCAACCTCGCCCATTTAAACAAGCTTGCCAAGACTATTTTGCTGCGGTGCAGCTTGATGAGCAGGAGCTAAAGCAGCTGCATAAGCGTTTTCAAAGCGTGCCGGAAGCTGTATCCAACGCAACAGAAGCGCCTCAGCGACATCGCCAAGATAACAAAGAGCAGACGATCCAGCGGCGAATGTGGTTGGGCTTGGCTGCGACCCTTTGTGCGTTTGCTCTGGTGTTATGGCACAACTTGCCGATGCAAAGTACCACAGCACTCAATCTGGCACAGCTGATTGCCGATGAGGTGGTGGCAAATCACCGTAAGTTGAAACCATTGGAGGTTCAGGGGCAAGAGCTGAAGCTGGTTCGTGGCTATTTTCGCCAATTAAGTTTTCAACCAATCGACAGCGCACAGTTGCAGCAGTGGCAACTGACCGGTGGACGCTACTGCTCTATTCAGGGGGTGGATGCTGCGCAGTTACGTTATACCGACAGCGAAGGAGGGTTAAGTACCTTGTATCAAATTGCGTTGCCGACAGGGTGGGGCAAGGAACTGTTTGCAGAACGTGCTGCGCCTGCGGTTATGTTATACAGCGCGGGCTATCGTGTGCGGATCTGGCAGGAAAAAGGCCTCTTGTTAGCCCAAGTGACTGCCGACTAAGCGATGGCAGATCGGCATCGTCTATCCGGTTGTTTCGGGCTAAACTGAACAGGTGTCCTGCCAATAGATATATTAGACGTCATTATGGATTTTCAGTTTAGCCGTGATCCGATCACGCAACTCCCGATCGCTCGTTTGTCGATGGAACAGGAAGCGTTAGGGCAATGGCTCTCGGAAGAGGTAAGCACCGATCAGGTGCTCTTGGTTGAGATCATGCGCTATGCCGAACAGGTGAGAAGCCGAGCAATACCTCAATGGCAGTATGTCGGTCGTGAAGCGACCCTGTTATTGGAAGATGGAGCGGCTGAGATCTTTCCAAATCGCAATGATGATGAACTTGAAGCAATCGAAGATCCGAGCTTAGAACTGTCCGACTGGAATGCTGTAACTAGTTGTGGTGTCGAGGATTTTATTCATTTATTACGCTCATGGCAGAGTTACTTGCTTGCTTAGGGTGCACCAATTCGGTGCTTTGCTGCTGGTGAAAATGTGATCACCTGTCGATATGCACGATTTTGGTGATCTCCTTGCACCTGTTTTGTTCTTTCTGTGAATTTTGTTTTTTCAATATTCCCCGTAAATTTATCTAATCCCTTGATGTGTCGTGCTTTTTTAAAGTTGGCACAGCCTTTGATAACACTCCTGTTACAAATAGCTTTAGCTAATTAAAACTTATCGTTCCTAGGGAGTGCAGCAATGAAACTAGTCAGTGCAATCATCAAGCCTTTTAAGCTAGATGATGTCCGGGAAGCCATCTCGGAGATCGGTGTAGAAGGTTTGACCGTGACTGAAGTAAAAGGCTTTGGTCGCCAAAAAGGTCACACCGAACTTTATCGGGGTGCCGAGTATCAGGTGGATTTTCTGCCGAAAGTTAAGTTAGAGATCGCCACCAGCGACGAGCAGGTAGAGCGTCTGGTTGAAGCCATCAGCAAAGCTGCTTACACCGGTAAGATCGGTGATGGCAAAATTTTTGTTTATGAGTTGCAACATGCCGTACGTATTCGTACCGGCGAAGCAGATGCTGACGCGCTATAACGTCCGGCAGACACTGAATTAAATGACTCGGGGGAGTTAATAATGCAAGACCAAATTTTTCAGTTGCAGTATGCAATGGACACCTTCTACTTCTTAGTGTGTGGTGCCCTGGTAATGTGGATGGCAGCGGGCTTCTCAATGTTAGAAGCTGGCTTGGTACGTTCTAAGAATACTACCGAAATTTTGACCAAGAACGTCGCACTGTTTGCGATCTCTTGTGTGATGTATCTAATTGTTGGTTACAGCATCATGTACGATGGCGGGATCTTCCTGTCTGGTATCGAAACTGTTGATGTAGCAGGTGTATTAGCTGAATCTGCAGAAGCCGGTTTTGACGGTGATTCCGTGTACTCTGGTGCTTCAGACTTCTTCTTCCAGGTGGTATTCGTAGCTACGGCAATGTCGATTGTCTCTGGTGCGGTTGCTGAGCGCATGAAGCTGTGGTCTTTCTTGGCTTTCTGTGTCGTGATGACTGGTTTCATCTACCCAATGGAAGGTGCTTGGACTTGGAACGGTGCTGACGTATTTGGCCTGTACAACCTAGGTGACCTTGGTTTCTCTGACTTCGCTGGTTCAGGTATCGTTCATATGGCCGGTGCTGCTGCTGCTTTGGCTGGTGTATTGCTGCTGGGTGCTCGTAAAGGTAAGTACGGTGCTAACGGTGAAATCAACGCTATCCCTGGTGCAAACCTGCCTTTGGCAACCTTAGGTACGTTCATCCTGTGGATGGGTTGGTTCGGCTTCAACGGCGGCTCTGTCCTTAAGCTTGGCGATGTTGCTAGCTCACACTCTGTTGCCATGGTGTTCCTGAACACTAACGCTGCTGCAGCTGCAGGTGCTATCTCTGCACTGGTTCTGGCACGTATCTGGTTTAAGAAAGCTGATTTGACCATGTGTTTGAACGGTGCTTTGGCTGGTTTGGTCGCTATCACTGCTGAGCCATCTACACCGACTGCGCTGGAAGCGTCTATCTTCGGTGCGATTGCTGGTCTGATTGTGGTTGCTTCAATCATCACACTTGACCGCTTGAAGATTGATGATCCAGTAGGTGCTATCTCTGTACACGGTGTGGTTGGTTTCTTCGGTCTGATCATCGTTCCAATCACTAACGGCGATGTGACTTTCTCTGGCCAGTTGATTGGTGCCCTGACTATCTTCACTTGGGTATTCGTATGTAGCTTGATTGTTTGGGGTGTGATTAAAGCAGTCATCGGTGTACGTGTTACCGAAGAAGAAGAGTTCGAAGGTGTTGATATGGCGGAGTGTGGTATGGAAGCATACCCAGAGTTCGGTACTATCAAGAAGTAACCTGCTAACAAATATAGCTAGTCCCTTATTTAACCCGGCCAATTGGCCGGGTTTTTTAAGTTCAGTGCCATCTGTTGATTTTTCCTGCATGGCCTAAGGTGTGGATTTTATAGCGTTATTTAGTGGCAGTATCGCAACATGCCCGATATAAGCTGCTAAGCTTATTAGATTATCTTATGCATTCTTCATTCACTTAACCGTCGCATACTAAGAGGGCATGATGTCTGACTCTTCGAGTCCCTTTAAACTAAAAGCCAAGATCAACCCCCCTGTTTTTTATAGCGCAACCCTATTGGTTTTTCTTATCGTGGTTAGTGCTGTGTTGATGCCGGAAAAATTCAACAAACTCTCCACTGACATGCAAGCGTCCATTGTGACCAATGTCAGTTGGTTTTATGTTGCGGCGGTGGCGATCATCCTTATGACGGTTGCGTATTTAGGGATAAGTCGGCTCGGCGATATCAAGTTGGGGCCGGATCACTCGGCACCGGATTTCAGCAATGGCTCTTGGTTTGCCATGCTTTTTTCTGCCGGTATGGGTATCGGTTTGATGTTTTTTGGCGTTGCTGAGCCGGTAATGCATTACTTGTCCCCCCCTACGGGTGACCCTGGTAGCGTGGAAGCGGCACGGGAAGCGATGAAGCTGACCTTTTTCCATTGGGGGCTTCACGCTTGGGGGATCTACGCCATGGTAGCGTTGATCCTCGCGTATTTTGGTTATCGTCATGGTTTGCCGCTTACCTTGCGCTCCGCTTTGTATCCGCTGATTGGCGATAAAATTTATGGCCCGATCGGTCATGCCGTGGATGTATTTGCCATTCTCGGCACCGTGTTTGGTGTGGCAACGTCATTAGGTTATGGCGTGTTGCAGGTTAATTCTGGTCTGAACTACCTGTTTGATCTGCCAGTGAACGAAACGGTACAAGTGGTGCTTATCGTCGTTATTTCTGGGTTGGCGGCGATCTCAGTGGCGACCGGACTGGATAAAGGGATCCGCATTTTGTCGGAGATTAATCTGCTATTGGCCGTTGCCTTAGTTGGGTTGGTGTTGCTGTTGGGGCCGACGGTGCTGCTACTACAGATGTTTCTACAAAATACCGGCGGTTACCTCTCTGATATCGTCAATAAGACCTTCAATCTATTTGCCTATCAACCCACCGATTGGCTGGGCGGATGGACACTGCTGTATTGGGGCTGGTGGCTTTCCTGGTCGCCATTTGTGGGGATGTTTATCGCCCGCATCTCCCGTGGTCGCACCATCCGTGAATTTGTGATTGGCGTACTTTTTGTACCGACCGGTTTCACCTTTTTATGGATGACGGTGTTCGGGAATACCTCCATCGATATGATGTTGCAAGGCACCGGTGATGAGCTGGCAGCCGTGGTCAATCAGGATGTGTCATTGGCGTTGTTCAAGTTTCTTGAAGCATTTCCTATGTCATCGTTCTTATCAGTGATCGCTATCATCATGGTGGTGGTGTTTTTTGTTACCTCCTCTGATTCTGGCTCCATGGTGGTTGATATGTTGGCGTCAGGCGGTACGGACAAAACCCCAGTTTGGCAGCGGGTTTTTTGGGCTTCGATGGAGGGGGTAGTGGCGATCGCCTTGCTGCTAGCTGGCGGACTCGGTGCTTTGCAAACGGCGACGATTGCCAGTGCCTTACCATTTTGTATTGTGCTTTTGATCTCTGCTTATGGCTTGTTGAAGGCGTTGCGTATTGATGCGACGAAGCGGGTCAGTTTAGATCAAGTGATCCATCCACCAAGGGTCGACAGCAGCCTGGTAGGTTGGGAGCGCAGGTTGAAGAATTTAGTGCTGTTGCCGCGGCGAAAAAATGTCGGTCAGTTTATTGCCGATGTGGTGATCCCAGCGATGGAGTCGGTAGCCACTGAACTGGAAAAGCATAGTGTGGATACGCGATTTGCGGTTGATGAAGACAGCCTGAGTGCTCGCTTTGAGGTGTTCCATGGTGATGAACAGGATTTTCTTTATCGGGTGCGGCCTAAAGCGTATCTGCAGCCCAGTTTCTTGGTCGAAGAAGATGATGATGAAGCGCGTAAGTACTTCCGTGCCGAGGTTTTTCTGTTGGAAGGTGGGCAGGACTACGACATCATGGGGTGGAGTAAAGAGCAGGTGATCAGCGACATGATTGATCAGTATGAAAAACATATGCACTTTTTGCATCAGGTGCGCTGATCTCATGAGCATCTTGAAGGCCGCTTTTTGCGGCCTTTTTTATGTCTACTATCTAAGGTGGCGTATGGCTGTTTTTTTAATGAGGTTCTATGGAAGTCACGATTAGAAGTGCTGAAAAGTCTGATGTTGCAGGGATCAAAGGGATCTATGCTCAACCCCATGCATACTCGGGCACACTGCAGCTTCCTTATCCCTCAGAGGCACTGTGGCAATCACGTTTCGATAACGCTTCTGCGGATTACCATAACTTGGTGGCGATCACTAACGGCAAGGTGATCGGTCAACTTGGTTTGATGGTATCAACGCGGCCTCGGCGTAAGCATGTCGCTGGTTTTGGTATGGCGGTGTGTGCCTCCGTCTTAGGTCAAGGCGTTGCGACGCGATTGTTGGAAAGCGCGCTGCATATGTGTGATAACTGGCTCAATATCGAACGTGTTGAATTAGAAGTGTTTACTGATAACAAAGCAGCGATCGCTTTATACCGAAAGTTTGGCTTTGTTATCGAAGGAGAGCACGTTAGTTCGGCATTTAAAAATGGTGTCTATGCTGACGTGTATAGCATGGCTAGGCTACGTGCAGCCGTTGTCGTTAAGCCTTAACATCGATAGGTAGCTGGTTATATGCATCGATTGCTAGCTTACCTAGGTGATTTGCACCTGACTTCCTGCTAAGTGATACTGGCGGTTAATCAATCGCTTATGGAGTCGTTTCGATGCGCTGCTGGCTACTGTCTCTGATCCTATTAACTGCTTTTCCTACGATAGCTTACGACCGTATCACCGGTGCACACTTCGCCAGTCGCTCTGAAGTGATCGCGCAACATGGTATGGCGGCAACCAGTCAACCATTGGCTACTCAGGTGGCGTTGGACATACTTAAAAAGGGGGGCAGTGCGGTTGATGCTGCCATTGCCGCCAATGCGATGCTTGGTCTGGTTGAGCCGACGGGTAGCGGTATTGGCGGCGATCTGTTCGCTATTGTCTGGGATGCAAAAACGCAGCAGTTATATGGTCTAAACGCATCTGGGCGCTCGCCTAAGTCTCTTACTTTGGCACACCTGCACTCCTTGGGGCTCGACTATTTACCACCTTATGGGCCGTTACCTGTATCCGTACCGGGGGCGGTGGATGGTTGGTTTGAATTACACGGCAAGTTTGGCAAGTTGCCGATGACCAAGCTGCTGCAACCCGCGATTGATTATGCAGAACAGGGATTTCCTGTGAGTGAGTTGGTGGCTTACTACATGCAACGCAGTGCGCCACGTTTGTCTGAGTATCCCGGCTTTGCTCAAGTTTTTATGCCGAATGGTAAAATGCCAGCCAAGGGGGAACTGTTTAAAAACCCCGCGCTGGCAAGTACTTATCGCCAAGTTGCCCAAGGTGGACGCGATGCTTTTTATAAAGGGGATATTGCAGTCAGTATTGCCGCTTTTATGAAACAACATGGTGGTTTTCTGAGTTATGAAGATCTCGCCTCCCATACCTCTGAGTGGATTAAGCCTGTCTCCACTAATTATCGAGGTTACGATGTGTGGGAGTTACCCCCGAATGGCCAAGGGATAGCGGCACTGCAGATTCTCAATATTTTGGAGCCATACGATATAGCCGCCATGGGGTTGGATAATCCGGAGTATGTGCATCTGTTTGTTGAAGCAAAGAAGCTCGCATTTGAAGATCGCGCCAAGTATTACGCCGATCCCGCGTTTAATCAGATCCCCGTGGCCGGTCTGATCGCAAAATCTTATGCCAATGAACGAGCAAAACTGATTAATCCGCGACGCGCCAGTCAGCGCTTGGATGCTGGCAACCCAGCGCTGTACCACGGTGATACTATCTACCTGACCACCGCAGACAAAGATGGCAACATGGTGTCGTTGATCCAAAGTAACTACCGCGGCATGGGCTCGGGGATGACACCGCCTGAGCTCGGCTTTGTACTGCAAGATCGCGGTCAGTTGTTTAGTCTGCAGGAAGGGCATTTTAATAGTTACGCGCCTGGCAAACGCCCGTTTCATACTATTATTCCTGCCTTTGTGACCAAAGAGGGCAAGCCTTGGCTCAGTTATGGTGTGATGGGCGGCGCAACTCAGCCACAGATGCATGCGCAGATCCTGGTCAATATGATCGATTTTGGTATGAATCTACAGGAGGCGGGGGATGCGCCACGTATTTTGCATACCGGCTCCAGTCAGCCCACAGGCGAACAGATGACAGATGGCGGGCATGTTAGTTTGGAGAACGGTTTTTCTGCTGGTACTCGCCGTACACTGCTGCAGATGGGGCATACCTTAAAAGAGGAGTCAGGTCCTTACGGTGGCTATCAGGCGATCATGCGCGATCTTGCAACCGGCGTTTACTACGGTGCTTCCGAAAGTCGCAAGGATGGGCAGGCAGCAGGCTACTGATCTCGGTTGATGATTTAGCCTGTAGGTTTGATCCTAAACAGTACAACTTCCTTGGCGGCGCCTACAATGGCGCCGCTATGCAGCATACTCCTCAACTTTTTCACAGCTTTGGTTACTATTTAAAGCAGCAGTTTGGTCGCAAGATCCGCAAGCTGTCACTGCACGGTGATTTTAGCTGCCCCAATCGCGATGGCACCCTTGGCCGAGGGGGCTGTACTTTCTGTAATGTCGCTTCTTTTGTCGATGAAACAGCTCGTGCAGCACCTATCTCTCAACAGTTGCAGCTGCGCGAGCAAGAATTAAAGCGTAAAGCGGATGCTTATTTGGCGTATTTTCAGGCGTACACCAGTACCTATGGTGAGCAGGTTCAACTGCAAAAGCTGTATGATCAGGCGCTGGCGGCGAAAGATATTGTTGGATTGTGTGTCGGTACCCGTCCTGATTGTGTGCCCGATGGTGTGCTCGGGATGTTGGCGGAGTATCAGGCTCAGGGTCAAGAGATCTGGCTGGAGCTGGGGTTGCAAACGGCGAATGATCAAACCCTGAAGCGAATTAATCGTGGCCACGATTTTGCTGCCTACCAAGATGCTGTCGCACGAGCCAAACATTATGGACTAAAAGTATGCACTCATCTTATTGTCGGTTTGCCAGGTGAAGATCAGCAAGATGCTTTGCAGACCTTGGATAAAGTGCTGATGGTAGGAGTGGATGGTCTAAAGCTGCATCCATTGCACATTGTTGAGGGGAGCGTGATGGCGAAAGCGTGGCGTGCTGACCGCTTGGCAACTATTAGTTTAGAAAGCTATGCAGAAACAGCAGCGAAGATGATCCAGGCGACCCCTGCGCAGGTGGTCTTCCATCGGGTGTCGGCTCACGCCCGTCCGCCCACGTTACTGGCACCTGATTGGTGTGAGGATCGTTGGCTAGGGCCGCAAGCTATTCAAGCAATATTGGCAGCGGAAGGGGGACAGGGAAGCGCAACGGCAGCTCCTTTTCGTGCTTCCTTGCCTGAGTCGATTTAATGCACTGAGTTAGCTGGAAAAAGCGAACAGAGATTTTACGGCGCTGACCGTTTTGCTTATCTCTTTCACGTTGGTTGGCGTAATGAAAATAGTGTCATCGCCGGCGATGGTGCCGAGTATCCCTTCCGCTTTGCCTAATGAATCTAATAGTCGGGCAATCAGCTGAGCAGCCCCAGGACTGGTACGGATAACGATAGCGACTTCGTTGTTGTCGATATCTAAAACCAGGTTTTTAAGCTGACTAGAAGTGGTTGGGACGCCGAGTTCGATAGGTAGGCAGTACACCATCTCTTGTTTGGCATTACGTGTTCTTACTGCGCCAAACTTGCTTAACATGCGGGAAACTTTCGACTGGTTGATATTGATAAAGCCTTGCGTTTGCAGCGCTTTAACTATCTCCCCTTGGGAGCCGAAACACTCTTCCTTCAACAGGTTCTTGAACGAGCGGACCAAGTCTTCCTGCTTACCGTAATTCATGTCGTCGAAAGGTTATCTTCTGAAAAAGTTATGCAGTCATTCTGCATAAAATTGCAATATCCTGCAAGCTGCCCGTATCACAGCGGGGCAATTATTTTGGCACTAATGGTTTACGCTTGTCGCGCACTATCTGTTACGGGTTCAATCCGTGATCTGAGTTGTGTGACATTGATTGTATTTATCCCCTCCTTGGATTAATGTTTTTGCAGCCCTGTACTGGGTTGGAAAGCTATGTCTCCTAAGATTCTCCACAAGAAGGGAACCCCACATGAAAGTCGCTGTATTAGGTGCTGCTGGTGGAATCGGCCAAGCACTGTCGCTGTTATTAAAAACTCAATTACCTGCAGGCTCTGAATTAGCGTTGTTTGATATTGCACCAGTAACGCCAGGTGTTGCTAAAGATCTCAGCCATATCCCAACACAGGTAGCGATTGAAGGTTACGGTCAGGATGGCCTCAATGATGCTCTGAAAGGTGCAGATATTGTGATGATCCCTGCCGGTGTGCCGCGCAAGCCGGGCATGGATCGCGCCGATCTGTTTAACTTCAATGCCGGTATCGTTAAGAACCTGGTTGAAGCGATTGCCGAGCAGTGCCCTAAGGCTTGCATCGGTATTATCACTAACCCAGTGAATACCACGGTTGCTATTGCTGCCGAAGTACTAAAGAAAGCTGGTGTTTACGATCCGAAGAAACTGTTTGGTGTAACAACGCTGGATGTTATTCGCGCCGAAGCTTTTATTGCTGAAGCCAAAGGGTTAAACCCGGAAGAAGTGAACATTAATGTTATTGGCGGTCACAGCGGTGTCACCATTCTGCCTCTGTTGTCGCAGTTGGGCTTGGATTTCTCAGACGAAGAGATTGCCGCCTTGACTGATCGAATTCAGAACGCTGGTACTGAAGTCGTTGAAGCCAAAGCTGGTGGTGGCTCTGCTACCTTGTCTATGGGACAAGCAGCAGCACGCTTCTGCCTGTCTCTGGTGAAAGCGATGCAGGGTGAACCTGTGATTGAATGTGCTTATGTTGAAGGCCCTGGTGAACATACCAAGTTCTTTGCCCAGCCGGTTAAACTGGGTGCCGAAGGCATTGAAACTGTATTGCCATACGGTGACGTTAGCCCGTTTGAACAAGCGGCGCTGGAAGGCATGATGGACACGCTGCAAGGTGATATCCAGAAAGGCATTGAGTTTGCTGGCTAAGCCAGACGACAATAAGTAAAAAGGCGCCTGAAGGCGCCTTTTTTAATACTTGTTTGTTGAGCAGATTAGTGATCCCGTTGTACTGCAATACGTGCCAGCGCGATCAGTGCGCTTTTGTATTCGCTATCGGCGAGGCAATCAAGTGCCTTTACTGCTTTCATCGCTTCCTCGTCGGCTCGTAGACGGGTATAAGCAAAGGCATCGGTTGATTCAATGGCTGCGACAATATTCGGTAACTGCTCTACTTCGGCACCATGTTCGATGGCATGACGAATGATCTTCTGTTGTGCTTCAGTACCGACTTGCATGGCGCGGATCAGCGGCAGGGTCGGTTTACCTTCTGCTAGGTCATCTCCTAGATTTTTACCTAGGGCATCGGCGTCAGCGGTGTAATCGAGGAGATCATCAATCAGTTGGAACGCAGTGCCTAAATAACGGCCATAGTCCGCCATTGCCTGCTTATTGCTTTCAGATTCGCCAGCCAGCTCTGCCGCCAAGTGAGTCGCGGCTTCAAATAATTTAGCGGTTTTGCAGTAGATCACTTCCATGTAGCGCGCTTCATCGGTATCGGGATCGTTGCAGTTCATCAACTGCATCACTTCACCTTCTGCGATCACATTGGTGGCATCAGCGAGAACCTGCATAACGCGCATTGAGTCCAGCGTCACCATCATTTGGAATGCCCGGGTATAGAGAAAGTCACCGACTAGCACACTCGCCTGATCGCCGAACATGGCGTTAGCGGTCTTACGGCCACGGCGCATGGTTGATTCGTCAACCACATCATCGTGGAGCAGGGTGGCAGTATGGATGAACTCTATGATTGCAGCGAGGGTTTGGTGTTGTGTGCCATCATAGCCAACCGCACGTGCGGCAAGGGTGGTTAGCAAGGGACGTAGCCGCTTGCCACCACTATTGACGATGTAAAAGCCAAGTTGATTGATCAACGCCACGTCAGAGCTGAGCTGCTCCATAATTGCATGGTTTACTTGCTGCATATCGTCTTCGGCAAGTAACCGAATTTGCTCGAGATTCATGTCGCTCCTGAGAGGGTCGTTATTTTTATTGGCGGCAATTTTGCTACGGACTATAGAAAGGCCAGATTCTAGCGCTAAATGTTGCACTACAACAGCCTGATGTCGCGCCTTATCTGGCTTGAATGAGATATGGCTCAGTAAACTGAAATTAGCCTTGATCGTTGGTTATCTTTTAAGTAGAATGCGCGCCCTATTGTGATTAGTAAATCGTGTCCAGCCGACCAACAATGAAATGTCGATGCTAGGGCGCGTATACCAGCGGAGTTATAACCATGTACGCTGTTTTCCAAAGTGGCGGTAAGCAACACCGTGTAGCCGAGGGGCAAACCGTTCGCTTAGAAAAGCTGGACGCGGAGACCGGAGCTACTATCGAATTCGATAAAGTGCTGATGGTAGCAAACGGTGAAGATATTAAGGTGGGAGCACCTTACGTTGATGGCAGCAAAATTACTGCTGAAATCGTAACTCACGGTCGTGGCGCTAAGGTCAAGATCGTTAAGTTCCGTCGTCGTAAGCACTCTCGTAAGCAGATGGGCCACCGTCAGTGGTTCACTGAAGTCAAAATCACTGGCATCAGTGCTTAAGTTTCAGGAGTAGAGTCAGATGGCACATAAAAAAGCAGGCGGTAGTACCCGAAATGGACGCGATTCAGAAAGTAAGCGTCTGGGTGTTAAGCGTTTCGGCGGTGAATCAGTATTAGCCGGTAACATCATCGTTCGTCAGCGCGGAACTAAGTTCCATGCTGGTAACAACGTTGGTATCGGTAAAGACCACACTTTGTTTGCAACTGCCAATGGCAAGGTGCTTTTCGAAGTTAAAGGTCCTAAGAGCCGTAAGTATATTAGCATCGTTGCTGAATAAGCATTGATGTGGTGAAAAGGCCTCGCTTTGTGCGAGGCTTTTTTGTTTCTGCAGCCTGCCCAAGGGTTATGCTAAGGTTACCTTTGTCAGCCGAGCTCCAATATCGGCGCTGGATATTCCGAGAATAAGTCCATGAAGTTTGTAGATGAAGCAGTCATTCGCGTTGAAGCGGGAGATGGCGGCAACGGTATTGTCAGTTTCCGTCGTGAAAAGTATGTACCTAAGGGTGGCCCAGACGGTGGTGATGGTGGTGATGGTGGTGATGTTTATTTAGTCGCCGATGAGAACTACAACACCCTGATCGATTTTCGTTTTGAACGTTTTCATCGCGCAGAGCGCGGTACCAATGGTCAAAGTGCTAACTGTACCGGTAAGCGGGGTGAAGATTTAGAGCTGCGAGTCCCCGTAGGTACCCGGGCCACTGATCAGGACACCGGTGAAGTGATCGGTGATCTGACGAAACATGAACAGAAGTTGATGGTGGCCAAGGGCGGCTATCATGGTTTGGGTAATGCACGCTTTAAAAGCAGTACCAACCGAGCGCCACGCCAAAAAACCATGGGTACGCCGGGTGAAGTGCGAAGCTTGAAGATGGAGCTGATGTTGCTGGCCGATGTGGGGTTGTTAGGTTTCCCTAATGCCGGTAAGTCGACCTTTATCCGTTCTGTCTCAGCGGCCAAGCCAAAAGTGGCGGATTATCCGTTTACCACTTTGGTACCTAATCTGGGGGTGGTTCGTCCCGAATCCCATCGCAGCTTTGTTGTTGCTGATATCCCCGGACTGATCGAAGGCGCTGCAGATGGTGCTGGTCTGGGTATTCGCTTTCTTAAGCACTTAGAGCGTTGCCGGTTATTGCTGCATGTGGTTGATATCTGCCCTGTTGATGGCACTGATCCCGCAGAAACAGCTGTTGCCATCCTCGATGAATTAGCACAGTACAGCCCCAAGCTGGCGAGCAAGCCGCGCTGGTTAGTCTTTAATAAGACCGATTTGCTACTGGAAGATGAGGCTGACGAGGTGGTTGATCGCGTAGTCGCAGCTCTGGATTGGCAGGGCGATGTGTATCGCATGTCGGCGTTCAACAAAGAGGGCACGGATCCACTTTGTTGGAAGATCTTGGAATATCTGGAATCGCTACCTGCAGATCGTTTAGCGGAAGTGGAAGAAGCGGAGAAGGTCGAGTTCCAATGGGATCATTATCATAAAGAGCAGATCGAAAAATTTGTCGATGATGATGACGATGATTGGGATGATGATGACGATGATCATGATATGGAGATCATCTACAAACCATAGTTGTTTATCGGTTGTGCAAGGGTCGTTAGATGTCTGCCTCGAATAACAAACCTCAGCTTTCGCTGGAACAGCATGAAGAAGCTACCCGCCTCTCTCTATGGGGCGGGCAGCTATTACTGCAGTATGGTGCGGAAAGCCAGCTGGTAGAAACGCTCACTCATCGCCTGGGGACCGCCCTTGGCTGTGACTGGATGGATCTGGCCGTCTCTCACAATGCCATCGTACTCACGTCTGTATCCGGCCCCCGTTATCTCACCAAAACACGGCGTATTGTTGACCGAGGCATAAATATGACCACGGTAAGCCAGATCTGCCGTTTGGTGGTGATGGTCGAAAAGGGACTGAAAGACGCCCGTGATGTGCGCCAGAAACTTCGAGAGTTGAGCGACAAGCAGTTTCATTATAATCGCTGGTTAATGGTGGTGATGGTGGGGTTGTCCTGCGCCTGCTTTGCCCGTTTGCAAGGTGGTGACTGGCCGGTATTTGGCGTTACCTTTATGGCGTCAGCCGTAGCGATGTTTGTGCGGCAGGAGTTACATCACCGTGGCTATCACCTGTTGATGAACTGGGTATTATCCGCTGCTGCTGCGACTGCCGTCGCGAGTTTAGGGCCAGCATTTAGTTTGGGTAATAAGCCTGAGTTGGCGATGGCGGCCAGTGTGTTGCTGCTGGTACCAGGCTTCCCGTTGATGAATGCGATCTCTGATATGGTCAAAGGCCATGTGAATGTCGGTATTGCTCGGTGGACCTGGGCTTCTATGATGACGCTGAGTGTTGCCCTCGGGATCTTGCTGGCGATGAACCTGACAGGTGTTTGGGGGTGGCTGTAATGGAGTTGCTGATTAACCTGCTGGACGACGCTTTTTTCAGTGCTATTCCCGCCGTTGGTTTCGCTATGCTCTTCAATGTGCCGAAAAAAGCACTGATTTACTGTGCCTTGGCCGCAGCTATTGCCCATAGTTTGCGTACCCTGCTGATCAGTTTGGGGATCTCTGTGGAGCTGGGATCATTTTTGGTCTCTGTTTTGGTCGGTGTTTTAGCTTTCCACTGGGCAAAAAAGAAGTTGGTGCCAGAACAAGTGTTTACGGTCGCGGCGATCATTCCGATGATCCCCGGCAAGTTTGCCTTTGCTACCATGGTTGGCTTGGTACAGCTTAATATTGATGGTGCTGTGTCTCCTTGGTTGCTGGGGGATGTTATCGACAATGGTTTGAAGACGCTGTTTATTCTCGGCGCGTTGAGTGTCGGTCTCGCCATGCCACAGCTTTTCCTGCAACGTAGTAAACCCGTGGTGTAATGCTTCGGAGATAGGATTTTAACGATGATGATTTCACTGGTTGCCGCCATGGCAAACGGACGAGTGATAGGTAGAGATAATAAGATGCCTTGGCATCTTCCTGCTGATTTAAAGCACTTTAAAGCCACTACGTTAGGTAAGCCGGTGGTGATGGGGCGCAAGACCTTCGAATCGATAGGGCGGCCGTTACCGGGACGTCAAAACATAGTGATCACCCGTGATGCGCAGTGGCATGCCGACGGCGTTACTGTGGTTCATGGGGTTGAGCAAGCGCTGGTTGCCGCAGGCCCTGTCGAAGAATTAATGGTGATAGGTGGTGGCAATATCTATCAACAGCTGTTGCCCCGTGCCGAGCGTCTCTATCTGACTTTTATCGAGCTTGATACCCAAGGGGATGCCTGGTTTCCGGACTATCAGCCGGAGCTTTGGCGTGAAATCGACTCCGTAGCCCACCAACCAGATGAAAAAAATCCCTATCACTATCGTTTCGTGACTCTTGTACGCAAGTGATACTAGCGATAGTTGCTTGTTACAAAGAGCCAAGGGGCATAACGGCCCGTGGTTACTCAGTGAGCTCGCTGAAACAAAGAGGAGCTGCGGCTTACGATATCCGTGCTGCTAGCTGAGGTTATTTATCCGGTTGCGTACCATTTCTATGAAGTAACCGAGGTAGGTAAATGCTAATGCTATGAAGTGTATCTACTTTGCTTGCAGAGGGCAGGGTTGGCTGATCAGTGTCTCTGTTTCCCAACAGTAGAGAGAGAGGCTATTTCCCCATACACAACCTGTATCCAGGGCGATAACGTTTGCTTGGTTGGTTACCCCTTCCAGTGATGCCCAGTGGCCAAAGAAAATCACCGGATCATCATGTTGCGCCCGGCACTGAAACCAGGGGACAAGTTGTTTGTCATCAACGGTTGCAGTCTTATGAGCCATATCCAGAGCGTGGTCGTTTTTATCAACAAAGCGCATTCGGGTAAGAGCATTGATGGTAAATCGATCCTGCTCTACTTCAGACAAGTCCTTATGCCATAAATTAGGACCGTTACCATACATCTGTTTGAGCAGTGTCGGGAAGGCTTCGCTTCTGAGTTTATTCTCAATCACTCTGGCAGCTTTTTTTGCTTGTTTGACGCTCCACTGTGGTGGAATGCCCGCATGGGTCATAACGAAGTTATACTGCTCATGTTTTGCCAGTAAAGGTTGATGCCGGAGCCAATCCAGTAGTTCGTCACGATCAGTGGCTTGCATCAAATCGTCGAGTAGATCCTTGGCTTTAACTTTGGCAAATCCTTTGGCACAGGCAAGCAGGTGCAGATCATGATTACCGAGCACGGTGACCGCGGAATCTCCCAGAGATTTAACAAAACGCAGTGTTTCTAGCGACTTTGGCCCTCGGGCAACTAGATCTCCGGTTAGCCAAAGCTGGTCATTAGTCGGATTAAACTCAACTTGTGCCAACAGCTGCTGCAGCTCGTCAAAACAGCCTTGAATATCCCCTGTGAGATAGGTTGCCATAGTTAGTTAACCGAGCAGGGAAGAGCCAGCCGGAAAGCGGGGATCGGCGCATCAAACTGGGCACCAGAGGCGGTTTGCATCAGGTAGTGCCCCTCCATAAAGCCAATTGGTGTGGCAAAGGCGGCACTTGATGTGTACTGATATGACTCGTTTGGTTCGATTACCGGTTGTTCGCCAACTACGCCAGGGCCATGTACCTCATTACTCTCACCGTTGCCGTCTGTGATGATCCAGTTGCGTTCCAGCAGTTGAAATGCTTCATCACCTAGGTTTTCGATAGTGATGGTATAGGAAAACAGATAATGCTGTTTTTCTGGTGCAGAGTGTTCTTCCATAAATGCCGGCTCAATGGTGATGCTGACGGAAGGACGGCTCATGCTGTTTCCTCTTGTTCGGTGACGGCGTTGGCGATAGCGACAAACTGGGCCACAGTGAGCTCCTGCGGGCGCAAATTATTATCGATACCCAGTTGCGCTAAGATTTCCAGTGGTAAAAGTTGCTTGAAACAGTTGCGTATTGTTTTGCGGCGCTGGTTAAAGGCCTCTAAACAAACCCGATTCAACGTTTTCACCGACTTGACCGGATGTGGTGGCGTCAAGTGAGGGATCAATCTAACCACCGCTGATTCAACCTTGGGTGGTGGCTGAAAGGCACCGGGAGGCACATGTACCACAGGCATCACCTGACAGTAATATTGGGTCATGACGGTTAAACGGCCAAATTGTTTTGTTCCTGGGCCTGCAGCCATACGTTCGACCACTTCTTTTTGCAGCATGAAGTGCATGTCTTTGACATGGGGGAACTGATTAAACAGGTGGAACATCAGTGGGGTCGAAATATTGTAAGGTAGATTACCGAAAATACGCAGCGGTCCGCCGAGTTCTGCAGCAAGCGCGGCGAAATCAAATTTCATCGCGTCGATTTCATGAATGGTCAATTTACTGGCCATAAATGGATGATGACGCAGTCGCTCGGCCAGATCTCTGTCTAGTTCGACAACGTGCAGGTGGTCAATTTCATCGACTACCGGCTCGGTAAGGGCGCCAAGGCCCGGGCCGATCTCTACTAGGGGTTCACCTGGTTGCGGATTAATGGCAGCGACAATCTGCTCAATAACGTAGTCGTCATGGAGAAAGTTTTGACCAAAACGTTTACGAGCCGTATGGCCCAAATGCTTTTTACCGTGTGCCATTTCGTGTTGCCTGTCTGTTGACCATATCGATTGCTTGACTGAGTGCCACTAGCATACTGCCGGGATCTGCGTCGCCCTGAGCAGCAAGCTCAAGTGCGGTGCCGTGATCGACAGAGGTACGAATAAAAGGTAAGCCAAGGGTGATATTCACTGAGCTTCCAAACCCTTTATATTTAAGTACCGGCAAGCCTTGGTCGTGATACATGGCCAAAACAACATCGGCCTCATCGAGATATTTAGGCTGGAATACGGTATCAGCAGGGAAGGGACCACGTAGATCCAACCCTTCTGCGTTAAGGCGTTCCATCACCGGTTGAATGACGTCTATCTCTTCACGCCCGAGGTGGCCATCTTCACCCGCATGGGGGTTTAGGCCGCAAACAAATATTTTCGGTGTTTCAATCGCAAATTTTGTTACCAAGTCATGGTGCAAAATACGGATGATATTTTCCAGTCGTTCATCGGTAATTGCTTTTGACACATAGGCGAGGGGAATATGTGTGGTGACAAGCGCCACACGTAAGCCCTCTGTTGCCAACATCATCACCACATCGTTGACGCCAGCTTCTTGGGCGAAATATTCAGTATGGCCACTGAATGGAACGCCAGCGCGATTGATGACACCTTTATGCACGGGGCCGGTCACAATTGCGGCGAATTGACCATCCATGTTGCCATGGCAGGCGATACGTAGCGTTTCGACAACGTATTGACCATTCTGCTCGTCGAGCTGTCCTGGGGTGCTCGTGGTATTAAGCTTCACCGGTATCACGTTAAGTGTGCCTGCTGCCTGCGGCGATGGCTCTGTGCTTGCGTCGTAATCGATTAGGGTGATCGGTAAACCCAGCTGCTTCGCGCGTTGACGCAATAGCTCAGGATCGGCGATCACGACGAGTTCGGCGGCCCATGGCTGTTGTGCTATCTGCAGCACTAAGTCTGGGCCAATACCTGCAGGTTCACCTGGGGTTATGGCAATTCTATGGGTAAGGCTATTAGTCATTGATTACCCTTGAATATCTTCATCAAGAATCTCTATATAGGCCTCGGCGCGAATTTCACCGAGCCAGATACCTTGTTGTTCGATAAACTTACGGTTAAAGATCAGCTGATATGCTTTTTCTTTTGCTCTTTCCTCTGTCGCATCACTAATCCTACGGTCAACTAATTGCACGATGTGCCAGCCGTGTTGGGTACGAAATGCGTCGGATATCTGCCCCGGTTGCAGTTCGCTAAGTGCGCGTTGAAATGCGGGAACATAAACGTTTGGATCGCTCCATCCAAGTTCGCCACCGTTTGCAGCTGAACCAGGGTCATCAGAATACTTGCTGGCGAGCTCTGCAAATTTACTGTCATCGGCTCGTAACTCTTTAGCAAATTTGTCGAGCATCTCTTCGGCTTTCTCGTCGCTCAAGATGATAGAAGGTTTGATCAGGATGTGACGGGAATTTATCTCTTCGACTTCAATCACTTCGACGCCACGCATATCGAAAATCTTCACTAAGTGAAAGCCTCGGCTGGTACGAATAGGGCCGATAATTTCACCTTTTGCAGCTTCACTGACGATTTCCGAAAATAGCGTCGGCATCTCGTTGATATTCATCCAACCCCAATCTCCCCCCTCAAGGGCTTTTGGACCCGCAGAACTAGCGATCGCAGTACGTTTAAAATCTGCGCCGTCATCAAGCAGTTTTAGCACCTTGTTCGCTGTTTCCTCCGCAGCGGTCATCTCTTTTGAATCCGCCTCATTGGAAACGCCGATCATTATATGCCCGACATGGTATTCAACGTCCTTAGCACCCTCTTGGTTCATTTGGCGAACCAGACTATCAACCTCTTGGGGGGTAACATTAATACGGCGACGGACATTGATCCGTCTTACATCACCGGTGATCAACTCTTCTCTAACTTGGTTTCGAAACTGTTCGTAGCTTTGGCCTGAGCTTTCTAATTTGGCACGAAACTCTGTTAGCGTTAGGCCATCGTCTTTGGCGATATTTTCCAGCGTCTGTTGCAGCTGTGAATCAGCGATCTGCAAGCCCATTCTTTCTGCCAACTGCAGCTGTAGGCTTGTCATTATTAAACGGTCTAGCACCTGGATCTTTAGTGCTTGGTCGGAAGGAAGCTCCTGACCCGCTGCGGCCGCGCCCTGTTTAATACTGGCAACCATATCGTCCATCTCACTTTGTAAGACGACGCCTTCGTTAACGATGGCTATCACTTTATCCAACAGCTGGGGCTCTGCGTTGGCTTGGGTTAGCCAGCACAACGATGTGATTAGCAGGACTATCTGTTTCAGGCTGAGCAATTTCATACAGACTTCTTTATTAAATTATGGGCTGCAAAAAGAGGTAACCCGCCATAGACGGCGGGTCGGTTAGTCTATCATAAGCCGCTTTAGTTGTTGATATACTCGTTGCGGACGTCACCAAAGATGCTGTCGGCTTCCATCTCTTGATATCCAGGCGTTGATGCGCCACCAAAGCCCTTAATAACAAAATTAATCCAGACGCCACTATCAAATGCGTCACGTGACGATGCTGGTGCATCGTCGTCTGGGAAGTTGGTATTCAGGTGGCGGTGGTAGCCCACACGAATAGCATAACAGCAAGATTCAAATTGCAGGCCGACGTATGTTTCAATGGTGCGATTTTCCACTAAATCTTTGTACCAGGTGCTAACCAACTGAATGTTGGGTTGGATCGGCCAAGTCGCCAGTACGCCTAATTGATTGATCTCATCAGACTCTGTTATCTCTGGTAGGTATCTGTGATTGAGCTGCAATCTTTTGTTCGGTTCAGGCTGATAATTGATCATCGAAGCATTTTTAATGGTACGGCCATTGTTGGTGTCAAATTGCAGCTCATTATGGAAATACCAATTTTGGTCTAAGAATATATCGAGTTCGCTGGCGATGGCTGAGTGATTTTCTGTGACTTGGGTGTCGTCATCGGCTAACCGCACATCACTGTCGGAAAGATAAAATATCTGTCCCAGACTGAATCTCAGCCGTTCGCGATTCTTGGCGTCGATATAGCGCGTCGTTGCACCGACGGTAAGCTGGTTAGCGTCAGCAATTCGATCTAGACCAATGAAACGGCGTGCACGAAACAGTGCGTCATAGTCGTATTGCAATAGGTTCGTGTCGTAAATGCCAATTTCATCCTGATTTTCATAGGGTACATATACGTATTGGATCTGGGGCTCTAAGGTCTGTAGGTATTGATCACCAAACAGGCTGGTGTCGCGTTCAAAGTTCAGCGAGCCTAGCAGGCGCACAGAGGGGAGCGTTCGGCTGACAGAACTGTCCAGTACCTCGTTAAAGGGCGCATCCTTGGTGTTTTGGTCATAAAATGTTTGATACAGCTTGGTTTCCGCCAACAGGTTGTAGCTCGGACCACCAAAAGGGATGCTCAGCGTTGGCTCAAGGTGTAATCGTGAGGTGGTAGGGATCTCGTTTTTACTGTGGTCGAAGTAAACGGCTTCGCTATACCAGTCAAAATTTACGTAAGGGAAAATCTCAGGTTTGTGGTAGATAGCTTCAACGGCAGGCAACATACGGTGCGAACTGAAGGAATCACCAAGTTCTTCATAGTCTAAAAGGCGGATGTTGACCTGATAGCTCTTTTCAAAATAGCCAATATTGGCTGTCCGCTCGAGACGATTATCAGTGCTTGATGCGACATCTGAGCCTAAGTCATTCAGGTAGTTATCATCACTGATGGTGGTGTAATCAAAATAGCCGCGCCAATGTTTGTTCCAGCGTGTCTCTTGTTCCCAATGGAAGAGGTAGCGCTCATCCTTATTGATGAGTAACTTATCTTCATTCATATATTCAAGATTGAACTGGCCGTAATGCCTTTCTGTTAGGTAACGATACTCGGTCAGGAGTTGAGGCCCGCGTTTATCCATGTACCTAGGGGTTATCGTCGCATCCATGTTGGGCGCGATATTCCAATACCAGGGGGTTTCCATTTCAAAACCGTTGTCAGAACTGCTACCGACGCTAGGGAAGAGAAAGCCGCTCTTACGTTTGCTACTCACAGGAAAGGAGAAATAGGGGACGTATATTACCGGCGTATCCTTCACATACAGCCAGCTTCCCCACGCCTCGCCCCACTCTTCATCACCGTTAATCAATATCTCATCAGCTTGCAGATCCCAGCTGTTATCTCCTTCCGGGCAGGTGGTGAATGAGGCGTTCTCCATTACTACCCTGTTACCATCTTCTAAAGCGATACGTTCGGCCTTGCCGCGACCCAACTGTTCGGTAAATTGATAATCAGCGTCGGTTAGCTCAGCTGTGCCTGAGGAGATTTCAGCGCTGAGCGTTTCGCTTTCGATATCTAACCAGCCATCTTCAAAGCGAATGCCACCCTCAGCATTCACCCGTTGTTGTTCGCGGTCGATCGATATCTTATCTGCGACTAAATGCCGATCGCCGTGGGAAAGCTCGACATTTCCTTGGAAGTCAGCTTGGAGATCACTGCCCGCTGCTTTACCCGCAGAGACTTCTACGGGAAGGTTTTTTAGCGTTCGTCGCGAGCTAGGAGGCTTGGCGGCCGTGGTATAGCATTTTGCCATTGGTAATTCTGCCAACTCTTGCTCCGACGGCAGTGGTGCTTGTGGCTCTGCATAGGCGTTAGCCGATAGCAGTAGCGGGGGGAGTAACAACAAAAAACGCATCCGTTTACTCTTTTTTATTCTTCCAACAGGATATCGAACCGATCACGTTTCCGGATCAAGACATGTTTGCTTAATAAGATATGATACTTGACAGCTTTTGACTCTGGTAACCTTGTTAGCAATTTATTGCTATTTATTTTCCAAAATGACTGATCTACGTCGAAATTTGCTTACAAAGTGGGCGAGGGAGCAACTTAACAACCCTCAATTGGAATTGACGTCGGTATCTGGTGATGCCAGTTTCCGTCGTTATTTTCGTCTGATTCATGATGACATCCCGTATATTGCGGTCGACGCACCGCCTCCCCATGAGGATTGCCGCCCCTTTGTCGCTATTGCTCAAGCTTACCTGGCTGCAGAGCTCAAAGTTCCAGAGATTAAGGCGTTGGATCTTGAGCAGGGGATGATGCTACTGAGTGACTTTGGCGATACCTTGCTGCTCGCTGAATTAACGGAGCAATCGGCGGGTTTTCTTTATGGTCATGCCTTGCAGCAGTTACCTGCGATTTACTCTGTTACAGCCACAGAAGCGGGAAATCTACCCGCATTCGATGAAGCGATGTTAAGTCGTGAGATGGCGCTGTTCACTGATTGGCTTATCGCCAAGCACTTACAACTAACGCTTTCTGATGATGAAGCGCAGCTCGTCAACGAGGCATTTGAGTTTCTGATTGAAAATGCACAAATGCAGCCACAAGGTGGCGTGCATCGTGACTACCACAGTCGTAATTTGATGGTATGTGATGACGGCTTGGGGATTATCGACTTTCAGGATGCGGTGATTGGCCCTATTACTTACGATGCTGTTTCACTTTTGAGAGATTGTTACATCCGTTGGCCTGATGCTTTGGTTTACGAACTGTTAGCACGGTGGCAGGCGTTGTTGGTTGAATCTGAGCTGTTAGACCCTGAGATAGATGAAGCGCAGTTTCGGCTGTGGTTTGATTTGATGGGGATACAACGTCATCTCAAGGCGGCTGGTATCTTTGCGCGACTTTACCATCGTGATGGTAAAGAGGGTTACCTTGCTGATATCCCCCGTACCGTTAGCTATATTGTCGATGTCGCCGCGACCTACCCGCAACTGGCTAAATTTGCTAACTTCGTTGAATCTAAAGTGTTAGCGGAGTTAACACCGTCATGAAGGCGATGATCCTAGCTGCGGGACGTGGAGAACGGATGCGTCCGTTAACAGATCGCGTGCCGAAACCACTGCTGGAAGTTGCCGGGAAGGCGTTGATCGAGCACCATCTGTTGCGTTTAGCCGCCGCAGGTTTTACTGAAGTGGTGATCAATCATGCACACCTTGGGCGACAGATCGAGGATCGTTTGGGTTTTGGTGATGCCTATGGCGTTGCCATCAGCTATTCCCGGGAAACCACCGGTGGTTTAGAGACCGCAGGGGGCATAATACAAGCTTTGCCTCTGCTGGGAGATAAGCCGTTCGCTGTGATTAATGGCGATATCTATACCGATTACGATTTTTCGCGCCTACAGAAGTTGGAGTTGCAACAGGACACTGCCCATTTGGTGTTAGTGGACAATCCGTCGCATAACAGTTCCGGTGATTTTTGCTTGATGCCTACAGGGAAAGTTGTTGCTGATAAGGCGCCGAAGCTGACCTTCTCAGGGATCGGTGTATATCACCCCCGCCTATTTGCCCATTGCCTGCCAGGTAAGTCTCCTTTGGCGCCCTTGTTGCGTCAGGCGATGATGGAGAGCAGTGTGTCTGGTGAACATTTCGCCGGGCAATGGACCGATGTGGGCACCCCAGAACGTCTAGCCGAACTTAATCGGATAGCTGACAGCATGGGGAGAGCGCCGCTTTGAAAATACGGATCTGGGGTAAGGTGTTTGGGGCGGCGATAGGCTTTGTTCTGGGGCGTTTCCCTGGGTTGATATTTGGCATCGCGCTTGGGCATATGTTTGACCGCTCTCTCGCTCGCCAATTTGATCGTGCTGGTGGCTTTTCGGCCATCTTTGGCCAACCTCAGGTTTCAGACCAAGCCTTTTATTTTTATGCGCTTTTTAGCGTGATGGGGCATATCGCTAAGGCGCGAGGTCGTGTATCGCCACGCCAGATCCAGGCGGCCGCAGCATTGATGAATCAGATGCAGTTAGGCAGTGAGGCACGGCATGAAGCACAGGCTGCTTTTCGTGAAGGTAAAGATCCTGCATTTCCTTTAAAGCGCACGTTGGCTGAGTTCCATCATGCCTGTGCTGGTCGTCATGATGTACTGCAAGTGTATCTGGAAGTGCAGATCCAAGTGGCGTTTGCTGAGGGGCCATTGGATGCCGCGCAACGCACGCTGTTAACGGATGTGGCGCTGCAGTTAGGTTTTGATGCGCAGTCTTTGGCTCAGCTTTTGACCATGATTGAGGCTGAAATGGCATTTCGTCGCCATCAGTCGAAAAGTGAGCAAACCCATGCGGCAAGCTCACACCATGGTGCATTGCGAGAAGCTTATCGCTTACTCGGAGTGACAAAAGCCGCAGATGATACCGCAGTGAAAAAAGCTTATCGTAAGCTGATGTCGCAGCACCACCCTGATAAGTTGGTGGCTAAGGGCGTACCGGAAGAGGTGATGCATTTAGCCAAGCAGAAAACTCAGGATATACAGGCGGCTTATGAATTAATCCGCAGCCATCGTAAGTCACATAGCTAGTTACCGTTTACCAGCCAAGGTAAGTTAACCAACCGTAAATCTCTTTCCACAAACGTTCGTCGCTGCGGCTAAAAGCAACATCACCAAACAGCTCTCGCTGGCGATAGTGAAGCTTAAAGTACTTATTCGCGAGTTGTGGGCGCAGGGTGACAGTGTCTTGCACCCAACGATTGTCGTAGCGACTGTAAAGATCTAAAACCGGAATGCTGGTTTTGGCCATTGCCGTTGCCAGCGTGCGATTCAGCTGATGTTCAGGTAAGTAAGCACCTATGGTAACGAAGGCATCGGCAGGCGCTAGTTTCTCTTCGGCGTAGAGCTGAGCTAACCAGCCAGCACTGCTACCTTGAGCGATCACCAGATAGAACCCAGGGTATTGTGAACTCACTTTAACCGTGGCTTCCATCCGCTGCAGCAGTGCGGTTTTATATGCTTCGATCTGTTGTTGGCGACTCTCTTCGCTGAGCCACTCGTCGGCTTGATAAGGCTTAAGTGGATCTGGAGCGCTGCGGCTAGGGTCCATCTCATCTGCTTTATCCAAAGGTGAGACATGATTTTCATCATCAACAACAGGTGGCGGTGTGATCGCCAGGGTGACCCAACCGTGGGAAGGTAGCAGTCGCCTCAGATAACCCACACCAAACTGTTCATCGGGCTGCGATCCCCAGTCGGGAACGAGAATGACGACCCCTTTGGTTTGTGGGGTCAACGCCTCCAGCTTAAGCGCACTAAATGGGTTGTCCGGCTCCCCAAGTGGTACCAGCTCGCTATCTCTATCGTAACGGGCTAACGTCGCCTCATCTGCCGGTGGGGCTGCGAACGCGTTTAGGCTGAACGCAATGAGTGGCAGTGTGACGATGAACCGTTTAAGTCGGTGGAACGCGCTATTGTCCATGGCACCCGAACTAGTTATTTGCAATAAACCCTATCTGTTTATCGACCACTTTTGCTAAAGGTTTACCTAAAAACGGGCAAGGCGCTGAAAATGTGAGCCATTCGTTGGTTAGTGGGTGATACAAAGAGAGTGTAGATGCATGGAGTTGTAACCGTGAAGCCATGGCTAATGCTTGGTCATGGGCATAGAGGCGATCTCCGAGTATTGGATGACCCAAGCTTAACATATGTACTCGCAGCTGATGACTGCGGCCAGTAATGGGCGTTAATTCGATCTCGCTGTAGTTGCCATGTTTGGCCAGTACGCGCCAATCGGTTTGGGACGGCTTGCCTGCTTCGACATCGACCATCTGTTTCGGCCGATTAGGCCAATCGCAACGTAGAGGCAGGTCAACGGTGCCTTGCTCTGCGTTGGGCTCCCCCCAGATCAAGGCATGATAGGTTTTCGCCGTGGCGCGGGTTTCAAATTGTCGATTGAGCTTACGTTGCGCATCTGCACCAATCGCCATGACGATTAGCCCCGAGGTGGCCATATCTAAGCGATGAACGACCCGCGCTTCAGGCCAAACTCGTTGTACCCGCAGTGCCAGGCTATCTCTGTGCTCGATTGCCCTGCCGGGAACAGTCAGCAGACCACTTGGCTTGTTAAATACCAGTAGTTGATCATCTCCATATAGCAGGTCAAAAGCTGGCATAGTGGGCGGGTGATAGGCGATAAGACTCATGAAAACCCCTACATTGTGAAGTCGCGGATGATACTGGCACTGGAATCGGTTTGCCACTCTACGTGGCTGGGCTATAGTGTGCGGCTGCAAAATGTTATCGGTAAACTGAGGGAGTGAAGGGATGAGTGAAGTGATCACGGCGCTGGCTAATTGCGCACAACTGGCCGAGTGTCCGCGTTGGGATCCGGAGCAGCAGCGCTTGTTTTGGGTTGATATCGATGCGGGGCGCCTGCACGCCTTTGATCCGAAAACCGGGCAAGACAGTTACCTTCAGTTGGACGAAGAGATCGGCTGCTTCGCGGTTAGAGAAAAGGGGGGCTTTGTCGCTGGTCTAAGATCTGGCTTTGTGACTATCGACTCTCTGGCGGGGGGCATTACCCCGATTGCCGATCCCGAACAAGATAAGCCGCATCAGCGTTTTAATGATGGCCGCTGTGATCCTGCTGGACGCTTTTTAGCTGGTACATTAAATCCGAACAAAGATGCTTATAGTGGTCATTACTATACCTTGGATCTGGATCTGTCGGTGCGCAAGCTGGTGGGTAACAACTGGACCTCTAACGGCCTGGCTTTCAGTCCTGATGGCAAGACACTGTATTACTCTGATACGCCAAGGCATGTGGTATTCGCCTGTGATTATGATGTGGTGACTGGGGCGGTGAGTAATCAACGCGAGTTTATTCGATTTCCCCATGGCTTTGGCCGCCCTGATGGTGCCGCGGTTGACAGCGAGGGCTACTATTGGAGTGCTTTATATGGTGGCGGCCGGGTGGTTCGTATCAGTCCAGCGGGGAAAGTCGTCAATACCATCACAGTGCCAGCGAAAAACCCAACGATGGTGGCGTTTGGTGGTGAGTCAATGAACACCCTGTTTATTACCACTGCGGACACAGACTATGCGCCAGAAAAAGCGCAGTACCCGCTGTCGGGGAGCCTGTTTTCGGTGAACTTACCGGTAACAGGGTTAATCGAGCCGAAATTTAAAGGCTGATAGATTTTGTGCGGCCAGAGAGTAGGCTACTGGCCGCCGAGCTTTAGATGGGGGATATCTGCAAACCTTCATCGGTCATTTTTATTATCGATGGGCCATAGTCACGCTCGCTGGTGACCCGCTGTTTACCAAATTGCACGGTTAGCCGAGAGTGTAGTTTGCTGGCTGCTGACACTTGGCAGCTTTTTTGTAATCGCAGGACCTCTTTCCGATAGTGCTCGACCTCCTGCTGCAGCTCCGCATTCTCCTTTTTACTTGACTTGTACCGCGCTACGGCGTTTTTCAACTCAGGTAACAGCTCAGGCTTTTCTGCTTTTTTTAATTGTTTAATCTGACTGGCGGCCTCGATGACATTCTCGGCTGAACGTTTCAGCGCGCGGGATGATTCCTGCATCTGTTGTTTCATGACCACAAACAGTATCGACATATCGATCTCTGTTTTTGCCCCAGCGGCGGTACCTATTTCCCCTGCTTTTACCTGTTCACCGACTTTGGCGATCCCCCCAAGCAGGCGTCCTCGTGGATTGTCTTCGCTGCCAAGCGTTAAGGTGTGTAAGCATCTAATGTCGCAATGACTTGCTTGTCTGGTGAGAGTGATATTTCTACCGGTATTAATTGCGGCGTACTGGGCAAAGTTTGCCGCAACATCTAACTTCGCAGTGATGTGGCAGTTCATGCTATCGGCATGGTGACTGCCACTGTCTATCTCATCATGATCGATGGGGCGCCCAATAATCCCTTTGCTGATGGTGATGCTACCAGCAGCGTCCAGTGTGGCAGAGCTGACTCCCCCGCCAACGGTAATGTCACCGCCACTTTCGACGACCATGCCTTCACCTACATCACCTTCGATGATCACAGAGCCTTTAAATCTGACATGGCCTGTGGTGACATTGACTTGGTTGATGACAAGGACATCGTCCACCATCATGCCGTTTTCTATTTCTACAGGCACGCCTTCTCGTGACGATTCTAATAGGTGGGGGTTTGCTGGATTAAAGCGCGTACCGCTACCTGATGATAATGCAGGCTGTTTACCTGGCTCGGGCGGTATAGGTTTGCCACAGACGTCGGTGCCGCTTGCCCCTTCTGTTGCTGGAACACGCTCCATCAGAGGTGTTCCTTCGGCAACCGTGACCAGATCACCAAGATCCCGCATGTCTACGGTACCGTCTTCTTTCTCTTTTGGGCGGAGTATTCGATCTTTTGCTGTTCTGGCTAATTGCTTGATAACGCCATCACTGCCCGCTTTTGGCGGCGTGCCATTAGCGACCACTCCCTGGAAAACATCTCCGGGCGCTAATGATTGTAAATGGGTGGCGATCTTTGCTAACTTCTTCTCGTGGATCCCAAAGGTCACACTGTTGGCTGCAAGCGCATATTGCAGCGCTTCAAGATCCAGTTGCTTCCCACCAAATGCACCAATGACCTCAATGCCTGCCATCATCTGATCGTCGCTAACAACGACGCGGATCTGTGCGTCTTTACGTTCAGCGATGATAAAAACGAGAGCTTCTGTTGTAGCGGCGCTGGCGGTAGCGGCAACGGCGAGTTGGGTTAATGCTTCTTCAAATACGCCTTCAAGAAAGCAATAGCTGGCATAAGGCGATTCTGAAAATGCCTTTTTGAGTTGTTCAAGCGAAGGAAGAGGGGCACTTGTTGGATCATCAACAACCCACTCAACCTGACTATTATCTTGCGTTGCTCTAAACATCATCTTACCGCACTGCTTTCCTCAAGTATAAGCTACTGATGTCAATGCGCTTGATCCAGTTCGGAGTGACTAAATCGCGACCAAGCTGGCAAAAATACCGCTTAATTGATGGTGCCGCTAACTTTACGCTGCCTTTTTACTTGCGAAAGTCAGCAAAGGCACTGAATTGCCAGCGTCTTAACGCTAGCACCAAGGTGGTACCGTGGCGGTCAGCAATTGGCAGTTTCCTCTGAACGTGATTGAGCTCGTTAAACTGTTCTGACAGTTTTTCCAGTGCTTGCATTAACTGCGCTAAAGCGTCGTCAGTCATCATGCCATTGAGGCACACCATCTCACTGCTGTCATCATTAAAATCATGGTGAAAAAATTCTTGTTCTACTCGTGATCGGAAGTATGTTTGGATCGGGCCTCTGGCTTGCCATTTGAAGTTGTTACCCACAATCAATTTGATCCGGTTACCCGGCAGTAGCTCTAATATTCCCATACGATCAAGTGTCGCCAGTTTTTGGATCAAGACAGTGGCCGAGAGCTCATAGTGGCGAAGGATCTCATCAAACTGCCAATAATTTAAGGCGCTTATTGCCACCAGAAGGAGCATTGAGTCGTCGATTAACTGCTGTTCCTGAGCATGACTGAGTTCATTCAGTTTTGGTTGCTGCTGCTCCATTAATTCAACTAAGCCGACGAAATCTATTCCCAGCCATTCGCAAATTTTATCGATTCGCTTTAGGGTAAAGCCTGCTGTTGCAAACAGGCGCTTCACTGATGCTTCGGAAAGGTTTAAACACTCAGCCACATCCCGATAGGTTTTTGTTTTTTGTTTCAGTGCTAGTTTCAGCGCCTGATGGATCTTTTTTACTTGGCTCATAAATGATATTCGCTATTTGGTATTGATTAATAATACCTTGGGTTGACTATTATGCGAATAATCAGTTTTTGGTATCGAATGGTTCCTGTTTTCAATAGTCTTAGGCGCAATTAAGACTACATGGAGTAGACAATGTTGAAGGTGAAAGGGTACCTACCCTATCTGGTGATGGTGTTTTTAAACGCGTTTGTCGATCTCGGGCATAAGATAGTGATCCAAAATACTATCTTTAAAACCTACGACGGCAGTTCACAAGTGATCCTCACTGCAATCATTAATGCCCTGATATTACTACCATTCATTTTGCTATTTTCACCATCTGGATTTATCTCAGACAAGTATCCGAAACAGCGGGTGATGCAGATGAGTGCCTGGGCCGCAGTCGGGATCACCTTGGCGATCACCGCTTGCTATTACCTTGGCTGGTTTTGGGTGGCATTCGCCATGACTTTTCTATTGGCCTTGCAAAGCGCGATCTATTCGCCAGCGAAGTATGGCTATATCAAAGAGCTACTAGGGAAAGATAGGTTGGCTCGAGGCAATGGTGTGGTGCAAGCGATCACGACGATCAGTATTTTGGGCGGAATTTTCGCTTACTCAATTCTGTTTGAGGGCTACCTTGTTGATCAGCCCGTGGATGATACCAGTCATATCTTAATGACTATTGCGCCGTTAGGCTGGAGTTTAGTTGCCTTGTCGGTGATCGAGTTGCTGATGGCCTACCGTTTGCCACAAACTCAGCCTGTCGACAGCAAGATGTCTTTTGATATCAAAGCGTATCGCCGTGGTACCTACCTGAAAGAGAATCTGACCACCGTCTCCCGCAACTCGGTGATTTGGCTATCGATCATCGGCTTAACTGTATTTTGGGCGGTATCACAGGTGATGTTGGCCGCGTTTCCAGCGTTTGCAAAGTCGGTGTTGTCGGAAGATAACACCGTGGTGATCCAAGGCTTATTAGCGTGCACCGGTATCGGGATCATGTTGGGATCGTTATTGGCTGGTCGCGTGTCTAAGCACCATATTGAAACGGGGATCATTCCTTTAGGTGCAGTTGGTGTGGCGCTGGGACTATTTTTAATCCCTCTTATCAGCTCTACAGTTAGCTTTGCATTGGTCTTTATCTTGATTGGTGTGGCTGGTGGCCTGTTCATTATCCCGCTCAATGCCCTGATCCAGTTCCATGCCCCAGAGCATGAGAGTGGTCGCATCTTGGCTGGAAACAATTTTGTGCAAAACGTGGGGATGTTGAGCTTCCTGGTGATGACCGTGTTACTGGCGATGGTCGGGATCGATGGTGCAGCATTGATCTGGCTGCTATGTGCTGTCGCCAGTTTGGGTGCGTTGTACACCATGTGGAAGCTACCGCAGTCTTTAGTGCGGTACCTGTTAGCGATTATCGCAACTCGGGGATATCGCTTGCGCGTAGATGGTTTTAAGCATATCCCGGAACAAGGTGGCGTCCTGATGCTGGGTAACCACATTAGTTGGATTGATTGGGCAATCGTGCAGATAGCTTCGCCACGCCCGGTGCGTTTTGTGATGGAAAAGAGCATATATCAGCGTTGGTATCTGAATTGGTTTTTCCGCTTGTTTGACGTCGTGCCGATCGCTTCTGGTGATTATCGGAAATCGGTTGCCCGGATCGCCGAACTGCTTAATCAAGGGGAGGTGGTGTGCTTGTTTCCCGAAGGAACCATTAGTCGCAATGGTCAGTTGGCCGAGTTTAAGCATGGTTATACCAAAGCTGCTGCGCTTGCCAATGCCGATGTTAAGATCTTGCCATTTTATCTGCGCGGGTTATGGGGGAGTCGTTTTAGTCGTGCCAGTGCCAAGTTAAGAAGTAACCGAGAGCAGGGACGTCGCCGTGATGTGGTGGTAAGTTTTGGCTTGCCAATGGCGATCACTACAACACCGGATGAGCTTAAGCGCAGGGTATCTGAACTGTCGGTACAAGCTTGGGAACATTACACCAAGGCGTTGCCGTCGGTGCCTGCTGCTTGGGTAAGAACGGCAAGCCGTGTCGGCGGCAACACGTTACTCACCGACAGTGATGGTAACTCATTATCAGGTAGACGTGCGTTGGCTGTTACCCACTTATTGGCTAACCGCCTGGCATCTCAGAGCAAAAAACGTCGGGTGGGTGTTTTGCTGCCGGCCAGCAATGGTGGCGCATTGGCTAATATGGCTCTGCTGATGCGTGCCAAGGCTGTCGTCAATTTGAATTATACCGCATCGCTGTGCGCCCTTGAGGGCGCGATAACCAATGCCGACCTAGATCTGGTGGTGACCTCTAAACGCTTCGTTAAAAAGCTAGAAAAGCGCGGCTTTGCCGTCGAAGCGCTGTTCTCTTCGTTGCATGTTATATATCTGGAAGATCTGTTTGCTAAGGTATCGCCGTGGTCGGTGATCTGGCGCCAGTTGCTGGTCACCGCACTGCCGATTAGCCTGTTGCAGTGGTTGTTTGTGTCGAAGATTGATGTGGAGCGTACCGCAGCGATAATGTTCTCATCAGGGAGTGAAGGCTCGCCGAAAGGGGTGAAGCTGAGCCACCGTAATTTGATGGCTAACATTAAGCAGGTATCTGATCTGCTTAACACGCAGGACTCGGATGTGATGATGGGCTCCTTGCCGTTATTTCATGCCTTTGGCCTGACTGTGACCACGCTGATGCCAATGGTTGAAGGGATCCCGTTGGTGTCTCATCCTGACCCCACGGATGTGAGCAGGATAAGCAAGGCGATAGCCCGTTATGACGCAACATTGTACTGCGCTACTTCGAGCATATTGCGTTTGATGACCAACAGTCGCCAATCCCACCCGTTGATGCTCAGTTCACTGCGTCTGGTGGTGTCCGGGGCAGAGCGCTTAGACTCAGCGGTACGAGATGGTTTTCAGAACAAGTATGGGCAGCAGGTGGTCGAAGGCTATGGCACCACTGAAACAACCCCGGTTGCCAGTGTGAATGTTCCAGATCAACTGGATACCCGCTACTGGACAGTGCAGAAGGGAAATAAGCCGGGCACTGTCGGCATGGCGTTACCGGGTAGCAGCTTCCGCATTGTCGACCCAGATTCACTGGCACTGTTACCACAAGGAGAAGCGGGTCTGATCTTGATTGGGGGAGCGCAGGTGATGAAAGGGTATCTGAATGATCCAGAGCGCACCGCCGATGCCGTGGTCGAGATCGATGGGATCCGTTGGTATAAGACTGGTGATAAGGGGTGGTTAGATGAAGACGGTTTTCTCACTGTGGTTGATCGTTACTCTCGCTTTGCCAAAATCGCCGGTGAAATGGTGAGTTTAAGTGCTGTAGAAACGAGCTTAAGCGAGTTGTTATCGCCGCAGTTCCCTGAGCTTTCTCTAGCGGTCGTCGCGATTGCTGATGAACGCAAAGGGGAACGCTTGGTGGTGTTAGTTGATCAGGATATTTCGCTTACCGAGCTGCGGCAACAATGCAAAACCGGTGAACTGAATAATCTGTTTTTACCCGCTGCGGTGATCAAGGTTGATGGGCTTCCCACGCTTGGTAGCGGCAAGATCGATTATCAACAGGTGAAAGCGCTCGCTGTCGCCATGTGATCTGGTGCAACTCCTGCGCAATCTAAATGTAAGTGTGCAGCGCAATGCTGCGCACTTTTCCCTTTCTTTGATTACACTTAGCTACAAATTCATGGCCGCTGTGGTGTTTGATGATACGTCTCCTGCGACTTTTGTTGATCTTTGCCGTGGTCGGTTGGTTACCTTGTGCCACCGCCACCGCCACCGCCACCGCCCCGCTCAAACTATACAACTGGGAATACTATAGCTCTGAGCGTCTGTTTAACCATTATCGACAGGTCAGCGGGCGCGAGATCCATGAACTCTATTTTGAAAGTGACGAGGAACGAGATCGTGTGTTGTTTGGCGGGCGGCGAAAAGAGTTCGATATAGCGGTGATCGACAATCAATCGATAGAAAGCTATGCCGCCGCAAGGATTATTGCGCCGTTGAGTCAGCGCGTTGCAGCCTTGGTGGAGAAACAAGTGCCTGCGGTGTTTGCCGATGCTTGCCACAACTATGGTGTGCCCTACCTTTGGGGTAGTTTGGGCATTGCTTATCGCCGTTCAAAAGTGTCGTCTGCGATAGATAGTTGGTTAGATCTGTTGCGACCGGAGCAATCACTCAAAGGTGGCATTGTGATGTTGCCCGATGCGACTGAGCTATTAATCCCAGCATTAAAGGCTGCTGGGTACTCGATCAATAGCAATGATCCTGAGCAGTTGCGGCAAGCCTATCTTCTGCTGCAACAGCAAAAGCAAGGCGTGCTGGCGTACGCCAACCCATTGGATGTGGTGGAACAGGAGGAGGGCAAAGAGAAGCTGGTGGCGACAATGTTATATAACGGTGACCTCGATACCTTGATAGAACTTACCGGGCATGAAGATTGGCAATATGTAGTACCTAAGGAGGGGAGTGCTGTTTGGACCGATTGCTTAGCCATGTTGAGTGGCTCAGAGCAAGAACCAGCGATCAACCAGTTTTTTGAGTTGTTGCTAACGCCTCAATATGCCGCTTGGTTGAGTGAAGACTCTGGCTATGCCACGCCCGTTGAGAGCGCAAAATCATTCCTGCCGAAAACTCTGCTCGATAACACCGATATTTATCTTCCCGCTGATGTGCGGGAACAAAGTGAATATTATGGTGATGTGTCAGCATCGAGTGATCTGCGCTCGCGCATACTGCTGTCGGTTATACGATGAAGTTAGAGTCAAAATTTCTGCTGATTATTCTGCCCAGTCTGTTTCTGACCGTCTCTGTGTTGTCTGTGGTTGAGTATTGGTTTTTGCTGCAAGATGACAGGCAGGCAGTTCGGCAACAGGTGGAGCTGCAGCATCGAAATTGGGTTCGGCAGGGCAACCAGCGGCTAGAGCTTGAGATCGCCCAGTTAAGAGCCATCTCCAAAATCGGTGAGATGGATGATTATCTCTTTACCAGTAATGCAAAGTTGCGTGAAGTGAGCCTAAAGCCGCGGTTGATGTTTGCTTTGGATGAGCTGACCAGGGAGCTCAGTAGTTTTAAGCGTATCTCTCTTTATGACATTGAGCATCAGCAGCTCATTATGGTGGGGGAGAATGTTGACCCGTTTGCTGATGTCGATAATGCTAATCTTGCCCTGTTGCAACGGCTGCAGGCCTACCCACATAGTCATGTTGATTCCGAACTGAGAAATAATCATGGCGCGTTGACTTTCAGATTAGCAGAGCGTTTTTCCCCCTCATTGATCAGAACCAGCCAGTCGCCAGCGGCAAGCGGTGAGCTTTATACCTTAGTTGCTGAAGTCGATCGCTTAGATGTCGCTGATGCGATTGAAGAGCTCTATCTTAAGCAGGGGATAGCTCTGCTAGTTTTTGATCGTGAACGGCGTTTCATCTTTGGACCCTCCTCGATGCCTTGGCAGGTGGGAAATGCTGATCTTTTCCAACAACTCGAACAGAGATTGATCCGTGGTCAGTCATTGATTCTGGATAATATTGGTGAGTTTCAACTGGTCTCGCAGTTAACTTCAGGGGACTCCATCTCTATCGCGATGGTGTCAGAGAGCATCGAAAATCAAGATGCCAACGCGTATTTATGGCGCGTTATCTTGCTGTTATTAGTTACTTTCCTGTTGCTGTTTATTCTGTTGCGCTGGGCGATCAAGCGTACGGTGGTAACGCCGTTGATGATGATCAGACAGCGTATTCGTGGCGTGGAGGAGGGGATAGACGAAGATGTTCCCCCTTCCAAGGGAGGGGATGAGCTTGCGGAGCTCAATAATAGCTTTGCTGATATGGTGACATCAGTGCGGCAAGCGAAGATGGCGCTGGAAAAAGTCGCGTACTCAGATCGTCTTACGGGACTCAACAATCGCCTGGTTTTGCAACGTTCCTTGGGGGAAGGGTTAGAAAGTAAGATGGCTCTGTTGATCCTCGATATTGATAGGTTCAAACATTTGAACGAGACCCATGGGGACAAAGGGGGCGATCAAATACTGAAGAGCCTAAGTGAACTAGTGCAATCGATGATGGCTAAGCCTCCATTTGACGAACTGATTGATCATCGGAGTTACGTTGCGCGCACCGCTGGTAATGAATTTGCGATTTTGTTGTTCCATGCCAATCTTGAGCTGGCTGAATCGTTGGCTGAGCAATTGGTCACGGCGTTAGCGGATCCTGTGGTTGTGGGTGCTGGACAGGTATATCTACAAGTCTCTATCGGTATTGCTGCAAGTCCGCAACACACAGAGACTGTGGCGGAATTACAGAAATTGGCTGAAGCTGCAAAACAGCAGGCGAAGCTAAAAGGTGGTGCTCAGTATCAGGTGTTTAGCCAGCAGATCGCTGAATACCTGTTAGAAAAAGAGGTGATTGAAAGAGCGTTGACGACGGCGTTAGAGCTGGATGAATTTGAACTGTTTTTTCAACCCTATGTGTGTAGCAAAACTGGACTCATTGCCGGCGCAGAGGCATTGTTGAGATGGCAAAGCGAAAGTTTAGGCCGTGTCGGGCCAGACAAGTTCATTCCAGTGGCTGAACAGTCGGGGTTGATCTATGCGATTGATCGTTGGGTGATTGAGCATGCTTGCCTGTCATTGGCTGAGATCCTAAAAACTCAGCAAAACTCTACGTTTTCCATGTCCGTTAATGTGTCAAATACCCACCTGCAACAACCCGGATTGGCAGATTTCATTTCCGGTGTTGTTTCGGCGATGGCGTTACCACCTAAGCAAGTTGAGATTGAGATCACGGAAACCGCGACCGCTGATTTGGACGACCGCTTTTTGGCGAATGCCAATGCATTGAAGAAACTTGGGGTTGGCTTAGTACTGGATGATTTTGGTACCGGCTATACATCCCTTGCGCATCTAGGCCAACTGCCGGTAACAAAGCTCAAGCTTGATCGGACTCATACTGCTGAGATTGGTTTGAAGCAGCCCGCAGATACCCCTGGGGTAGCCAAAATAGTGCTGGAGTTTGCCCATGCCTACAACCTCTCAGTTACCGCCGAGGGCGTCGAAAATCAGCAACAGCTAGACTTTTTGAACAGCGAAAAATGTGATTTTATTCAAGGGTACTACCTTTATAAGCCGATGAGTTTTAACCAGCTTTTAGAGTTGCTAAGCGGCAAAGGTTAACGTCGTCAAAAGCCGTTGCTCGGATCTTGCTCTTTTTGATCTGTTTGGCGCTTAATGTGAGTGCTGTTGAGTTAAATGTATACTCATTTCCCTATGATTTTTGGTCGCCGAGGTTCTATGAAACTGTCCAGACACGTCTATACCGAACAGGAATTTCATCAGCAAGAGGAACCCCCTGTTTATCATCGCGAGATAGGGCCTGTGGTATTTAAACAGGGTGACGAGGTGGCGACTGTGAAGTATGAGCCTTGCCATAGTAACGCCGAGTATAGTGATTATCGGCAGGGCCAAGGGCGGGTTTGGACTAAATGGTTGTTAAGTGAAGATGGCAACAAAGCGGAAGGGATATCCGAGTCGGGTATCAACATGTTTGCTGATTTCTATATGGAACCGGGGGCAAGTATTGGACAGCATCAGCATAGCGATAAGGAAGAGATCTACTATCTGCTGGAAGGTACATTGAAGATTTCCGTGGAAGATGCTGAGGGCGGTTGTACGGAGCGGACCCTAATGCCAGGCGATATGCACTTCATTCGGTTAGGTCAGTCCCATGCGGCGTTAGCTGGAAGTGAAGGAGCGCGGGTGGTAAGTGTTTGTGTTAAAGGGTAAGCGGGCTAGCGAATTAGTACTTTCTTAGCGCTCACCTCTTTCGTAAACGTATTGCTAATGCTGGCAATCTGACTTATCTCAAGTAGGCTAGGTAGCAAATTTGTTAAGGTCGTTCGGTTTTGTTAACTAGGAATGCGTTATGAACTTCACTTTGCCTCTGCTCGGGGCACAAATATTACTGACCGCGTTTGGTGCGCTGGTATTGGTGCCTATCCTTACGGGTTTATCACCGAATATCGCCTTATTAGGAGCGGGTGTAGGTACGCTGATTTTCCAGTTATGCACCAAGCGTCAGATCCCGATTTTTCTTGGTAGTTCGTTCGCTTTTATTGTTCCTATTCAACTGGGCATTTCCCAATTCGGTTTGTCCGCGACATTGGGCGGTTTGATGGCGGCCGGTTTGGTGTTTGTCCTTGCCAGTGCGCTCGTTCGATTACGTGGGATCCAGATCATCGAAAAGCTGCTGCCGCCAGTGGTCGTTGGTCCGGTGATCATGGTGATAGGTTTGGCGCTTGCGCCTGTTGCTGTGAACATGGCTTTGGGTAAAACCGGCGATGGCGCAGTGCAATTGATTGAACTCGATACAGCGCTGATTATCTCATCGGTGGCCTTGCTAACGACGGTTGGTGTGGCGGTTTATGCCAAAGGCTTGTTAAAGCTGATGCCGATTATCGCGGGCGCAGTGGTGGGCTATCTGCTGTCGTTGGCGCTGGGCGTCGTTGATTTTACTCCTGTCGGTGCAGCGCCTTGGATCGCGGCCCCTGATTTTGCCACGCCGTCTTTCGACTGGCGGGCCATCTTGTTGATTGCGCCAGTGGGATTGATTGTCGTGGTCGAGCATTTTGGCGACATTTTGGCGATAAGCAACGTGACCGGAAAGAACTTCGTCGAAAAACCGGGTATTGACCGTTCTTTGTTGGGCGATGGTTTGGCTACTATGGCTGCAGCCAGTTTTGGTGGGCCGCCAGTGGTTAGTTATGGCGAGTGTACCGGTGCGGTGGCACTGACTAAATCTTATAATCCCGTCATTATGACCTGGGCGGCTTGTTTTGCTATTGGTTTGGCTTTTGTCGGCAAAACCGGTGCCTTGTTGCAGACCATCCCAGTACCTGTCATGGGTGGTATTCTTTGTCTGTTATTCGGATCTATTGCAGCCATTGGGATGAATACCCTGGTGCGTAGTCAGGTGGATCTAGCGAAAGCGCGTAACTTAGCTATCGTGTCAATTACGCTCGTCTTTGGCATTGGTGGAATGAGCATCAGCGCGGGCGACTTTACGCTTAAAGGGGTAGGGCTTTGCGGTATCGTGGCTATCCTTCTTAACCTCGTGTTGCCGCAAGAGAAATCTGCAGCGAAGTAATCTGTCGCTTGCAGGAATAAAAAAAACCGCCCTCAGGCGGTTTTTTTATTGTTCAGAAAACTTATTTGGTGCCGAATATCTTATCTCCGGCATCGCCTAAGCCAGGCATAATATAGCCCTTATCGTTGAGGTACTCGTCGACCGACGCGACATAGATATCTACATCTGGATGGGCAGCTTCAAGCTTGGCAATCCCCTCTGGCGACGCAACCAAGAACAGCCCCATGATCTGGGTGCAGCCTTTCTGCTTTAGCAGGTCAATTGTGGCGATCAGCGTACCGCCTGTTGCCAACATAGGGTCTAGGATCAGTGCTGTGCGCTCAGGTACATCGGCGACAATTTTGTCGAAGTAAGCCACAGGCTCAAGGGTTTCTTCATCTCGGTATAGACCGACGACACTCACTTTGGCATTGGGGAGCAGGCTAATGACCCCATCTAACATGCCGAGTCCGGCGCGCAAAATAGGTACCAAGGTGATCTTTTTGCCCTTGATATTTGTCACTGGCACGCTCTCGCCGCTCCAGCTTTCAACATCAATGGTTTCTGTTTCCAGGTGTCGGGTGGCTTCATAGGTGAGTAAAGTGCCGATCTCACCACAAAGTTCGCGGAAGTGTTTGGTGCTGATGTCACGCACCCGCATCAGACCCAATTTATGTTTTACCAAAGGATGTTGGATTTCATAGACTGCCATTGCAGCATCTCCGGAGAATAATGATTACCAGTACAGTTAATAGCATAGTTGCTTTGCTGTCATTTTGATTTTACCCAAGACAATCATCTCATTGGCTATGTATCCTGCGTCAGCCGTCTACACTTTGGAAGCGGTCACGGCGTTGCCGTGTTTTGATTTTGTTAGCACACGGAGATTGAAATGAAACAACTACTGGCTATGTTGATGATGGTTGGCATGTTAGCGGCTTGCGCAAGTTCAGAGCCTGAAGCAGCGGCTGAGCCTGCTCCTGCGGCTAAGCAGGAAAAACAGCGTTGTGCAGTCGACACTGATTGTACGACGGGATATGGCATGTGCGTGAAGCCTGAAGCGGCTGATTACGGCTTCTGCCTGTAATCTACATTTGGGGGCGTTACTGCCCCCAATTACCACGTAATGAATAGACTGCCGGACTGGTCTAGTTTGATTGCAGAGGCGTGGGCGTTAGAGTGCGCTGTAATAAATTTTCAGAAAATGCTGTTTTTTAGCGTTTTCTAGTAAAAATGGTAGGAAAATTTCCTTCCTGAGTGTATAAATATTCAGATTTTTTGCATATAAACTAAAAAATGCGAATAAACAGTGACCAAATGGTCGGTTTATATCGCGTCTTTCTACGGGATTGTAACGATTGTTCAGGAGGTTTTCATGGCTATGAAAATCGGTGTGCCACGAGAAGTGATGTCAGGTGAACAACGCGTAGCGTTGACGCCAGATACTGCTGAGAAGCTGCAGAAACTGGGTTTTGAACTCGCTATTGAAGCGGGTGCCGGTGCGGCGGCAAGTTTTACCGATGACGCATACAGTGCGGCAGGTGTTGAAGTAATCACCGACACAGCGGCGCTGTGGCGTGGTGCGGATATTATATTTAAAGTCAATCCGCCTATGGTTGATCCGGCAACCGGCAACGACGAAGCCGAGTTGTTAAAACCAGAGCAGACTCTGATTAGCTTCTTCTGGCCAGCTCAGAACGAAGATCGCCTGAAAGTGTTAGCAGAGAAAAATATCAATCTGTTAGCGATGGACAGTGTGCCTCGTATCTCCCGTGCTCAGTCATTGGATGCTTTGAGCTCCATGGCGAATATCTCAGGCTATCGTGCTGTGGTTGAGGCGGCCCATGAGTTTGGCCGTTTCTTTACTGGTCAGATAACGGCAGCAGGTAAAGTTCCTCCGGCCAAAGTGTTGGTGATTGGTGCTGGTGTTGCTGGGTTGGCAGCGATTGGTGCTGCGGGCAGTTTGGGGGCTGAAGTACGTGCATTTGATACTCGCCCTGAAGTAGCTGAGCAGATCGAATCGATGGGCGGTACATTCTTACGCCTCGATTATGAAGAAGAAGATACTGGTGCCGGTGATGGCTACGCCAAAGAGATGTCTAAGGCGTTTATTGAAGCGGAAATGAAACTGTTCGCTGAGCAGGCCGCTGAAGTTGATATTATCATCACCACTGCCGCTATTCCTGGTCGTCCGGCACCTAAATTGATTTTGGCTGAGATGGTCGAATCAATGAAGCCAGGCTCAGTCATCGTTGATTTGGCTGCACTGACCGGTGGTAACTGTGAATTAACTGAGCCTGGTGAAGCGGTCGTCAAGCATGACGTCACTATCATCGGGTATACCGATATTCCATCGCGCCTACCGGCACAATCCAGTCAGCTTTATGGCACCAACCTGGTGAACTTGATGAAGCTGCTGTGCTTGGAAAAAGACGGCAATATCGACATTAACTTCGACGATGAAGTCCTGCGTGGCGTCACCGTTGCCAAAGCGGGTGAAGTTACCTGGCCTGCGCCACCCATTAAGGTCAGTGCTCAGCCACAACAGCCTGCAGCAGAAGTGGCTGCGCCGGAGCCTGTGGAAGAGGCAAAACCTAAGCCTTGGCTTAAGCCTGCCATGCTTGCAGTGGGTGCCGGACTGTTTGGTTGGGTTGCTCAGAATGCACCGAGCGATTTTCTGGCACACTTTACCGTGTTTGTTCTTGCCTGTGTGGTGGGATACTACGTGGTTTGGGGCGTCGCCCATGCCTTACACACGCCGTTGATGAGTGTGACGAATGCTATTTCCGGCATCATCATTGTTGGTGGCTTGGTCCAGATGAATTCCGATAGTCCGCTGATCCTAGCGCTATCGGGCTTTGCCATTTTAATCGCGACGATCAACATTGTTGGTGGCTTCACCGTCACGCAACGCATGTTGAAAATGTTCCAGCGCGACTGAGGAGATAACGCATGTCACAAGGTTTGTTAGTTGCTGCGTATCTGTTTGCAGCCGTTCTGTTCATTATGGCACTTGCGGGCTTAAGTAAGCACGAAACTGCCAAGGCCGGTAACCTTTATGGTATTGCCGGTATGTTGATTGCTATCGTGGCTACCTTTGCTAGTGTCGAGATCAGCGGGATCACCTGGCTGACAGGTGCGATGCTGGTTGGTGCGGCTATCGGCGTTGTTTTAGCGTTGAAAGTCGAGATGACCGAGATGCCACAGTTAGTGGCGATCTTACATAGCTTCGTTGGTTTAGCTGCGGTATTAGTCGGCTTTTCTAGTGCTATTGCATCTCACCCTGAGCCAGGCAGTGCTGCTGCGGTTGCTCAAGCATTGACCCAGACCAGTGTTGAAAAGACGATCCATGATGTCGAAGTCTTCCTTGGTATCTTTATTGGTGCAGTGACCTTCACCGGTTCGATTGTTGCCTTTGGTAAGTTGCATGGTGTGATGAGCAGCAAGCCACTTTCTTTACCTGGTAAGCACTTTATCAATCTGGCGATGGTGATCGCCTCTATCGGTTTGGGTGCATGGTACATGGACAGTGGCAATATCATCGCCTTACTGATCATGACCTTTATTGCGTTTGTATTTGGTTACCACTTGGTTGCAGCCATTGGTGGCGCAGATATGCCAGTTGTTGTGTCTATGCTGAACTCTTATTCAGGTTGGGCGGCAGCAGCAGCCGGATTTATGCTCTCTAACGATCTGTTGATTATCACCGGCGCCTTAGTGGGTAGCTCTGGTGCGATCCTCTCTTACATTATGTGTAAAGGGATGAACCGCTCCTTTATCAGCGTGATTTTGGGCGGCTTTGGTACCGATGGTGGCACTGTCGTTGGCGATGAGGAAGTGGGCGAATACCATGAAACCAATGCCGAGGATGTGGCCGACATGCTGAAGAGTGCCAAGAGCGTGATCATTACTCCTGGTTACGGTATGGCGGTAGCACAAGCTCAGTATCCTATTGCTGATATCACCAAGAAGTTGCGTGAAAAAGGCATCCAGGTGCGGTTTGGTATTCACCCTGTGGCAGGGCGCTTGCCAGGACACATGAACGTGTTGTTGGCAGAAGCCAAAGTGCCTTATGACATCGTGATGGAGATGGATGAGATCAACGATGATTTCTCCGATACAGATGTGGTGTTGGTGATTGGTGCGAACGACACCGTGAACCCTGCGGCGCGTGAGCCAGGCAGCCCAATTGCTGGTATGCCGGTGCTACACGTATGGGAAGCGGAGAATGTTGTGGTATTCAAGCGTTCTATGGCCACAGGCTATGCTGGCGTACAGAACCCACTGTTCTTTAACGACAACAGTAAGATGTTGTTTGGCGATGCCAAAGCCAGTGTGGATAACATTCTGAAAGCACTATAAAACATAGTGTGTAGATGAATGAATAAGAAAAGGAGCTATCGGCTCCTTTTCTGCTTTTTGGCCGTAGCGATACGTCGAGCTCTGTCCTAATGTCGCAATGCTTAATTGCCTTTGGTTACTTGTTGTTGGGCTATATCGCTATTTTTTGTCCTGACGCAATCTTTTAAGCTGCTACTCTTTGCTAAAGTCCGCCGGTTTGTTTTCTCACCAGAGGTTTTAGTATGCGCATTGAATCTGATATCAAGTTGGGGTTTAAGGATGTCCTTATCCGCCCTAAGCGTTCAACACTCAAAAGTCGTTCCGAAGTCGAATTAGTGCGTACCTACCGTTTTCACAATAGCGGTCGTACCTGGACAGGTGTGCCTGTAGTGGCTGCCAATATGGACACGGTCGGCACTTTTGAGATGGCGCGAGCGTTAGCAGAGCATCAGATGCTGACTGCGATCCACAAGCACTACACGGTGGAAGAGTGGGCTGCATTTATCGCTGAGAACGATGCCTCTATCTTTAACTACATCATGGTGAGCACTGGAACTTCTAAGGCTGACTTTGAAAAGCTTGGACAACTGTTAAAGCAGCATCCAGAGTTTCAATTTGTCTGTATTGATGTGGCAAATGGCTATGCTGAGGCGTTTGTTGATTTCGTTCGCCGCGTGAGAGAAAGCTACCCAGACATCACCATTATGGCGGGTAATGTGGTGACCGGCGAAATGGTTGAAGAGCTTATCCTAGTAGGAGCCGATATCATTAAGGTTGGTATTGGTCCTGGTTCTGTGTGCACCACCCGAGTGAAGACAGGTGTTGGCTATCCGCAACTGTCCGCCGTGATTGAGTGCGCCGATGCGGCTCATGGCATGGGCGGGCAAATCGTGTCAGATGGCGGTTGTTCATGTGCCGGCGATGTGGCCAAGGCATTTGGCGGCGGTGCCGATTTTGTCATGATTGGGGGTATGTTTGCTGGGCATGATGAGTCAGGTGGTGATCTCATTGAGCGTGACGGTAAGCAGTACAAGCAGTTTTATGGCATGAGCAGTGCAACGGCGATGCAGCGTCATGCGGGCGGTGTTGCCGAGTATCGAGCCTCAGAGGGTAAAGCGGTTAGCGTGCCTTATCGTGGCCCAGTAGATGCCACGGTGAAGGATATTCTGGGTGGCGTGCGGAGTGCCTGTACTTATGTTGGTGCCCGGCAGTTAAAAGAGCTGACCAAACGTATGACCTTTATTCGTGTGCAAGAGCAAGAAAATCAGGTATTTGGTAAAGAATAGACCGATTGCCTCAGAAAAAAACCGGACGACAATGTCCGGTTTTTTTGTTTTTTGGGGTGAATATTATGTCCGCCCTTTTAGGTAATTGGCGTAATCAGGGATGCTGGTTTCATAAGCTTGATTCATATGTTTAGAATCAAGCAGAAAGTCGGCGGTGACTCTGTTGGTGGCAACAGGGATGTTCCATACCGCAGCGAGTCTTAGCAGGGCTTTGACATCGGGATCGTGAGGAACTGCATCCAAGGGATCCCAGAAGAATACCAGCATATCTATCTTGCCTTCAGCGATCAGCGCGCCGAGCTGCTGATCTCCACCCATGGGACCGCTCAGCAGGCACTGGATGGGGAGGTCTAGTTGCTGCGCGAGCAGTGCGCCAGTGGTACCTGTAGCGAACAAACGATGTTGACTGAGTTGCTCACGTCGAGCTTCAGACCAAGCAATTAACTGCTGCTTCATATGATCATGAGCAACAAGTGCTAAGCGTTTTTTCGCCGGTAATGTACGTTGCGTGGTTTGCATAGTGCTCCGTAAGCAATGTTTGCTAGTTAACCCAACCCAGATAGTCGCGGATGACTGACCATCTAGGCCTATCTTCCTTGGCACCTTTGCCTAAAATCCAGAATTCGTATTCTTGCTCGATTAGTCCTTCGGTCTTTTTCAAGGTTATCCAGCTATTGAGATAGACCAGCATACTGTAGTTACCCCTAGCGGTCGCGAATGCCATAGGGAATTCGTAATCCGTGCCTTCAGGCAAGATGACGCCATAGTCAGGGTAGAGCATGCTCCAGGCATAACCTGCTTCCGCCGATATCAGTAGCGCATCGTATATCTCTTTCGGTTGTTCAAAATAGGCTTGGTAATTAGTCAGTTGGAATAGGGTTATATCTGGGCGCGCCGCTTGGATCCGCTCGGCCAGTTTCTCTTGACCAACCATGGCTATTTTCAGTTCTCCTGCCTCTCGGAGCTTCTGTACGGTAGAAAAATCTTTCAAGCGATAGTCTTTCGCGACTAAAGCTAAATGCAGCTGCAGTATGGGGTCGGTGAAGTTCATCTTGCCCATTAAGGTGGCATCCATGGCGATACCGGATATCGCAATATCGATATGCCCTTGGTTTAGGGTGATATCTAGGCGCTTTGGATCGTAAGGGATCAGCTCAATCTCTACGCCTAATTCTTGCGCAAAGGTATTGATCAATGAAATGTCCAACCCTACCAATTTATTTTGCTGATTGAAGTAAGTAAATGGCGCGTTGTTGGGCAGGTAACCCACACGGAGGACACCACGTTGGATGATGCTTTGCAGATTAGCCGCTGGTGCGGATGCGGTGGACAGATCAGGGTACTGATCTTGAATTTCTGTCGAAACTTCATTGACCACTCGCATATTTCCCAATAGCTCGGCGGTGTTGCCTGACTCGGAGATAATAACGCTTGAGATAATTCTGGCACTGACAATCATTAGCACCAAGCCTGCGAGCACCATGCCGCCCGCTTTGAGTAGATCTCTTGTGGTAACCAGCCACTGTTTTTGGATTAATGCCGTGGTCAGTAGGCCAAAGATCAGCAAATGCATCACCGCCACTAAAGAGTTAAATTTGCCGGTAATAAAGGAGGAGACCAAAAACAGCTGATAAAGATCGGAGGGCAGTTGCAGGCTGTTAAGCATAAATGGGATCGCTGCATGAACAGAGCCAAACAGGCTTAATAAGCCACTCATCGCTAACATAGGATAAGCGGTGATGGAGACATCTTTACCGGTAAACCAACCGCAAAATAGTACGAAAAAGATAACGGTGAGTTTGCCTGCATTAGGGAAGGTGAATGCGATGGGAAGCAGTACATCGAGGTTCCCATCGGTATCGGCACGAGTTAGGTTTTTTTCCGCAAACAGTTTTTTTGAACCTTCGATAAGTACCGGCAATACGATGAAAATGTTGCCGGTGGCAAAGGCCGTGATTAATGAATCCCGCGATAACGACATGACTTCGCGATAACTAAAAGGTGTAATGGCCGCCACCATGGCGGGAAAGAGCCACAAACTCAGCGCCAGGCAAAGCAGGGCGTAGGCAACGAGAAACACTTGAAGGGAGGCAAATTCATCGACGGTCAGTGTGCCTGCCGCTCCCGCTGCCGAAGCAAATACGCCGACAGGCAGTGTTTTCACCATGAAATTGGTGACACGAGAAAGGCCTTTGCCCACCACATCCATAAAGGCGATAACGGGCTCTCGCCCCTCCATGTTGATAAAAGAGATACCCAGAGCAATGGAGAAGATGACCACCGCAGGAATAGCGCCAATCGCTAGCGACTTAAACGGGTTGGCAGGAATATATAGATCGTAGTAATTCACCGGTGGTGGCGAGGTGATCACTGAGGTGCTAAAAAATGATGCGGTGGTGACCTCTGGAAACGCCAGCGGTAATACGAGGATGCCAACCAAAGCCATACCCCAGATAATCAGCATCACGATCCCAGCTTGGGAAAAGAGTAGTTTGGCGGCTTTGCCTTCCAGCCTGCCAATGCCACTGATCAAAGAAACGGTGACATAGGGCAGGATGGTCATCTGCATCAGTAGGATCACACCCGTTCCTACCCACTCCATCCAGCCAACCATTTCGCCAAAGAACAGGCCCACGCCAATACCCGCAAACATCGCCAGTAAAATAAGGCTGGATAGGGATAATTTGAACTTCATTGCCTCTCCTTTGACATAAAATTACTTGCTCTGTATTGGCCAAAGCTGATGGTGGTTAGTTGCCTGTGTTGATGCCGACATAATGGCTTTGCCTAGGGTATAACTTAGACCAACGAATCCATTTCTGGCTGCGTTTCATGCAGCATATCGAGCATAGGTACCATGGTTTGTGGTGGGTAAACACGGATAATGGCATCAACCATTTTTAGCCGTGCTTCTTGGTCGCTGTCATCAATACTATGGGCTGCTTGCCAATGATCTTCACTCGGCCAGACGGAATAGGAGATCCAACTGCCGTCGTGGGCACGATGAAGCCTGGAACCTTGCGCACCATAATGCAGCATATTACGTTGGATGATTTCGCCCCAACCTTGCTCAAACTGCTGTTCTTTGCCTTCTTTTAACTGCCAGCGATTAATGACAATAAACATGGGTTCTTCCTTCTCAATGGCTGGTGACTAGTTAACCATAGCATTTTCAGCGAATTCGTCATGTGATCAACGCATTACAAAGCTATTTGAGCGTCAGGGAGAGAGCGAAGGCTAGGGAGCTGTGAACTCTATTGGTAGGCGACGGTGTTGAGAGAGATCGCAACGATCCTGACCGAAGCTGTTTCTAAAGTTATCTTCCAAGCGTCTGGCATCCCCTTTGGCAGGATCAAAATAGCGAATAAAACTATCAACGGTGAGTTGCCGTCCGGCGCGGAGTAACGTGACGCGAAAATATTCATCTTCGGGTAAACTGTGCACAAATTGGATCAGTGCATCGGTATCTTGAAAAGATTGCTCATTGATATGAGTGATCTCATCACATGGATGAATACGAGAGAGTTCTGCAGGGCTATTGTGTGACACCCCGTTGACCAACACCCCCTGAAAACTGAAGTCGTACTTTTGCCTGAATTTTTCCGTGTAGTGCCCCTGCAGAATGACGCCCCAAAAGGCGTAAGGCGCAGCCTCTTGTTTCCTGACTTCGCTATCTGCTGATGACGAGGCATGGGCAAGTAGACCGAGCACAGCAAGGCTAATTGCAATAATTTTGTATCTGTTAAGCACGTTAGGCCTCAGCGCTTAGCGGGACATATAGCCGTTGGTGATATCACTCAGTGTGACTTCTTGGCAACCCTCAGCATGGTAGAGGGAGTTGCACTCTTGAATGACATTGCGAACATCGTCGGGACTCATGGTATTACGTAAAGGCCATGGGTCAGATGGACTCACTTTAGAAAAGGTTTCTCTCAGCAGAGAGATGGTCTCGTCAACTAAATAAAGACTCATAATAACTAACTCCTTGTGTTATGAGTGTTACCGCTATCCGTGCTCTTTATTTATAGCTTTTCATGTCGAATATAGCTAGAAAATAACGGTAGATTATTAGAGTTTCAGAGATCTCTCACACAGGCCGCGGCGAAAATCCGCAATCGTAGCGGATAAATTACTAATTTATGTCAGAATATATTGCAGATAGGGCGTTTCGTTTTGACTCGATCATGCTTTATCTTCGTTTAACTGTTTTCTAGCAACCATGCTCTACTGAGCGTGCGTTGTTTTCATATTGCATCGAGGGAGTGGTATCAATGATGTGCAAAAGGTTATTTTTGGTGCTGGTGTTTTTGCTGGTACCTATGTCGCAAGTAAGCGCTGCGCCAAGTAAAACCCAGGTTAATGCTGCGCTAGAAGTGTTGCAAGAAGCGGTGAAATCAATGGGACCAACATTGGTGTCTCGATTCTCTTTGGCCGAGCTTGAGCAGCTGTTAAAGCAGCAAGGCTACAAGGAGGTTAAAGTCCGTGAAAGTGGTAGCATCGTGTTTAACCATGATGGTACTAATTATGTATTGCAGCTCTATGATGATGGTGATCTTCAGCTCTACTTTGGTGTCTCAGGTATTCGCTTGACCGCATCAGCGATGAACGAATGGAATCGCACAAAGCGTTTGTCTCGTGCTTATTTGGATAGTGATGATGATCCAGGCCTAGAAGCAGACCTGATGGCTAATGGTGGTATCAACGAAGAGATTGTCTCTGAGTTTATTAAGGTGTTTGTTAATACATCTGCCCCAGCATTTGAGAACTTTCTGCGTGAAAATGGTGTTTAGCACTCCAGTTTCTTAATGCCTTCCGTATTGAGAGCGTAAATGCGCTATCGCCGACTCAGTTGCGATAGCGCATCTCCCATACTGCCACACCCTTTTTGCGACCATCCGCCATCTACTGGGATAACTGCCCCCGTGATATAGCTCGCCATGGGCGAAGCAAGAAAACAGCAGGCATGGCCAATATCTTCCACTGTGCCTAGACGTTTTAGCGGCACGTCATCGCAGGTTTTTTGCTTTATCGCTGCTGTTGGGGCGAGTCGTTCCATCCCCTCTGTACCGTCTATGGGGCCAGGAACAATCGAGTTAATACGAACGCCATACTCTCCCCACTCTAGTGCCAGCGTGCGAGTGATCATATCGACCCCGGCTTTGGCTGCACAAACATGCAGTTGTGCTGGCATGGGAAGGTAAGCTTGTGGCGCGCTAATGTTGATGATACTGGCACCTGGCTTGGTGAGCAGCTCAAAGCTGGCTTTCATCACATGAAAGGTACCTAAAAGGTCGATATCGACTACCGACTTAAAGCCATTGGCTGACATATTTTCCGCTAAAGCGGGAAAGTTACCCGCCGCGCCTGAAACTAAAACATCGATGCTACCAAAGCGGTCATGGGCGGTGCGCAGGCCTTGGGCGATTGCCTCAATATCTCTGACATCGGCACAAAACCCATAGGTTTTGGCACCGAGCGCTTGCAGTGCTGACTGCGTATCATCGACTTTTTGTTGCTGCCGGCTGGCGACCGTGATGTTGGCATGAAGCCGGGCGAAGCATTCCGCTATACCGCGGTTGATGCCGCTGGTGCCGCCGATAACAACCACATGCTTGTTAGTAAAATTGAGCGCTGTCTGCATCGCGGATGTTCCTATGGCTAAAAATCATAACGATAGTTCAAGGCAAATGAGGCTGCATCGGCGCGATAGTTACCGACGTTAATGACATAGAGCCGTTTATTGAAGTCGTCATCAAACAGGCCCATTAAGTTGTATCCCTGCAGTGACACTGAATGCTGTGGGGCGAGTTGATAGTGAGCGCCGAGATCCAGAAACACAGCCCAATCTGTGCTGTCGGTATAGCCCGGATCGGTTAATGCTGTTGAAGAGCTGTTGCCATCTTCGCTGGCCGCCCGCTGATCCACGGTATAGTCGATGTAGTCTTGGGAGCCTTGATAATCCCAAAACACCCGTAAGGCGCCATTAAACTTCAGTGCCGTATCAAATTGCCAACTCGCGGCGAGTTTGGAAATGTGGTTGCTCCATTGGCTCAGATCATCACCATAGCCAAATGGTTCGGCGGAGATCTTTTGTGATTTTCCCTCTTCGGCGTCAAAGCTGGACAGCTTGGTATAACTGTGGGAAGCGCGAATATCCCAGGTTTCGGTGTGGTAGCTCAGCTCTAGCTCTAAGCCACCGACGCGATACTCTGCGACTTTGTCTGAGCGAAGGGTATTGGTATCGATACCGATCACTTCAATGTCATTGAAAAAAGCACTGGCACTGTAGAGGAGTGCTCCACTTGCCTGGCGTTGATAAACTAACTCGATGCTTTTGAGCTCTTCTGGATCAGAGTTCTCGCCACCTTGATGCTGCAGGCGCAACTCTTCGGCGTTATTTTTTCTTACTGAACGACTCGCGATCAGCTTGACGGTATCGATGTCGGTTGGGGTGTAGATTAGCGCGGCGCGTGGAGACCACATACTGTCGGTGTACTGATCTTCATCTACCCGTAAACCCAGGAAGCTAGTGAACTGATCATTGATGGTCCACTGATGTTCGATCATCAGGCCGTAGGAGTAGGTTTCCCATTCAGGCATCTCTCCGAGTACAAACGAAACTGGATCGGCATCGGGATAACCCGGACTCTCTCTACCCCAGCGCTCATAAGACGCAGTGCCGCCAATGGCGAGCGCGTGATCGGGAAGGGGCAGCCAACTGGCGATCACAGATGCTAAAAATTCATCTTCGCGGTGATTCTCTGGGGGATTGTCTGGCAAATCGGTATTAAATAACTTGCGTTCGTAATCAAAGCTATCGGCGCTGAATCGGTAGTCTACCCACAAGGTGTCATCAATTTTGTCTTTATAGTCCATTGTCAGTGTGAGCTGCTGATAACCAACACTCTGGGTGGTGAGATCTTCCTGCTGCAGATCTGCAGGGGCAAAACCGTTAGGTGACTCCAGCACCACCTTATGACTCCAGGGCATCTCCTCGCCACCCCGGGTGTAGCGGAGCCAGGCATCAAAGTTTTCTTTCTGGTAGTTGAGGTGAAGCTTTAATTTCGGCAGATCGCGATGTTGGGCGTTGTTTCTCGGGTGATTCAGGTTGCTGTCGGCACCGGCGACCAATTCATCCCCCCAAGGCGTTGTGTCACTGAGGCCATATACCACAGGTGAATCACTTTGATCCGCGCCTTTGTAATTACTAATGCCGCCGTAGAGGTAGATACCACTGGTTTCATCTAAGCGGATCCCTTTCTTAATTTCGACAGATTGAAACTCCTCTACCGCGCCAACTTTGGCGATAACCTGATCGCCGGAATAGTTGTTGAAGTTTTCGGTGCGGATATTGATCACCATAGAAACCGCCCCTGGGCCGTACACCACAGAGCCCGGACCGCGAATGACATCGATACGGTGAATATCTCCCATCATGGGAAGGTCACGCTCTGACAGTGCACCGAAGTGGGTGCGCTCATTCATGATCCGACCATTCACCAGTAATAGATATTTGTCATCTCTGTCGCCCATTATCCCCCGCATTCCCATATGCTTAGCTTCCCAGTGATGGGGCAGATAGTGAAAGTTGGGTACGTATACTTCCAGTAGGTCAAACAGACTGCGTGTTTCTGAATCATTGATCATTTGCTGGGTGATGGTGGTGACTGATGCCGGATCCAGCCGCTCAATGGTTGGGGTGGCTGAAGCGGTACCGGAAACACCGATCTGCATCAGTTGCGATACATCCAGTTCAAACAGCGTTTCAAGATCAAGAGGATCTTCTTCGGCATAGGCGGTTGGCTGCCCTAAAAGAATTGCTGCACAAATTAGAGAAAGCGTCGAACGATTCGGCATAGATACCTCAAAGAGTCGCCCAGAAAAAAAATTACGACCTGTTAACAATCCAGTATTCGACCAAATTCCTATATCCACCAGTCACTATGTTGAAATGTCAGAGCTAATTCGCATATTTAGCGCTTAATATTTAGAAGTTGTGAAACCTGTGTAACAGTGGGCGCGATAGCTGTTTGTTACTCTGGGTGAGAATATTTATGGCTGGTGTCTGGGGCAGGCCAAGAGTGTCGTAATGGCCACCATTAGCCATGACTGCAAGTAGGTGCAGGATCTGTGAGGGATCAAGTTAAGGCAAAGTTGAAGATGTTTGGCGCAACACACTGGAATATCAGTGTGGGCTTTCGCTCGTCGCTATTCTTGCTACTACTTTGGTTGCCCAACCTGCTCAGCGCAGTAGAGTTAGACGCCACTAAATTGCGCGCTGCATTTCTTTATCAAATAACTAAGTTTGTTAGTTGGCCAGATTCAGTACTTTCTGAGCAACAGGCGTTGAACGCTTGTTTCGTTGGTCAACAAGTGGAAGATCTGGCAGCGCTATTTCGCCGGGCAACAGAAGGTAAAGAGTCCCAGGGGCGAGCGTTGCAAACCCTCTATTTTCAAAAGTGGCAGGGGTTACATCAGTATCAAAGTACGCAATTTTGTCATCTGGTGTTTAGTTTCGAACAGGGCAAGGGATTTAAACTTGCGCAACAGCTTTCTGAGAGTCAAACCCTGTTCGTCGGCAACGATGTGGTGGCACTGAAAGCCGGGGCGATGTTTGCCCTACCTATAGCCAGCAATAAGATCTCCATCTTGGTTAACCAAAATATGCTTGATCGTAGTCAGTTGAAAGTGCAGGCCCGTTTCTTGCGACTGGCCAAGGTGTGGAAGGGAGCAGCTGATGACGACGTTTAAGCGTCAGCTGCAGTGGACGGTCGCGATCATTGTGACTCTGGCGCTGGTGCTCAGTAGTGTGCTTCATGCCTATTTTGCCACAGAAAGAAGCCGTGAGAATGCGCTGTCAGCATTGCAATCACAACTTAATGTTGTGGCCTACAACTTGGTACCTGCGCTCTATTTCAGTGATAGTGATGAATCATTGGCTATTTTGGCCGGACTACAGATCCAAGAGAATATATTAGGGACTGGCCTGTACCTTGATGGCACCTTGGAACTGCCCGTGGATCAGCCGTTTGCGGAAACTGGTGTACGTTTGTTGCGTCCTCATCTCGGTGACAACCGGTATCAGGTTGCCCGAGGATTGGTGTTCAGCCTGACGCCGATTGTCTCTGAGGGAGAACGCTTAGGTTATCTGTATGTGGAAGCCCGGGTCCCTCAGTTGTCAGATATTATCTTTGATACCTTAAAACTGGCCGCTATTGTGGTGTTGATTTGTACAATGGTTGCGGCGGCGCTGACCACCTTTTTATCCAAAGGCTTGGCATCACCTATTACCGAGCTGGTGCGTGTCGCTGACAAAATTGTTAACAACAAGCATTGGTCACTGCGGGCACCGGAAACGGAGTACCTGGAACTACAACAATTGGGGCACTCTTTTAATCGAGTGTTGGATAGTATTGAGCAGGAGGTTGTTGACCGAAAACAGCGTCAGCGTGAGCTTGATAATCTGAATCGAACATTGGAAGAAAAAGTGGTGCAGCGCACCTTGGCGTTGGAGCAAAAAAACGCAGAACTGGAAGGAACCCTGCAAGCGCTGGAGCGCTCACAGCAACAGCTTGTACAGCGAGAAAAAATGGCTGGATTGGGTGAGCTCGTCGCTGGCGTGGCTCATGAAATTAATACCCCAGTGGGGATCAGCATTACAGCGACCTCCCACGTGATGGATAACACACGTCAGCTACGTAAAATGTTTGCTGAAAATACGCTGACCCGCACGCAGTTTTCTGACTACATGGATCTGGTTTATGAAAGTGGTGAAATCGCTTTAAGAAACCTAGAGCGCGCCGCTGAGCTGGTGCATAGCTTCAAACTCGTCGCTGTTGATCAAAGCTCTGAAGAGAGTCGGCGCTTTAATTTACTGGCCTACATGGAAGAGGTGATCGCGTCATTGCGTCCGCGGCTGAAAAATACTCAGCATAAGATCGTGCTAGAGGGGGATAGTGATATAGAGTTTTATGGTCAACCCGGCATGTTCGCTCAGCTTTTAACTAACTTGATCATGAACTCTTTATTGCATGGATTTGAAGCGCAGACCGAGGGTCGGATAGAGATCGCGTTGCAGCGTTTGCCCGACCGGCCAGATGTGAATGACGAAAACAGCACGGTGCATTGGGCTAAAATTTGCTTCTCCGACAGTGGTAAAGGGGTGGACGACACGGTGATGGCTCGTCTATTTGACCCTTTCTTTACGACCAAGCGTCACTCCGGTGGCAGTGGTTTGGGGACTCATATTATCTTTAATTTGGTCACCCATGGCCTCAAAGGTACTATTAGCGCATCCAATGGCAAGCTGAACGGCTTAAGTTACGAAATCGAATTTCCATTGCAGGAAGCAAAGCCGTTTGCTGATCAGACGCGTCATTAGGGTGTTATTGTTCTAGCAAACGCATATAGAGCGCTTCATATTGATTGAGTATTGCCTCCTCGGAGAAATCCTCGAGTATGTCGGGCGCTTTCTCTGCCATGGTTTGCAGTAGCTCTCGGTCATTGAGTAGCACGCGTATTTTTCTACCGGCATCAATAGGGTTGGTGGCTTCGCACAGAAAACCATTTTCGCCATCGATCAGCACTTCGGGTATTCCGCCAACATTGGTGGCTACCGCGGGGACATGTTGAGAGAACCCTTCTAGCAAGACCAAACCGAAGCTCTCTTCGGCACTGAGCAGTAAATTGATATCGCCAATCCCTAACCAGCGGCCGCACTCTTTCACTTTACCAGCGAAGATGACTTTATCGGCTATGCCTAAATAGTGAGCCAGATGTTCACAATGAGGTCGTTGTGGGCCGTCGCCAAAAAGGACTAATTTGGCATGGTGAGTACGACAGACACGATAAAATGCATCAATGATGTCATCGGTGCGTTTGACCGTACGGAAGTTAGAAGCGTGCACTAAGACATTTTCATCTTCATCGATATCAAATTTGGCGCGCATTGCCTTGCGCTCTGCAGCTGTGAGCAAGGGCAGTTTTTCAACCAAGAAGTTGTAAATGGTGTCAATGTTGAGATCGCTACCGTAGGTTTTTAATGCCAGTTGCTGCAGGTTTTTTGACACCGCAGTGATGGCATCGGCTTTCTGCAATGCCCACTTAATAGGCGGCCGCATACTCGGTGTGTTACCTAATTGAGAGACGTCGGTACCGTGTAGGGTGATCACTAATTTGCTTTCCAGTCCGCCGACTTGGCGAGCCATTTCAGCGCTTAAGGCATAGGGTACGGCATAATGACTATGGATGATGTCGAACTTGATCTTTCTCGCGTAGCGTTCAATTGTGCCGCTGGTGGCCAGTGTTTCAGGAGGGCCGGATAATAGCTCTGTTTTCGGCAGATTGACGGACACAAAGCGTAGGTTGTCAGGTGCGTTTTTGAGGTTGAAAGGGCGGTCTGTTGCGAATAGGTAGATTTGGTGACCACGTTCAGCGAGTCTCAGCGCCAGTGTGGTGGCCATGATGCTGGAACCACCCATACCTGCTCGACAAATAATCGCAATTTTCAGACTTGGTTTTTCTGCCACTCTAGACTCCCTACGGATCAGATCCTTGTTCAGTGACTTGAGAATAGCAGTGAAGAGTGACACTGCTATGAATTCGGTTAGCGAGTTATTTAGAGTGAGATTGTGGTCACTTAATAAACGGCTAACTCAATGATTAAAAAATAGCTTTCCTGTATTGACGCTGTATCTGGGGAGAAGTTCCATCGCTGCCGATACTGAGCAGAATCATTCCTGTGTCGTGATGAGTGAGCGTGATATCTGGACATAAAAAAAGCCAGCGCTTAGAGGGCGCTGGCTTAATCAAAAACCGTCAATGTATTTGCAAACGGCAGAGTTGCTTGGCTAGCTAACCGCTACACTGCGCGAACATGGAATACGTGTTCCACGCCTGCGACTGCCGCCAGTAACTGCGCATCCGGTTGCTGTTCGATATCCAATATGGTGTAGGCGATATCGTTACGGCTCTTGTTCAGCAGATCGATCACGTTAATGTTCATGTCGGCTAACAGCGCAAGTACCTGACTTAGTACCTTAGGCACGTTGTCGTTGGCAAAAGTCAGTCGATAGCCATGGGTACGTTCCATGCGGATCTGAGGGAAATTTACCGAGTTTTTGATGTTGCCGTTCTCAAGGAAGTCGACCAACTGGTTAGCGCCCATGATGGCGCAGTTTTCTTCCGCTTCTACGGTACTGGCACCTAAATGCGGTAACAGTGAAACCTTGTCATTGCCAAGCAGTTCCAGGCTTGGAAAATCGCTGATATAGCGGGCAACTTTACCCACTTCCAGCGCAGCAAGCATGGCATCATTATCGACGATCTCGCCGCGAGCAAAGTTCAACAACTTCAGCCCCTGTTTTGCTGAGGAGAGCGCTTCGCTATTGATCATCCCTTTAGTGGCTTCAATCGCTGGCACATGCAATGTGACATAATCACATTTGGCTAACAGAGCGCCGAGGTTTTCCGCTCGCTGCACATCGCTGGATAAGCGCCATGCGGCTTCAACACTGATCGCCGGATCATAGCCGATCACTTCCATGCCTAGTTCCAGCGCCATATTGGCGACATTGGCACCAATGGCACCAAGACCAACAACGCCCAGGGTTTTGCCTGTTAGCTCAACACCGGCATAGGCTTTCTTACCCTTTTCGACCTCTTTATTTAGGATCGCCGGGTCGGTTTCTGTGAGTGCTTGCACATACTGCATCCCTTCACAGATACCGCGACTGCTTAGCAGCAAGCCCGCTAATACCAACTCTTTTACCGCATTGGCGTTTGCGCCAGGGGTGTTAAATACCACCACACCGTTGTGGGTGCATTCGTCGATGGGGATATTGTTGACGCCAGCACCAGCACGGGCGATGGCATTGACTGAATCTGGGATCTGGTCAACGGTGAGCTTATGACTGCGTAGCAAGATCGCTTCCGGTTGAGCGATCTCCGAGCCAACCTCATAACTGTCGCGGCTGAATCTGTCTAAACCACGGCTGGCGATTTGATTGTAGGTACGTATTTTTCTCATTGAATCCGTCCAACGTTTTTATTGTTGTTAAGTAGGGAGGCGCTGTTGCACCTCCCTTTAGCCTTTGTGTTTTCTTATTGGGATCTGCGTGCGCTGATTAAGCGGTCACGGTTTCATAGGCGTGCTTGAGCCAAGGCAGCATCGCTTGCAGATCACTGGCTTCGACTGTGGCACCACACCAAATCCGTAAGCCTGCAGGGGCATCACGATAGGCGCCAATATCATAGGCGATCGCTTCCTGGTCCAGACGTTGGATGATCGCTTTAACCTGCTCAGGACTCGCTTTCAGTGTTAAGCAAACGGAGGTGTTAGAGCGGATCTCTTTACTGTCAGCAAGGAAGTCGATCCAGTCATTGGCAGCAACAAACTGCTCAACAACGGCTAAGTTGTTTTCGCTCTTGCTAACAGCCCCTGCCAGTCCACCGATATCTTTTACCCAGTTCAGGGCATCCAGATAATCTGCGACACAAAGCATGGATGGAGTATTGATAGTCGCCCCTTGGAAAATGCCCTCAATCAATTTGCCGCCCTTGGTCAGGCGGAAGATTTTCGGCAGTGGCCATGGTGGGGTGTAGCTTTCCAGGCGAGCAACAGCGCGCGGGCTAAGTACTAGAACACCGTGAGCTCCTTCACCGCCGAGCACTTTCTGCCAGCTAAAGGTGGCAACGTCGATCTTTTCCCATGGCATATCCATAGCAAACACCGCGCTGGTAGCATCACATAAAGTTAAGCCTTCACGATCATCAGCGATCCAGTCGCCATTAGGCACTTTGACGCCTGAGGTGGTGCCGTTCCAGGTAAAGACAACGTCATTGGCCGGATTGGCCTGTGACAGGTCTGGCAGCTGACCATAATCAGCCAGGTAGTTGTTTACATTGTCCAGCTTAAGCTGCTTGAGGATGTCGGTTAACCAGCCGCTGCCAAACGATTCCCAGTGAAACACATCAACCGGACGAGAGCCCAGTAGTGACCACATCGCCATCTCCATAGCACCGGTGTCAGAGCCGGGGACGATGCCGACCAGATAGCCTTCCGGTAGGCCGAGAATTTCGTGGGTATCTTCGATAGCCTTTTTAAGCATCGCTTTGCCCGGCTTAGAGCGGTGTGAGCGGCCTAGAATCGTCGTATCTAGTTGGCTAAGATCATAGCCAGGGCGCTTAGAACAAGGGCCTGATGAGAAATTAGGATTAGCGGGTTTAACAGTGAGTGTCATTTTGGGTTACCTGCATAACAATTCAAAATAGTTGATTAATTGTGCAAACTTTCCGCACTCTACATCACTCTTTCTGTTTTGTCTTGTAGGTCTAACGCGTTATGGAAATAAAGCAGATGATTTATTGATTTTGGATAAATGTGGTGGCGCAAACAGCTAATCTTCATTGCGCCACCATCATGTTAATTGTTTGATTTTTATATACAAGTACGTTGATTATGTTTCGCTGAATGGGAAAAACAGCGCTCTATAGTGGAAAATCCTGAGTACGTACTTGTAGAGCATTAACTATCAGCTCAACAATGTTACCGTTGGGTTGCGGCACCAAGATGTTATCGTAGAATTCTGGATCATCGCCATTTTCACCGGTTTGACAGGCGTAGGCCACGGTATACGAGCCTTCTGGAACAAATCCGAATTCGTACATGTATTCGCCGCTTTCATTATTCATAGTAATACCGGTACTCGCGTAAGGAGCGATGGCGCCTGCTGGCGCTCCATTGCCTTCAACGCTGGCATCGAACAGATCACTCAGCAGACTCGGATCGAGTTCTGAACCGGAATAGAGGTATACCAAATGGCCACTATCCCCACAATTGATGTCGGCGAGCAATGCGTCTAAATCAACGGTACCTGATATGGCGCCTGCTGTTCGATTGTCGGTCAGCGCTATGCCGTTGGATTTCAGATTGTATGTATCGCTAGCGTCCTGATAGACCAGTGATTGTCTTAGATTGAACTCGACAGTAAAACGCTCTGTTTTGTCGGTGCGTAGGTTAAATTCACCCAGTTCGATCACTTCCTCTGTCAGGTTTAATTCTTTAATCGCGCCGTCGCTCTCTTCGACATAGGAAAGCGTGGCATCACCGGTCAGGAGTGTTAGCTCCATTTTCGTGTAGTTACCACTTAGAATGCCTGCACTCTCAATAATGGAGAATTGCGAAGAGCCTTGGTATTGCAATAGATCGATAGCAACTGTGTCAGCGTCAAAAATATCTTCATCGCTATTGGTAAACGTATCAAATACTAAAAAGGCATCCCCTTTATACAGCGTCACCTTGTCTAAGGTAATGACGACTTTACTCGCGTCATCTACGGGGGCGTCTGAAATTGCTAAATAAAAATCGGTGGTATTTGTATCATAATCGACATCAACAAAGTCATCGTCCCAGCATCCATTAACCAAGCTCGATGCCGCTAGAATAAGCACTAATTTTTTAAAAGACTTCAGTTGCATAACGTTCAATTTTCCACTGCACAATGTAGCTACAGGGTATACAGGAGCGTAGAAATATTCTAGTCGTTGGTATTGCTTTATTTCATGAACTTTTCTTTGAATATTTAGGAAGGACGCAGATAAATAATAGGGATAAAAAAGACCCAGCAATCTACTTGCTGAGTCTTAGTCTGGCGTGGGGGTGAGGTTGCTCTACTACTGTGCTTGACCCACAGGAGCACAAGCGTCGTCTACGGATAGATCACAGCTGGTTTCTGTGTCTTCAGCCACAGTGACAGCAACCGTGGCATCCGTCGGTGTGGGTATCGCAAGCCCTTCGAAGCTGTCAGGATCATCCTCTGTTGTACCGCAATGCAGTGTCAACGTATGGGTGCCTATGGGAACAAACCCGAAATTAAACGCGCCAGTTTCATCTGTTGCAACACTGGCGAACGGCTCGACAGCTGTCACATCCGGATTCATCTCAGGATCGTATTCATCACCCAAGGTGCCCTCAGGGCTTCCGGCATAGAGATAAGCCACACTGATAGCGCCATCAGCTGCACATTCTGCAGAGGTCATCAAGGTATCGCCAACCATACCTGAGATCGTTCCTGTGCCTGCATTATCCACTAGGCTCACTCCGCGAGGTTTGAGGATGTAGCGATCAGGGCCAGGGTTGTACGTCATAGACTTACGCAGATTAAAGTCGATGGTGAGGTTGGAGCCAGTGTCACCCAAGCTGAAACCACCAAGCTTTAGCGTACCGGATGGAAGCTTCAACTCTTTGATGAAAGAGTCGTCTTGTGGATCATCGCCTTCAGGCAGCTGTTCATTGACGTATGAGAAGTCCGTATCTTCGTCGATAACGTCTAACCAGACATCGTTATAGTCACCTGGCGCAACCTCTTCATCTTCTAGCAGAATAAATTGCTCACCGCCGGTGTAGTCGAGCAGGTTCAGTGTGATAGTGTCTTTGGCGACCTTGCCCTCTTCTGTTGAGGCATCACAGCTTTCGTCATCGGTATCACCCTCTTCAGCATCAACCGTAAAACAGTCGAATACCTGATCGTCATTCCCTTCCTGTTTTAAGGTGATTACGTCAATGGTGATAACCACTTCATCAACGTCATCCACTGGAGCATCAGAGATCCCCAGCGTCAGAGTGTCCATGGCGAGTGGGAAGTCCTGTACGGTATCTGCTCCAGCCGTCACCGTGACCTCTGTGACATTGTTGGCTGGCATAGGAACGGTTATGCCATCGTAAAGCTCGGGGTCATCACCTGCTTCGCCCGCGTCACAGGCGTATGCCAGCGTGTGGGTGCCTGCGGGTACAAAGCCAAGTTCATAAACGTAGTTGCCTGAATCTTCATCCATCATGATGCCCGTGCTGGCAAAGGGCGCTATTGCACCTTCTGGCGCCCCGTTATTTGCAACGTCTGGGTCAAATTCATCGCTTAACAAGGATGCATCCAGTCCAGAGCCAGCATAGAGGTAAACAATATGGCCGCTGTCGGCACACATGGGATCAGCCAGCAGGGTATCCAGGTCGATTGTACCCATCAGCGTGCCAGTATCTGCGTTATTGGCTAGGGAGACACCGCGAGGCTTCAGGTTGTATTCATCGGGACCCGGCTTATAGGTCATAGACTTTCTGAGGTTAAATTCAATGGTGAAGTTTTGTGGCGCATCTGCGGACACTTCAAAACCACCCAATTTCAGTTCGTCGCTGGGCACTTTTATCGACTTAATGGCACCATCAGTTTCTTCGACATAGGAGAGAGCAACATCTTCATCCAGGATCTCCAGCAGCATATCGGAGTAGCTGCCCTCCGGCACGTCCTCTCCTTCGATAATGATAAACTGACTGCCGCCCTGAAACTCTAATAGGTCAATCTGGATGGTTTCAGCATCAGTGATCCCTTCATCGCTGTTGTTGAAGGTTTCAAACACCAGATCATCAGCCCCTTCACGTCGTAATGTGACAGTGTCAATGGTGATGACCACTTTGTTGGCGTCATCGACAGGTGCATCAGATACGCCCAGCGTAAATGCGGCTATTTCACCGGTATCGTCATCTTCATCATCATCGTCGTCGCTACAGGCTCCGAGCAGAGAGGTGCTGATAACCAGCGCTGCTATCCAAGGCCATTTTGTGTGATTAAATCTCATCATACCGTTCTTCCTGTTGTTATCAGTGGAGAGTGGAGAGTGGAGAGTGGAGAGTGGAGAGTGGAGAGTGGGTTTAGATAAACATAATAGTTCAAAAATTTACTTGTGCCGAAGTGGCTGTTTTGCTGATAACGGGGAGGTTCAAAATCCTATCTTGATGAACAACGCTTGAGGCAAATTGTGGCCGCTTGCTGTTTTAACGATTGGCGATCAGGTTTTGTATCTATGGGTTGCGCTGGTAGGGGCAGCCAGCCATGGGGGCACCATAGTGAACCTAATTTGTGACGTATTTCCTTGCTCAGCGCTTGTTGCTGTTGCGGTGACAGCGGATTGGTATAGGCGATAGGGCTGTGACCCCACTCCTCGTCTGCCACAGCGACAATAACCGCCTGTTCGATTTCCGAGTGTTGCAGTAATAGCTGTTCGATCTGTTCCGGCACAATGTTTTCTCCGCCACAAACGAAGCGGTTATCTTTGCGGCCAATCAGTCGTATGCCTTGCGCTGTTTGTTTGGCGATGTCGCCGGTGGCAAACCAGCCTTGGGCATTTCCCAGAGAGATGAGTTTTCCTGCGCGCCAATAGCCTAGCGCCAAGGTGCCGCCTTTTACTTCCACCTCTCCGACACCTGAGAGTCGCAGTTGAGTCTCAGGGAGCGGTTGTCCGACAATATTGTCACCCACGGCGGGGCCGGTGCAGATCTGTGAACTCATTTCCGTCATGCCGTAGCTGGTGAAGCAGTTGAGTCGATGTTGCTTAGCGCGATCCAGCAGTGACTGGTCGATGGCGCTGCCGCCTAACAGCAGATATTTCAAATGGGTAAGTGAATCGCTATCTGCTTGTTCTAATAGCCGATAAAGTTGGGTGCTGACCAGTGACAGATGAGTCACCTGTTGCTGGCTGATCGCGTCTAGTATGTCGCTCTGTTCGGCAAGCACCATCGTCGCTCCAGCATGTAAGCAGCGAAACAGGATCGCCATGCCGCCAATATGGGCTAACGGCAGCGAGAGCAGCCAGCGATCTGCTCTTTTGAGGGGGATTAACTGCTGGCTTGCGGCTGCACTGGCTAAATGATTTGCCAAGCTGTGCGCTACCGCTTTGGGTGTACCGCTGCTACCTGAAGTGAATATCAGATCCATCGGCGCATCTGCTGCTAATTCAAGCTCGTGTTGCGGTTGAGCAGGCGTGGTGTCGCTGATGTTGTTTGCTAGCTTCGGCGGCGGAATGATGGCGATGCTATCGGGTTGTGCGTGTGGCGCAGAATCATCTGTACTATTTGTACCAGCGGCATCATCGGCACCATTGGCACAAATGATGCCGTTGGCCGCAATACTGTCGAGCAGTTGCTGTTGCCGGGATAGGGGTAAACGGTGATTGAGCGGGGCGACGATTAGCCCCTGCCGTAAACAAGCCAAAATAGCGATGATCAACGCCAGTGAGTTTTGCCCTTGCCAAGCCAAGCGTTGGCCGCGGTTGAAACCATATTGCTGCAGTTCGTTGGCGTAATCTGCGACTGCCTGATCCAGCTGGAGATAACTGATCTCGCCATGAACGTCCGATAGGCAAGCGATCGCTGTTGGATCTTGTATTGCAATATTGCGCAGCGGGCAGGTTAGCTGGGACATCAACTTTGCCAGATAAGGTGCCAGTGCGCTGGCGATATCGCTGCGGCGTCAGTGTCTGCTGACGGTATGGACGGCAAGGTATGGGGTTGCAGATAGTGCAGGGTGTCTAAACCGGGGAGCTGCTGAGGACTCCATTGCTCGGCCAGTGTCGCCAGCTGACTGGTGCCCAGAGAGCTTTCGTAACTGGCGCTGACAATCACCTTGATCTTGTTTTGTTTGGCCCAGTTCACCAGCTCCTGACAACGGGCGAGCCCCCCGACGAGAGAGGGCTTAATTACCAGCGCGCTTAAGCCTTCAAATGCGGTAGGCATAAACAGAGGGTCTTGCAGGTGCTCATCCAGCGCTATGGGATAACCGCTGGCACCCAGGCAAACGCTAGCGGCAAGGGTGTCACAAGGCTCTTCGATGAAACTGACTTGTGACATATCCACTGCGCGGCAGAAGCTGAGTGCTTGTTCAAATGACCATTGGCGATTGGCATCCAAGCGGAACTCGGTCACCGGCATCTGGTCGAGCAGTGCTTGCATCAGTTTCTGTTCTTGTTGCAGTGGTGCCCGTGCGACTTTGAGTTTGACGCAACGGGGCAGGTTCGGGAAGCCTTCGACCTGTTCCAATATATCTGCTGGCTGGCCTTGCAGCAGCATGGCTCTTTGCGTGGGGGCGGTGGCGAAGTTGATCTGCTGTTGAGCGCAATCAATGGCAAAAGCGACAGAGGGCTCAGGGGCGATCAACGACTCTCCCTCGATAAGGCGGCGTAGGTGATAACGTGCACTGTCGATTGCTTGCGCTAATGACTCCTGGCTAAAGCCTGGTAGCGGGGCGATTTCACCCCAGCCACGCTGGCCATCAGCGAAAGTGAGTTCAACGATGGCGCCGCTGCGTTGCTGCCTTTGCTCAGCCCAAGAGAGTGGCTCAGTCAGAGGCAAGTCGTAACGATAAAGGTTGGCAGCGGCGATCCTGTTCATAAACAGCCTCAGGGGTTGCGGGTGAACTTATCGAAGTCCGGAGCACGCTTTTCGTTAAAGGCGTTACGCCCTTCCTGCCCCTCTTCGGTCATATAGAACAACATGGTGGCGTTACCCGCCAGCTCCTGCAGGCCGGATTGACCATCGCAGTCGGCGTTCAAAGCGGCTTTCAGGCAGCGTAGGGCCATCGGCGAGTTCTGCAGCATCTCGCGGCACCAGCGTACAGTTTCTTGCTCTAGCTCAGCCAAAGGTACCACGGTGTTAACCAGCCCCATATCCAATGCCTGCTTGGCATCATATTGACGGCACAGGAACCAGATTTCACGAGCCTTCTTCTGGCCGACAATACGTGCCATGTAGCTGGCACCAAAACCGCCATCGAAGGAGCCCACTTTAGGACCTGTTTGTCCGAAGCTAGCATTGTCTGCGGCAATCGTCAGATCGCACATCAGGTGCAAGACATGACCGCCACCGATGGCATAGCCAGCCACCATCGCCACAATGGGCTTCGGGCAGGTGCGGATCTGACGTTGAAAATCCAGCACATTAAGATGATGGACACCCTTATCATCTTTATAGCCACCATAGTCGCCGCGTACCCGCTGGTCGCCGCCAGAGCAAAAGGCGAGATCCCCTTCACCCGTTAAAATAATGCTACCGATCTGCGAGTCGAAACGGGCATCATCCAATGCCTTGATCATCTCCATCACTGTTTGCGGACGAAAAGCATTTCTGACTTCAGGCCGGTTGATGGTGATCTTAGCGATCCCTTCGGCCTTGTGATAACGGATATCTTCAAATGCTTGGCCAGCGTCCTGCCATTGAATTGGTGCGTAAAGTTCCTGTTCAGTCATGTTGTTTGCCGATTACCTGAATTGCTTGTTGAAGGATCTGAGTAAATTGTAGTGGATCTGCGTGATGGGTATTGTGGCCTACGTCATCGATAGCGTGAACCCTGATAGCCGCATTAAGTTGTGCGATCTGGTTGCCGATATCAGCAAATTTCTTGTCTTGACGGCCATAAATATAAAAGATGGGCAGTGCCGAGTCGCTTAGCCAGGGACGCAGGTCGGGCTGTTTACCCAAGCTAAGGCCATTTAACATGGTGGCTAAGCTATTGCCCCAGGCATGACTGCGCAGGGCTACCAGTTGCTGTCGTTGGTGTGGGCTGAGGTCGGCGAACACGCTTTGTTGATACCACTGTTTCAACACCGTATGGATAGGTTGTCTGGCAAAGCGTTGACTCCAGCGTTGATCTGCCTCTATCCGTTGCTGTTGCGCGGGTACTTCCGCGAGCCCTGGATGACAAGATTCCACGATGAGCCCTTGCAAACCTGTGGGCTGTTTTGACCCGTGATACATGGCGATACGGCCACCCAAAGAGTAACCAACAAGTAGATAGCGCTGGATCTGATGCTCTGCCAAATAGCGGCATAGCCATCGGTCTATGGCGTCAAAATCGACCTGTTCAGGCATATTAGCAGCGGGTAAACCGTGGCCGGGCAGGTCGGGCGTATGAATTTGCCAGTTTGCTGTGTCCTGCGCGTCTGCGCCGAGCTGAGCGATCACCGTTTGCCAGTCGTTGCCAGAGCCGAGAAAGCCGTGCAAGAACACTAAGGCTGGCGCTGCTGACTGATCAGTCATCGCTGGTTTCTCGGTGAGAACCCTGCTGCAGGTCGTGATCGTTAAACGCTGCAAATAGCTGCTTTAGTTGCGCCACACTTTGACCGGGTTCAACCATCACTTCGATGACCACAGGGTGATTTGTGGATAGGGCATGGGTGAGCTGCTGGCTAAATGCTTGTGTATTGCTCGGCTGCTGATAGTCGAGGGCAAAGCCCTTACACACATCTGCCAGTTGCCACTGGGTTGGCTGTTGAAACAGCGGCTTCATGGCATGCTCGGGCACCGGCAGGATCTGGAATATATTACCGCCATCATTGTTCAGTACCACCACCGCCAGTGGGCCCTGGTGCTTGCTCAACAAGGCTAATGAATTCAGATCATGGAGCAGTGACATATCGCCTATTAACAAGGCGAGTGGCCGATGGGGTGTGGCCTTGGCGATGCCGACGGCGGTGGCAAGCAAGCCGTCGATGCCACTGGCGCCTCGGTTACTGTAGAGCGGCGCTTGTAGGTGGCCGCTAAACAGCTCTAGCAAACGTACGGGCAAGCTGTTGCCTGTCATCAGGCGATGGGCTTGGGTCATTGTCTCGGCAAGCCGTTTGGTCACACTGATCTCGGTGACCGGGCTGATGGCTGACGGACAACTATCATCCACTAACCGTTGGATCTGCTGTTGCGCTTGTTGCTCTTTGTTATTGATCTGCTGCGCGAGTTCTATGGCATGCGAAGCTTCGTTTACTAAGGCCGCAGGTAACGCTGCTGAGTGCACTTGGCACCAAGGCGCGATGGCGGACTGGATCTGACGACTGGCTTTATTCAGTGGATCTAATGAAGTTGTTGATGGCGACACCAACCAATAGTTTGGCAACGCTGTGGTTGCCAATGCCTGCATTAACCGTTTCGAGACTAAGCGGCCACCAAACTGCAAGATTAAGGCGGGCTGGCTCATTATCTGCTGCGCGTCAGCGCTGTTGAGCCAGAGATCAAAGTAGCAGGCGCTGTCTGCGTCATCACGGGATTGCGATTGCAGATCCGCCAATAGCGGCCAGCCCAACTGCTTCGCCAGAGCCTTGACCGCGTAGGCCTCTGCTGCCGTCATAGCCCCTGCGATAATCAGCCCACTTTGTTGGCTTAGCGCCAGCCAGTCAGGTTGCAGTGCAACAGGCGCTGGTGTTGTAGTGCTGCGGAATTCTGCGGCAAAAAACGTCGCCGCCTCGCTATCCGCTTCCGCAAATTCATTTTTTTGTTCAGGGCTTATATAGAGTGGTTCGCGGAATGGACAGTTGATATGGACCGGTGCGGCTTGATGATCACGGATACGCTGTATCAGCTGTTTGGCATAGCTAGCCAACTTATCGGCTGAGCAGGCAAATTCATCTGCCGGAGGCAGATGGATCGCTTCGCTCACGTAACTACCGAATATATTGCGCTGTTGGATCGCCTGGTTGGCACCGCAGTCAATCAGCTCTGCTGGTCGGTCTGCGGTGAGCAGCACAAGCGGGATACCCGTTTGATAGGCTTCAACGACAGCGGGTAGTAGGTTGGCAACTGCAGATCCTGAGGTGACAACAATCGCCACAGGGCGGCCGCTGGCTTTGGCCAACCCCAACGCCAAAAAGCCTGCGCCGCGTTCATCAAAGTGGGTATGACGCTGAATATCAGGGTGTTGCGCAAAGGCTAGGGTCAAAGGCGCTGAGCGAGAGCCCGGTGCGATCACAACGTGCTGGACACCCGCTTGGTACAGCGATTCAACCAACCAGAGACTCCAGCGCTGGTTGCGCCAGGCCGTTGTCTGGCTTGCCGTTTGTTGGCTCATTTTTGTCCCATCAGGCTGCGTACCGTGGCGACTTTGTTGTCTAGCTCTTGCCACTCTTTATGGGCATCGGAGCCATCAACAATCCCTGCGCCAGAGTAAAGTGCCAACTGGCAGCCTTCAATATGAGCACTGCGGATGGCGACACTAAACTCACTGTTAGCATGGCTTAGATAACCAATCGCGCCAGCATACCAGCCACGTTGGAAGGGTTCATGGGCAGCAATAAAGCGCAGCGCATCGGCTCTGGGGGTGCCACCAACGGCGGGTGTGGGATGCAGTCGAGCCAGCAGATCGGCATCGCAGATCTCTTTGCGTAAACGGCCATGGATGGCGCGCTTGAGGTGCTGCAAGCGGTTCAACTTAAGTACTTGCGCCCGATCATCGTAGCTTAGGGCATCACAGATCGGACCGAGACGCGATAAAATATCATCCAGCACGATACGATTCTCACGCCGGTTTTTGCCGTCACCAAGCAGTGCCATCGCGATCAGACGGGCATGTAACGGGTCTTTCGGTCGCACATCGGTTCCTGCGACCGCTTCGCTCAATAGTTGACGACCATCGCGCTTGAACAGGCGCTCGGGGGTGCAGCCGATAAAACTGCTCTGGTTATCAAGTTGCAAGGCAAAAGGGGTGCTGTGCTGATTGGCTTGGTGCCAACGTTGTAGCAGCAACCAGGGATCACAGGGTTGTCCGGTTGTCAGTAACTGACGCCGGGCTAACACCACTTTCGATAGAATGGGCTGTTCCGCTAATGCCTGACTTACCAGCTTCGCCCAACTGGCCTGCTCCGGTGAGTTACACACCGCCAATACGTCGGGTAAAGGCGGGCATGGGGAGTGAGCCGGTTGACGAAGTGTGTGCAGTGCATCCTTGGCGGCAGCCATTTCGTCTGTGAAGCTGTGTGCTTCATCAACCCATAAGTTAAGGGTCAGGGTGATGTTGTCATCTTGCCGTTGCCATAATAGTCGCGGCAGAAAAAACAGTGGCTGCTCGGTGCCGGGGGTGTTGGTGTCATCAAAGGGCAGGGCGCCCATGATCACTAGCGGTAAAGCGGCTGATTCACTTAAGCAGTGACTCGCCTCATTGGCAGTGGCAAATTTACGCACACAGCCGGTGGCTGCGAGCTCTTTATCTGACTCACGGCTTTGCCAATAGGCCTTGGGATATTGGCTTTGTGCTTGCAGCCACGGAATACCACTGACTCTGTCTAGTGTCTGAACCAGTTGCAGCGGCCCACGAAACGGACCCAAGTTGGATAACTGCGTCAGTAAAGGTATCGACGGATCAGATTTCGCTGGGATCGGAAGTTGCCGCACTGCCATGGTTGGCGGAGTCCATAGTTTTTACTCTGAAGAACATTTTGAAGCAAATTCATAGGCCTGCAAGCCCAGCGTGAAAAACTGTTGATTCATGGCAATATCATGCTGGTAAAATTGGCATATTGATTTTATTAATGTTTTCTTTCTTGTTGGTACTTGGTAACGCTATCACCTACTACATATAGTGTTTTTTCTAAGATTATTCACATCATTGTGGGTTTCGTGGTTAATATCACAAATCCTAAAATTTAATTTTTTCGCCAACCCCGCGCCGTAAAAGGCTTGCTTCGATTTCGCCCTTAAAATTGCCCACAAGGCGCGCTTGTCAATAATGTATTTCATAAACACTAGATATATACTTTCGCCATTGTTGATGGCACTAGATGTTGTGTTTGTAGTGGACATCATGTGTATAGCCTGTGAATAAGTAATCCGAATAGGGAGACCCCGGTATGGCCCGCGCCACTGCTACCGCAAAACAACAAGAAAACGCGGAAGTCCAACTCGAACTTCAACCTGCTTCTTACGACATCTGGGATAAGAAATATCGCCTGAAAGATAAGCAGGGTGTTGCGCTGGACAAAGATCTCGATGACACCTTTCGCCGTGTTGCGAAAGCCACCTCATCGGTTGAATTGACGCCCGAGTTGCAGAACGAGTGGTATGAGAAGTTTTTGTGGGCATTGCGCAACGGCGCTATCCCTGCTGGCCGTATTACCTCTAATGCCGGTGCCGAGGCTTATAAGCCAGCCACTTCTACCATCAACTGTACCGTATCCGGTATCGTTAAAGATTCGATGGATGGCATCCTGAATAAGGTGCACGAAGCTGGCCTGACCCTGAAAGCGGGTTGCGGTATCGGTTATGAATTTTCTACTTTGCGCCCGAAGGGTGCGTATGTTTCTGGCGCAGGTGCTTATACGTCAGGACCTCTGAGCTTCATGGATATCTTCGACAAGATGTGTTTCACCGTGAGTTCAGCCGGTGGCCGTCGTGGTGCGCAGATGGGTACGTTTGACGTATCTCATCCAGATGTAATGGATTTCGTGCGTGCCAAGCGTGAAGATGGTCGCCTCCGTCAGTTCAACCTCTCTTTGCTGATCACCGCTGACTTTATTGAAGCGGTGAGAGCCGATGCCGACTGGCCATTGTCGTTCCCGTTGACGCAATCCGAGATCGATACCGACTCGTTGGATGTGAACAACAAAGAGCAGGTGGTTTGGCGTCCATGCCCATTTGATATCAACTATGCCCGTGAGCAAGAGTACGTGCTGAATGATCGCGGTGATGTCTGCTGCCGTGTGTTTAATACCGTGCGTGCCCAGCGTTTATGGGACGTGATCATGAGTTCAACTTATGACTATGCCGAGCCAGGATTTATCCTGATCGACAAAGTTAACGAGATGAACAACAACTGGTTCTGTGAAACCATTCGTGCCACTAACCCATGTGGTGAACAGCCGCTGCCTCCGTATGGCGCGTGCTTGTTAGGCTCGATCAATCTGACCAAATTTGTGGTTAATCCATTTACTGAGCAAGCCTCTTTCGATTTCGAGAAGTATCGCGAAACCGTGGCTATCTTCACTCGCATGTTAGACAACGTGGTTGAGATCAACGGCCTGCCATTGGGCAAGCAGCGTGACGAGATCATGAACAAGCGTCGTCACGGTATGGGCTTCCTTGGTTTAGGCTCAACCCTGACCATGCTGGGCATGAAGTATGGCGATGCTGCGTCGGTTGATTTTACCGAAGAAGTGGCGCGTGAAATGGCGGTGGAAGGCTGGCGTGAAGCACTGCGTTTGACCGAAGAGAAAGGCGCAGCACCGATCATGGAGCAAACCTTCACTGTGACGGAAGATATGTTGGTGAATCGCCCTGAGATGCGCAAAGACGGCATCAAAGTAGGCGACGAACTGGCAGGTAAAGTACTGCATGGTCGCTATAGCCGTTACATGCAACAGATCGCTGAAGTTGACCCTGAGCTCGTCGAACAGTTGATCGAGAAGGGCGCACGCTTTACTCACCATAGTTCTATCGCACCGACCGGGACTATCTCGTTGTCGATTGCCAATAACGTTTCGAACGGTATCGAGCCATCATTCAGTCACAAGTACATTCGTAACGTGATCCGTGAAGGTAAGAAGACCAAAGAGCCTGTGGCGGTTTATAGCTACGAGCTGTTGGCCTACCGCGAGTGGATCGATGCCGATGCTGAGCCAGAAGGCGGCTCTTTACCGGATTACTTTGTGACAACGGATCATGTCTCGCCATCACAGCATGTGGATATCCAAGCAGCGGCACAGAAGTGGGTAGACAGCTCAATCTCCAAGACCGTGAATGTACCTACCGATATCGCTTATGAAGATTTCAAAGGCTTGTATCTGTATGCTCACGAGAAAGGTCTAAAAGGTTGCACCACCTTCCGCTTTAACCCGGAAGCGTTCCAGGGCGTATTGGTGAAAGAGTCAGACCTGGAAAATACCGAATATGAGTTCTCCCTTGATGACGGCACCACCGTTAAGCTCAAGGGTAATGAAGAGATTGAATATGACGGTGAAGTACACACCGCAGCTAACTTGTTTGATGCCTTAAAAGAAGGCTACTACGGCAAGTTCTAAGCGACGTCGACTACACTGGAGATTAGAGATGACTATTAAAATCGACAAAAAAATCGTTGGTTACAAGGTGTGTAGCGAGCAAGACAAGCTAGATGCGCAAGCTGCCGCCGAACAGGAAATCGCGGATAACGTGGTGACTTTGCACGAAAAGATTGATCGCCCAGAGATGCTGATCGGCAGTACTTATAAGATCAAGCCGCCAGTATCTGAGCACGCGTTCTATATCACTATCAATGACATCCTGCTCAACGAGGGTACGGATCACGAGCACCAGCGTCCGTTCGAGATCTTTATCAACTCGAAGAACATGGAAGATTACTCTTGGGTGGTTGCACTGACACGAGTGATGTCTGCCGTATTCCGTAAAGGTGGCGATGCGACCTTCTTGGTGGAAGAGCTTAAAGCGGTATTTGACCCGAAAGGTGGTTACTTCCAGCCCGGTACCGGTGTTTATATGCCATCCATGGTGGCTGAGATCGGTCAGGTGGTAGAGCGCCACATGAAGCGCATCGGTCTGATTGGTGGTGGCGAAATGGATGCCCGCCAAAAAGCGTTGATTGAAGAGAAACGCAAAGCCCATGAAACCGCTGGCAAAGCCTCAGAAACTGAAGGTGCGACCTCGTTCCCACCGGAAGCTGTGCAATGCGGCAAGTGTCATCAGAAGTCCGTTATCAAGATGGACGGCTGCATGACCTGCTTGAACTGCGGTGACTCTAAGTGTGGGTGAGCCGTGACCGAAGCGTAGCTTCGCAGCACGGCGAAGTGGAGGCATGGATGCCGACAGGATTTAGCCCCATGGATGGGTTAATTAGCTGAACTCTAAAAACCGAAGCCTAGAGCTTCGGTTTTTTTATGCAGGAGTGTGGCAGCTAGGTGCCAACTTCGGTTATTCGCCTCTGCCACAACTTCCCGTCAATGACTACGTCATAGCAATCAATGCGGGCTGCCTTAAACTGCTCAATTCTGTGAACAATAGCTTCACCAGCATCAAAGTCGGTAATCTCTATAATTCGACGTAATTTGGGTAGCTGTTTAGGCTTCTCATAATCTTGACTTGGTTAAGATCCTTGTTTGGCTAGCTTGCTGTATGATTGTTCGATGTTTTTCTGATGTTTGTTAGTTCGACGATACCTACGCACCTCCTACCTTGTAAGGTAGGCTAACCTTGCAAGGTCGTACTAATACACTGTTAACTGTCTGTAGAAGCATGAAACTAGAACTAGTACATTGTAAGCGGTTATCACCAGAACTATTCGAAAAGCATCCTGTTTGGGCTGAGTACTATGAGCCTGACGATGAGCACCGAATGGTTGAGGATGGTTTCGATCGGGCAGAGGTACAGCGAGAATTAAAGAGGGTCAAATATTCGGATGACTATTTGATCCCATTTATTAATTACGATAAACCATCGCCATATGAATTCACTATTTACAAAGCAAGTGCAACAGTGAATGATTCCAAGGTTCTTTTCGCCACTCTTTTTGTGATGGAGAATACTGTTAACTCTGTGACTATTTTTGTGGGTAATGAGCAGTTTGTCTTAAATCTAACAGATTCTGACTTCAGCGAGGAAAAGGAGTTATGTGCTGCTTTAGAAGTAAAATCAATCTTTTCTCTTACGGTTAGGTCGGATAAAGGCATTGAATTTAATGAGCGTTTTGAGTCTGGAGCGTAAAGCAGTTAACAAGCACAGTCTGTCGGACGTCAAAACCTTCGCTCCTTCGTAGCTACGGCTTTGTCGCCGCAGCTGTGGGCGTTATATTCTTAGTTGAATCATGAAGATACCAAGCTTAGAACAAACAAAAGAAGAAAAAGACTTCTCATGGTTTGAGACTCAGCAAGACAGGTTCGCTTTCACTGCGCGTAAGAAAAATGGTTGTAATGAATCCCACTATGTCGTGGATAGCGCTGCATTTGTTAGCACCTCCGAACCACATCTGGAATACAACCATGATCGCCCGTGCGCACTAGGTGTTACTGGAGAAGTAGTAGAAACCTGGGAAGACGGCGTTTTCGTCGTTTCAGCTAATGGCTTTGATTTCTGGGTTGAGCCTGATGACATAGACGGTGAGGCGTCAATAGGGCAGTTTTACTCATTGAAAATCAGCGACTTTACTGTCTATGTCTAGTTTTGAAATCGAATATAACAAGGCGCTTAAATACCGGTCGCTTCGCTCCCGGGGACAAAGGCCACGACGCGGCGGAGCCGCAGGCCTTTGCCCTTTAGCTTGGCGTTGTATACCTAAGTAATTATGAATCTACTTTTCGTTTGCAGTGAGAATAGGTTGCGCAGCCCAACCGGTGAGGAAGTGTTTTCAGCTTATGAAGGCGTTCAAGCTATTGGTTGTGGCACAAACTCAGACGCTGAAACACCATTGTCAGGTGACTTGGTTGAGTGGGCTGATGTCATCCTGGTGATGGAGAAAACCCACAAAAATAAAGTATCAAAGAAGTACAAAAATCTGCTGAAGGGTAAGCGCTTAGTATGCTTAGATATCGCTGATATCTATGACTGCATGCAGCCAGAGTTAGTAAAGCTGCTTAAAGCTCGTGTACCCAAGTACGTCCAACTTTAGTGGCTCGGCATATAATTGGGCGTTATGTGTAAAAAGGAGGAGTTATGGCGGTAATAGTTGAAGCAAACTGTTTTGGTCCAATAGATTACAATCCACCTGTCGAATTACCCATTAGAGAATATGTCCTTGAAAAAGAATATCTTCTTATGAGTAACCGAAAACTATTGGTTACGAATACAAAAAGTACGTTTTGTCTGGATAAAACCGGCGTGTTCGATCATTTGTATATTCCAACCTCTTTAAGTAAAAAAGAGCCTTAACTTAGGCTCCGTATTTGAGATATATGCAATCGAATCTACACGTGACAAGCTCAGCCATCCGACGCCAAACTGTGGTGCGGTACCGTGATAGGTAACCCTGCGAGCAGAAGTGCTAGGCGCAATCCAATGCGAGAAATCGAGTATATGGCCCCGCGCCAAATAATGCCTAAACCTTGTTTTTCGCCAGTTAGCTATTGAGTGGAACAAGATAAAAGGAATTATTTATAACCATTAAAAGATGTCCTGCCTGTCGGCCTATAAACAACTCTCTCCTCTGCATATTTGTGACCTTACCTATTGAAAAATAAGGTTTACAATTCAATGATGGTTTTAATGAAAACAGTATTCAACATTGGAAGGCTGGCGCAATATGGATCGTTCAATAGAAACCAAAACCTATTTGGAAACGCTTCGGCTGAAAGACGCTCAGCCAGAGGAATTGGCAAAGATTGCCGAGCTCGCTGCGCCGCTATTTTGCTGCGCGGCGACTCTTCATCCCTGCGCTGATAGGAGAGCGTTGGAGGCTGCGGCTAGGCGAGATGATTTGCCGCTATGGGCACAAATTGGATTGGCATTGTACTCAGACGATGAAGATTTACTCGACGGTTTCATCAACAGCTCTGATAAGAACCTACATTTGGCGGTCAGTGACAATCCTTATTTGACCAAATGTCAGGCGCTGAGCCTGATCGCCAACAGCGATGATTTGGAGACCTGGGCATTTCTGGGAAGTAGGCATCTCGACTCAGTGGAGGTGCTGCAAGCGCTGACTTGTCAGAAAGGTCGAAACTCCGCTTGGCAGGCCAGAATAAAATCGTTGCTGAATCCCTGTACCGCAGGCAAACGATTGAAAGAATTGTTTTGGAACATGAAGCCTAGAACCGTATTTGTGGCCCGACTGATTGCTCGTCACCCACGGTGCCCAAGTGAACTGCTAAAGCTGCTCGCGTGTTATTTGCCTCTGGATGTGGCTAGGAACCCTACTTATGTAGAAAAAATGCAGAATGCTCCACAAAGCGTAGGGGCTACGCCTTTTAGTAAAAACAGGATCAATGAGTATCTGGGAAACCTTTTTGCGCCAGCGTTTTTATTAGACTGGCTCATCGACAACGACACGGAATTGAAAAATCTCCGTCGTTGTATTTCATCGGTTGAAGTTAACCCCAATAAAGTCCGTTGGATGGTGGTATCAGGAGACTCCACTATACAACGTAAGTTTGTCCAGTGGCGGGCGGGCCGTGAGTACTCCGAATATGAATATCGGATGCTCGCATTTACAGGCGGCCCAGGTGTTAAAAAATTGCTGGTAAAATGGGACGCTGTCAGCGATGCCCTGCTACTCGAGTTGGTCAATGATCGTTCGGCGGAAGTGGCCGAGCTTGCTCGGGAGCTGGCTGTACAACGCAATTTAAAGTTTACGGTAGTGAAATCAAAGAAAAAGTCTCCCAACAAAGCCCAGCGGATTGAAACCGCTATTAATACGACTGAACCAGAGAAACTTCTAAAGCTAGCGAAAGATAGAGCAAAAGATGTCCGAGCTTCTGTTGCTAATAATGTACACACACCGGTCGAAGCCCTCTCTCAATTAGCATTCGATACTGAAGACTCGGTGAGCTTTCCAGTACTTGAGCGATTAGTGTACTTCGGCCCACAGTCCTTGATCAGATCGTCAAAGTTTCAGCACCAAGTTGACTTAATGCTAATGAGTCAACAGCACAGCTTGAAAGTGAGGAGTTGGGCTACTTTACTTCATAAAGATACAAGCCGTCAGGCCCCACTATACTCTGGTACTAATCGAGAACTGGACCGATTAATTCTGAGTAGCTGCGGCGCCCCGCACTTTATTGAAGAGATATTGGCTTCAATTCGAGAAGATAGTAAACCCGAAGTTGCTAAGCAACTTGCTCGCAATTCTCATATGACTTTGGAACAGAAACTTACATTTCCTGTCGAGAAGTATCCTGACCAGCTTTCAGACCTGCTGTTGTGCACTCAAGATAAAGCTGAATATATGATGATCGTGCGTAAGTTTAAAGATGTAGTGAACTTGCATGGCATTACAAGGGTAACTTCTAGTGAAAGAGAAGACTTCAGCTCGGCAGAGATTTTTGAGATGTATGAAGAATTTCAGCCAAACGGATTCTTAGCGCTTGCCGGAGGCCTATTACATAAATTGCCCCCCGAAAAGGCAGTTCTTATTTTTGAAAAACTCATTAATCTAGACAAAATAAGTGTTTGTAATTCAGCGTATTGTCCAGAGGTCAGCAGTGCATTGCGGGATATGCTAATTGACGCCGAAAAATGGGATCCCCTGTGCTCGCTTATTACGCTATATCCCCAGCCCAAGTCAGTCATCCAAGAGCTAGTTGAAAAGCCAGCGCCAAATCTTCATGCCTGCATTGCGCTAAATTACACTCTCACTGAACAGCAGGTTACGCAGCTGATAAGCAGTAAAGATTCTAATGTCCGAGAGGCGCTGGCGAAAAAACAGAGTCTGAGTGAAGAACAATTGGATGTACTGTGCAGAGATCTGGAAATTAGAGTGATCAATGGCTTACTCTATTCAGACAAGGTTAGTAGCGATCGCCTGCCTACTTGGACTATTTGCCGCGCAATGGCTCCAGGTTACTCTAATGAAATTGACAAGAAAGCACAGGCTCTTTTGGAAGAACGTGGGATCCGCCAAGACATGGCGTACCTAGAGCAAACTGCAGTACTGGAACTGTTCGATTTAGCTATTTCGACGCGAAAATTTAATCAGCTGTTGGCTGAGCACGGCGTCATTGAATTGGTGGATGATTATGGTGGTTATAATAATGATGGTTACCTCATTAAAGCGAAGCAGTTTACTAGAAAAGCCCGCCATTTCGGTTTTGATCTCAGTGACAAGGATTGGAAATCTCAATTGCAGTTCTTTCCTGTGACGTTTCCTGATTTGTTGGCAGAACTTGGAGTACCAGTTTCGCCCTGAAGCAGAAAGCGCTCAAGTAACGGTGTATTAATGCGTAGCATTTTAGTCGGTGCTGGAATCGGAATTTGGTAAATCAAGAAAGATATATAGAGTTAAACAATACCCTGCTGGGAACGACGTATCTTTTGCTGCTATGAGATGACCGGAATAGAAAACCGAAGCCTAGTGCTTTGGTTTTTTTGCTGCAACTAAAATGTCTGCAATCAAAAGAATGCCAAGTCTTTACATTACTTGTTCACCGTCAATACCACTTTCCCCAAGTTTCTGCCGCTGCGCAGGTATTCAATTGCATCGAGTGCGTTTTCAAACTCAAATGTGTGGCCGACGTGGGGCGGGGCAATGTTGACTTGCTGCATGGCGGCGAGCTGTTCTTTAAGCAATGCAGTCTGCTCCCAAAGCCAAATCAGGTTAAACGCCATCACGGATTTGTTGTCGCTGATCATCGGCATGATGTCGTATTTGGGGCGTTTCAAATATCGCCAGGCGGCTTTCAGGTAATTAGGTCGATTTTTTCCCGGAGTAAATTCAGCCGCGCCAAACACTACCAGCCGACCCATGGGCGACAAATGGTCGAAGCTGGCGGTTTGCACCTCACCACCGATGGCGTCTAATACAAGATCAAATTGGCGACCGGCTTGTTTCAGTTGTTTGCTGAACGAACCCTGACGAACGAGAACGTCATCAAAGCCCTGTGAATTTAGAAAGGCTTGTTTGTCTGGCGAACTCACCGTGCCTACGGGGTTGCCGCCTAAGGCTTTAACTAGTTTCATTGCTTGCAGGCCGACGCCACCTGCCGCGCTATGAATTAATACCGTTTGGTCAGATTTAAGGTTGCCGAGTTCGGTTAAACCATACCAAGCGGTCAGGGTTTGCACCAGATAGGCGGCACCTTGTTCATGACTCCAATTGTCAGCCAATGGCACCAGATAATCTGGTTCAATATCTATGGTGTCGCAATAGCCGCCAAAGCGAGTGACGCCCATAATGCGATCACCTAACTTGAAAGGAGAGTTGTGACCCTTGCCCAGCGCAGAGATCACGCCAGAGAATTCCAACCCGGGCGTGAATGCGCCTTTAGGGGTGGCGCTATACAAGCCTGTTAAGGCAAAGATATCGGCAAAGTTAAGTCCAACGGCTTTCACATCGATCCGGATCTTTTCTGCGGCGAGTGCGGGCAGTGAGGCTTGCTGCAGCCTTAAATCGCTAATGGCCCCAGCTTTTGGGGTTTGCCAAAATCGAATCATGATATATCCGTGCTCCCAATCGATGCTTTGGTAACTTTTATCCGTTAACTTTCAGCCATTAACTTTTTGCCGGCTTTTCGTCCGTCAGTTTATACGCTTGTGACCAAAATTCCGTGGAGATCTCGCTGATGCTATTTGATTCGGCGTTGATCAGTACGGCGAACCCCACGCCTAGGGTAGGCGAATAGCCGATATCGGCGCGGAAGCCCTGTACCCAGCCAGAGTGGTAAATAATTGGGTAGTCTTTGAATTGATAGATGCGCCAGCCGTAACCGTAGTGTGCGTCTTCTAAATAATCCCGCCAATGCTTTCGTTTTAAGTCTTTGCGGGTGCGGATGCGAGGCTCTGTCAGCTCTGCGATCAAGGCCGGTGTCAGTACCTTTGGTGCGTGGCCTAAATTGGCGATCAGCCACTTGCTCAAATCGGTAATGCTGGCGTTAATACCTGCGGCCGTGGCTACTTTGTAGTAGTCCGGGGTGACCTTTACGGTACGCCACACGTATGACTTAATGGCTTTGCCATTCCTATCTTTTTTGCCAGTGTTGACCCTGTTAATTAGCACGTGGGGCTTTGCGCTATTTTTAGCTTGTTTGAACTTTTCGAGTCCTAGCGATGCGTTAGCCATACCTAGCGGCGTAAACAAACGTTGCTCAAGTAGGGCTTCGTAGCTTTGTTGTTGGCTCTGCTCGATAGCTGGCTCTAAGAAGCCGTAGGCGATGTTTTGATAGCCATAACACTGTGCAGGTTGGCATACCGGTACTACTCGTTCAAATCGGCGGATCACTTTCTCCATGCTCCATTTTTCATGCAGCAGGTTGTCATAAGCATTGGGTACCAAGCCCGTGGTGTGGCTCAGCACATGCTTTACTTTGATTTTTTTCGCCGCGCCTGGCGTTGCAAGGTGAAACTCCGGCACATATTGGGTGATGGGCGCATCCAGATCTAACTGTTTCTCATGGGCCAGCATGGTGGTGATGGTGGCGGCAAAGGGTTTGGAAACCGAGGCCAAGCGGAACACGGTATCTGGAGTCACAGGCTGTTCCGCTTGCATATCCAGATGACCAAAGGTCTTCACTTCAACGACCTGGTCATCCTTGATAATGGCATAGGCGCCACCAGGAATGCTTTTATCCGCTAGTAATGCGCTTACATGCTGGTTAAAGCTTTTCAGAAATTGCGCCTGCTGGTCAGCGGGTGCAGCCGTTGAAGCGGCGACTGCAGGTACATGCGTTAAGAGCAGCGAGAAAAGCGTGAAAAGAGAAAATCTCATTAGCGAAGGCCGAGGCTGAAAAAATGAAATAATACGGCGTGATAATTAAATGTCCATGCCACATTTGCAGTAGAAGTGCTGCTTAAGCGACTGACATTAGATGGTTGATTCAATCTGTGATTTGGCAATGGTCGAGGGGCACCATGGTATATGTTATCGCCTCGTTTACGCGTCATGTTTATCCTTGTGATCCTAGCGTTTTCAGCGATAAGCACATCACTTTTTTGTCATCCTCACCATTGGGGCTACTCATTTGTGTTGGACTGTTTTATGGGGAGGGAGTGTTTGGGGCCGCTTTATCAAGGTGAAGATGAGTCGACACGTAATGCCAAAATTTTCCTTTTGGCTTCGGCTCAGATCATTTTAGCCGGTGCTGGAATAGGCATTTGGAAAACAAATAGAAAATAGACAAATCAGTTGTTTTAGACTCGATAAAATGCAAGAAACGAAGCCTTAGCGCTTCGATTTTTTGTGGGTATCTTAAAATCCGGTTTCAGGTTAGGGAAGATCTTTCCCTTTCCCCCTAGAGTCTGAAGCATAGCTTTTGAAGTGGTTAGATAAAGAATTAGCGAGGACGGCATAGCCCGCGAGGTAACCTTGTTAAGGTTAGCGCCAGGTTTAGAGCGTTGCTCCGCCATCAACGCGTAGATCGTGCATGGTAATGTGGCTAGCTTTTGATGAGAGTAGAAATAGTGCCGCATCGGCGATCTCTTCTGGTTCAGCTAATTTCTGTAGTGGGATACCTAACCGGTAGTTTTGTTGATCGCCTTGAATGGTGTCTGCTTCTGTATATTGGTCGTGCCACATTTGGGTTTGCATTTCAGTACGGGTAGAGCCTGGGCTGACTAGATTACAGCGTATACCGTGTTGAGATAGCTCCAAGCCTAGGTTTTTCACCAAACTATGTAAGGCGGCCTTTGAACTGCAGTAACCCGCCATTCCTAAGCGTGGGGTTGTCGCGGCATTCGATCCGATGACAACAATATTGCCTTGGCTTCTCGTCACCATATGGCGAGCTACTGCCTGAAGAAGGGCAGCTGTGCCGATTACATTAACTGACATCATCTTTGCCAGCGCATCTATCCCCATGTCCAATATACGACCCAGTGAAAGGATACCTGCACAGCATATTAAGCCATCAATTGGGCCATGTTCTTGCTCTATCTCATCGATTAAATATTGTGTTCTTCCTGTGTTTCTCAGATCGAAAGAGCAGCTGACCAGCTGTCTGGAGTAGGCACCTGCCAATGCTTTCGCTAATTTTGAAAGCGCCACGTCGTCGACATCTAGCATGACTACTTTATGGCCTTGGGATAACAGTTTTTGGCTAACGGCAGCGCCGATGCCTTTGGCTGCACCAGAAACCAGATAGGTTTTCGATATCATTGCTGAATCCAGTAAAAATCAAACTAGATCATACAGCCTTAATGCAAATGAAATCAATTATCATTATCATGTGTGTCTTGCTGGTTCTCACGGAAAAATGCGATATGTCGTTACTACGCCGTTTTGTTTTAGATTTAGGTAGTTCTCGCCTCTGTCAGAGAACAAAGTCTCTGCCTCTCCTCGTGCTTAGTTTGTTTTGGATAACCGGTTGTGAATATCTGCCTCATAATCCTGATCTTGCCCTGTCTGACGACGAGCTTACAGCGCTGAGGCAAGCGGCAATACCGGCAGATGAGGGCATATTGTCGAGGTTCCACGACCATACATTCGTCGGTCTGGGTGATTACCATTTCAATGAAGAGTTTATGTCGTATGCGACATCACTGGTCGTGTCAGATGAGTTTGTGTCGCGAGCTCAAACGGTCATTGTTGAATTTGGCAATGCCAAGTTTCAGCCGTTACTGGATAGTTATATCGCTGGCGAGCAGGTGAGCCGCGGAGAGATGCTTAACGTGTTGCGTGGATCTGTTTTCTTTACTGCCTGGATGCCCGACGTTTACGCTGACTTTTTTACCGCCGTACGTAAGGCTAACTTATCTCGGCCTGCGCATCTGCAGATAAAAGTGGTGCTGGCTGAACAAGCATTTGACTGGCAACAAGTGAAAGATAGCGAGCAGTGGCAGCAAGCAGCGTCCAACAAAGTCGATGGTTTTTTTGCCACAGTTGAAAAAGTGATAAAAAGCCAACAGAAAGCACTTCTTATCTTCGGTGCATTTCACCTATTGCGGATCCCTGAAGGAGTCAGTAAGGCATTGCCTGATAACGAGCTGACGTTAGCCTCCCGTTTGTTAAGGCATTATCCGGGCGCGCTTTATTCTGTCTGGCCCATGGCACAGCCAGAAATAATAGAAGCGTTACAACCTCTTAGTGGTAAGCGATTGATTGACGCTCAGCAACCTCCATTTTCAGCCCTGCGCTTTATTGATTTGATGCCGAAAGCGCGTTACCGGCTCGGTAAAATCGATAGCCGGAATGCCCCCGTGTCGGCATTATTTGACGCCATGCTTTATGTGGGACCGACCCAGCGCCGAACCCTGTTTCCAAAAGCTGTGATTGATGAACGTCTCTGGGTCGATGAAATGAAACGGCGCGTGCAGCTGATGGGGGGGCCACTCGAAAGTAAGTTTACCCAAATCTTAGCTGAATCAGAGCAGTTCTATCGGTAAAGTGGGGAGCAAAAATATTCACTTTCAGTTGTATTCATGGCTATGTTATCTGCAACATTTAGCCAATGATGACCTTTTAAACGCGCCCCGAACCCGCCATTTTCTATCGCTGCTGAGAGTAACCAATACGTTATCATCACATCTGGCTGCAAGGATTCGCCAGATGTGATGGGTGCACCTTTCTTGAAGACCGCATTCTATAAGAAATTAACCGCTAGGACAGGTCACCTTATAGTGCTTTTAGCTGTCTGCGACGGCTCTCCGGTTTGATCTAGTTTGAGTACTGGTTTTACCAAGTTTCGCATCAACCAAGGCAGTACCATAAGCGCGCACGCAGATAACAGCACCAGACTCTCAATATTGGCGAGTTGCAGGGACGGTGTTTCCACTAAGATAGCGCCTGAAATCACAGCTGCTGCGCCTGTCGATAGATTCCTTACCGTACCCAGTACGGCAAAGTAACCCGCTCTTTGGTTTGCTCCGGGTAACACGCTTACTGCTATCTGTAATAGTACGTTCCGGCATCCGTTTAACCCCATAAAAAGGGTGAATATAAGTGCGACGGGGAGCGCGAGGGAACTGATAAATGCGACAATCAGTAAACCGATACTGGTAATGCAGGTCATCAACATAAGTAGAGCCATGTTATTCGGTTTCGCTACGTGACCAACCGCTTGCGTGATGACGATGGTGGCGATGCCACCAAAAAGGTAGAGCAAACTCATACCAGATCTTGGGTAGTCAAAGTTGTACTGGAAAATGGCGGAAAAGTGGGGAATAAAAAGAAATGCTGAGAAAATCCCCAAGCTGGTGAGTAGCGCGCCGCGCCTTAGGTTCTGTTGAGTGAGTGTCTGTAGTGGGTGGAATCTTTTGTTTGAGTCCAGGTCGCCTTTGGCAGTCAATTGTTTGTTATAACTGCGCCACAGCCGATGCCAAACCAAGGCTGCTAACATCATCATCATCCCATTGAATAGAAATGCCGCTTTCCAATTGATTAAGTAAGCGAGTTCTAGCCCAATAGGTACCCCCACAATCGCTGCTAAGGGGAATCCCAAAGCGATTCTAGCCATCGCTTTAGCGCGCTGGGCTGTAGGGAAAAGGTCAATGGCGATCGCCATGGCAAGCGCGGCTACCGGCGCAGATAAGAGCCCGCAAAGGGTTCGCACAATTAGAAACCCGTCGAAGCTATTAATCATCGTGATACATAAAATCAGTCCCGCTTTAAGGTAAAGGCAAGTGAGCAAGGCGGGAAGGCGCCTGAATTGGTCCAATCGTGACGACAGCAGCAACCCCGAGATGGCTGAGGCCACAGCGTATCCAGCACTGAACCAAGCGGTGTCCTGAACAGAAATGTTTAACGACTCAGCCAGGTTTGGAGCTAATGGCATGAGCACCATAAAGTCGGTGATAGCGACCCATTGAGTGAAAACAATCAGGGCTAAGATCCAGCGTAATGGTGGCGCTTGTTCTGGGTTGTTATGGGCTGAATTTATATTCATTATTTCTAATAAGCCGCTTGTTTACAATAGGATACACATTTTACACTAATCTAAATGCAAATGATAATGATTTGCAATCAATGTTAATGAGGTGTAGTTTTTAGATCTCAAGTCACTTGTTAAAGCCAAGGTTTAGGGATGCCAATTCAACTCGTTGAAGCTCACACTCCTGCCAGCACGAGACAGACGATTAGTTGCCAGAAGATGGCAGATGAAATAGCCAACGGTCAGCGTCAGGAAGAGTTCTTTTTCAGTTCGCCCAGCTCCTCGATATTAGCCAGAGGGGTAGTGTCTACCTACTCAGAGAAAATTGAATTTAGTCGGTTAGATAGTTTTGTTACTGAGATTCTGCAGAAGCACAAACGTGATGAGAGTGATAATCCCATTGCGATGGGGCTGATCCCTTTCTCTGAGCATAATCCGGTTCGATTTATTATCCCTGAGCAGGTACTTGTTTCCTCCTCCTCACGAGTTGGACAAGGAGGGCTGAATACCTGCCCTGCTTTTTGTCATCGTATGCAGCCAATTCCCGCGCCGAACGAATATATGCGAATGGTTCAACAAGCTGTGAATGCTTGTGGTTGCGGTGGTATTGATAAAGTGGTGCTGTCGCGCAGCATGCAGGTTGATACCGAAGAGGATATCGACCTCGATCAATTGCTGTTGACACTGTTACAGCAAAACCGCACAGGATATACGTTTTGTGTCAACATCTCCGAGCCGGGGGAGACACGACACCTGATAGGTTCCAGTCCTGAATTATTGGTCTCTCGTAAAGGCGCTGCCATTCGATCCAATCCGTTGGCCGGTTCCCGTCGTCGTAGTGCCCTAGAGAGTGAAAATGAGCAACTGTGTTTGGAGATGCTCGATAGTGACAAGGATCTCCATGAACACGGGCTCGTGGTTGAGTCCGTTGAGCGGGCCCTACAGCCCTACTGTAGTAATCTGTATGTGCCTTTAATCCCATCAGTTATTCACACGCCCGCCATGCTGCATCTCTCCACGCAAGTGGAGGGCAGCTTGATGAATCCGAATACCAGTGTGTTGAAGTTGGTCAGCGCACTGCACCCAACGCCGGCCGTGTGCGGATTCCCAAAAGCGTCTGCTCACCAATTTATCCGTGAATCTGAAGCATTCGACAGAGGCTATTTCACTGGTTTAGTGGGGTGGTGTGACAGTCGTGGTAACGGTGAATGGGTGATCGTTATTCGCTGTGCTGAGGTTGCTGAGAAGCAGATGCGCGTATTTGCTGGAGCGGGCATTGTTGATGGCTCGGAGCCCTTGAGTGAACTCCATGAAACAGGCAACAAGATGCGCACCATTTTGAATGCTATCGGCATCGATTTGCTGGAGAGTGAGATGTTGGGAGCGACCATATGAGCCACTACAACGTGATACAAACGGACCCCAATTATATACCGTGGCCTGAATCTTTTGCTCAGCAGTATCGCGATGAAGGTTATTGGACCGACACCAAGATTCAGCAATTGGTTGAACTCCGTGCTAGCAGCACTCCAACCAAAACGGCGCTGGTTTGCGGCGAGCGGCGCTGGTCCTATGTGGAGCTGGCTCAGCAGGTTGAAAGGCTCGCGGTTGGGTTTCAGTCCCATGGTTTGCAGTGTGGCGACAAAGTCGTGTTGCATCTTCCTAACATTGCGGAATTTTATCTCTGTTTTTTTGCGCTACTGAAATTGGGTGTTCAACCTGTATTGGCGTTGCCAGCCCATCGCACATCAGAGATCCGTTACTTCTGTAATTTTGTTAAAGCTAAGGCCTATATTGTCGCGGAGCAAGGCGGATTCAATTGGCGAGAACTAGCCGAGGGGTTACTGCATGACAGGCAGAGTGTGCAAAAAGTATTTTGCCTGCAGAGAGGTGATGACAAAGAACCAAGTAGCCTAATTGTTGATCTGCAGAAGGTGTTTAGTGATGGGCAGTTGCGCCCCTCAAAAGCAGAGCCAGCTTTTGCTTTTTTCCAGTTGTCAGGAGGCACCACTGGGGCGCCAAAACTTATACCGCGTACTCATTCCGACTATCTATATAGTGTGCGTCGCAGCACTGAGCTGTGTGAGCTAACGTCTGATGATAGTTATTTGTGTGTTCTCCCTTGCGCCCATAATTTTCCTCTGAGCTCACCTGGAGCGCTGGGCTTCTTCATGGTGGGTGGCACAGTGATCCTGGCAGCAGATGCCACTCCGCAAACGGCATTTCAGTTGATAGAGCAACATGGCGTTACGGTTTCGGCATTAGTGCCCCCTCTGGCCTTGCTTTGGCTCGATTTGGCTAAGCACAGCCGATTCAATATCTCGCCGTTGCGACTATTGCAAGTCGGTGGTGCCAAGTTTAGTGCTGAGGCCGCAAAGCGGGTTCGCCCAGTCCTGGGGTGCCAACTACAGCAGGTTTTCGGCATGGCGGAAGGTCTTGTTAACTATACCCGGCTAAATGACGACGAACAGACAGTGGTGTATACCCAAGGCCGCCCTATGTCTGATGCCGATGAAATCCGAGTTTTGGGCAGTGCAGATAAACCTGTTGAAGTCGGTGAGGTGGGACACCTGCAGGTACGTGGGCCATACACCATTCGAGGTTATTACGCTGCGCCTGAACATAACCATCAGGCATTTACCCAAGATGGATTTTATCGTACGGGTGATCTGGTTCGACTGACGCCGTCAGGCAATATCGAAGTGGTTGGTCGAAGTAAAGATCAGATTAATCGCGGTGGCGAAAAGATCGCCGCTGAAGAGGTCGAGAACCATCTGATTGCTCACCTACATGTACATGATGCTGCCGTTATTTCCCTGCCGGACCCCTACCTGGGTGAGCGCAGCTGTGCCGTGTTGGTCAGTCAAACTGAGCGGCCCAAAGCGATAGAGATAAAGCGCTTTCTTCGAGCTCGTGGCTTGGCGGAATTCAAGATCCCAGATCGCATCGAATGGGTCGATACCCTGCCGAAAACCGCGGTTGGCAAGGTCAATAAGAAACAGCTTCAGATGGCGCTCTAGTTATCGTACTCAACCTATGTTCAAGCTAACAAACAATATATATGAAAGAGGAAACCATGACTATACCTGCGATCCAGGCGTATTCACTTGCCGACGCCACTGCGCCCATTTTAAATAAAGTTGGTTGGTCCGTTGACCCGCAGCGGGCTGTATTGCTAATTCACGATATGCAGCAATATTTTGTCAATTTCTATGATCAACAGCAGGAACCTATTAGCCGAGTTATCCAGCATATTGGCCAGATTAGAGCAGCGGCTGAAGCAGCAGGGATCCCCGTGGTCTACACTGCGCAACCTGGCGACCAACCTGTAGAACACCGTGCACTGCTGAGCGACTTCTGGGGGCCGGGACTAAAGGACGATAGCGCGTTAACCCAAATTGTACCCGCCTTGCGGCCAGCAGCTAATGACACCGTTTTAACTAAGTGGCGCTACAGCGCATTCCAACGTACTGAGCTTAAAAAACAGATGGCGCAGTGGCAAAGAGACCAGCTTATTATCGTTGGCGTTTATGCGCATATTGGCTGTATGCAAACCGCCGCTGAAGCATTTATGTTGGATATTCAGCCCTTTATCGTTTCAGATGCCGTGGCTGATTTTTCTCTGCAAGAGCATTTAATGTCGCTAAATTATATCGCGGGTCGATGTGGCAAAGTGATCACCACTGAAACACTACAGGCGAGCATTAGTAGTCAGGAAAACTCAACTTACCCCATTCCTGGATCCCGCCACACTTTGCTTAAGCAACTCGCAGACTTACTGGAGATTGCGCCCGACGAGATCACAGCTGATGACAGCTTGCTTGATTTTGGTTTGGACTCTGTACGCATGATGTCGCTTGTTGGCGATTGGCAGCAACAAGGTCTAAATGTGTCATTTATTGAGCTGGCTGCAGTGCCATGCGTTGAATCCTGGTGGCAGCTACTTAGTGCCAAGCTAGAGGAGGCTGCAGCATGACCGCAGGTACACCGACAAATACAGCATGGCAGCCTTTAACAGACGCTCAAGCGGGAATTTGGTTTGCTCAACTTCGAGATCCAGATAACCCCATATACAAAACGGGCGAATTCATTGTGATTGACGGGGCGGTGGATGAGGAGGCGTTTGTTAGTGCCGTCAAAACGACTATCAATGAAGTGGATTCCTTGCATGCTCATTTTGAAACAACCACGGAAGGCCCGCGAATGCGTGTGGTACGGCGTGACTGGCAGGTTGTTCGCAAAGACTTTCGTGCCGAAGCTGCACCGTTGGAGATGGCTACTGAATGGATGCACAACGAACTGAAAACGCCGGTCGATCTGGAATTAGGGCCACTGTTTACCATGGCGCTGTTGCGGCTGACTGATGACCAGTATTGCTGGTTTTTCTCGCTGCACCACATCGCCATCGATGGCTATAGCATGTCTCTCATCGCCTCTCGAGTGGCTACGCTATATGGTTGTCTTACTCGCAATGAAGCTATACCTGAGATTGCGCTGGTGGATCAAACGGCGTTATTGGTAGAGGACAATCAGTACAAAACATCAGATAAGTATAAAGCTGACAGAGCATTTTACTTACAACGTTATGCTGATCATTCCGACACGGTTAATTTGGCCGGGAAACCAACTGTTACGTCAGACCACTTCTTACGTCTTCAAGGTGCAATGTCGACGCAGGACTTTGCCAATATGGGGGCAATGGCAAAACGCTGTCGTACCCACTGGTACAGTGTCTTAATTGCTGCTGTTGCCGCCTACGTGCATCGTATGACCCGTTCTAATGATGTTGTGCTAGGCGTACCTTTAATGGGGCGGCTAGGTTCAGTGGCGATCCAAACTCCCGCGATGCGTGTCAACATCTTACCGGTTCGGGTGAGTTTCAATCCGGGTCAGGATATTGCGGATCTGGTGACACAAGTAAACAAAGAGTTCTGTGCGGTACGTAAGCATCAAGGCTATCGATATGAAGAGTTGCATCGCGAACTAAATTTGGTCAAGGAGAGTCGCAACCTGTTTGGTCCGCTGGTCAATATCATGCCATTTGAATATCAACATCAGTTCGCTGATTTGAAGTCTAAGGCCCATAACTTGTCTGCAGGGCCTGTAGATGACATCTCCTTTTACTGCTACGAACTGGATGGCCAATTACATCTGGATATGGATGCAAATCCCGCGCTCTATACCCAGGCCGAGATCATCGGCCATCAACAGCGCCTGTTTCACTTTATGGCGGATTTTTTCACCGCCAGTTTAGTCGCCGGAACGAGCCGTAGTCGGGTCGGTGACGTTCAGCTGCTACTGCCAGGAGAGCATGAAAAAATCGTAACAAGCTGGAATGCCAGCGAGCAGCCTGTAGCGCAACAAACCTTATCGGCCCTGTTGCAGCAGTCAGTGCAAAAACATGGGCAACGGACAGCTCTGGTTTTTGGTGACGAGATCTTGTCCTATGCAGCGCTTGCGGAGCTGGTGAATCCACTCGCACGATGGTTAATTGCGCAAGGGGTAGATGTCGGCACCCGTGTCGCCGTCCTGTTGCCGCGCAGCGTGGAGTTGATTGTAGCGCAGCAAGCTATTCTGCAAGCCGGTGGTGTGTATATGCCGATTGACCCTGATTATCCTGACGGGCGGATCGGTTATATGGTCGAGAGTGCCGAGCCTGTTTTGGTGATCACTGATCAGCTGTTGTTGGCAAAACTTCCCGAATCACTTCCTACCTTGCGGGTTGATGAATCCCGTTGGACGAGGGTGCAATCAGTGTTTAGCGCGGCCCCCGTGGCTGCCGAAGAACGCTTGTCAGAGTTAACCCCGCAAGATCCTGCGTATGTTATTTATACCTCGGGTTCCACAGGCAAGCCTAAAGGCGTGGTTGTTGGGCATCAGGCGATAGTCAACCGCTTGTTGTGGATGCAGCACCAGTATGCGATCGATCATGACGATCGCGTGCTACAGAAAACACCTTGTGGTTTTGATGTCTCCATTTGGGAGTTCTTCTGGCCCATGCTTGAGGGAGCTGTGCTGGTGGTAGCACAGCCTGAGGGACATAAAGACCCGATCTATTTGGCCGATTTGATCCAGCGACAAGGGATAACCACTATCCATTTCGTACCCTCCATGCTGCAAGTTTTTTTACAACAGGCAGATCCAGCACAATGCCAAAGCTTAAGGCGAGTGTTGTGTAGTGGCGAAGCGTTACCGGTTTCACTGGTTAACAGTTACTACGAAAGCTTTAGTTCGCCGTTGCATAACCTCTATGGCCCAACTGAAGCTGCGGTTGATGTGACCTATTGGGCCTGCCAGGCTAATGCAGAAACCAACTCAATCCCCATTGGCCGCCCCGTTTGGAACACCCAAATGTATGTGCTGGATGATGCCTTACAGCCAGTTCCGCCGGGGGTTGTCGGTGATCTCTATATTGGTGGCGCACAACTTGCCCTTGGCTATTTAGGGCAACCAGCTTTAACTGCAGAGCGTTTTATTGCCAATCCTGTTGCAGAGAATAACAGTCGTATCTATAAAACCGGTGATTTGGCGAAGTGGCGCGACGACGGGGTGTTGGAATATGCCGGTCGTAGTGATTTTCAGGTGAAAATTCGCGGCTTTCGGATCGAATTGGAAGAGATCGAAAATGCGTTGGCGCAGCATGACGCCGTTGCTCAAGTGGCGGTGGTGGTGCAGGAATATGGCCAAGGGGATAAACGACTTGTGGCATATTTTCGTGCTCATGTCGATATGGAAGGGACGGTTCCTGCGTTAGATCCAGCGCGATTACAGGCGTTTCTTGCGGAGCCCCTACCTGATTACATGATCCCGGGTTACTTCGTTCAACTGGAAACCTTTCCTGTTACGGCCAATGGCAAGCTCGAGCGCAAAGCGTTGCCAAAACCAGACTTGTCGGAGCAAGTTGGTTCGAAAGGGCCAAGCAATCTGTTAGAGGAGCGGTTATGCAAATTGTTCTGTGATCTGTTGGAGCTGCCAAGCGTTGGGGTAGACGATAACTTCTTTGAACTGGGTGGCCATTCCTTGTTAGCGGCACAGCTAATCGCCCATGTTAAAGAGATCATGGGGATAGAGCTGTCATTGGCGGCGGTATTCCAGGCACCGACAGTGCAAGGGATCTCCGCAAAACTAAATGGCAGCAATGGTGACGAAGCGCTAGAGATCTTATTACCACTGCGTAAGCGTGAGGGTAAGTCTGCGCTGTTTTGTGTTCATCCCGCTGGTGGTTTGAGTTGGTGTTACGCCGCGTTAACGCCGATTATTCCCAGTAAGATCCCACTATATGGTGTTCAATCTAAAAATCTCAGTGATACCGAAGCACCTTTGCCACAAACCATGCAGGAGATAGCTGAGGAATATGTTGCTGCGATCCGCAGGGAACAACCATTTGGACCCTATCACCTTTTAGGCTGGTCTATTGGTGGCATGATCGCGCATTTGATGGCCGGAGTGCTGCAACAACAGGGGCAAGAGGTCGGTTTACTAACTCTGCTTGATTCTTATCCCACTGAACAGTGGCAGCAAATGAATCCACCCGGTGAAGATCAGGCGCTTGGCGCACTTATTAGAATGGCTGGTGTCGAGTTTGATGAAGCGGCACATAGCAGTTTGACCCGTCCAGAAGTCATTGAAATTTTGCAGGATGCTGGTAGTTCGATGGCTCACCTGAGTATCGAGACTATCTCGTCGATGATTGCTGTCGTACTTAACAACAATAAAAGGGTGCGCGACCGGGTTGATTATTTCTATCGTGGCGACATGTTGTTTTTTAATGCAGTGAAACCGCCAGAGGAAGCGTTTCTCGACCGCGAAGGTTGGTCGAAGTACATGTCGGGTGAGGTGGAAGTGATTGAAGTGGATTGTATCCATCGTGACATGATGCGCCCGGAGATGCTCAGAGAGATAGGCCAGCATATTGCTGAACGCCTGACTCGGAGGTACGGGGTTTGATGGCGCAAAATTTAACCTCACCGAGTAGCAATGGCGTTGAAGATCCCATCATGTGGGTAAAAAGTAAGCTACTTGATAAACACATTGTGGGTTTGGGTGAGGCACACTGGTTTGAGGGCGTATTTGACCACCTTGTTCAGTTGGCGTTGTCGCCACAACTGGATGAGTCTTATTCCGACTTAGTGGTCGAATTCGGTAATAGAAAACATCAGTCGCTGCTGAACGCGTACTTAAGTGGCTCTGATGTGCCCGATGAAGATCTTGCTGCTATCTGGCTGGATTCAATGGCATTTCCAGCTTGGTTACCACCACAATACGGACGCCTGTTTTATTTGGTGCGGGAAGCAAACAAGTATCGTAAAACCCCAATTAAAGTCCATTTAGCAGAGCCTGAGTTTGATTGGAACGCGATCCGTACACCGGCTGATCTGGCGCTATTGAATGGCCAGCGAGATCAAGCGATATTCAATTATTTAAAGCTGAACTTCGCCTTGAAAGATAGGCCAGCCATTATCATTATTGGTGCGCGACATTTGTTAAAGAAACCGCTGTCTGGGGTGCGTTTGCGAAGTAATCGTTGTTTGGCGGAACTGTTTCAAGAAGCCAAGGCGGGCAAGCTGGTATCTGTTTGGCCTCATATGCTGGGTACCAGCACGTTGGCTGATCACCCACTTGACGATATCGATGTTCCCTCGTTGATTTCTGCTGACGGCGAACTAGCGCAAAGGGTTCGTTTTGATGACGTGTTGCTTCATCCTCCGTCAGTGAGAGTGAGCCTGTCACCTGCGCTGTTCGATATGGTTGACGGTTATCTATACACCGGACCACAATGCCGATCCAATCATGTTAGTCGCAGTGCCACGCTTTCCAGCCGATGGCGGCAGAAACTGACTTACCGATTGCCGCTGCTTAATCGTAAGCAACAGGAGGTGGTTGTTAGCATGCTGGGTTGACGTTGAAGCTAGCCCATGACGATGCAGGCAAGCGTCACTATATGAGATTTGTTGATTCGATAGTGGCCTTGCCAACAGCAATGTGGAGGTAGTAGTGCGGCAATCTGTTCGTCCAGTGATGCCGTGAAACGCTGCTGGGATCTATCCAGCGTTAGCTCTGCTTGTTGAAAGTTGAAATATTGCTTTATGTAAGGGTAGGCGGCCTTAAAGATCGCCTCTTTGGCGCTAAAGAATAGGGTGTTTGGCAGGTCTGGATACTGTTCCAGCATCGCTTGCTCTGCAGGGGTGAGCGTAAGCGAAGCGACTGCCGTAGTTAAGGGCTTATTCATTTCAGCATCAACCCCCACACTCAAATAATGGGACGTTCTAGCACAGGCAGCGACGCAGAGATTTGAGGTATGACTGATACTGCCCGTGATCCCGTCTGGCCATATGGGTTGTCGATTTATTCCCATTGGGATGACTACATCGCTCGTAAATCCCAGCGGCTTTAAAGCGGCTCTTGCGGTATGCCTGCCTGCACGAAACTCCCGCTTCCGTTTTGGGACCGAATTTTTTATCGCGAGCTCTTCCTGCGGCATCGCTAGCTGCATCCAGCTTTGTTTCGAAGCAGACGCGATGCTTAGATTGGCCAATTTCGGTAGCAGACCGGCATGGAAATTGTCAGGGAGCATTGTGATAACCCTTGTTCAGTTGTTATGAATGAGGTCATCATGGTAATACGAATGAGAATGATTGTTGTTTGTATTGCGATCTTGTTGGGTGTTATGTAACAATTAAGCAATATCTATGATTAAGGAGTAAACATGTCTAAGTTATTGCCTAAATTGTCAAAATCGTTGCTAGCTTGCGCTTTTGTTGGCTGTTTTTCTGGTGCCGTTGTTGCTGAAGGTGTATCTGATGACGATATTGAGCATATTGTTGTTACCGCCAGCTTGACCGAGCATAATGAGTTCACTGCACCAGCGTCTGTGTCGATTATTACCGCGGAAGAGCTAGCAAAAATAGGCGCAACCAACATTGGTGAGGCGATCAGATCGACGACTGGTATTAATTTTCAACCGACCACCGGCTATGGTCGTGGTCAAATCAGTATCCGTGGTATGGACAGTAGCTATACGTTGGTGCTGATCAACGGCCGCCGTGTTAACTCCCATGATGCATTGATCCGCGGAAACAACTTCGATCTATCAACTATCCCAATGACCGCTGTGCAGCGAATTGAAGTGGTGCGTGGCCCGATGTCTTCACTTTATGGTGCCGACGCTTTGGGCGGTGTGGTTAATGTGATTTTGAAGAAGCCGGGGGCTGAAACCACAGGCGAGATCTCTTATCTACGTGAACAGATTACGACAGGAGAGGGAGGAGACCTTAACCGGGGCAATGCGTACTTGAGTGGTAAGCTTTCTGAGACCGTCGGTGCCACGGTGATCGTCGAAGCACTATCCCAAGATGACTGGCAAACGGACGATATGCCAGAAGTGGATGCGATAGAGGAGCGAGACGCGCTGAATGCGTTAGCTACCCTCAGCTGGCAGTTGTCACATCAGCAAATGCTGACTTTTGAAGCTATCTATAGTGAAGATGAGCGAACTGCCCATTGGGCTGCTCGTGGCTCTGTGGTTGAAACTAATCAGGACACTGATCGTTTGAATTTAAGTGTGACCCACGAAGGCTCGTGGGATGCATTTGATACCCAGCTAAGGGCGTACCGTGAAGAGGTTGATTTGACCGATTCTAGTGATCTTTACGACACCGGTGACATCACCCAAACCAATTTAACCTTAGATGGTTGGGTTGCCACCGATCTGGCTGAGCATTCAATTGTGGTCGGTGCTGAGTACAGAGATTCAGAACTTGATAACCCGCGGGACCTGATCAATGGCGATATTTCACAAGACCAGTACGCCGTGTTTATTCAAGATGAAGTTGAGTATGGCGATCTGTCATTAACCTTGGGTGGTCGTTATGACGACCATGAAGTATTTGGTGGTGAATTCAGTCCCCGCGCTTACGCTGTTTACAGTTTAACCCATGAGTGGGTGGTTAAAGCAGGGGTCGGTGAAGGCTTTAAAGCGCCGGGAATGTTGGAACTGAGTGAAGATTATCAACTAATTAGTTGCGGCGGGCGCTGTTGGCTGCGAGGCAACGCTGACTTAGATGCGGAGTCATCCACCACCTATGAATTTGGTGTCGCTTATCAATCGAGCGTAGCGGCGTTTAATATCACAGCGTTTCATAATGATATTGAAGATAAAATTGAACGGGATCAGACCACTGCCGTGGATATGATCGACGGTGTGCCTGTGATCACTTATCAAAATATCGACGATGCCACCGTTAAAGGGGTTGAGCTCAGTGCTTGGTATCAATTAATCGATAATCTGGATATTGATGCGAACGCGACCTATACCGATGCCGAAGACGATGAGACAGGTGATACCTTGGAGTCAACGCCTGAACACAACGTGAACATCACATTGAACTGGCAGGTATCAGATCCGCTTTATACCTTTGTTCGCTATACCTATATCGGTGAACAAGTGATCGCTGCTAATAATGTCAGCGGTTACAGCCTATGGAACGCTGGCGCCGGATATACGATTAACGAGACCTTTGAAGTGCGTGGCGGTATCAATAATATCGGCGATAAAGAGTTGGACGAAGACGTTGTCGAATATGGCTATGTCGAAAAAGGCCGCAGTGTGTTTGTCAATGTGGCTGCTCGTTTCTAATCAAAAAGCCATGTAAAGGCGCGGCTTATCGTGCCTTTGCATGTTCTAGCTTAAGTTTGATTTGGTAACTACCGAGTTTTGTTAGGGTAGATAGCTATGTAATAGCTCTCAAATATGCGTTACATGGTTAGTTTGATTCAGAGCGCTTTTTCTGTTGATGTTGATCCTCATTTAACCCCATTTGCCAGTAAGCGCTGGCATACAGTCTGTCAGGTTCTACGCCTCGCTCTTTTTTTAAATAGCGGCGTATCTGTTTTGCGCTTAATGCTTCACCTGCAACCCAAGCGGCTGGAGATCCGTCTAGCCAGACTAATCGTTTTACTTGTTCTGTTAGTGGTGACTGTTCGGGTGATGGTTTGGGATTGATGATCCAAATAACCTCGATTTCAGCGGGGGCGTAAATCTGATGGATATCTTCATCTGATAATACCTCCAGTACGGCGTAGCCTTTTGCATTGGCTGGCAACTGTTCCAGATTGGCGCAAATGGCTGGTAGGGCGGTCATATCGCCGGCAAACAGAAACCAGTCTGCTGAGAAGTCCACTAACTTATCCGGCCCAGGACCCACCAGACAAATTTGATCTCCGGGTTTACATGAAAGTGCCCAGGAAGAGGCTGGTCCTGGGTTTTCGTGCAGTACAAAATCGATGGCTACTTCTGCGGCTGTTTTGTTGAACTGGCGAATGGTATAGGTGCGTACTATCGGTTTCTCCGTTCTTGCTGGTTTATCGAATGGTGAGAAGTTCAGTACGTCGGCCATGGTTTGGCCTGCTCTAGGAAACATTAATTTGCAGTTGGCACTCTCTTTACCCGTCGGAAAATCGGTAACGTTTGGGCCGCCAAGGTAAATACGCCGCATGTGTGGCGTGATTTGTTCGCTGCGGACAATATCCAAAATGCGGTTGGGTGGCCGGTTCATATTCTGCTCCTGATTTATTAAAGGGGGCGGTTAAAGGTGATACAGGCAAACGGGTTTGCCATGTAATTGCTCAACTGTCAGTGGCATGTCATATATATTTGCGAGCTTTTGATTATCCATCAGCTGTGTTGATGACAATTGATAAAGCACTTTGCCGTCACGCATCGCGATAATTTCGTCGCTGTAACAGGCGGCAAAATTAATATCGTGCAATACAAGGATCACGCTTTTATTGAGTTCGTCAGCGGCTCGCCGTAGTTGCTTCATGAGTCCGCTGCTGTGCTTCATATCTAAATTGTTGAGTGGTTCATCTAACATCAGGTATTGCGTGTCTTGGGCGAATACCATGGCAATAAATGCGCGTTGCCGCTGGCCACCAGACAACTCATCTAAGTATCTGTCGCGTAAGGGGATAAGATCTAAATGACAAAGGGCTTGTTCAACTTGTTGCCAATCATGATCTGTTGGGCGCCCCCGGTGATAGGGATAACGGCCAAAACAGACCAGTTCATTCACTGTTAGCCTGGCCGTTATGTGGTTTTCTTGGCGAAGAATGGCCAAACGTGTTGCCACTAACTGGCTATCCATTTGATGAATGTCGTGGCCATCCAGCAATACTTCACCGTTATTGGGTTTTAGCAGACGACTGGCAATAGAGAGTAGGCTAGATTTTCCCGCCCCGTTAGGCCCAATGATTGAAGTGACGCCCTGGGGACGTAAGCTGATGTTGATCTGTTCAAGGATCAGGGCGTTGTCATAACTCAGTTCGATCTGTTTTAGTTCTATCATTTCAGTTGCTTTCTTAATATCAGTGCAAGGAAAAACAAACCGCCAACGAAGTCGATAATGATGCTTAGCCGGGACTCAAATTGCAGAACGTGTTGGAGAATGGTCTCGCCACCCACCAGACAGACCACGCCAATGCCAGCCACCATGGGGAACAAGTATTTATGCTGGGCACTTCCTGCCAATGTATAGCTAAGATTTGCGACTAAAAGCCCTAGAAAAAGCACTGGGCCGACGAGCGTGGTTGAAAGTGCGGTGAGCACTGCAATCAGTGCAAGCGTAGCAAGGACTGATCGTTGATAGGGAACACCCAGGTTAATGGCGTTGTCTTTACCTAGCATCAGAACATCGAATAGAGAATGGTAGCGAAATAGAAGGAGGGAACTGATAACGACAACCATCAGCGAAAGAGTGAGTAAATAGCCATCTACTGAATTAAAGCTGGCAAAGATGGCATCTTGAAAAAGGGTAAATTCAGACGGGTCTAACATTCGTTGGATCAAAGAGGAAAGGCTACGAAACAAGGTCCCCAGAATAACCCCCACAAGCACTAACAGGTGCAGGTTCTGGCCCTTTAGGCGAAATAGCCACTGATATAGCAGGCATAGCGCGCCGACCATAATGAGGGTTTCTCCCGTCCATTTAATGTAAGGAGACAGTTGTGTATAGGTGATCCCCCCGAAGAGAAAAATAAGCCCCGATTGCAGCAGAACATAAAGCGCATCAAACCCCATGATCGAGGGGGTGAGAATACGATTGTGGGTAATGGTTTGAAACAGAACACTGGCAATGCCTACGGTGTAAGCGACTAACAATAAAGTCAGCAATTTTTTACCGCGAAACATGAGTGTGAATTCCCAGCCAGCTTTCATGTTCAAGCTAAGAAACAACAGAATGCAGAGTGCCGCCAGCCCCCATATCACCGCCAGTCTAAGTATCGGGCGTGAGCGTGCATTTCTGATTTGACCTGATTTCTCTGTCACATCGGAAGGCGTCATACCGCACCGCCTCTGACTTTCGGTGCGGGCTTTAGCAGCAAATGAAGGAAAATAATACTGCCAATGACGCCGGTGACGGTGCCGACCGGAATTTCATAGGGATATCTGAGTAACCGAGCCAATAGATCACAGCAAAGCACCAGTCCTGCGCCTGTTAGTGCTACCCAAGGCATGCTGTTCTTTAAATTATCGCCACGGATCTGACTGACGATGTTGGGTACCACTAAGCCTACAAAAGGGATCGCACCAGCAACCACAACGGTTACGCCGGTGATCAAAGAGACCACAATCAACCCCCATGCAAAGACCAATGAATAGTTCAGCCCTAGGTTGGTACTGACCTGTTTGCCTAATCCTGCCAGCGTTAGATGGTCTGCGGTTATATAAGCCACTAATGACATGCCGGCGGCTATCCATAACAACTCATATCTGCCCCGCAGAATCATCGAAAAATCGCCTTGCATCCATACCCAAATGGCCTGAAGCAGATCAACGCGATAAGCAATAAAGGTGATGACAGCACCGATCACGCCTGCGTACATGATACCGGCAAGGGGAACCAGCATATCGGAACGGGCGGGTAGGCGTTTAAGTAGCAACATAAACAGAGAGGTGCCAATTAGCGCAAATACACAAGCCACTATCATTTTGCCTAGTACACTGAGTTCGGGTGTGAACAACAGCACCAGTAGAATGCCCAATGTTGACCACTCAGCAGCGCCTGTGGTGCCGGGCTCTACGAATCGGTTGCGAGCGAGTTGCTGCATGATCACGCCGGCGATAGCTAAAGACACGCCAGCGAGCACAACCGCCAGTGTTCGGGGTAAGCGTGATACGAATACAAGCTCAAGCCCGTTAGTCTGAAAGTCTGCGCCTCCGATACATAAACTGGCAATCATCAGCAGGAGTACAATCCCTGATGCACATACGAAGAGTTTCACAACTGCGTGATTGACTGAGTTTGGGTGCGCAATGCGTTTAAGATTTCATCGACGTTGGCATTCATCGCCGATAAACCTGCGCCAATCACATACCAATTAGTGCCATTCAGATAAACGATCTGCTTGTTTTTACTTGCTTTAGTCTGTTGTATCAGCTCATTGTCCAGCAGTGCTTGTGCGGCACCACTGTTTTTTCCTATTGCAGCATCGCGGTCAAGTACGAACAACCAATCTGGATTGGTGTTTAGGATAAATTCAAACGAGATCGGGTCACCATGGGTGGCCGCTTTGACGTCTTTTATCGTAGGTTCAATGCCGAGTTCTTCATGCAACCAACCAAAGCGAGAGCCCAGTCCGAACGCGGTTATTTTTCCTCCGTTGGTCATTATAAATAAGCCGTTGCCACTGCTGGCTGCCAGCCGTTGTGCTTCGGCGATTTTGGTATCCAGTTGCGTAAGTTTTATCTCCAGCAATGCTTGCTTATTGAATAGGTTTGCGAGTGCTTGGCTACGAGCCTTGAAGCTGTCCCAAAGGTGGTTGGGATCGAGCGTCATATCAATAGTGGGCGCAAGCGAGCTCATCATCGGGTAGCTTTTTGCCGTTCGTGGGCCAAGGAGCACCAAGTCAGGTTGCGCTGCTGCGATTGCTTCGAAATCTGGTTCGTGTAGCGAACCAATGTTGATGTAGCTATCGGTAGCATACTTAGGGTCGACGGCCTTAGCCCATTGCTTAGGTGCACCTTGGACATCCACCCCTAACGCATCAAGTGTGTCGAGGCTAATAAGGTCAAAACTGATGACCTTCTCAGGCGGCGCAGAGAAAACAATTTCCCCCTGAGAGTGAGCGATTTTTGTTGCGCTTTGGGCGAGCGATGACATGCCTGTGATGCCAAATAACACTACGCAGCTTAAAACTACAAACAACGAACTCCTCAGCATGTATATCTATCCTTATGTTTTGTTTTGATTAGCTGTTACTAAGTATCTCTTCCAAGCATTGGCTGGCACTGGAATTAAATGATGTGTCATTAACTTGTTCGCATTATAAGATGCAAATGAGAATGATTGCAATTTAGGTTTGGATGGTTATTGGCGTCAGCGACTATCGGTTTTGATCGTTTTCGTCGTCGCTGGTTTTGGACTGATTTGTTGTTGTCGTCATGAGGTGACTTGAATAGAAAATCGAAGCCTTAGTGCTTAGCACTGTATAATGCGTACACCCATCTCTCTTTTGCTTTTTGAGATGAAACAGTCACAGAGCGTTTGTCGCTAGAGATTGAACTGGGAGCCGGACCTATCTACTCTGTGACGCCTTAGCAGAGGTGCCCTATGACAGAACAACAATCACATTATCCTATCGGTACGCCGGGCGAAGCCTGGGGCGAAGCACAGAAGCAGCAATGGCTGCAAGCGCAACGTATTAAACGTTCCTACCAAGCTGAGGTGCTGGAAAAGCTGAGCGAATTAAGTGAACACGGTGAGCTTATTCAGTACGGCGCCTTACCGTATAAAACTGAGCCGACTCTTACTGAGCAGCAGAATGCCGATGCCTACCCATTGTTTATTGTGAAAAGCCGACAGTGGCAGGCAGATAAGCCAGTGGTATTGATCACCGGCGGTGTACATGGTTATGAGACCAGTGGGGTACAAGGGGCGCTTCGTTTTGCCCAAACCCAGTTGGAAAAGTATCAGCAAGATTTCAATATATTGGTGGCACCCTGTGTCAGCCCTTGGGGATACGAAACCATCAACCGCTGGAACCCGGATGCGGTCGACCCCAACCGTTCATTTTGCGCCGATTCGCCTTCACCAGAAGCGGCGCAGCTAATGGCCTACATAGAATCACTGGCGGTGAATATATATGCCCACTTCGACCTGCATGAAACCACTGACAGTGACAATGCTGAGTTTCGACCTGCCCGGGCGGCAAGGGATGGTATTACCCAGGATAACTGGAATATCCCTGATGGGTTTTATCTGGTGGGTGATACAGAAAAGCCTGTGCCTGAATTTCAGAAGGCAGTCATTGATGCGGTGGAGAAAGTCACTCATATTGCGCCCCCCGACGAAAACGGCATGATTATCGGTGCCCCGCTGGAGCAGAAAGGCGTGATTAATTACGCTAAAACCAAATTGGCTTTATGTGGCGGCTTCTCACAAGCGGCGTTTGTCACCACTACAGAAGTCTACCCAGACAGCCCGAAAGTAGATGATGAAAACTGTATTCAGGCGCAGATCGCGGCGGTGACGGGCGGGCTGGATTATCTGCTTGCGCAGTAAAAGACACGCACGGGGATAAACTGTTCGCGGTGACTTATCCAATTGAGCTTAGAAAAAGCCGAAGCTTAGGCTTCGGCTTTTTAACAGCATTACATCCAATCAAACAGATGTTTAGCTTTTAGGCTTTGAAATAAGTTTGTAATAGGAAATGATTGAGCAAATCACTAGCAGGAATAAATGATACCCAATCCCTTCTGCGGATAGCATATGTTCATGGCTTCGCTCCCGAAACCACTGCCAAATCAAAGTGCCGGAATATATCCCAAACGAAATGCCAAAACCGTAAAATATGGCAGTTCTTAACGCTGCTTTATCAATACTCATTATTCTATTTAAAGCTCACTTATGCTGATTTCGAGTTGATGTTAATCATTTTTCCATCAGTCCTTTAGCAAGTTATCCATTAGCACGCGCCTCTTTGTCTGGAGGCTTGTCTAGTAAGCTGGCTGGACAGCGAAAAAGCGTCGCTGCAGATAGTTAAGCAGCATGCCATACAGCGGTACAAACAGTGCCAGATTGACTATCAACTTAAAGCCGTAATCAACCCAAGCGATTTCCAACCAGTGCTCCGCCATAAACGGGTCAGAGCTGGCATAGAATGCAACAGAGAAGAACAGCAGGGTATCGACACCGTTACCAAATATACTGGAGCCTGCCGGGGCAACCCACCAGGTTTTGAGTTGACGTAGGCGGTTGAATACCAAGATATCCAGCAGTTGGCCAACGGCAAAGGCTAAGAAGCTGGCCAAAGCGATGCGGGCAACAAAGCCATTCCATTCATATAGCCCTGATGCGCCTTGAAACAGCCCTTCAAAAAACAGTACAGAGATCAGATAACTGGCGATCAGAGCGGGTACCATGGCGAGAAACACTACCTGTCTGGCTCGCGCTGCACCGACTAATCTGACCGTCAGATCGGTGGCTAAAAAGATAAAGGGAAAGGTAAACGCTCCCCAAGTGGTATGAAAACCAAAGAGGGTAAACGGGAGCTGCACCAGATAGTTACTGGCGGTGATGGTGACAATATGAAACATTGCCAGAATAAAAACACCACGGCGCTGCGCCTCGGTGAGCTGTAAAAACTGCATAAAATGACCTGTGTCTTTTTGTTGATTGGGGTGAGAGAACCCAAGGGCGGCGGAGTATTCCACATCTACCTTAATAAGGTCAACAATTGGTCGTTTTTCCGCTGATGATCGTGATAAGGGGTGTGCTGATGGGGGACGGTTTTATCGGGTAGTGACAGTGACAGTGGCAGTGGTAAAAACCGAAGCACTGGGCTTCGGTTTTTACCGTTCACAGCGGAGAAAAGATTAACGCCCCCAGTGACGAGCGCCAAATAATAGAGTGTATTCAGCGTCAGTATCGTAATCGCCGTTCGCGTAGCCACCAATCAGTAGATCGGCATAGCCATCGCCATCCATGTCACCGACGGGCGAGCTCCAAACTTTGAAGTCATGGTTGGGGGACGTTGCGTAGTTATGGATGACAGCACCTACCGTGCCATCGGTAAGCTCTGGGTTTCCTAGATCGTCTACAGATATTTCTGGGCTCAGGTCTGATCGCCCGTAGATTAGAAGCAAAGGCTTTTGGCTTTTAGCTACATTGTTGATGGAGATATCGTCGATACCATCACCATTAATATCACCTAGGTTTCTCGGATAAGCGTAGCGAAAGAAGCTGGAAATAATGGTGATCTGTCGGTTCGGGTCCAAAATCGATAAGCGTCCCTGTTTATCCAAACTAAGATCGATGGCGTAGACCTGCTCTTGATCTTGCACCAGCACCTCATTCTTCCCGTCGCCATTAAAATCACCTGCACCACCGCTAATAAGCCGAGGCTCTACTGGCACGGTACCTGCTGTCAGATATACGCTATTTAAGGTAGATATAGAGGTAGGCTCAGCGCTGTAGTCCTGCTTACCGAACAAAATGATTAAGCCATCTTCATTACTGTTCGGGCCTGCTGTTTGTGCTGCATTGATAGAGAAATCATCGTAACCATCTTGGTCAATGTCTCCCATGGGATGAAGAAAGCTGCCGAATCGAAAGTGATCCCCCGTAGGCAAGGTTTCAGCTTCAACATAGCTAATACTCTGTTCTGGGCGAGTGAAAGCGTCCAGATCCAGCGGTGTGTTGCTCGCCTGTATTGCTTCAGAGCCGAAAACGATCTGCAAGCGGGTTTGTTGAGTGTCATCCGCAAGGTCGACCCGTTTTACCAGCGAGAAATCTGCATAGCCGTCGTTATTAACGTCGCCAATGCCGCTCAGTGCCAGGATCAGTTGTGATGTTGATAGCTCAAGCGTCACAGCGTTTGCTTCACTACCTACAAGTAGATTGGTAGGTAAATTTTCAGCGCCGAATATAAGGAACCAGCGCTGTTGGTTGCCTTCGCCTGCCTGTATTAGGAAGTCATCATAGCCGTCATTGTTGACGTCACCTGCGGCATTGGCACTGATCCCCAGCTGCATCGCTTCTTGAGTACCCCAGAGCCGATGGAAGGATCGTAGAGAACTGTCGCGGTCTGCACCCAACTTAAGCTCACACTCACCTGCTTTTTCCAATTCGGTAAGTTCGGGGGCACTGGATTCATCTGGGTAACAGATGATGGCGTCTTGGTAACCATCTGCGTTGAGATCGCCTACGCCAGCGGTATTTGCATACCCTTCATCGGAGGTTTCTCTGGAAATAGTAAAGCCTGTGTCTTCAAGGGAGAAGCCTTTAACATCGCCGACTTTCAGTGAGTGAAACCTGCCTTCGGTACGTGCTTGCACCAATACCGATACGTTGACACCGCCATATCCGTTGCCAGTGTTATCTTCGACGCTATATGAGAAGTAATCGGTGCCATAGAAATCAGCATTTGGTGTGTATAAAACTTTGCCATCTATGATCTGTGCCGTGCCATTGCGCGCGTCACGAAAAATCTCAGTGAGAGAGAGTTCACCATTGGGAACGGTGTCATTGGCGAGTACGTCGATCTCTACCGGCTGGCTAATCGTGGTGACTGCTGTGTCGCTATTTGCGTCAATTAGACCGGGCTGAGGCACCGCTTCAGCGACAATCGTCACGGTTGCGTTTTCTGACTCTTGTCCGTCCTCGGTAATCGAATAAGTGAAGGTAATATTGAAGCTGTCGGCATCGGGGGCGGTAAAACGGATTTTGCCATCCACCAGTGTGTAATCATTTGATGGCGGTAGGTTAATGGTTACGTTGGCGCGATCACTGTATGTGTCGTTGGCGAGTAGATCTAAATCTATGGTCTGGGCGCGACGGACTGTGTAGCTGTCGTTGAGTGCTTGTAAGGTGGTACCACCACCTGAGCCCCCGCCACCTCCGCAGGCTGTCACTACTAAACAACTGCTAAGCAATATCCATGGCTTCATCGGTTTCCACTCCTTTGGAATCTATTCGGTGTAAATTTAATTCAGTGATTGACTGTCTTACAACAATCAATGTCCACACCTACAGTGTGGATATGTTTTACCGTTTCATTCTTTCTTTTGTTTGCTTGTTTATCAACCTGTTATTCAAATTGTCATAATTTGAGGTGGTACGTTTAACTTTACATTTCATGAATTAAAAGCTAATTAATTTGAATCTAAATTACGTGTTGAGTCCTCCCGAAACGACTGATGAGCGCTTTGTTTTTTTGCCCTGCAGTGCTTATAAAAGCACCAATTTGAATTGGCAAATGAACCCAGATAACTAGCCGTATATCGCTTATTTGAATAGAGCCAATTGTGGCCTGATGATTGATATGACAAGTAGGTGTTAGCCGTTTGTTAACACTGCTTGGAAAAACTACCTCGAACGGGATAAACTCTCGCCCTCGAAACTAAATAAGAATACGAATAACTACGCATTAGATTGGGGTGGTAACGATTGAACGTGTTTAATGCCATAAGCTTACAAAACATCCGCGGTGACCTGTTTGGTGGTTTAACCGCGGCCATCGTTTCACTGCCGCTGGCACTGGCCTTTGGTATTGCCTCTGGGGCAGGTGCCGAGGCGGGCATTTATGGCGCGTTGCTGATTGGATTATTCGCTGCGTTGTTTGGTGGTACGCCCACGCTGATCTCCGAGCCTACTGGGCCGATGACAGTGATTATGGCGGCAGTGATCACCAATATGCTGGCTACGGATCCAGAAAACGGCATTGCCATGGCATTTACTGTGGTGATGATCGCCGGTCTGTTTCAGATCGCCTTTGGTGCACTAAAGCTTGGTAAATACATCACCTTGATGCCCTATAGCGTGATCTCCGGCTTTATGTCCGGTATTGGCTTCATCTTATTAATCATGCAGTTGGCACCCTTCCTTGGGCAAGCCGCGCCCAGTGGCGGAGCCTTGGGGACACTTAAAGCCCTGCCTGAGCTGATTTCTAATGCGATCACCATAGAGATCTTTTTAGCCTTCGCTACCCTCGCTGTGCTGGTTTTTACCCCGAAAAAAATCAAGGCGATGGTGCCGCCGCAACTCATCGCTTTGGTGGGTATCACGCTGGTCTCCGTGCTGGTGTTCGATTTGGGGGAAGTACGCCGAATTGGTGAGATTGAAGTGGGATTACCCGGTCTGGTATTCCCCACATTTACGGCCGATCAGATAACGACCATGATCCTCGATGGCATGGTGTTGGGCATGTTGGGATGTATCGACTCGATGTTGACTTCGGTGATCGCTGACAACCTGACGCGTACTGAGCATAAATCGGATAAAGAGCTTATCGGTCAGGGCGTCGGCAACTTGGTGTCGGGCCTGTTTGGTGGTTTGCCGGGTGCCGGCGCTACCATGGGCACCGTGGTAAATATTCAAGCGGGTGGACGAACTGCGTTATCCGGCGTAATGCGGGTGGCGGTACTGGGCATTGCGGTGTTTGGTGCCGCAGACCTATTGGAAGTGATCCCTTTGGCCGTACTGGCCGGTATTGCTGCCATGGTTGGCCTGAACATTCTCGACTGGAGCTTTATTAAACGCTCCCACCGAGTGTCCTGGTATTCGACACTGATCATGTACGCGGTGATGTTGTTGACTGTGTTTGTTGATCTCATCGTTGCCGTTGGGGTTGGGGTGTTTGTTGCCAACATCATCATCATTGAGAAGTTAAGCCGTTCACAAGCGCAAAGCATTAAGGCGATCAGTGACATCGATGATGAGGTGCCATTGAAGCCGAGAGAGCAGGAGATCCTGAATCAAGCCAAAGGCAAGATCTTGTTGGTGTATCTCAGCGGGCCGTTGATTTTTGGTTTGGCTAAAGCGCTGTCCAGACAACACCAAAAAATAGAGAAGCATCAAACGGTGGTGATCGATCTGAGTGAAGTGTCGTTAATTGATGACACGATTTCTCTGGCGGTGGAAAACACCATTACTGAAGCGATTGAGCTGAAAAAGCATGTTTATTTGGTGGTACGTACCGAGGAAGCCAGAAACAAATTGGCCAGAATGGGGTTGATAGATCTGCTGGGCAAAGAGCACTTGCTAGATAGTCGTACTGCGGCGCTGGAGCTGGCATTGCAAACCGTTTAGCGGTTTTGCCTGAAAGAAAATCGTTGTGCTGCGGGTTAAGATTAAGGGAGCAGGGTGATGCCTTGCTCCCTGAAAGCACTATCGATCGATGTCAGCTTGGCGAACGCTTAATCGTCATCATCGATAATGTCGGGAGTGACGGCATCGGCCACATCAACGGCGCCACCTACAACACTCGTTGTTACCCCTACTGCTGTGCCTACGACAGCCGCGGCAACGCAGCCTGATAGATGAACAATGATCAGGCTCGCTAATAACAATTTTATGGCTTTGTACTGCATTTCATTTTTCCAATTCTCGAATCGAGAGCAGCATATCGAGTTGCGCTTTCGTTGTCCCGTCGTGGATCAGAATTTGCGTGGCAGGGGGCTGATTTTTGTTGCTCTAAGGTGCCAACTGAAATCTTAATTTATAGGTTGCCGTGACTTTTTCGGGGCCGTTGGTTCCGATTGTTGGTCGCCACTTCCAGCGTTTGACCGCTTTTATTGCGGCTTTGTCAAAGATGCCGGTTGGTTTTGCAGTGACAACATTAACCTGATCGGCACCGCCTATTTCATCGATAACGACTTCGACCACGACTTCTCCTTCAATCCCATCTCTGGCAGCCCGCATCGGATACTTTGGTTCAATTCTGACGATAGGGCTTGGCGCATTGGCTATTGGGCTACTGGGCTCAGCCTTAAGTGGTGGCTTTGAGTTCTCCTGTGAGCGCTCATTTGACTGTTGTTCTGTTTTCGCTACGGCGGGGGTACAAACTAAAAACAGGGTGAGACAAGCAGCTGAAATCACTGAGGCCGTGTTTAAAATCATCAATGGCACTAACTCTATGGTCGGTAGAAAACAGACAAAATTGACTCGTCTGGTCTGTCGTTGGTTGGCTTTTGTTCAGGGTAGCGTAACCCTTATGCTATGCCAATTTGTTGATTAGGTTATTGCTAATGTTTCCAGTCAGGGGCGAAGTTAACTGTGAACTTAGGACGAACATAGATCGACATTTTCTGTCCTGATAAAAGCTTTTCATAACCACTGGTAGTATGCTCAGATGTTGTAGGAAGCGCAGTATGAAGGATTCCGATTTTTCTCTGCATGTGGCTGATGGATCGATGGTAATGAAACAGAAACTGGTAGCGAGTTTATTTTTGTTATTGATGGCAGGCTGTGCCAGCTTGGATTTTGCAAGCCCAAATGTCAGCTTGTCCAGCATTAAGAGCTTAGGTGGTGATCTGTTTGAGCAGCGTTTCTTGGTGGTGCTCAATGTGCAAAACCCGAACAACCAAGCGCTGCCGATTGAGGGACTGAACCTTGCACTGGAAGTGGAAGGAAAAGAGGTGGCGACGGGTGTCGGCGCATCTGAAGTAGTCATTGAGCCGTTTGGTGAAGAGAAAGTGAGCCTTTATCTCACCACGAATATGTTCAAGGGCGCGGGGATATTGCTCAAATTTATCAGCGCTCAAGACGATGCGCTTAACTACCACGTGAGCGGATATCTGCATACCAGCTTGGGTTTTTCGGTAAAAGTACCGTTTGAGAATACCGGCGTGTTAACGCTGGATGATATAAAGCCTAAGGGTCATTAATCAGAATCTGTACGAGTATCGTTATGACGACATTTAGAACTTCTGTTGTCACTATTCATCAATTAGCGCCTGATATTGCCGAGGTGATTGTTGATGATGGTGTTGAGATGACACTGTCGGATGTGCAGGCCTACCACGACTGTCTATTGGCCAATTTCAGTGCGCCATTTCGCCTACTTATCAATAAGATTAATCAGTACACCTATACCTACGAAGCACAACAAGGCTTAGCCGATCTGCCGCAGATTGAGGCGATGGCGGTGTTGGTTTACAGCAAGGCGAGTATGGCCGCCATGCGTGTGCTGCAACAGCAGCAACGAGAAAACCCCTGGCATGCGGAGGTGTTTACCAGCCGCCGTGAAGCATTGGCGTGGTTAGATAAATGACCAATGACCACAGGCCACTGACGATCTGGCATAAGTCAGCGACGTTGGATGCGCTCAACCAGATGAACCGCAATACCTTAAGTGAACATCTGGGGATGAGGATCACTGAACTGGGTCAAGCTCATCTGCTGGCGACTATGCCCGTTGAGCAGCGTACCATGCAGCCGATGGGGCTACTGCATGGCGGTGCATCGGCGGCGTTAGCAGAAAGCTTGGGCAGTATGGCAGGTTATTTGGCTGCACCTGAAGGGATGCTGGTGGTGGGGCAGCAGATAAACGCACATCATCTACGTCCGGCACGCTCCGGAATGGTCACAGCGAAGGCTACTGCGGTACACCTCGGGCGCAGCAGTCAGGTATGGCAGATCGATGTTGTTGATGAAAATGATAAGCTCTGCTGCAGTTGTCGGCTGACTTTAGCCGTACTTCCTGAGATCACGAATAACCAGTAAATTCCGCTTTATTTCAACTCAAACTCCACTAAATCACTGTTCCCCAAATTATCACTGACCAAGAGTTGATATCTGCCTGGTGCGCTGACAGAAAAGCGCTGGAGTTGGTTATTGCTTTGGCCGAGCAATTCGCCATCGAGATACCAATACTTGATGTTGCCGCCGCCCATTACTTTGGCAGTGATCGCTACGCTACTTTGTGTTGGCGGCAGTAAGTAGCGCGAGCCTTGTCGTGGTGTGACGACAAACAGTGGTCGCGCAACAGGCTGATTATCGCAACCATGCATCGGCAGTTGTTGATGGCGACGCTGTGACTTGGCGACCCAAGGCTCTGCCAATAGCGGCCATAGAGCGATCTTGACCTGTTGTACTGCATCATCACAGCGTTGCAGCGTGGGCGTGCCCTCTGCCGTCAACCAGACGCTTTGCATCAAGCTGCCGTTTTCACCCTCCGCGGCCAGTAAAGTTGCGGGCTCCTGATCGCCCAGTAGCCATGCCTGGTGTTGCTCTTGGCACAGCTCAGGGGGCGTTTGTAGTGCGCGCTTACCCAAAGGCCAGCAGATGGTTGTGTCGATCACCCCCGGCGGTGCTTCCGGCGGAGGGGTATTGTCGGCCAATAGGTTCGCTAACATCAGGAGTAGCGGTGTTGCTGTACGTGCGCCGAAGTGCCCCGGCATGGAGGTGCCATCGGGACGACCGATCCAGACACCAATCGTATATTTGGGCGATACGCCGACCGCCCACATATCTCGATGGCCATGGCTTGTGCCGGTCTTCCAGGCCAGGTTGTTACGCCGCCCCGTGACATTCTCATCGAACGGTTGGTCGGTACGACGTTGGTTACGTAATATCTCGTAAATCATCCATGCGGCTTGCGGCGACATCAGCGGCCGCGTCGTGATCTTTTCATCCTTGAGATAGGAGATGCGAGCCAGCTGGCCTTCATTCATTAGGCTGGCATACAGCGCCACCAGCTGTTCCAGATTGGTACTGGCCGCACCTAGGGCTATCGGTAGTCCGGGGGTATCACTGAGGCGGAACTTAGCGCCGGCATTGACCATCCGGGTATAGAACTGTTTTGGCCCGAGGTGAGCGAGCAGCTCTACCGCGGGCACGTTGAGCGATCGGGTTAACGCATCTGCAGCGGTGATGGGGCCTTGAAACTTGCCACTGAAATTCGCTGGCCGGTAGTCACTGAAAAAGCGCGGAGCATCGACCAGCAGTGATGCTGAGTGGATCAGTCCTTGATCGATGGCTAAGCCATAAATAAACGGTTTTAGCGTTGAGCCGGGGGAGCGCACCGCCTGCGCCATATCGACATAGCCTAAACGTTGGCGCGAGCCAAATTCGCCGCTGCCCAGATAACCAATGGGGCGTTGGCTTTGGTTGTCTAACACCATGATGGCTAAGCCAGTATGCAGCGGATATTGGCTTAAATAGTCCGTTGCCAGTTGCTGCAGTGCTTGTTGCAGTGGTTTCTGCAGACTGCTTTGCAGGAGTGGTTGATTGGGATATTGCGACACCAGCCGACGTGCTAACAGCGGCGCTAACATGGGGCGGTAGTGATGTTGGGCGATCACCGGCTCTAGGGCAACATCTGTCAGCGCTGTGGTTGGCCAGATCCCACCGTCGACTAAGCGCTTCACCAACTTGTCGCGGGCTTGTCGTGCTCTTTGTGGGTAACGGTCAGGACGAAAGCGACTGGGCGCTTGCGGCATAATCGCCAGCAGTGCTGCTTCAGCTTGACTGAGCTGTGCAGCGGATTTGCCAAAATAGGCGTGACTCGCCGCTTCAACCCCTTCAATGGGGCCGCCAAACGGTGCCAGATTGAGGTAAAGCGTCAGGATTTCCTGTTTTGAGTAGTGCCATTCCAGCTGCAAGCTGCGTGCTATTTGTTGCAGTTTTCCCAACGGTGTTCGACGGTGGGGGGACAACAGGCGGGCCACTTGCATGGTCAGGGTAGAGCCGCCAGAAACGATGCGACCATGACGTAGCCACTGCCAGCCAGCACGCACCAATGCATAGGGGTTAACCCCAGGGTGCCAGTAGAAGAACTTATCTTCGTAGTGCAGCAGTGCCGTTAGATAGTTCGGGCTGACCTGTGCCGGTGTGGTTGGCTGGCGCCAGATACCTTGTTTATCGGCAAACGCACGCAGTGGCTGCCCATCGGCGGCCACAACGACTTGAGAGAAGCGTTTTTCCTGATAAGGCGCTGGCAGCGGAAAAAGTCTGTCTAAAAGCCACAGACTTACCGCTGTACAAATCAGCGCAATGGCAAACCGTTTCTTCACCGAGGCAAGACGGTCAGCTTATTACGGGTGTCACTGATGGCACGCAAGTTAGGCCGATACATATCTTCGAGGTAGCTAGGTGGCACACGATAGGTACCCGGCGTCACAGCTCGCATCAGGTAAACCAGCACCTGCTCGCCTCGACCATAAAGATCAATGGCACCGACGTAGCGATCATCACGGTACTCTTGATGTTTAACATAGCCACTCCAGCCCTCATGCCATGCAGGTTGGTTGTCAATCTGCAGATCAGATAACTGGATGCTGTGAGTCAGGTTGGGGTTTTCCAGTTCAAAGCCTGCTGGTAACGCATCTACCACCAATGCATCCGGTGTCCGTTGTGATGCTGACAGAGTCAGGCGCACAATAACCAGATCACCGACTTTAATGTTGTCGAAGTTCAGCGGCTTACCTTCGCGATCATAATAGCGTCTGGATACTGCCATACCATCGCTCACCGGCTTCGGTTTGCGGGTCGGGTAGCCAACGCTGGTCAGGTCGAGGTAAACACTGTCTGCGCCTTGAGTCGTGACACTCAGACTAGGCATTTTGCCCTGCCAAAGTTGCGTGTATTGCGTGGTTTGCTGTAAGCGGTGCGCCTGACCTGCCAGCTTCATGGTGGCGCGCCAATCTTTTTCTACGTCCAATTGCAGCGCCAATTGTAATAGCGCGGCACGGTCTTGAGTGCTTAGCCAGCGTTGGCGGGTAAGTTGGTCGGCCAGATCCAACAAGCCTTCATTCTGTTGTGCAGGAGCTAGCCCATGTTCAGCTAACAGCGCCAGCACAATCGCATTGTCGCGTAGGGGGGAGCCGTAGTCTGCCAGATATTTATTCTCTTCCCGGCGCAGAGTCTGTGACAGTGCTAATGCCTCTGTACTGCGTTGCTCGTCGCCCAGTAGCTTGAACGCTATGCCTAAATGCACCAATGGCAGCGGCGATTCGGCAAAGCTCTTCGAACGGTCAAACAGAGTTCTCAAGGTGCCGAGAGAGGCTTGCTGTTGTGTCGCCAACAGGTATGCGGCATAAGCCTGATAAGCCAGTCGCGTATGGTTGGGGGCCTCGGAATAGTGGCTGCTTAACATCTCACTGCGCAGGTAGTGCTGCAACCTGTCTTTCGCCGCAGTTAGTGCCTTGCTTGGTACCTGATAGCCGTTATCTTTGGCGGTTAACAGGAAGTCGGTGGCGTAGACGGTTAGCCAAGGCTCTTCTGTGCCATGATTGTCCCACAGGGCAAAGCTGCCATTCCCTTTTTGTTTCGCTAATAGCTGGGTGATTGCTGCGTCAATGGCTTGCTGCGGATCCAGACCATCGGGCAGGGTGAGGTTAAGTTTGGCGCGGCTGTGACTGTTAGTGGCCAATAGCGGCCAGCCGCGGCTGGTGGTTTGTTCCAGACAGCCATAAGGGTATTGCAACAGGTGTTTGAACTGTTGATCCAGAGACAGTGGCGGCATGGCATCCAACACCAGTTGGGTTTGCAGGGTCTCTGCATCTAGCCCTTTTTGAAATTTGGAGCTCAGGGTAAAGGGACGGTGGCGCACGACAAGCTTGCGCTCATTTCTGGTTTCCGCTGGATAGGCTGGACGCATCGGCACTTGCCAATGGCGAACAATGTTGAGCTCGTCGTTGCCAATCTCCATGGAGATGTGGCTACTGCCGCTGCGTCCTTGAGCAATCACCGGCAATATCAGTGTTTGCTTTTGTTGTGGTTGCAGGGTGATCTGCTCTGGTAGTGCCTCTTTCAGCAGTAGCAGTTTTTTATCGGTTTCTACTTTAATCGAAAGGGTTTGCTCGGTCTCCGTCATATTGCGGAGATCTAAGGCTAGCTGGCTTTGATCGCCATCAGCCAAGAAGCGGGGAGCACCGAGTTGCGCGACGATTGGTGCGGCGATCACCGAACTACTTTCACTGAGAGCGAACTGGCGATCACTAAACGCGAATGCCATCAGATGCAACTCACCGTTGAAGTCGGGCAGATCGAGTGGGATCTCGGCTTCGCCGTTGATATCAAAGCGCACCGGCCCTTGCCAAAGCGAGACGATTTGCACGTCGTTATTCAGCTCGCCACCACGCTTGAGCTCCGTTGCGTCGGCGTCACCGCCAAATCGAAGCGTGGCGTCGTGTCCGGTATAGCGATGGATCACTCGGCCATAGTTATCAAACAGGTCGATTTCAAAGCGCTTCTGGCCAAACAAACGGGCCAGGGGATCTTCTGGTGTGTAGTTACTGACATTGAGAGCACCTTGGTCGACAGCGGCAATCACTGCATAGGCGCTGCTGCCTTTCGCGTTGCCCAAGGTCAACTTGATTGGCAATTCGGTGAGTGGCAGTGCTTTTTCTGGTGCTTGCAGTGCCAACTCAAAACGGCGCTCGTCACGAGATAGCGGCAATGGGATCATGCCGAGAGCACGCATCGGTTTATCGGCGCTGACTTCGGCTTCTGGTTGTGCGATCAGCACCGATATGTGTAAGTCGTGGCGTTGCCAGGCAGGATCAATAGGTAATGAGACCTCGCGCTGAGCGCTATCCAGCGGCAGGCTTTGCCACCAAAGTAAGCGGTCGCTATTTTCGATGAGCACTAAGCCATAGCCGTCATAGGGTGCGTCAATCGAAAGCTCGGCGCTGTCACCGGCTTGATAGCTGGCTTTGTCCAGAGACAATTTCACCATATCAGGTCTGAGATTCTCTACCTGCTGGTAGCCCCAATGACCAATACTGAACTTAATACTACTGGTGTGTTGCTGGCTGTTGGTGACCTCAAGCAGATACTCACCCGCACTGAGCGGGGGAGCAAAGCGTGTGGGCTTGTCGCTGTCGAGATTTAACCGTGTTTCGAGTTCGATGTAGGGGCGAGCCGTGTTGTCATAGTACCAACCGCTGCCTTCATCATAGCGCCAGAAATAGTCCCGATTTTCATTGGTCAGGGTGATCTGCACTTCACCGCTGATCGGGGTGCCTGCCGCATCCAAATTTAGCAGAGAGAAAGCGGCTGGTTTACCGTCGGCGTGGTTGTCAGGATCAAACTCCATCGCGATGCCTGGCCATTGCTCCTCTTTCTCCCAGAGGGTTTTCTGCTGACGTCGGTTGATTGCCCGGCCGCCCTCTTCATAGACGCTGACCAGGTATTGAAAACTCAGTGGGCCTTTGAGTTCACGCCACTCCGTTGCTTGCTGCGGAGTCACCTTTAGTTCGCCGGTGCCGGCATCATTCAAGTTGATGCCGTTAAGGTAGATCCAACGTTCTCGCTGTTCATCGTCTGCCAGACCAACGGCAAACTTCTCCCACTGTGTATGGGGGTGACGCGCCAGACTGACGGTCAGCTCGGCCTCGACCAGATTGCCATCAGCGGGGGCACCATATAGGTAGTCAGCGGCTACTTTGAGGGTGTAGGCTTGGGTTGCTGAGACGATCTGTTGTTCCGCAGCATCATCCAGCTCCACTTTGATCCGTTCCGGCAGAAACTCTTCAATCAGTATGCTCTGTTGGCGAATGCTGCCTGCCGCGCTTTCTAGTCGTAGTAACCATTGCCCGGGCAGGGCGTCGGAAGGGATCTGATATTCAATATCAAATTCACCAAATTCAGAGGGTTGAGCCGTTTTTTCGAACGCTACCTGGCCATCGGGACGGGTAAGTTTGAGCTGCACTGACATGCCTGGAAGCACTCTGCCGTCGGCATCTCTCATCATCCCCAACATCTTGATCTGTTCGCCTGGACGATAAAGATCCCTTGGCGCAAACAGATAGAATTGCTGTGGCGTGTATGTGGTATCACCAAGTTTGAAGGCAGAAAGATCTAACGCCTGACGGCTGACTTCCAATGTGGCCAGCTGCTGGTCTTTGGTGACAAGCACCAGCGCCGCTTTGTCATGGGCTGGAATATCGACACGACCATCGAGATCTGTCGCGCCGTCCCAAATCAGTTCTCCCTTGCGGTTGAGCAGTTCTACTTTTGCCTGGGAAATGGCGTTGCCGTTACTCAGAGATTGAGTGAACAAGGTGATATTGCTGCGATAACGTCGGGCATGCAGTCCAAGATCACTGACAGAGAAATAGGTGGTTTGATGGGCCCAACTGTAATCGCCCAAGGGGGTCATCACTGCAAAATAAACGCCTGCTTTTTGCAGATCTGCACTGGACAACGGCAACAACACTGTTTGTCTGCGATTGGCTTCAGTGTTCAGTTTGAAACGTCCGCTATAGACGCGTTCTCCCTGTTGCGTCAACTCATTCAGTGCATAGTTATCCAGTGATGATGCTGGTGAATAGTAACTTAACAGCTGAGGCAGATAGCTTTGCGAAATACGGAAAAAATCGACATTCACTTCGTCGACATTGATGGCGGTTACCGGCAGTTTGGCCGACTGGTTTAACGGCAATACCGAGCCATTGCTGCTAAAAGCTGCACCGGCAGCTAATGGACGGGTTTTGATGGTTAAGGTTTGGGCTTCCTGTAAACTGGCACCGTTAATGGCGAGCAGACCCGCAGCCAGTTGTACTTTGTACTCTACTTCAGGCTCGACAAATGGCAGATACAGGGTTTTACCATCTTGGGATTGCAGCCAATTTTGGTTGACCAGCGTCTCTTTTATCGACGCTTTCAGCCATTTGTTCCAATCATCTTGTGGCGTGAGGGGAACAGAAAAAGTGAGTGCTAAAGCGGGGCCATCAAGTACACTACGTTGACCCGACTGGAGCAAGGTGAGCGCTTTCCCTTGATAAAAGCTTTCCTGCTCCGCCAGTAGATCTTCATCTGGGCCGATTGCGTTAACGGCAGGAGTGACGGCGGCGCTCTGCGCAGGCGCTGTACTCTTCTCATTTGGGGAGTCGCAGGCAGTTAAAATCAGCCAAGAAAAAAATATTATAAAAAGGTTGCGAGAGTTAAACATGACCGCTGAATTCTCCATCTTCTGGTCTCGAGGCGCAGCATAACTAAGCTGCTAAGTGAGAACCAGCTTGATAGGTTAAAGGATTGAGATCCGGCACGAAAAACGACGGACTATGGGGATTGTATATGAAGTTAGTCTGGATTGCTTAAGTGAGGAGTTACTAACTTCAAGGTGAGACTTGGCGCACGAATTGGTAATCTCTCGGTTGTTTGAATGTGTGTCAATAACGCATTTTTGTGAGATGGAGAGGCATTGTCACGGCAGTGCTTGGTAAAGTGTCAGCTAATTTGTTAATGGACAACTAACGCTGGACGAATTGCATGTATGCTGATGGTTGGCGTGCATCACACCAATAATCTACGGAATATTTTGGTATTAAAAACATGAAGCTTTGGCAAAAACTTTTTCTGGGTTTAGTCGCCTCTATGCTTCTTGTGGTCAATCAAGGAATTGCAAGTGAATTGCCTGTGAATACAGTGCGGATTCACTATCACAGGGATGCGGCTGACTACGAGGGGTGGGGACTACACCTTTGGGGAGACGATTTGGCGTTAACCCACGTTGTATCGTGGCGTTTTCCTATGTTGATCACCGGTCGCGATGACTTTGGTGTTTATTACGATGTCCCCGTCATCGATAAAGCCAAGGGTTTTGGGTTTATTATTCACCGTGGAAAAGAGAAAAACGTTAAGCAGGATATGGTGCTTAATGTTGCTCGTGATGGCTTTGAGGTATGGCAGCTTCAAGGAGATCCAAAGTTATACAGCAGCGATCCTTTGATTGCTTTGGCCAAGGCAGAAAAGGCCAAAGCAGAAAAGCTCAAAGCTGAAAAGGCCGAAGCAGAAAAGGCCAAAGCAGAAAAGCTCAAAGCTGAAAAGGCCGAAGCAGAAAAGGCTAAAGCAGATAAGCTCAAAGCAGAAAAGGCCCAAGCAGAGAAGGCAGAAAAGGATCGAATCGCTGAGCAGCCGGTAGATGAAGGCCGAGTACTCTCTTTGTTGGAAACCTTGCGGAAAGACAATGAAGTGCGGGTGGCCGAGAAAGAGGCCAGCTTACAACGTTTGCGTAAACAGTTGGCTGCGGAAAGTGCTGCGCGGACAAAAGCTGAGAAAGCCTTGGCGGAAAGCCAGGGAGGCGTTGGCGAGAAAGGTAGTGAATTGGCTGCTGAACTTGAGATAGCGCAGACCCGCGAGCGTGAACTGAATGAACGTGTGACGGCTTTGCAGACTGAGCTCAATAAGTTAATTCAGATCAGCAAACGCGCTGCGCCATTGCAAGCGGCAGAAAGTAAGCAACGCTGGTTTGATTGGCTCAGTCACACCACGGTTATCCTGCTGACTATCATCTTGCTAGTGTTTGTGACCATCTATCGTCGCCAACGTGGCGAGCTGGTGAAGAAAATGCTGGCACAAAAAGCGGAGCTGGTATCGGCACAAGAAAAGATCTCCCGGGATACCGAAGAGCGCCAGCAAGTTGAGAATAAAATGATTGCCATGGCGGGCGTTGATGAACTGACCGGGCTCCCCAATCGCTCTATCTTTAACCGCTCGTTACAGCGTTCGGTGGCTAAGGCGAGCAGGTCTAATCGGAAAATGGCCTTGCTGTTTATCGACTTGGATCGCTTCAAACTGATCAATGACACCTTGGGTCATGACTATGGTGACCAAGTCTTGAGAACCGTCTCTGAGCGATTCCGAGAGTGTATTCGGGAAGTTGATATGTTGGCTCGCCTAGGCGGGGACGAGTTTGTATTGATGATTGAGGACTTGGTTGATCCTAAATTCCTCGCCGGTGTGGCCACCAAAATGATCAGTGCGGCACAGCAACCGTTCTTTATGGCTGGCCAGGAATACCATGTGACTGCCAGTATCGGTATCGCTACCTACCCGAAAGATGCGAAAGACGCATCGGCACTGCTCAAGCATGCGGATATCGCCATGTATCGAGCGAAAGATGCCGGGAAAAATACTTACCAGTTCTTTTCTGAACAGATGAATATTCACTCCCTGCAGCAGTTAGCACTCGAGTCGAGTTTGCGTAGCTCTATCGAGCGAGAAGAGCTGTTGCTGCACTATCAGCCGATTGTCGATGCAAAGGTTGGCCGCATTACCGCGCTTGAGGCTCTATTGCGTTGGCAACATCCCGATATGGGCTTAGTGGGGCCAATGCAGTTTATTCCGATTGCTGAAGAGAGCGGGCTTATTGTGCCTATTGGCCATTGGGTCTTGCAGACGGCCTGTCAGCAGGGGCAAGCTTGGCATCAAGCCGGTTACGATATTGCCCTGACAGTGAATTTGTCGCCGCGGCAATTGATTGAGCCGGATATTGTGGCATCAATTGAAGAGATCCTTAGTAATACAGGGTTCCCAGCAGAGTACCTGACACTGGAGATCACCGAAGATTTGATGATGAGCAACCCTGAAGAAACTGTGGAGCGGATCGAAGATCTCCGTCAACTGGGGATTAAGTTTGCTGTGGACGACTTTGGTACCGGTTATTCATCGCTGAGCTACCTGAAGAAGTTCCCTATCGATACCTTGAAGGTCGATCGTAGTTTCTTGCAAGGGGTGCCCGATGACAGTGATGATTCAGCGATCACCTCGGCAATTGTCGCCATGGGTAAGAACCTGCGCTTGAACGTTATCGCTGAGGGGGTCGAAACCTCTGAACAGTGCGACTTCCTGCTTAAACAAGGCTGTCGTTTGATGCAGGGGTACGCATTTGCTAAGCCGCAACCAGCGGAAGAGGTTTCTAGTTTACTCGATGGCACGGTTGGAACTTTCCAAGTATTAGCCAGTTAAACAGAAAGCGGTGCGGGCATCTGGCATAGCACTCTATGCTTGGTGCCTGTGACTTATCTACTGCCCCCATGCTGCGTTTGTTGTTTTTCCTTATAGATTCTACACGGAGGTTCTCCATGGCTGTGATCCTGCACTTGTTCGCTTGTTGTGCTGTTTTCCTGCGCCGTCCTGTCACTGCTGTTACGCCCACCTCTATCTTGCTCTCTGGTTTACTCTGTCTGCTGGTTGTGCCGGTCAAAGCCGAGGCCGAGCTACCCGTCAGTGGCCTGACTGAACGCCTGCAGCCATTGCAGTCGCAGATGCAAAACTCCACCGGTGTTTATCTGTTGGAGTATGGCGAAGAAGCCTTAATGGGGCGTGCCTGGTTAACTGCCCATGCCGAGCGCAGCATCGATGTGCAGTATTTTATCTGGAGCAGTGACAATATCGGAACATTAGCGGCAGAAGCGTTACTCAGTGCGGCAGAGCGCGGTGTTAAAGTCAGGGTGCTGGTTGATGATCTGTTGATTGATGCAGACGATGTCACGCTGTTGTCATTGGAAGCGCACCCAAATGTTGAAGTGAAGATATATAACCCGCTGCATTCAGTGGGGGTTTCTGGTGTGAAACGTTTTCTGAATATCGCCTTGGGATTCAGGCAGGTGAACCAGCGCATGCATGATAAAACCGCCACGTTTGATGGCGTGGTTGGCATCACTGGCGGGCGCAATATGGCCGACGAATACTACGACTTCGACCAGCAGTATAACTTTCGTGATCGCGATATTCTGTTAGTGGGGCAGGCGGTTAAGCAGATGACAGGCAACTTTGAGCAGTTTTGGCAAAGTGATCTGTCTAAGCCGATCAGCGATCTTCTGCAACACTCCAAGCAACAACTAACCCAGCAGCAAGTGCGCGAATTTCAGCAGCAACTGCACCTGTATGCGCAGGACCCAGCCAACTTTGCGCCGGAGGTGCGGCAAGCACTGGCAGACTTACCCAGGCGCTTTAGCGAGTTGGTCGATGCGCTGGTGTGGACAGAGGTGAAATTTGTTCACGATATGCCAGGGAAAAACAGCGGTAAAGAGGGGCTGAAAGGCGGTGGTCGTTCAACGGACTCCTTGGTGCAAGTACTGGCCAGTGCGAAACGCACAATCACTATTCAGTCGCCCTATCTGATTCTGCCAGAAGGGGGGATGGATTTTTTTTCTGACAAAATAGCCCAAGGGGTGAAAGTAAAAATTGTCACTAATTCTCTGGCGTCAACGGATAACCTCCCAGCCTTTAGCGGTTACGCCAAAATACGGGAAGATCTACTGGCGATCGGTGTTGAGCTCTATGAATTTAGGCCGCACCCACTATCGCAGCGCACCCTGATGGCAAGGTACCCGCAAGTGCAGGGCGCGGGGCGTGAGCCGATATTTGCTTTGCACGCAAAAAGCTTCGTGGTGGACGGTCAGCTGGCGTACGTTGGCACGTTTAATCTTGATCCGCGTTCGGCTAACTTGAACACCGAGGTTGGGGCGCTATTTAACGAGCCCACCTTGTCGAGCCGTCTTGAGCAAAGCATTCTCAACGACATGCTGCCGGTGAATAGTTGGCGAGTAACCAAAGGTGATAATCCAGATAAACATGCGTCGCTGGCCAAACGTGCCAAGCTCATGGGCTTTAAATTGTTGCCCCTGGATCCAATTCTTTAGTTGCCCTGTGCGACAGCTTTAAGGTGTGGTTTGCGAGGTGGCTAGCGAGTTACGTGCCTATTAAGCAGCTAACAACCGTGATAGCGCAGCGGCCAGCTTACCGCTGTCATGACGGGCGATGTCAGCTTGGCTGTCTACCAGATCGTAGTTGTGTAAACGATAACGTTGCGCACACTCAGCGATATCCTTAAAGCGAACAAAGGTGCTTTTCTGCGCCGCATATCGGCTCAGGATCTTTTCCGGGGGGCGGCCTTCGTTATAGATGATCTCATCCAGTGGCCGTCCAACATAAGCTTCGACCTCACGAATGAAATCTTCCGCATGGTAACTGTCGGTTTCACCAAATTTGGTCATGATATTGGTCAGATAACAGATCCGGGCACGACTGTTTTGCAGCGCCTCTTTTACCCCCGGTACCAATAAGTTAGGCACAATACTGGTATAGAGATCCCCTGGCCCAATCAGGATCATATGGGCATCTAAGATCTGTTGTAATACCGGAGGATTCACGGATACCTGATCGGTATGGTGCGGCACCAGAAATACGGAAGAGATCTTCTCTCGCTGATCTCCCCGTGGCAGGTCGATGGCACTTTCACCAAAGACCCGATCGCCATTGGTCAGCTCTGCGACCAGTGTCGCCTTGTCTGTGGTGACAGGTAAAATGTCGCCTTTAACATCGAGAATTTCAGCCAGCGCTTTAATCCCCTCCTGAAACGAACCGGCATATTGACCCAGCATGGTGAGCAGCATATTGCCTGCATTGTGTCCCATCAGTCGTTCACCGCTGCTGAAGCGTTTTAGCAACAGCTCTCGCGCCACTTCTCGCTGTGGTGATAACGCCAGAATGCACTTCAACACATCACCCGGCGGTAAGATGCCTAACTCATCGCGCAGTTTTCCGGTACTGCCGCCACTGTCGGTCATAGAGACCACCGCCGTGATCGCCACATTGGGCATATCACGTAAAGAGGAGAGCAGGGCATACTGGCCACTACCGCCACCGATCGTGACGATACGGGTTTGTGTGGCTTGTGGACTTTGCAGATTGTCTTGGCTGTCCAACTGACTCATGGAGAGGCTCCAACGGTTTCCGACGTTTGCTGGCACAACTATGGTGCAGTGTCATTAATGTGTAAAGCGATGACTACCGAACAGTGATACAGGCAACTAATGTTCGGTAACAGAACAGAAATATGTGAAATCAGGCATAAAAAAACCCGCTCGGTGAGCGGGTTTTTTTATGAATTTGGTGCAGATGGGGAGACTTGAACTCCCACGCCCGTGAAGGCACTAGCACCTGAAGCTAGCGTGTCTACCAATTCCACCACATCTGCAAGTGGTGCCCAGACCCGGAATCGAACCAGGGACACGGGGATTTTCAATCCCCTGCTCTACCGACTGAGCTATCTGGGCATATCTACATCACTTAAGGCTGGCTGCAAGCAGCGCTTACGCGGTAAGTGGGGCGCATTAAATAGATTTGCGCGGCAATTGTCAAGCCTGCAGGGGCTAACTTTTTGCTGTTTGTTCAAGCTTTGTTCGATTTACAGATCTCAGCGTAAAAATTGGCGCCATCGTGGTTTAGCGCCAGTAAGGGCATAGGGTGCACTAGTGCTGCTTTCAGCAAAATCTGACAGAAAATAAGCGGGCACCGATGAGGTGAATCGTGGTGGTGCAGGGGGTCAGCAGGCAAGCCTTATTGCGTCAGCGTATTTATCTAGAATCAAGTTCTTCTATTCTACCAGGCGGATCTGTTTAGTTAATTGATTTTGTTGTTTATTTAGTTTTTGCATGTGTGCCGATAAGAACCCTGTAACGCCGCTTTCCCGCTTTCACCGCCGCAGGTGTCGGTGTAAACAACTCAAACTGTGAGTTAACTAGTTGATAGAGCGAAAGTTAAGGACGTATATTGGTGAGATAGTTGATTGACGGATGGGCGACTTAGTGAGAATTCTGTCTAATACACTGTTATGTCTTCTTCGAGGAAACGATTAAATGACCAAGGACAAAACACTTGGTGTAATCTCTAAAGGGACAAAAGTTGGTGAAATAGCAGACACTGGAAGCCCTATAGGGAATGCAGAAAAGGCAATAGAGATCCTCAAAAGAGAGGGGCTGTTCGCTGAGCAAAGTCAGAGCAAACTGATGTTCAGACAGGCGCGTTCATTTTCCAAAATATCCAGGGATATTCATCAGGCGTCATTGCTAGTGCCTCCATATAACCCTGAAGCTTGTGCTCCTTTCGTTGTAAACGCGGCGTTTGCTAGTGAGATGTACCTGAAAACCCTTTTAAGCCTGTCTGACCAAAGCAAAAATACGCACACTCTTTCATCGCTATTCAAGCTATTGCCGAATAAGCTCAAAGACCAAATAAACAAAATAACAAAGGACAAATCTGCTGTTTTTCAAGTTGAGGCCAGTTTGTTCAAAGATCATTTAAAAACAATAAACAACGCTTTTGTTGATTGGCGCTATATCTACGAGCACAAGCAAGCGACTGTTAACATTAACAAAATACTTCTTATACTTACGGTACTAGATACGTTGGCTTGTAATGAAGTACAGAAGACATAACAAGCAAAACCAAACCGCCGCAAAAAGCGCGGCTGGGACTCCCTCCGCGAGCTCCTGTCGCCCCTGTTTTGAGCGTTATGCCTCAAGAGTGAATCATGGAATATAGCGAAATCATAGATAACTGGAAGGCCTTCGCTAATGCTGTAAAAGCTATCGGAGGTGATGTCCAAGCTTTCACCATAGAGGAGCCAGCAACTGAAGAAGAGATTTCTGGTATAGAGGAAAAGCTAGGTTTTCCTTTGCCTAAGTCACTGAAAGAGGTTTTGCTTAATTTCTCAAGGAAAGTTGAGTACCGTTGGTTTCTTCCTGATAAATTTGAACTAGAAGGCGAATTGTCGGAGATATTTTCGTGTGACAGGCATTGGTCACTAGATTGGCTCTATGATTTCAATGAGTCTAAGAATGGTTGGGTCGAAGAATGTTTTCCAAACAAAGAAGATCCATATGATGTTGTTTGGCACAACAAGCTTGCGTTTCATGAGGTAGGAAACGGCGATTATTTGGCAATTGATCTGTCTTCCGCTGAGGCGGAGCCTGTTGTTTATTTAAGCCATGATGATGGTGATGGGCACGGAGTCGAGCTAGCAAAAAACTTCAAAGATTTCGTTTTTGAAAGTAGCCTCATAGGGTGCGTTGGCGGTGAAGATTGGCAACAACTGCCATTTATTGAAAACGGGAAAAAGCATATAAACGGAAGTTGCGCTAATGCAATCAAGCTTAGAGAAGTCCTTGGGATCAAGGCTTAGCATCAAATTTGAAGTGCAACAGTAACGATTAGTGTTGATTGAATACCTCAGCAGGTGTTTTAAGCCTAATCGCTTTCTCGGACTAGCATCAGGCTATTGACCAGAAAACTGATCACCCCAGCGCTTTCTATGATCACCCACTTCATTCGCGGTTACGCCTCGTAAATCAGCTAACAGGGATTCTGACTTTGAAGAGTTAAATCCCATGTACCTTAAGAGCGCATAAGCGATCATGCCGGTACGATGGATCCCCGCAGAACAGTGAATGTAGATTTTGGCCTGGGCTTGCAGTGCATCTACGCAGTGGCTAAATAGTTCATTGATCGCTTCGACGCGATCTTGTGCTGGAGGCTCAGCCGATGGCAAGGGTAACCACAGCCACGTTAACCCCTGTTGCTCTGCTGCCCGTCCAATCTCTTTAGCGCCCTCTTTTTCAGACAGCAAGGTCATAATGTGGGTGACACCAGATGCTCGCATAGTTTTCAGCAGTTTCATTTTGGGTCGGTGGCCAATGGCTATGCCACCATGGGATAGCTCAAGCCAGTTTAAATCCACATCGTTACTTGGCGGGGGGGCGGTTTTTAGGCGACCAATCAGTGGGCCAAGCCGCTTTCTTGCCGCGAGGTCATCAGCCATCATCACTTTTGCGTCTGCAATTAATGCTTTATTCACTGCAGGGTCGTATGAACCAGTAGTCAGCTGTGCTTCAATCCTGCCAATCAGTTCATCTATTGCCACGGGTCTGTCTCGAGATTAGTTGCCGCGTTCTGTTCATCTTACGCGCTCATTCAACAGACCGCACGCGACATACAAAACAGCAACACTCATCCAGCGTTAAGTTGGCTTCTGTGCTTTTAAGTGATTGATGTTAAGGAAGTTGTGATGATACGTCCACGTATCTTTGAGCGGTCGGTTTTCGCGAGTTTCTGTTTTGCATCTATTTTTCATCAGACAAAGAAAAAAGGCTTAACCCTTTCGAGTTAAGCCTTTCTCTTAAATTTGGTGCCGGCTGCCGGAGTCGAACTGGCGACCTACTGATTACAAGTCAGTTGCTCTACCAACTGAGCTAAGCCGGCGGTGTGTATAGGGCATCAACGTTGCCGTTGACATCTCCCTCACCACGGCGCGAGATATTACTTATCTGTCCGTGGAGTGTCAACGCTTGTTTTGATACTTTTTTCATAAATCGGTCATTAATTTATGAATCGTTTGAAATCTGTTCGTAATCGTCGCTATTAGCTGGTTTTCTAGTCGAATTCGCAGTCACTGATTTGCAATGGCTATCTTGCTATCACCTTCGCGTTAGCGGGCGAATAGCCTGAGATAACGGTTTTCGCTTGTCCGTCAGGCGATGCCGCGATGAGTTTCTTGTTTCGCGCGCTGCGCAAATAGCATCTACTCATCCTCTATCATCTCTGCCAGTACGTTGGCTAGGTGGCGGGGGCGGCGGCCGGTCATGGCATAGATTTGCTGGCCGCAGCCAAAGCCGTTACAGACTAGATCGGCTTCAGGTGCCGCAACTATTTTTGGTACCAGTGACAGGTTGGCCATTTGCTGGGATTGCGCAATGTGCTCGCTTTCCAAGCCAAAGGTGCCACCCATGCCGCAGCAGCTCGACTTAATAAAGCTGACGTCTAAGTCGGGCAGTAAGCGCAGCGCTTTACGCATCGACTTCATTGCGCCGACCGCTTTTTGGTGGCAGTGACCGTGAACCAGTATGGGCGCATGTTGTTTGCCGCTATTAAAACTGAGGTTGAAACGCCCGTTGATCTTCTCCCGGGCAATAAACTCCTCCAGTAGTTGTGCTAGCTTAGCTGCTTTAGCTGCTATCTCGCCGAGTCCCAGCGCTTGGTATTCATCGCGTAGCATTAATAGGGTGGAGGGCTCCAAGCCAATGATCGGGCGCTGTTTCTCTATGTGGGGGCTGAGTTCTTGTAGCAGGCGCTTAGCTTGGTCGCGGGCTTCGGCGACCAGCCCTTGAGATAGCAAAGTTCGACCACTATCCAGTGGCGTTTCGTTGGCAGAGCTGTGTGGATCGATCAGCCACACTTTATAGCCTGCTTTGCGTAGCAACTGTAGCGCTGCTTCGCCCTGTTCTGGATTGAAGAGCGTGGTAAAGCTGTCTAGCCATAACACCACCGAATGACTGAATCCTGCCCGAAAGGCGAGTGGCTCGTATACGGTACGGTTGGCAATAAACGGCCTAGTGGCAACCTCTGGTAGCGGCACGGAGGCGGCGATTTTTAGCCATTTGTCACCCAAATATGCCAGTAGACTGCTGCGGTTCCGCCAACGGATCAGGTGACTTAACCAGGGATATTTGTGCAACAGGAAGGGGTGATAGGCGAAGAGGCGGTTGCGTAGAGACAGGCGCTGATTTTTTAGCTTTTGTGCGAGGTATTCCGTCTTGATCAGTGCCATATCGAGGTTGTTTTCACACTCCCGTTGGCATCCCTTGCAAGCGACACATTGATCCATCGCGTCGTCGAGCGTTTTACTGCTAACTGGTGATTCGATGTCAGGCTGATTAAGTATCTGTTTTAGCAGTTTGACGCGTCCGCCGGGGGAGAGGTGTGGATCACTGCTGATGCGAAAGCTGGGGCACATCACGCCAGTTTGTTGCTGTTCACAAACTCCGCTGCGAATGCATACCGATATGGCTTTAGCGAAGTCTCCCCCCTGTTTGGGGATGTCGGCGTAGGCATCGCCCATGCCTTGGTCATGATAGTTAGACCAATCCAGCTCACTCTTCATAAATACCTATCGACGTGTTGGCTATCAAGCTAAAAGAGTTAATACATCAAGAAGTGTGCCGAGGCTGATCTACTGAACTAGGGGGTTAGCAGGCTGAATATAGGGGAGCGGCTGGCAGAAAGCTGACAAAGGCAGGTGCAGCGTCGTAAGTGCCACATTCCTGCCGATGATATAAAGACTCGCTGTTGCGGCTTTTTGTTGAGAGTAAGATCAGGGCTTATCAAACAGCAGCACGGAGCGGATGCTCTTACCCTCATGCATCAGATCGAAAGCGTGGTTAATCTCATCCAATGGCATGGTGTGGGTAACAAACACATCCAGTGGGAACTCGCCATTGAGGTAGCGTTCGACATAGTCGGGCAGTTCGCTGCGCCCTTTGACACCGCCAAAGGCACTGCCACGCCATACTCTGCCTGTGACCAGTTGAAACGGACGGGTGGATATCTCCTGACCTGCACCGGCCACCCCGATGATCACCGATTCGCCCCAACCTTTGTGGCAGCACTCTAATGCGGAGCGCATCAGGTCCACGTTACCAATACACTCGAACGAGAAGTCAACGCCACCGTCGGTCATCTCGACCAGCACTTCCTGTATCGTTGCCCCATGATCCTTCGGGTTGACGCAATCTGTGGCCCCCAACTGCTTCGCCAATTCGAATTTGCCAGGGTTGATATCCACCGCAATGATGCGTCCAGCGCCGGCGATCTGTGCGCCTAAGATCACGGACAGGCCAATACCGCCAAGGCCAAAGACGGCAACGGTGTCACCGGGCTGCACTTTGGCGGTATTGAGCACTGCACCAATGCCGGTGGTGACGCCGCAACCGAGTAGGCAGGCTTTGTCTAGCGGTGCTGACTTATTAATCTTGGCAACCGCGATTTCGGGTACGACGGTGTACTCACTAAATGTCGATGTGCCCATATAGTGGAGCAGGGGTTGACCATCGAGGCTAAAGCGGCTGGTGCCATCCGGCATCAATCCTTGGCCTTGGGTAACACGTATTGCTTGGCAGAGGTTGGTTTTCCCTGACAGGCAGAATTTGCACTTGCCGCATTCAGGGGTGTAGAGCGGGATCACATGATCACCGACGCTAACACTGGTTACGCCTGCGCCTACTTCTTCAACAATGGCGCCACCTTCATGACCAAGAATAACGGGGAATAACCCCTCAGGATCATCGCCCGAAAGGGTAAATGCATCGGTGTGGCAGACGCCACTGGCGACCATGCGCAGTAATACTTCTCCCGCCTTTGGCGGCGCGACTTGCACGGTTTCAATGGTAAGCGGAGCGCCAGCTTTCCAGGCGACGGCGGCACGTGCATTAATCATCGGGAGTTCCTTATTCTTAGATTGTTCGACATTAACCATAGCTATAACTGTCACGGCTGGCTAACAAAAACGTCAGAGGTTTAATTACTCGTATAGACAATGAGATACGTATGATTTGTTATATTGGATTATTGTCAGTGCTGAGGTGAACTTCTCACCGAAGTTAACTGACTAACAAAAAGACAATAATAGGGTTGCTAACCCAAGCCAGAGAGAGAGTCGATGAAGATTTCCAGCCAGTTTGACGGTGGTAAGATCGAGGTCATTTCCTGCGAACGCGCAGATGATATTCAGTTAGCTATTCCAAAAGACAATCAGTCTGATTTTTACCAGTGGTTTTATTTTCGCTTAAGCGGTGCCGCTGAGCAGACTTGCCAGATTAAGTTAACTGATCTGGCGAAGTCAGCCTACCCCCCAGGTTGGCAAGGCTATCAGGCGGTGGCGTCTTACGATCGGGAATACTGGTTTCGTGTCGACAGTGAATTTGATGGTGACACGTTGACGATCAAACATACACCGTCGTTAAACTCCGTCTATTACGCCTATTTTGCGCCTTATTCTACTGAGCGTTGTGCGGACTTTATTGCCAGTTTGCAGCATTCTCCGTTAGTGAGTACTGAGGTGCTCGGTCAGACTTTGGATGGTCAGGATATGGATCTGCTGACCATTGGTGAGCCAGGTGAAGGTAAGTTGACCTGTTGGGTCATTGGTCGCCAACACCCTGGTGAAACTATGGCCTCTTGGTGGATGGAAGGTTTTCTTGAGCGTTTATTGGATGAGTCAGATCCAGTGGCGCGTACGGTGCTAGATAAAGCGGTGTTTTATGTGGTACCGAATATGAATCCTGATGGCAGTCGCCGTGGTCATCTGCGGACGAACGCTTGTGGTGCCAATCTTAATCGTGAATGGCAGACGCCGACATTAGAGCGCAGCCCTGAAGTCTACTATGTGCGTGCAAAGATGCAGCAGACGGGTGTGGATTTCTGTCTTGATGTGCATGGCGACGAGGCGTTGCCCTACAACTTTATCGCTGGTGCTGAGGGTAATCCGAGCTGGACGCCACGTCAGGCGGGGCTGCAGAAATCCTATATGGATGCGTTGGTGGTTGCGTCGCCAGATTTTCAAACTGAGCATGGCTATGAGATTGATGCGCCCGGCACTGCGGATCTGCGGATCTGTACCAACTATATGGCCGAGACGTTTGACTGCCTGGCGATGACCTTGGAGATGCCGTTTAAAGACACCATCGATACCCCTGATCATGATGAAGGGTGGTCGCCAGACCGTTGCCGCCGGTTAGGTGAAGCCAATCTTAGTGCCATTCTCAAGGTACTGCCGGAACTGGTTAGGTAGAAAAAAGGAGACTGCATGGCGAACCATCGATTTTTAAGCCCGCTGAAGTGGTCATTTGGGCTGATATTAATGATGACCCTGTTTGCTTGTACCAGCAAACCGAGGACAGATGTGGACTACGACACCAGCTATGATTTTCTGCAGATGAAAACTTATGCTTGGTTGGCTCAGCCGCCGGAAGATGCGCAAACCACCAGTTTACATGCGTTGCGGGTGCAGGAGTCGGTGGATGCCGAGTTGTCACGTCGAGGGATGACCTTGGTTGATAGTGAGCAGGCCGATGTCTTGTTGGCGTATCACCTGGTGATTGATACCAAGTACAACGTGGATAATTATTACAGTCGTTGGGGGTATCGCAGCTATCACCGCGATCGTGTTGGTGGTTTTGGCGTTTCCAATACCCGTGTTCGAGAGTACCAGGTTGGCACCTTGCTGATCGATATGATTGATCCGGTAAAAAAGCAGGTGATCTGGCGTGGTTCTATGAGCAGTCGGGTGAAGAAAAACGTGGCGCCAGAAGAGCGTGATGTGATGATCCGCCAGAGTGTGGTTGATATTCTGGCACCGTTCCCACCGTTATAAATCGTCGTTTAACGACGCATTTCTCCAGCCGATAAAACCGGTGGCTTAGCGGCCGCCGGGTACTTCACCTGCATAATGGTTGATGATCCTGTCTATCTCACCACTTTCAGCCAGTTTATCTAACAAGCTAGCGAGCTGTTTGGTATCAAACTTCGATTTGGCTGAGAACATACAGTGCACCTGATGCTCGGAAATTTTCAATTGGTGTTGGGTGAACCTCTGTTCCCCCGAGCTGTGTACCAGATAATTGGTGGTTATATTGTCGGCGATAACATAGTCAACTTGTTGGTTGAGCAAGGCGGCAAAGTTGTCAGCATGTTTGGATGCATCACTACGTTGGATATTGTGTTGTTCAAACTGTGACTCCAGCGTGGGGTAGTGAAAGCCCCGTATGGTACCGACGCGGGTTAACGATAGATCGCCAATTTCATCCACTTTACGTTTGTCATCTGGTGGTCCGTATAGCCGATCCTGTTCTACGAAGAGTGGGCCGGACCAAACGAAGCGCTCCGGTTGCTTGAACCATGCAGGATTGGCAATACAGTTCATATCCAGTTCGCCTGAATTCAGCTGGTTATCTAAATCGAGCCGGTTGACCTCTTTGAAGCTGACTTTGATATTGGCTTTTGCGGCCAGCGCGTCAGCGATATCTTTGATGATGCCGCTTTGCAGGGTACCGGTTGAAATGATCGCGTAGGGTGGCGCGTTGTGATAGCCATAACCCACAGTGAGGTTATTAGGCGTGGCGCTTAAAGCAGGAGACAATAAACCACAGGCTAAGACGCATTTAGATAACAGTCGAACTACAACCACGGTGGTGTCCTTTTTGCCGGAGTTATAAGAGATTGTTGCGATTGTTGTTGGAGATGGGAAAACAATCGCAACAGCAATAGACTCAATCTTATAGGTGACTTAGCTCCTTTTCTAGCGCTTTAGCCATGGTTGGCCTTGATTTTACCCGCTTTCGGTAGGCCGCTAGCTTGCTGGGCAAGCGCTGCTCCGATGTCATTGCCCAGTTCAGTGTGTGGGTGAGCAATATGTCGGCGATATGGAAATCGTCGCCAAGCAGGTAGCCTTGTTCTGGCACCCAAGTTTCCGCCGTTGCCAAGGCTTGTTCAAACTCCCAAACGGCTGTTTCTATCACCGCTTCATGGCGCAGATGTTCCGGCAGGGCAAATCTGTGTTTCGCCATTGTCCACAGCGGTTGCTCTAGTTCGTTGCCGATAAAATTTACCCATTGATGGTGTAGACCGGATGCATGCGAGCCTTTTTCTGGTAACAACTTGCCCGCCTTTTCAGCCAGATAGAGGCAAATAGCGGCAGACTCTGTGAGCACCAAGTCGCCATCAGCAAGGGCTGGAATTTTGCCGAAAGGGTTAATTGCTAAAAACTCAGCTTGTTTGTGTTGTGCTTTTTTCAGGTCTATCAGCTGATAACTGTAGGGGAGTTGGAGCTCTTCTAACGTCCAGGAGACGCGGAGTGAGCGGGTACGTGGGTAACCATAAAGCGTGATCATAGGTAACTTCCTTTTGGCCAATAGCTAAGCATATATCAAGTTATCCACCATCACAGGTTGTAATTGTGCAATGAGTTGGCGAAAGTAGTCGCCTATTCCGTTGTTTATTAAACTCAATTGAACTGACTTGAAGCCTACACTGCAAATGAATCTGCAATCTGCAAGAACCCAGCTGTTCGAGATTATTTTTGGCACACAAACCCGTGCTGGACGCTATTACGATATCAGTTTAATCATTGCCATCCTGTTGAGTGTCGTGGTGGTGGTGATCGATTCTGTTGAGGGATTCAGCGGTGAGTTTGAATCCGTACTCTGGTCATTGGAGTGGGGCTTTACTCTGCTGTTTACCGCTGAGTACCTGTTGCGGTTGTGGATATCGCCGAAACCCTTGGCGTATGCCCGCTCTTTCTTTGGCGTGGTCGATTTGTTGGCCGTATTGCCGAGTTATTTGGCTCTGTTGGTGGCGGGCGCGCAGTACTTGCTACTGATCCGTTTGTTGCGTGTGTTGCGCATCTTCAGAGTGCTGAAATTGGTGCGCTATCTGGGTGAAGCCAATGTGTTGATCCGCTCTCTGGTGCAGTCAAAACGTAAAATTCTGGTGTTCTTTTTGTCTGTCGGTGTGTTGATCGTTTTGTTTGGCGCGTTGATGTTTGCTATTGAAGGGCCAGAGCATGGCTTTACCAGTATTCCGATCTCTATTTACTGGGCGGTGGTGACGTTGACCACAGTCGGTTATGGCGACATTTCACCACAAACGCCGTTAGGGCAGGCTGTCGCCGCATTAGTGATGCTCACTGGCTATGCCATTCTTGCAGTGCCGACCGGTATTGTGACCGCTGAGTTATCGACAGAGATCTTGCGCCAACGTAGCTTAACGCGTTGCACTCAGTGTGAGCGCGGTGGTCACGAGGCTGACGCCGAGTTTTGTAAATTTTGTGGCAGTGAACTGCCAGAGCCGCTGATAAAAGATAATCCCCACAGCTAGCGAGTGTGTTGCCTTACTGGTAAAGCTAGCTGACCATTAATTGGATAGATAATGACGTTAAATCTTATTTCGTATTGCCGACCTGCAATGACTGCCAGACTGACTGGCCTTTTGTTTTCCGCCTTGCTGCTTAGTGCCTGTGAGCCAGTCGCAGATGCACCGATCTATACGCCAGTGACGGCGACGGATCCTCTGGCCAGTCAGATGATCGAATGGGCCATGGTGTCTGGTACGAATGGTGAGCAAACATTAGCCGTGACAGAGGCTAATCGGCGTTTCTCCGGTTACTTAGCCGCTGAGTTTGGCACGCTGCAGGATGCCGAGTTGCGGGATCAGAATTTTTCGCTATTTAACCAGAAGATATTGGCGCACTACCTGAAAGGCGGCACTGCCCATCGTGATGGCAAAGTGACATTGTCGCAATGCGGCAACGTTGCTGATATCCAAGCAAAACATGGGGTGCTACCGGTGCGATACAGCATGTATGCCTGTTTTGCTGACAGTCCGGCATTTGCCAGTTGGGTATACACCATGTCTGCTGAATATATTGACCGCCACGGAAAGGTGGTTGCCGTCGAACTGCTCGGTGCTGCTGGGCGTGCGGAAGATAAAGCGACACTGGAGGATAAACAGGTTTGGTTTGCCGAGCTGATCCAGACCCGGCAAGCTTTTATCCGCAAGGCACTATCGGCACTCAGTGCAGCGCAGCAACAACCGTTCGCGGAAAGCGCGATTGTCGCGGCAAACCTGAGTAAAACGGCTGTGTCGCTCTATGCTGCCACGCCAGATCAGGGTTTCCAAAAGATCGGCGCAATAGCCTGTGAGCCAGCACATGGTTGCCAGTTGCAGGCTGAATAACCACTGTTAGAGGCTGAATTAGCAAAGCGTTATATCTAGCCTCTATTTATATCTAAAATGTCTAATGGATGGGCTCTCGCTCATCCATCTCCTGCCGATAACCTAGGTATCTCTATTGATGAAGTTAATTGATACCTATGACAGCCCTGACTCTCGATCGTTTGCAGACACAGTCGAGCCATTTTGCCTCCCGTGAGCAGTCACGGGAGATTGTGCGCCGTGGCGAGGGCCTGCCTGCGAGCAATCGTAATACCGCGCCACGGACTGCAGCACAGCCCTCGGCTGTGCAGGCTGGTTTGGCGACTGCTGAAGCCGATTTAGCACAACAACAAGCCCAGCGACTGGCTGCCAGTGCCAATCTCAACTCAGCTTCTTCTTTAGCCAACTTTTCTCTACGTAGCCCCGAAGCCAGCGATGCTGTGCCCGATCTAGACGCGTTGCCGCTGACTCCGGAACTGCGGGTGGCGGTGCAGATGATGGAAGCGCTGGCAGGACGTAAGTTTGAGCTGTTTGCCCTCGATCACCTACCACAGCAATCCGCTGCGGCGTCCGGTTTCACCTATTCGGCACAGGCGCAGCTGTCCGTTGAGATGACCGCCCCTGTTGATGACACGCCGGTGTTGGTGATTGAGCGGGTGTCGGAGCAAGAGCGGATGAGTTTTAGTGCCAGTGGTCAAGTCACGTTGGCAAATGGTGACATCCAGGTGTTCTCCGTATCCTTGATGATGGCCAGAGATCAGCAGCAAGTGAATCTGTCTGCGACTACTGCTGGTGCGTTGAAAGACCCGTTGGTGTTGAACCTGGGGGGCAATGGTGTGTCGCTCAGTGAGCAGAAACATGAAATAGATCTGGATGCAGACGGCGAAACCGAGTCTGTTGCCATGCTGGGGAAGCAGAGTTTTTATCTGGTGTTGGATAGCAACGGTAACGGTGAGGTTGATGATGGGCGTGAACTGTTTGGCGCGCTCAGCGGAAATGGTTTTGCTGATCTGGCGGCATTTGATGAAGATGGTAACGGCTTTGTTGATCAAGGCGACAGCGTGTTTAATCAGTTACGGCTATGGCAACCACAGACAGAGCAATGGCTGAGTTTGGCCGATGTAGATGTGATGGCGCTGTATGTGGGTAGTGAAAGCACACCGTTCATGCTGAAGGATAGCGACATGAGCTTACAGGGCGCGGTGAGGTCGACCGGATTTTTCCTGCGTAATGAGGGGCCCGCCGGTACCTTGCAACAGGTCGATCTAGTGGTGTGATCGACCTGACATCAACATAACTGTTTTAGTTAGATCTCCATTTTCAGGATCTTAGAGCGGCGCTGCAGGTTATACATCTGCTGTTTTTGCGGCGGTAGGTCGGACACATCGGCAGGGACAAAGCCATGCTCTAAGAACCAATGAATACTGTGCGTGGTTAAGGCAAACAGTGTTTCGATACCCATCCGTTTGGCTTTTTGTTGGATCATCCGTACCAGTTCTGTGCCGCGGTCAGCAGAGCGGTATTCTGGATCCACGGCCAGGCAGGCCAGTTCACCGACATGGCTGTCTTCAAACGGGTAGAGGGCTGCACACGCCACCACTAAACCATCTCGTTCAGAGATGGTGAAACGGTCAATCTCCACCTCTAGTTGTTCCCGTGAACGGCGCACCAGAATCCCCTGTTTTTCCAACGGGCGGATCAGGTTCAAAATACCGCCAATATCATCAATCCGTGCCTGACGTACCTGTTCTGCAGGCTCAGTCACTACCTGTGTGCCGATACCCTCGCGAGAGAATAACTCCTGCAGGATCGCACCATCCACTTCACCACTAATTAGATGGCAGCGGGGCACACCGCTGCGGCAAGCCTTAATGGCTGCGAGCAGGAAAGGCTTGGCCGCTGAGCAGTTGGCTTTACCGTCGTCATAGCTTTGCAGCAGTGCTTCGGCTTCTGATGGCATCAGCTCGGCGATCACCTGACCATCGGGATCTAGTAACCCTTGGTCGGCGCAAAAGCCAATCACTTTATCTGCTTTGATACGGATGGCTATCTGTGTGGCCACCTCTTCGGCGGTCAGATTAAAGCTTTCGCCGGTAACCGATGCGGCGACGGGACCATGGATAACAATGGAATTTTGATCGAGCTGACGGTTGATACCAGCCACATCAATCCGTCGTACCTTGCCACTGTGACAAAAATCGATGCCGTCGATGACACCAAGGGGTTGAGCTATCACAAAGTTGCCACTGACCACGTTTATCTGTGTGCCCTGCATCGGCGTATTGGCCAAGCTCATCGATAACCGCGCCATGATCTGTAGTTGCAGCGAGCCTGCCACGCCGGAGATAACATCCAACGAATCGGCGTCGGTAATACGGGTATGTTGGTGGTATTCACAGGCAATTTTCGCTTTGGTGAGCGCTTCATCTATCTGTGGCCGAGCGCCGTAGACCAATACAATGCGGATCCCCAAGGTATTTAGCAGGGAGATATCATTAATGATATTACGGAAGTTCTCGTGCTTGATCGCTTCGCCGCCGAGCATAATGACAAACGTCTTACCGCGGTGAGCGTTAACGTAGGGAGAGGAGTGTCGAAAACCATCGACCAGATCAGTTGTACGCACGTTTATCATATTCCGCTGCTAGTTTGCCGTTAAGGATAGATCGAACTTCAGGGGGATAGCTATCGACCTGAATGGGGTTTAATCAAAAACTCTCGATTTAACAAGCGACAGGGTACAAAAATTGGCGTTTTAAGGCTACTTATCGCTGACGATCTTCTATGATTAAAAGCGATATTTTTCTTTATGTTAGGGAGTAACAACAAATGAAAGTAGGTAAGTGGTTATTAGGGATCGTTGGTGTGGTGGTGATCGTCGCAGGGGTCTTGATATACGGCGTGTTGAGCAATCTCGACAGTATCGTAAAAACCTTGGTGGAAAAAGTGGGCAGTGACGTCACCAAGGTGGAAGTGACCCTTGATAGCGTCAATATCAAATTGACTGATGGACGGGGTGAATTGCAAGGGCTGACATTGGGCAATCCGACAGGTTTCGGCTCTGATTATCTATTTGACCTGAATGACATTGTGCTCGATATAGACCCGGCTTCGTTGACCAAAGATGTGTATGTCATCAATGAGATTAAGGTGGATGGTGCCAAGCTGATCGCCGAGCAGAAAGGTGGGAGCACTAACCTCCAAGCGTTGCTGAAAGGAATGCAATCCGGTGCGCAGAAACCGGCGGAACAACAGCCAAAAGAGAGCCAACCTGCTGAAGCTGGTGCCGATGTGAAACTGGCGGTGGAGAAGTTTACCCTGTCGAATAATGCCGTCACCCTGATGACCGAGCAGTTTGGTGAGCATAAGATCACCATGCCAACCATCGCCCTGACCAATCTCGGCAGTGCCAGCAAGGGTTTGACACCGGAGCAACTTACCTCGGAGATTGTTTCTCAGATTACCAAGCAAGTTGAAAAGCGCGTAACCGAGGAACTGAAGAAACTGGCCGAAGAGAAAGTGAAAGAGAAAGCTAAAGATAAGTTAGAAGGCGGTTTACTCGATAAACTTGGCGGTTAATCTGCTATCTAGAGCTCAGATCCAATATGGGTCTGAGCTTGCTATATCTGTTCCAGACAGTGCGATATCTTTTTAAGCGGTTATCACGAGAGCGACAAACTTTGGTGGTATAACCGATGAGCAATGCACTGTGTCGATATGAATACCTCAGCTGTTGCTCTCGTCTGTACAGCCTTGTGGAAATCTTTTGCAGTCGTCATCGATCACTAACCAGGAGACCTGGCTATCCGTGTGAATATGGTAGGTGGGTTGCACCTGATTGGGTTCATCTAACGTGGCGATGGTCATGGTGGTGTAATCGGGATGGCGGGTGTCGCGATAGGTGAGTGTCGACCCACAGTCAGGGCAAAAACCACGACGAACATATTCTGATGATGGGTATTCGTTGACCGTTCCCTTTGTCCAGCTGACTTGCTCGGTCTTAAAGTCCATCCAACTGGCGACTACAGCACCAGTATGTTTTTGGCATTGGCGGCAGTGGCAGTGATCTGCGGCGAATGGCATCGCGCTTGTCTGATAACGGATAGCGCCACATAGGCAGCCGCCTTGGAGTTGGGTTTTATCTGTCATTATCTCGTTGCTCGCCATAGTCCTGCTACTAATTATCGGTGGTTGATGCGCCGCTTTATCATCAGGTTAATTTCGACAAAGCGGAGTGAAATTGCAACAGTAAGATGGGTAATGACTAAAAAGCCCCCGCGAACGGAGGCTTAATATTGTTAGTGCTAGGGCTGATAAACGGCGCTTTTAGCGTGGGCGCGGGGCGTTCTTTCCTTTTTGGCCCGCTTTGTTCCGTGGAGTAGGGCGCGCACCGCTTTTGCTCTGACCTGCTTTAGTTTGACCTGCTTTAGCTTGGCCGCCTTTGCCATTGGGGCGGTTTGCTTCATTGCCGCCGTTGTGACGACCTTTTTGTGCCTGCTTACCAGATGCCTGTTTCTTGCCTGTGCCGCGTTTGGGCTGTTCATCATGGCTGCGTGCACCTAGTGGCTGGTCGCTACTAAAACGGGTTAAGCCGCGTTGTGATGGTGCAGGGCGATTTCTGCCACTTTGGGCTTTTTGTCCGCCGTCTACGGATGCTTTACCACCACGGCTAGCGTGCGTGGCGGGCGCGACAAGGTGATTGGGGCCGTTACCAATCAACTGGCTTAATCCCATGTTCTTCAATCCTTCACGGATCAGATCGGCGTTTTCCGGTGCATGATAACGCAGCAGGGCACGGTGGAACTTACGCTGTCTACCTTTCTTGGCTACGGGGATCTTGCCTACCTTGTGATTCACTTTATGCAGCGGATCCACTTCGGTGTGATACATGGTGGTGGCATTGGCTAAAGGCGATGGATAGAAGTTTTGCACCTGATCCAGCTTAAAGCGGTTCTGTTTTAGCCACAGCGCCAGGTTCACCATATCTTTGTCGGTGGTGCCGGGATGCGCGGAGATAAAGTAAGGGATCAGATACTGCTCTTTGCCTGCTTCTTTCGAGTACTTGTCGAACAGCTCTTTAAACTTGTAGTAGGTGTCCATGCCCGGCTTCATCATCTGTTTCAGCGGGCCCTGCTCGGTATGTTCTGGGGCGATCTTTAGGTAGCCACCGACATGATACTTGGCTAACTCTTTCACATAGCGTGGATCTTCTACAGCCAGATCATAGCGGACACCGGAAGCGATCAGGATCTTCTTGACCCCTTTGATATCGCGGGCACGACGATACAAGTTGATGGTCGGTGTGTGGTCGGTATCCATGTGGTGACAGATATCCGGATAAACACAGGAGAAGCGGCGACAGGTCTGTTCTGCTTTTGGGCTTTTACAGTTAAGCCGATACATGTTGGCGGTAGGGCCACCAAGATCGGAGATCACGCCGGTAAATCCGGGGACCTTGTCGCGGATCTCTTCGATCTCCTGAACAATCGAATCTTCAGATCGGCTTTGAATGATGCGCCCTTCATGCTCGGTGATGGAGCAGAATGAACAGCCACCAAAACAGCCGCGCATGATGTTGACTGAGGTCTTAATCATGTCGTAAGCGGGGATCTTCGCTTTGCCATAACTGGGGTGGGGGATGCGTTGGTAAGCCATGCCAAACACCCGATCCATCTCGTCGGTGGACAGCGGATAAGCTGGTGGGTTAACCCACACCCAGCGATTGCCAGCTTGTTGAAACAGTGCGCGAGCACAGCCGGGGTTGGTTTCCTGATGCATTACCCGAGAGGCGTGGGCATAAAGGTACTTATCTTCCGCCACCCGCTCATAGGCAGGCAGTTTGATATAGGTGTATTCCCACGGTTTACGTTTATCTGCTTTGGCATTAAACGGCATCACAGTGATCGCTTGTGCCGTCTCCGGTGCCGCCGCTTCTTCGGCAGCAGACTTTTCGCTGCAGGTGCTGACATCCTCCACCTGATAAGGATTCGGCAGAGGATCTATTTTTCGCAGGCCATCGAGATGGGTTGAGTCTAAGCCTGACCAGCCTTCGAGCGGCTGATTACGCAGCACCGCGGTGCCACGAATGTCCTGCATATCACTGATGCTTTTCCCTTCGGCAAAGCGGTGTGCAATATCTGCTAGGGGGCGTTCTGCATTACCGTATACCAATAAGTCTGCTTTGGAATCAAACAGTACAGATTTGCGGACTTTGTCTGACCAATAGTCGTAATGGGCGATGCGGCGCAGGCTGGCTTCAATGCCGCCGATGACAACCGGTATGCCTTTATAAGCTTCTTTACAGCGTTGGGTGTAAACCGTGACGGCACGATCCGGACGTTTACCGCCTTCGTTATTGGGCGTGTAAGCGTCGTCATGGCGGAGTTTACGATCGGCGGTATAGCGGTTGATCATCGAGTCCATGTTGCCCGCGGTGACACCGAAGAATAGGTTAGGTTTCCCCAGCGCCTGGAATGCGTCTTTGCTGGTCCAGTCTGGCTGGGCGATAATCCCGACTCGAAAGCCTTGAGACTCCAGCATTCGGCCGATCACTGCCATGCCGAAGCTAGGATGGTCGACATAAGCATCGCCAGTGACAATGATGATATCGCAGCTATCCCAACCGAGGGCGTCCATCTCTTTCTTGGACATAGGAAGAAACGGAGCCGTGCCATAGCATTCGGCCCAGTACTTGGGATAGGAGAAAAGTGGTTGTTCAGCGTGCTGCATTTAATACTCTCGAAAACCGGCACCGGGCCGTTTGGGGCGCGAATTATATCAGCTGGTGAAAAAATGTTCAGCTAAAGCTTATGTTTCGGTGTTTGGCCGACACAACAACAAAGCGGAGGCTCAAGAGCCTCCGCTTATCACAACATATGATTGAAATTAGAAATAGAGTCGAACGATAGATTCAGCCACACATGCAGGGCGGCGACAGCCTTCGATCTCGATGGTGATCTCTTTAGTTAGTTCTAGTCCGCGCTTGATCGGTTCGATTTTGGCTAAGCGGGTACGTGCGCGCAGCTTGTTGCCTACCTTCACCGGATAGGGATAGCGAACCTGATTAAGGCCATAATTTACCGCCATCTTAGCGGTTGGGTACATTGGCTCATCCGGATTCACGCTTTCTGTTAATACTGGCAATAAAGAAAGCGTTAAAAAGCCATGAGCGATGGTGGTCTTAAAAGGTGATTCTGCCGCAGCACGTTCAGGATCTGTGTGGATCCATTGAAAGTCCATGGTGACTTCGGCGAACTGATCGATCCGTTGTTGATCGATTTCCAGCCACTCGCCCACATGGATCTCCTGGCCAATATGGTTGGATAACTCGATTAACAGTGCTTGTGCTTCAGGGTGTAAAACAATCGCTTTCGGCTGAGCTTCTGCGTTGTCGTTACCGAGTGGACGGAGTGGGTGTTCTCGTACCCAGGAGGCCAGTTGGGTATTGTTCGCTTTATTTAAAAACTCAGTCCAATAGTCACGGATTGTGGGCGAGATCCATTCCTTTAATTGAAACTGGTGCTGTGCTTGCGCCAGGATCTCGCTTTTCTTTTTTATGAAGTCGACGACTTTCATCCGCGTTTACCTTGTTTTTAAAACCGTGTCACAGGGACGTATTTTAGCTGATACAGCCCCCCGATGGGAAGCCGTGGTCTGAGCAGTGCAGTCTCGTTATGAATTCAATGCTTCATAAAGGCGGTTAATATGTTCCGGTTGCAAGAAGTTCTCGACCAGTTCTGCAGGCATCGGGCGACTGAGCAGATAGCCCTGCACCTCGTCACAGTTCGCGTCTGCTAGGATCGACAGCGTATGTAGGTCTTCAACCCCTTCCGCCACTACCATAAAGTTGAGCGTATGTGCCACGGAGATAATGGTTTTAATAATCTCCAGATCTGAAGGCGAATCATGCAGCGCGGCGACAAAGCTTTGATCGATTTTAAGTGTGTCTGCTGGCAGTTGGCGTAGGTAATTCAGGCTGGAATAGCCAGTACCGAAGTCATCAATCGCTACTTTAACCCCCATGGCGCGCAGCGCTTGCAACACAGAGATGGTTGAGTCGATATTTCCGATCACCATGCTTTCGGTGATCTCTAACTCTAATAATCCAGGGGTGATATGAAATTCATCAAGCAGTGCTTGTACTTGCGCCAAAAAGTCTTCTTGATAGAGCTGCTTTACAGACAGGTTAACTGCCATACCGATAGTGGCATGCCCCAGTTCACGCCAAAGGGCTAACTGTTGGCAGGCCTGGCGCAGCACCCACTGACCAATCTCTAAGATGAGATCACTCTCTTCGGCCAGGGGAATAAACTCACCGGGAGAAATAATGCCATGCTCAGGACAGTGCCAGCGCACTAAGGCTTCAAAGCCGATGAGGCGCATCCCTTTGGTATGGATCTTGGGTTGGAAGTAGAGCTCTAAGTTGTTGTCACTTACCGCGTTGCGCAGGCGAGATTCCAAAGACAAGCGGTGTAACGCTTGTGCTTCCATCTGCGGTTGAAAGCTGGCCGCGGTATTTCGTCCTGCCGCTTTGGCTTGATACATCGCCATATCGGCTTTACGGATCAGGTCATCGACGGTAATTGCGTGGCGGGGCGAGAAGGCGATACCGATGCTGGTGGATATCTTAATCTGTTCGTTTAGCTCTTCAAATGGCGCGGCAAGGGCATTGAGAATTCGCTTGGCAATAGCATCGGCTTCGCTTTCAGCGTTAATACCGTCGAGCAGAAGTACAAATTCATCGCCACCGAAACGTGCCAGGGTATCCTGTTCCCGCAAGCACTCTGTAATGCGCTTTGAAACAGTGCATAGGAGCTTGTCTCCAGATTCATGGCCGAGCAGGTCGTTGACGTCTTTAAAGTGGTCGAGATCCAAAAACAAAACCGCGAGGAAACTTTGTGAGCGTTTCTTTTTCAGTAATGCTTGCTCAAGGCGATCGACAAACAGTTGCCTGTTGGGCAGACCTGTCAAAGCGTCGTGGCAAGCTTGAAAGCGGATCTGCGCTTCTTTGCGCTTTAACTCGGTGACTTCGCGAAAGCTCCACACCCGACCTGAGAGTTCGCTATCAATTATCTTTGGACGCGAGCAGTACTCCAGATAACGGGCATCTTTTAGGCTTAACACCCCGGTTAACTCAGCCAGTGGATTATCTTCAAGTGCATGCAACATGGCATACAGATCACCTGGTATCTCTAGCTGGGCGGCTAGCGTATCCAGCAGCACAACTTCATTCTGTTGTGAGGGATCTTTCGCGACGATGCCAAACAGGTGTGTCGCCGGTTGATTGTATGCCAAGTAGTTGCCCTGACGATCGACAACGATAACGGCATCCTGGATCGCATCCAGAGTAATATTGAGTGTGGCAACACGACTGGAAAGTTGGGCGTTCTGCTCGACCAGCTCTGCAGACATTAGTTCGAGCGAGCGCTCAACCAGTGCTCGGTCTTCATCATTCTGTTCGTAGGCTTGTTCGACAGTGACAAGTAGTTGCTGGATCTGTTCGGGCAACTCAGTCAAATCAATATTGGCACGCTTTAGTTGGCGTGCCAGTAGTCTATGCATCTTGGCTATAGCTCAGTTATCGTTGTGATTGTCATGGTTTGGTTATGCAATGCGCAGTCTCCGGTTTCTACTACTGGAGACAGCTCACCATAAGAGTAGAAGCCGCATTGTACAGTATTTGCCCCAAGCAATTCTTTGACGGCTTCCACTTCTTCTTCAATACGCTGTTTCAAAACCATTTTTCGGCCTACGCAACTGACTAATATCGCCAATTGTGGCGAATGCTTTAGCATTTTTGAGGTGGCTTGCGCGGCGCCGGTCGCGCCATCGATCAGGCGATCGAAATTGGCTTTCATTAGTTGTGCATAACAGCCTTGCGGCATATCACCCGCAAAAGTCATGCTTTGTTCTTGTTCATTGATGCCAAGAATTGTGCGGACCACCGCGGGTTGATCTTCATCGACCTTTACACTGAGCGGAAACAGCAAGCCAGAGGCGGGCAGGTCAGTAGCATACTCGCCAAGGTATTTCTTATACAAGGTTAATGCCGATTGCCCATCAAGTTGCAGCAATACATTATCTTTCGCCGCAGTGATCTTGCGTGGTGGGCCAAAGGGATCCCAGCCGCCTAATGAGCCATGGCCGACTTCCAGTCGATCACCATATAAGCCGACGGCGATGACTTGGTTCTGATGGACCTGTTCATTGTGCCAGGTATAGGTGGCTGCAAAGCGGTCGCCATCTCCAGCCAATCCACCACTGACTAAACATCTGTTTGCTAAAACTGTGGTTAAACCGCGAGCTAGAGCGGTGCCATTAATATTGATCCCCTCAGAGAAAACTAAGGTGTGTTTTAGCGCCGTCAAATCAAGCTGCTTAGCCAGTTGCTTGCCCATGGTTTCACTATCAAGGGCGCTGGTATGCCGTGCCGACACCACCTTACAGCAACTGTGCTGTAGGTGTATCGCGGTTAATGACAGGCTGTCATCTGCAACGCTTATGTCACTGATTTCACCAGCGGTACTACAGCCGACGAATTCGGCATCAGGAAAGCATTTATGCAGCAGCGGATACTGCTGCCGGTAACTTTGTTGAGTGCCAAAGACCAACACCAATTCAGCATCCGGTAATGATTTCTCATTGATTGGGACTGACCAGCTATCGTTAACAAAATTGGCTTGGAAAAGCTTCATCTACAAATGACCGAAAACGGGATGGTTTATGAAGTGTAGCTTTTTCATTTTATTATCGTTATGTCAGCAGACAACAATCACTCTGATGATCCTGCCCAATACTATTTTGTTTGTTGCGAAGTGGCGCTTTAACTTGGCTGTGGCTACTCAGCGGCTAAAACAATAAATGGCTTCAATCCAGAGATTGAAGCCATTGTTTATTATTACGCTTTGGCGTTAGGCTGCCTGATGGGTCACTTTACTGTGCAGTGAATCATCCTTGCCGCCGCAGGCTTTGAAAAAGGCATACATGATGTCGGTACGGCTGATGGTGCCGACTAATACTCCATTCTCAACCACTGGGTATATCTTCGGGCGGCTCACATCTGCTTCAGCTAAGCGCTCTTCTAGTGATTGCGCCTTGTAGCTTAAAACGAAGCCGCTATCGGTAACCGGGTAGACCTTCTCGCGGTCAACCGAGATAAACTCAGCCAGCTTAATCAGGCAGTCGCCCGGCGCTACGGTTGCCACTTCACGACGCATGATGCTGCCAACTGTTTTTTCTGCACTGAGTTCGTAATCCGCTAACCAGAGTTCACGCAGTAGATCATGCTCAGAGATAAAGCCTACCAGCTGATGATTGCTGTTAACCACTGGCATACCTGTCTGGTGGAGGCTGAGCATTGCTGTCAGTGCATCCATTAAGCTGGTGTTTTCAGTCAGGCTGGCAGTAGGAGCGTGCATAAATTCTTTAACTTGCAGAGTGACATTGCTGTTTTTCATGATGGTAGTTCCTTTAATTTTGTCTAAATGATTTACTATTTTTGATTCAGATTTGAGTGTTGGACGACGGTAAATTCCCCAGTAGGTCAGGCCGACAAACATGGCGCCGCCGATGATGTTGCCTAGGGTGACCGGAATGAGGTTGTTGAAAATAAAGTTGCTGAATGTCAGGTCACTGAATGCTTGTGCAGACATGCCTGTTGCAGCCCAAAAGTCTGGGCCTGCGCCTGATTTAATCGCTATAGCCAGCGGTACCATGAACATATTGGCAACGCAGTGTTCGAAGCCTGTGCTGACAAATAGAGCCACTGGAAGCACAACCAATAACGCCTTAGTGAGCACATCTTCACTGCTGAATGTCATCCAGATACCGAGACAAACCAGCATGTTACAAAGAACCCCAAGGGCAACGGCCTGACCAAATCCATGATGTAATTTGTGTTGTGCGATCTGTAGGGCATTCACCCCCCACTGGCCACTGTCGAGCATGTAGAGCTTGGCGCTATAGACCAAGGCCACCAATACTAAAGCACCGACAAAATTGCCCAGATAGACACGCCCCCAACAGGCCAATTGCTGACGATGAGAGATGCGTTTACTGGCACGTGCAATAGAGGTGAGCACGGTGCTGGTGAACAGTTCGCCGCCACAAATGACGATCAGTACGAGGCCAATGCTGAAAGCAAAGCCGCCAACCAATCTAGATAGTCCCCACGATGCTTCGTGATTACCTGTGGTCACGGTAATGTAAAAGATAAAGGCTAGGCCAATGAAGATGCCCGCTGTCACGGCAAGGGCGATGGAAGTGGCTGGTGCTTTCACCACTTTTTTGTATCCATACTGCTCTGCTGTTTGGGTCATCCTCTCCGGCAGCTCTAAGCCAGCGGTTTCAGATTTGTTCTCGATAAGTTTCATCTGCTGCTCGTCGCCTCCTGTAAAGTCATACTGTTTCTCCAAGGTTTGATAAGTGCCGTTACCGCAGTGCTGTGGTGACCGGCCTAATCAAATTAGGCGGAAATCAATCAAAAGAAAAATTGATAATTTATGTAATGTGGTTAAGCTAAATTGATATCAGATAAAGCTTGCTTTAGTGATTTGTGATTTAATTAACAAAAGCTTTTTTAAACAATGAATTAGGTGTTTTTTTGATGCGTTATACGCTGAAACAGATAGCTGTCTTTGAAGCGGTTGCCAGTTATGAAAGTGTTAGTGTGGCGGCCAAGAAATTGGCGCTGACACAATCTGCAACCAGCATGGCGTTGTCACAATTAGAAAAACTGTTAGGGCAGCCGTTGTTTGAACGGAATGGTAAGCGTATGTCGCTGACCCCTTGGGGTCAGTGGCTTCGGCCAAGGGCAAAAAAGTTGCTGTTTGATGCGCAACAGATTGAATTGGGCTTCACTGGGCAGCAGTTAATCAGTGGTGAATTGTGTCTTGGTGCGAGCCAAACCGCAGCAGAGCATTTAGTGCCTTCTCTTATCAGTAAAATTGATACTGATTTCCCAGAGCTCAGAGTATCGGTCGATGTTGAAAATACCGAACATATTATCCAAGGGGTACTGGATCATGAGTATCAATTGGGCGTGATAGAGGGGCGTTGTGACGACTCTCGGGTCAATCAGGAGATCTGGTGTCACGATCATCTGGTGATTATCGCAGCCCTGAATCACCCCTATGCCAAGTATGAGCGGATCAGTTTGGCCCAGTTAGAGCAGGCCAAGTGGGTTTTACGGGAGCCTGGTGCCGGTACTCGGCGTATTTTTGATTCTGCGATCCACGGCCTTATCGATAATCTTGATGTGTGGCGTGAGTATGAGCATGTGCCGATCCTGAAAAGTATGGTGATTAATGGCGCTTATCTCAGCTGTTTGCCCTATCTGGATGTGGCGAAAGCGATTGAATTGAAAGAGATTGCCTGTCTTAACGTGCCTGAGCTGAATATGGCACGCACCCTTTCGTTTATCTGGCGCAAGGATGGCGGCGACAATTCCCTGCGTGATTGCATCATGTCGGAAGCTAAGTGGTTAGCGAAGCGCGGTTTGGTGTCTAAGCCATAAGCTGAGTTGATAGAAAGTGTGAGAGGCAATAGTTAGTTTGATAAGCAAGACAGGACGAAAGGGCTTAATTTTGTTCTGATAGCGAGCTTTGACACGAATTTTTTGCAGCAAGCCTTGGAGGTTTTTACTGCCTTTGGATCTGCAAATGGAATGGAAAGGCTCCCTTGCGGGGAGGGCTAAATATGTACTTTCAGCGGTGGCTGATTCTTTACCAGAGGGGGAGTGTCATAGCTTTTTTGTGTTGATATCGTGAGCGTAGAGTCTTGTTGTGTGTGGGGGAACTTCTCTCGTGACTCGCTTATGCGCAATGTCAGCTGAGTAATTGAACTGGGGGCGTCCCCATTGTCTGCCGAGGTTGCACTAGTATTCATCGACGCGCTATCACTTGAAGCGTCAATTCGGGTGATGGCGCGAATATTTGGCACCGATAAAATAGCGTGCGCGACGTATGCTTTTAATCTGCACTCAGTGTTTTCAACGTAACCCTTCTCGCTGAATTAATCGCTAGTAAGTGAGACGTTAGATCTGTTTTTACTTGTCTTAAGCCCCGCGTAACTTGCCACGATGGCGAATATATATTCTGAAATATCTTCACGATAGGACAGGTGATGGATATCACACTGTAACCACTTGAAAACTCGTAAAGTGGTTTTACTGAGGGGGATTGAACTAGGGTATGTTTACGACGTTTTATTGAATGCATCCATGAGAGGATAGGTTGGCATCAGCTCAGTTTTCGATGTTATGGCAATGGTTTTTGATGGCAGGAAGATCCTCTGTGCTTTGCGTTGTAGGTGTCCCTACTGGACTTAGCCTTGGGTGTTTTACAATTGAATGCTAAAATAACAATAAGCCTTTGGAAGTATTATATTAGCTGGAAAGTCTTCTATACGCTTGTGTTAGCTATGGGCTTTTTGATACCCCTTTTAGAGTGAGCTGAAGCCCTTTAAAATGGCTAAGCCAAACAGCTTTGAAAGGAGACATTTGGCTGAAAGTCCCTTTTGCATTTTGACTCCTGATTCGGGTTATTAGAACGTGGAAACCTCTTTTGTTCTGTATCTCCCATATGCTTTTATTTCCCTAACCAACCTTAAGGATGGATATTTCACTGTTTGACGGCAGTGTGACGATTGTTAACCCTATGACGAAAAATTCACGCCAGTACAAACATGCCTGCGGGTGCTTGCTTTAAAATGACAAAATTAAAGCGTGCCAGAAGCGAGGACGGGAAAAAGCTAAGGGTGGACGCGATCCTGAAAGCAGCAGAAAAGATGCTGGCTCATCATCGCTTTGAAGATTGTAATTTGAACGAAATAGCTAAACAGGTGGGGATAACCAAACCGGCACTATACCGCTATTTTCGTGTTAAAGAATTGATATTTCTCGAAGTCTATAAGCGGGAGCTAGCATTGCTGGTTCCGGGGCTTGCTGCCGCATTTGCTCCACCAGACGCGGATAAAATTACCGATGCACTGATCTGCCAGCCATTATTTTGTAAGCTCAGCAGTATTTTAACGACGGTGTTAGAGCAACCGTTGACGGTTGAAGAGGCGGTTCTATTTAAGCAGAGCGTAGGATTTGCATTACAGCCAGTAGTCATTGAGATGGTGGTGGCTTTAGGACTTGCTCCTGATAAGGCAGTAGGCTGGTTGATGCATATGTTTGCTGGGTTGGTTGGCTGTTGGCATGTCGCAAACCCCAGTAATATCATGGCCGAAGCCTATAAGGCTCCGGGTTTAGAGGTGTTTCAAATGGATTTTGATGAATCGTTACGTAATCACATCACCATGTTGCTTGCAGGGCTAAAAAGCTAAACCGCTAGATCTCGGCAATAAATGACAGAGCGCCGTTCCAGTCATCAAATACTTGGTCTACGTAGCTGGCATTTATTCCTATATCTGTTCGCCTAAATACTTCATTGGTCATCATGGCCGTATTTAACCCCGCTAACTTGGCAGAATTAAGCGCAGCGGGACAGTCATCTATATACAGACAGAACTCTCGGTCTACACCCGTTTGGTCGATTACCCTAGCATAATCTAAAGGGTTAGATTTGCTTAACTCTGTCGTGGCGATAACCCGAGAAGCACCTAAATACTCAATTAAAAATTGATATTTCTTTGCATGGGCATGACCTGAAGATAGGACATATAGGGAAATATTTGCTGATTTGCAGTAGTTCACAAAATCCATTGCTGAGGTGATATCCCCACCTACGTCAAGGATGGCTTCAACCAGCTCTTGTTTTATATGTGTGAGTCCAATTGATTTAAGGAGAAAGTCAACGGAAAGGCTAAGTGGACACGGTACCAACGCCTTAAACATTGACTCAAAAATGGCATAATCGAAGGAGTGATAGCGCGAGACTACTTGATAACAGGTATCAAGTAGTCGCTTGGTGTTGTCATGGGCAAGTACACCGTCAAAATCAGCAATAATGCTGAGATTTTCGCTATGCGCAGACAGCTTGTTTATTAAAGCACTTCGACACATCTTCATCGACCTTGGTTATCAGTTGGTGTGTAACTTCATCCAGTGATGAGACTCTATGGGCGACACCACTGGCAATCATGTCTTTATTTTGCCAGCCCCAATCGTGCTGTGGTGGTACGCCAATGAAACCACAACCGAGGCTTTGGCATGTTTCAGCTACTGTATTTACGTCATCGATGAACAGTACTTCTTCAGGCAGCAGTAGGTAACGATTAACAATCTCCTTGACACCGGGACGATAGGCATTGGTACATATATAACGTTTAAAAAATGGCAGGCATTTTTTGAAGTCAGGGTGGATCATGTTGTGTTCTAATCCACCATAGCAAACCATAGGTACATTCAAGCTTGCTAGGCGTTCTAGCATCTCTACTGCACCGTTACTAAGGCCACCATCGTGATCTTTGAGATAGGCATCTCGCGCTATAAAGTACTCACGAATTAGCTCACCGGTAGATAGATCTAGTCTAAGTTCATCAATAATATAGCGAGCGGCGGTTTGCTGGTTTTTTGAAAATACATTGCGCTCAAGTTGTTGGGTGTATTCACCACCAAAGCGCATGACTAACTCCCGTAATACCGGGCTGAATGTGTCTTTTAAAATCACACCATCAATGTCGATAGCAAATAATTTAAGGTTCTTCACGATATGTTATCTCCATTGGCGACCGAGGAGGCCGCCACAGCAAAGTAGTTTAGTGCAGTGTTTGTGAAACCATAGTGCCGCCGTCCATAGGAAATACCGGGCCAAAGAACGGTTCTCTGGCAAGACGGACAACGTACAGCATGACAAAGGTGTTCGGAGCGACCCAACGGCAGATGCCTTTACGGTAAGGTTCGCTGTCATCCAGGAAGCCACCAATCACTCTGACTGTGCCGCCGAACAAGGCTGATTTTTCGTGGAACAGCTGTGCTGCAAGATCAAACTCCTCCTTGGTGGTCGTGGAGGGTATAACATCAATTTCAGTGTGCCATAAAATAACTTCTTGGTAAGCAGAGGCTATTTGAGGATTGTTCTTCCGGTACTTTTCGAACATCTTGACAACAAACTGAGTTGAAAAGTCGCGTTCTAGCCAAAGTAGATCAAGATCTTCAATATCGTATTTGTCAAAACTTGTTTTTTCGAAGAGATGATACATAACTTCTTTTTTACTCAAGCCCTCCAGCTCGTCGTAAAGCTCGCCGGCAGATGTAAGAGTTGGAATTAGTAAAAGAGCCAGTAGTGCTGACCAAATAAGCTTAATTTTCATGAAGAACTCCTTGAAGGTTGATTATGCAATGCTCATCTCGTAAGCATGTTAATGGCGGTTTAGGAGAGAATTCGAGATCACTGATTGAGTGTGAAATATCGAAGTTCTCTTTGCTTTGGTAATAAAATCGAACTTGGCTTTTAAGTAATGAAGGTTCTTTCCCTAGTAGCTTGCCGACTAATTCGGCGATCGTAGCGACCGCCAATAGGATTGTTTTTCCAACTTTGATCGGTGGTTTTAGCTTTGGGTTGTAGTGGCGATAAAACAGGCAGATATCCTTGACGCTTATCCCTTTGCTGTTTGCCAGAATATAACGTTGGCCTGAGCGCCCTTGCTCTATGGCATTAACCATGGCATTACAAACATCGCGCACATCGATTAGATTCATTTCAAAGTCTAAATCGAAAGGCACTTCGCCATTTCTGATGGCACCTAAAAATCTAGATGTTGGCGTTTCGTAGGCGAAAGAGCCGCCAATCATTGCTGCAGGCAACACGGATACCATTTCTAGATCAAATTCATTGGCCCTTTTCCAGGCCAAACGTTCTGACTGTAACTTGGACTCAAAATATGGATTGCCGTAGGTATTTTCTATCCATTCATCAGGTCTGACGATGCCGCTAGCATTGCGTTTTAACGCGCCGACAGAGCTTACATAAATTACCTTTTTAACACCCATCTCTTTTGCCGCTTGCAGCACATTTGAGCTGATCAGGTTATTCGTCGCGATGATCTCCACCTCTGGTTTTTTGCTCCAATGACTGAAGTTAGCGGCGGCTTGAAAAACAATATCTATGTCGTGCATTACTTCCGATGTGGACACGAAGTTGGTTAAGTCCGCTACGACGATCTCCGCCGTAGTCTCGTCTAAACCTAACATCACAGCTTTCTCTTTATCTCTAACGACTGCTCGGACTCGGAATCCTCTGGTTAGCAACTCGCTAACCAGGTTTAATCCTAAGTGACCTGTTGCCCCCGTCACCAAAACTGTTTTCATGATTTTCCTCGTTTATTACGCACATTGCTCTTCTTGCTTAAGCAGTGCTTCCGCATCGTTTTTTAGGCGCCGACAGATTTTGTTTGTAGTGATTTGTGCGAATCGCTCTTCGCGTAATGCGAAGGATTCTTTGTCGACAGAACTGAAGCTGCCGCTAGTAGTGACCACTTTTTTACCATTCTGATGGAAGGATAGATTGACCCTAAAGGCGCGTTCGCCGTCTTCACTACGTTCTTGAATCAGCTCGAGGGTAACCGTCGTGTCTATTGGGAAAGCAAAGTTTAAATAGTCTGCTTTGATGTCATGCATGACGTAATACTTGTTTTCGCCATGAAAAAGTAGGTCTACCGCAGAGGTTGCCATCTGTCGTGTCGCCTCTAAAAACAACATACCTGGAAGGTGGAAACCAGTGGCATGATCCAATATCAACTCGTTGCAGTCCTGAACCATCATTTTTGACTCAAACACAAAGTCGTCTATCTGTTCAGGTGTGGTGACCAAAATGTTGTCGATATTGTGCTTGTGTGTTTGTGATTGGCTAGCCAAGTCGTATTGAGAAAGGTGTTGCAGCTCTATGGGAAGCTCTCTCGATATATCATCGACTTGATTTTTGTTGAGACCTAATCCTGGGATGAAAATACAGGAATCTAATAGCGAACGGTTTACTCCTCTCAGTTGCTTCCAATCACTGTACAAAATACAGGATGGGATTCTGTGGAAATTGGTAAATTTGTCACCTACGACGAGCCTTACATTTCTAACGTCCATATCTACATCTCTACTGGTTGCTAATTATCAGTTTTAACGTCATCTAGTTGAAACAGAATAAAAGCTCGTCTTAACCACGTTTACTCAAAGTTGAGCTCTTAAGTGTCCCACGGTAACTTAAGTTCCAAGATGTTATCAAGTGTTTAAAATCTGTAACTTCATGACGGAGGTGCTTATCCTCCCCTAGTGTTAGATACTTTTCTTATGTAATGAATACTGATGCTGGTGAAAATTAACCTTATTAAACAATGCTTTGGTCTCTGCTTGTTATCGTCGCCTTACATCGAGTACAGACCCGCGATGTCTTGAAAAATATTTTTTATTTCAACTGAATCAGGTTTATGTGCGAGAGACTTGTTACTGAATGGTTGTTTTTTTTAGTTTTAGCGTGTCTAATGTGACGATTGGTCACTTTTGCCGTTTCAGTGTTTTTTAAGGTTTATTTAGTTATGGGTGTCAGCGTTCGTAAAGGGCATGAAATGTCGCAGCGGGAAGAGTTGTTACTTGATGTGGCTCTTTCTGTTGTGGAAGAAAGTGGGTTCAGTAAGTTGACGATGGATAAGCTGGTTAAGCAGTCAGGATTTTCTAAAGGCACCATATACAACCACTTCGCTAGTAAAGAAGACCTTTTTAGTGCGCTCTCACTACGCAGTATTCGTATTCAACTGGGCTTGTATAGCCGGATTTTCGCCATGGCAGGAGGCAGTCGGGAAAAGCTAGTGGTAATGGCGATGGCTTACCGTTTGTTTAGTCAGTTATATCCTACGCTTTATCAGGTTGTGCTGAGTTCTAAAATGCGCTCTGTAGCTGAAAAAGTGTCCGCTGAACGTGCCTGCGTGATGAGCGAAAGTGAAAATAAATTGGTCGCTGTTATCACTCAGTTAGTTAAGCAAGGGGGAGCGAATAAGGAGCTAACCTTTGACCGTAACCTGCAACCCGACGAAGTGACATTTGCAGTGTGGTCTATGGCCTTTGGAACGAATGTGTTGATGGAAACCGTCGGCCAAGTAAGCAACGTTACTTGTTTAGATGTCTCCGAAGGTGATAGAGCTATGTTTTTGAATATCAACTTAATTTGTGATGGTCTAGGGTGGTTGCCTCTGTCAAGAGACAAGGACTATTGGGCGATCTGGCAACAGAATTCTCAACTGCTTTTTCAGTCTGAGCTGGATCAATTGAACGGGCAACAACTATGAATCCTATCTAATACCCCCGCTTAACATTGAAAGAATGTTGAAACACGACGCAGTACTAGTATTTTCTGAACTCACCGAAGGGAGTAGAAGCGCATGACTAACAAGAGAGAATGGAAATGAGCACGGACGTATTTAGACGAATTATTAGCCACGCGTGGCTGTCGTTAGGTGTTCTATTGGTCGTCGTTATATTGTTGACCTTAGGGGGGAAGGCGCTCCGATTTGTCGGTGATTATCATATTTTTTTCAGTGAACAGAACCCTCAATTACAAGCATTTGAAGAGATGCAGAAGGTGTTCAACAAAACCGATTCAGTTTCTATTGTTGTAGCACCTGAAAGTGGTGATGTATTTAGCACAAAAACTTTGCTGCTTATTCAACAGTTAACCAATGAGGCATGGCAGATCCCAAACTCGACACGTGTTGATTCCATTACCAACTTTCAACACATTGAAGCCTTGGAAGATGACTTGTTGGTTGAGGACTTGTTGCTCGAAACGGGCCTTGCTTCCTATGAAAAGCGAGATCGAATTCGCCACATTGCACTTGATGAGCCGCAGCTAGTTGGGCGCATAGTTAGCCCGAATGGTGATGTGTCAGCGATTTCTGTGACAATTTCTATTGCTGATGATCAGATCCAAACTGAAGTACCAGAAACCGCAACATTTGTTCGCGAACTAGTTCGCAAATATGAGCGTCTTTACCCTGATCACAAGATAATGCTGTCCGGTGTTGTGATGATGAATAATAGTTTCATCGAACAAAGCCAACAGGATATGGCGACGTTGGTGCCTCTAATGTTCTTGGTCATACTTGTATTATTGACTGTATTGCTGCGTTCTCTTAGTGCGATGATCGCTACACTGGTGGTGATTATTGCCACTATCTCCAGTACGTTAGGCATAGCGGGTTGGTTAGGCTTCACCATGAACACTGTGACGGTAAATGTTCCAACCATGGTGATGACATTAGCGGTGGCTGACTGTGTTCATGTGATCACAACCATGATTTATGAAATGCGCCATGGACGGGCTAAAGAGGATGCGCTGCTTTTTAGCTTATCGTTGAATAATCGGGCCGTGTTTCTCACCAGTGCAACGACCGCAATTGGTTTTCTCACGCTTAATTTTTCTGATTCGCCTCCGTTTCAAGACCTGGGCAGTTTAGTTGCCATTGGTGTAATGCTTGCCTATTTTTTTGCGCTGACACTGCTGCCAGCATTGTTAAAAATTATGCCGTTTAACGTGAAGCCTGTGCAGGATAATCATTACTCTGGATTTGAGAGGCTAGCTGATTTTGTTCTCGGACAGCGTCGCTGGTTAACGCCTCTTTCTGTGATTTTTATCTTGGCGATGATCGCACTTATTCCACGCAATCAACTTAATGATGTTTCGACCGAATACTTCAGTGAAGCAGTTGAATTCAGGCTGGACACCGATTTTATGGAAGCCCACCTTGGCGGTGTTAATTCGATCTCGTTTACGATCAACAGCGGACGCAGCAGTGGCATTAATGACCCTGTATTTATTCAAAAATTGGCGGAGTTCACTGATTGGCTAAGATTACAGCCAGAGGTTGATAATGTTGTCAGCTTAGTTGATACCATGCGTAAGCTTAACCGCAGCATGCATGGTGATGACCCTTCCTATTACGACATTCCGGCTCAGCAAGAGCTGATCGCGCAGTACCTGTTAGTCTATGAAATGAGTTTGCCGTTTGGCTTGGATCTTAACAACCAACTGGATATAGATAAATCATCAACTCGGATCACCATCGCGATGCAAAGTATGGGGAGTAAAGCCCTTATAGAGATGGAAAACAGAGCCTCAGCATGGTGGCTGAATAGCGGCACAAATTATGAGGTGACCGCAGCTTCACCAGACTTGATGTTTGCTCATATTGGCGAGCGAAATATGCCGCAGGCATTAATCGGAGCTTTTTGGGCGTTGGTTTTAATATCTGTGTTGATCGGGTTATCGCTGCGGTCATTTCGTTTGGCATTCGTTAGCCTAGTACCTAATTTGGCACCAGCGGCTATCGGCTTTGGGATATGGGCCATCATTGATGGCAATATTAACCTAGCGCTTTCTATCGTGATTAGTGTGACGCTGGGGATTGTGGTTGATGATTCTGTGCACTTCATGAGTAAGTACCAGCATGCCAGGCTGCAGGGAAAAAGCACTGAAAAAGCGGTGCGTTATGCATATGCGAGCGTTGGTAAGGCGCTGTTGATAACCACGATTATTTTGGTGATGGGATTCTCTATCCTGACGCAATCCACTTTTACGCTTAACTCCGATATGGGGTTATTGACCTCCATCATTATCGGTGTCGCCTTAGTCGTTGATTTCATATTGCTCCCATTGATGCTAGTCGGCTTCAAGCAAGCGAAATTAACTGAAACTGAAGAGGGAACTTTGCCATGCCGCTCAAACTAATACGTCTATTTTTGCTATCTAGCGTCGCCGTGATGCAACTCTTTGTTGTGCAAGCGGGAGCTGAAACCCCGGAGCAGCAGGGGACTCGGCTGGCAAAGGAGCGCAAGGCATTTGACCTAGGATGGATCGACACCGATGCCGATGTGGAGATGCGCTTAACCAATGCTCAAGGGCAGAGTAGTTCGCGTAAGCTAAGAATTAAAGCGCTTGAAGTGACGGGTGACGGTGATAAATCATTGATGGTATTTGATTTTCCTAATGATATTAAGGGCACTGCCTTCTTAAGTTTTTCACACCCTATTGAAGCGGATGACCAGTGGATATACCTGCCTGCGCTTAAACGTGTGAAGCGGATCGCTTCGAAGAATAAGTCAGGCCCCTTTGTTGGTAGTGAGTTTGCTTTTGAAGACTTGAGTTCATTTGAAGTTGAAAAATATAGCTATCGGTATTTAGGTGAGGAGCTCATTGATGGTGTCGCCCATTACAAAACTGAATATATTCCGAAAGATAAGTTTTCCGGCTATACCCGTCAGCTGGTGTGGATGGACAAAGAGGCATATAGGGTCAGTAAAATTGATTTCTATGATCGCAAAAACGTCCTGCTGAAAACACTATTGCTAAAAGATTACCGTCTCTATGAAGCAAAACATTGGCGCCCTTTGCGAATGTCTATGGTCAACCATCAGACCGGTAAAGGAACGGAGATGCTGATGAGTGACTATCAATTTAAAACCGGTATTTCAGAGGAGCAGTTTTCAAAAAGTAAGCTGAAACGAGCGCGCTAATGAACCTGGTGTGGTTGGTGTGCGGGATGGGTTTGTTGCTCCCATCGGTGGCATGGGCGACTGAGGTGCGTGGCAGTATTGCGGTGCAATATCGGCAGTTTGTCCATGATGGCGCTTTTAAGGGCCAAGATGAAACAGAGCAAGTATCTATTAGTGCCGAACCCGAGCTCTATTGGGAGTGGGGAGATCAAAGTATTACTGCAACGCCCTTTGTTCGATTGGATAGTATGGACGACGAGCGTAGTCATTCTGATTTGAGAGAGTTGAAATGGCTTTACCTAGCGGATGACTATGAGTTGGAAGTGGGTATTGCAAAAGTGTTTTGGGGGGTCGCTGAATCGCAGCATTTGGTCGATGTGATCAATCAGACTGATATGGTTGAACACCCCAATGGCGAAGCGAAGTTGGGTCAGCCGATGGTTCATCTTAGTTGGCTAGGTGAGGAGGATAGTGTTGAGCTTTTCCTGCTACCATATTTTCGTGAACGCACATCTAGTGGGTCAGATGGACGCTTTCGACCGCCGCTAGTGGTTGATGAGGATAACTCTGATTATCAGAGCAGCGACTCTAAGCATCACCTTGATTTAGCTTTGCGCTGGTCACAAACTTGGGGTGATTGGGATGTGGGGTTGGCTTACTTTACCGGGACTAATCGAGATCCTTTGCTAAACATATCTGATGATGGCACCAAACTAACTCCTTATTACGAGCAGATGGACCGTGTTAGCGTTGACATACAGGCAACCAAAGGCGAGTGGTTGTGGAAGCTGGAAAGTATCTATCATAAATCTAAAGAGCAGGAATTCCCCGCTGCGGTGGGTGGTTTTGAATATACCTTGGTTGGAGCCTTCGACAGCATGCTCGATGTGGGGTTGCTGGCGGAGTATAACTGGCATGATCAAGACAGGGATATGTCGATAAATCTGTATCAAAATGATCTGTTTGTTGGCACGCGGATCACATTGAATGATATGCAGGGGAGTGAAATTCTCGCTGGTGTTACGGTTGATTTAGAAGATAGTGAGCAAATATACCTGGTCGAAGCCAGTCGCCGGTTGGGCGACAGTTGGCGTTTAGCTATGGATATTTGGATATACAATAGTAGTGAAGTTGATACGCCCGTTTCGTTTGTTCAGAAAGATGATTTTGCGCAGTTAGAGGTCGCGTACTACTTCTAGCTGTGAGTGGCTCAGCGATGGTCTTGATAACGGGAAGCTGACGGCGACGTTTGTTGTGTTGTAGCTGTCTATCAGAGTGAAAGCGGATTCTATTTGATATCTGCTTTGCTTGCATCGCAAGCAGGTGAAGTGGAACGCCGTGAAGCTATGCTTCGCGGCCGGACGGCACGCGAACTTCAGTTCGATTCCGGTGTGGCCTTGCAGGCAATAAAAAAGCCTTATCCGAAGATAAGGCTTTTTTATAAAATTTGGTGCCCAGACCTGGGTGACACAAGCCGCTTTGCTTGCCTCGCAAGCAGGTGAAGTGGAACGCCGTGAAGCTATGCTTCGCGGCTGGACGGCACGCGAACTTTAGTTCGATTCCGGTGTGGCCTTGCAAGCAATAAAAAAGCCTTATCCGAAGATAAGGCTTTTTTATAAAAATTTGGTGCCCAGACCCGGAATCGAACCAGGGACACGGGGATTTTCAATCCCCTGCTCTACCGACTGAGCTATCTGGGCGTAGTTTTCTAAATCTTGCTCATTTTATCTCACCCCTCCATGGAGCACTTTCCGGCTCGGCGTCCTGCCTCGCGTTCGACAGCTGCAAAGCGTTGCTTTGGTCTGTCTCACCCAACTGAGCTATCTGGGCGTGTCTTGCAACTCACTATTTCGTGAGGAGGGCTATTAAACGGATTTACGCCGAGCAAGTCAACAGTGATAAGAAAATGTTGCGCTGTTTGCTGGTTATTTATCCGGTTAGGTCGCATTGGTTGTCATTATTTAACCAGTTCAGTGCTTCCTGAGGAGTGCTGAAATAACCTCGTTTGACTTCTGGATGCGCCTGCCAAAGATGTTCGAGCACCGTTTTTCTGATGTGAACATTGGCAATAACATAAGCGACCCGCCGCAATCCGATCTGTTTCATGCGTGCGTGGAGATGGCGTACAGCATCTTCGCTGTCCGGTGTGGACAAAGCCCAATGACCGGCGTCAACATAAGCTTTATCAGGAATATATCGCTGGTCGGCAAGCTGCAGGGCAATCGACTTGTGCATCAATTGAATACCTTGGGCGTTGAAGCTGCCGCTGATGGTAAGCATCATTAAATTGTTTTCGACCGCAAACTTCCATTGTCCATGTGCCGCAAGTGATTCTTGATTCATTGCCCTGTTCCAGACTGGTAATTCATTAATCGCCTCGTTCGGTTACTTATCTTGAGTTCACTATCGCTGTACTTTGATAATGCCGCCACTATAAAGCAATTCATTTGGTTTCTTGCATTCTGCGTCGCCAAACTGGTTATTGTTTCAGCTATCGCACCGACCAATTTACAACTATATGGCACGGATCAACTTTAGCATTCGCTAAACCCTGTGAACTGTTGTCAGAAAAATATACACTTGCTTTCTTAGGGACGAGAATACCGATTTCCCCCAACAGCATGGAATAGCTTATGAGCCAACCTGTCACCTCTTTGCAATCACTCGTTAAGCTTTTCTCCCGTGGCAAGCTGTTCCTGCTATTTTCGTTATTGGCGTTGGTACTGGCCGGTGCAGCTAGTGTGTTGATTAAGCGAGACACCATACTGCCAGGATTTGCTGAACTTGAGGAAGCCGAAGTCAGAGGGCGTATTGCCGTATTTGACGCCTTGCTTGATGAGTCTAGGCAGCATTTAGCACGTTTAGCCTTGGTGTCGGGTGAACATTTGCGTAATGGTGTTTATGAGCAGCTAGATCGTGATGGTAGAACAGATGCTACCTTACGGACGAACCTCAATCAGTGGGCGGTGTTGCTACAGGTTGATTTTGTCCTACTCATGGATCCCAAAGGGCAACCTTTGTTTATCTATGCCTTTGACCAGGCAAAACAGCAACCGCTGCGAAGTGAGCACCTGCTGCAATTAGTGCAAACACTTCCCCTCGCTGCACGCCCTGTTGAGCGAAAACAGGTGACTAGTGGTGCGGTGATGACAGACCATGGCGCTATGCAGTTGGCGATGGCCCCCGTGGAATCAAACAGCCAAAGTGATGGTCCTGGGATGTTGGTTGTCGGCACCCTGATGGAGAGTCGGGTCGCACAGAAGTTATCAAATATTACCCGTACTGAGTCCGCCGTAACCTTCCTCAGTCCGCAGCAAGTCGCTGCAGACACTCTCACGCGACTGCAAGAGCACGGTCAGTTGCTGCGGGAGAAAAGTGCAAATGAGATTGAGATCAACCAGTTGTTAGTTGGTGATACCGGTTTTGCTCCACTCATTCTGCGCGTTGCAGTAGATCGCGATTTGATGCGACGGGGTGAGCAGGAAGCCAAATTGGTGATGAGCCTGATATTGCTGGCTTCTTGCCTGTTGGTGATCGCTGTTATTGTTATTCTTGGTTTTTATGTGGTCTTTTTGCGTCGTTCTCAGCAACGAATTAAGGCGGTGGTGAGCCGCCGAACCGAGCAGTTGAAAGAGGCTCGTGACAAGTCTGAAAGAGCCTTGCAGGAAGCGGAGAAAGCGAGTGAGGCCAAAAGCGCATTTTTAGCCAATATGAGCCACGAGGTACGAACACCAATTAATGGCATTATCGGTATGGCGGAACTTGCTGCTGAATTTCCCCTGTCAGCGGATCAACGCAGCGTGGTTGACACCATTATGAAAGAGGCGGAAGCCCTGCGTATGTTGATCAATAACGTCTTGGATCTGAGTAAATTTGAAGCGGGTTGTTTGGAGTTGGCTAAGGTCGACTTTGGCTTGGTTAACTGTATCGAAGAGCTATTTTCCGCGGTGGCTTTGCGTGCCTCCAATAAACCGATCCAATTCCATTGCCAGATCGCGCCGAATGTCCCGCTGATGGCGACCGGTGATCCCATGCGACTTCGACAAGTTTTAATGAATCTGGTCGGTAATGCGGTGAAATTCACCGAAACTGGTGATATCCGTCTTGAAGTCGAAGTGTTGGAATCGTTGCCTGAGCAGTGGTACCTGAAGATTTCGGTGCGTGATACCGGCATTGGTATGACCGCTGAGCAACAGGCGAGGATCTTTGAGCCATTCCGTCAGGCAGATGTGTCTATTACCCGTGAGTACGGTGGCACGGGGTTGGGCACCTCCATCGCGCTTGAGTTGATTGATATGATGGATGGCGAGTTGGCGGTTGAGAGCGAATTGGGGCAGGGCAGTTGTTTTTGGTTCACCCTGCATCTGGGACGGGCGCAAAACCGGGCGCTCGTTGGCCAGTCTCAGGACAACCTCGAGCTGCCGACTATATTGGTCGCTGAGCCTGATGAGCAAGTGCGCTCGACACTCGGACTCTATTTGCAAAGTATGGGTTATCAAACCTTGTTGGCGGCGGACTGGTCGCAGATGGTGGCTAACTATCGCTGCCTATTTGAACGTGACGCCAGTACTGCTGTACTGCTGGTTAATGACAGTGAGATACCACCGACCACAGAGCCAGAGTTTTCTACTCGTCCCTTGCTAATACTGAGTGACATTGGTCAACAACCTAAATCGTTAAGTTCGGCGGGGTGGCGAACCTTGCTACGGGGCCAGTTGTCGTTGCCTTTACGATGGCAAGAGTTGCGGAAGGTACTGACCGCGCTAGAAAAAAATGACCGACAGGTGTTGCCGGAGCAAGTAAGCGAGCAGCAACCGAGCCAACCCTTGCGTGGTGTACAGATCCTGTTAGCTGAAGACTACCCGACGAATCAACAGGTGGCGACGGCACATCTGCAGGCCGCCGGCGCGGAGGTTGTGTTGGCCTGTAATGGTGAAGAAGCCGTTGCAGCCTATAAGCGGCAGCGTCCGGATCTGGTATTGATGGATCTGCAGATGCCGATTATGGATGGTTTTACTGCTACCGAGCAGATCCGCGCATGGGACCAACTGCAAGCCAATGATGTTGAGCATCCTGTCCCTATTATTGCCTTGAGTGCGCACTCTCTCGAAGGGGTTCGAGAGCGTTGCTTTGATATCGGTATGGATGATTTTCTGTGTAAACCGTTTCGACGACAGGGGTTGTTATCGACGGTGCAACGCTGGTTAGCGTCGACAAAAACGGTATTCGCTTCGATTAATACACTGCCGGATGAGGCTGAGTCGAATAGTGCTATCAGCGCCCCCGCGGTGATCATCGATATGTCGCAGTTGATGGAGGAGTTTCTCGGTGAACGGGAGATTGTCATTTCGACACTGGCACAGTTTGTTGAACTGTTGCCAACTCAGTTAACCGAGATGCAGCAAGCGCTATTAGATAGTGAATTTGAGCAGCTGCGTGCGGAAGCGCATAAGATTAAGGGCGGTGCGGCCAACTTAACCGCTGCCGCCTTAGCAAGCGCAGCGAAAGTATTGGAACAACGAGCTTTAGCAGGGAACAGTGACCAAATAGGTACAGCTTTAGCTGACTTAGCCGGTGAAATTAAACGGTTTTGTCGCCATGTCGAGGAGATAATGACAGGTGTCTAATTTAAAGAGTTTAGTCGTCGATGACGATTTTGTTTGCCGAAGCAAAATGTCCGCCATTCTTGGTACCTTTGGCACCGCAGTACAGGCTGAAAATGGTAATTCTGCGCTCAGTCGCTTTGTCGCCGCGTTAAAAGCTGATGTGCCGTTTGATTTTGTCACGCTGGATATCGATATGCCGGATATGCGCGGCCTTGATGTTTTGAGTGAGTTGCGTGCATTAGAGCGGCGTTACGGAATCGAAGAAAAAGCGCGAGCGCATATTGTAATGGTGACCTCATATTCTGACCGAAACGAGGTTATTAAGGCGATTAAATCCGGTTGTAATGACTATCTGTTGAAGCCATTCACCGGGCCGGCGATCAAAGAAAAACTAGCGCAATTTGGTTTGTTAGTTGAGCCAATGGCTGACGCAGATCCAGCGCAGGCGGCGGCAGCGGTTATCACGCCGCAGCAAGCGTTAAAGATCAGTATGGAGCGATTGAAAAAAGGAGAGCTGGACCTGCCCCGACAGTCGGATACCTACAATGCGTTGAAGTCATTGATGGCAAAGGGGGCGGATATATCGCAGATCGCCGAACTGCTGAAAACTGATATTGTGGTGACAGCAAAGCTGATTAAGTTAGCCAATAGCAGCTACTACCGCGGTTTACGGCCATGTAAATCATTGACTGATGCAATTAATCGCTTGGGTCTCAAGGTCACTGAGCAGCAGGTTAATGCTATCTGTATGACGCCTAGCTTTGATATGGCCTGTGAGCAGGCGAAGCAAAGTGCCAAACTGAGCTGGCAACAATCGATCAGTACTGCTTATTGTTGCGAGCAAGTGGCAAGCGCCTGTGCCATGCCATTCGCGCTGGACCCGTTCACTATTGGCCTGGTTCATAACACTGGTAAGTTGCTCATTCTGCGGTTGTTCGACGAACTTAGACAACAAAATCCGATCACAGAGAGTGAGCTGCTGGAGTTGGAAAAAAGTTTTGAAGATTATCAGGGGTTGTTTGGTGCCAGTGTTCTGAAAAGTTGGGGGTTTCCCATCGGCTACCAACAGCTTGCGAAGCAGCAACAGGGGCTCAAGTATATCGACAAAGGGTTGGCGGCGAGCCCTGAGCTGCACCTGTTGCATGTAGCACAGCGGCTTTGTATCGCCGTCGGGCAAGGGGATATGGAAAGCGGTGCAGAGAGTTTGTCGCAGCTGCCTTTTTGCCAACAGCACGGTTTGTCAGCGCAGGTACTGTTCGAGCTAATGGGCAGCTTAGTTGAATCATTGCCAGAACTGCGGCGAGTGTATTGTGAGGATTGAATGAGCAGATCCAAGAGCTAATGAAGTTGTTAGCGCTGCTTAGGGTTTTGCTAAGCAGCGCAATACTCTTTGCTGGCTATTCTGCTTTACTCGGTGGCGTGTAGCCATCGACATCAATCTCTTCGCCTTCAAACAGAAACTTCACCATGTTCTGTTCAAGCATTTGTCTGTGCTCCACATTCATCATGTTGAGTTTGTGCTCGTTGATCAACATGGTCTGTTTGGCTTGCCACTGCCCCCAAGCTTCCTTGGAGATATTGTCGAAGATCTTTTTCCCTAGTTCGCCTGGGTAGAGTTGGAAATCAAGGCCATCAGCCTCTTTCTGTAAACGAGTGCAAAATACGGTACGAGCCATCAAAGTGTCTCCTGAGAAGCCAGTTGTTTAAGTAGCTTTTGCGTGGGGGCCGCAAGACCCACCGTTGCGGGTTGCGCCAAGTTATACCAGAGCGTGGGTGTTGATTCCATGCAATGAGTGATTCCCTGAGTGTCAGTTAACGACAATAGTAGCGGCGTGATCTCTAAATGAAAGTGGCTAAAGGTGTGGCGGAACGCTGGTAAGGTTTGTCTTTGCTCTGCTGAGATACCAAACATGGCTAACTGCTCCTCTAATGTCTGTTGATCAGCGGCTTCAGGAAAACCCCATAATCCGCCCCAGAGTCCAACGGGCGGACGTTGCTGTAGAAAAACCTCATTGCCTTTTCGCAGCAGCAATAGGAATACTCGCCGGGTGGGGATCGTCTTTTTCGGTTTGGATACAGGAAAATCGCTAGGGGAACCGGTTTTCTCGGCGGCGCAAAGTGCTTTGACTGGACACTCTGCACAGTTGGGGCGACTGCGGGTGCATAAGGTGGCGCCCATATCCATCATCGCCTGATTGTATTGTGCGACACCCTGTGTCGGAGTGAGCTTGTCAGCCATTAACCAGAGCTGCTTTTCGACGGCGGCTTTCCCTGGCCATTCTGGCAGTGCGAGCAAGCGAGCTAACACGCGTTTGACATTACCATCGAGGATCGGGTGACGTTGTCCGGCGCTTAATGACAAGATTGCCCCAGCCGTTGAGCGGCCAATACCGGGTAGCGCGATTAAGGCTTCTATCTCGGTAGGGAACACCCCCTGATACTGCTCTACAATGAGCTGTGCTGACTTATGCAGGTTTCTGGCGCGGGCGTAGTAACCCAGCCCTGTCCACAGGTGCAGCACCTCATCTTGTTCGCCTGCCGCGAGTGCTTCGACGCTTGGAAAGCGCGCCATAAATTTTTCATAGTAGCCAATGACGGTGCTGACTTGAGTTTGCTGCAGCATGATCTCGGATACCCACACTCGATAAGCTGTTTTATCTTGCTGCCATGGCAGATCTTTACGCCCCTGCTGCTGATACCATTCAATAATTTGCTGATTAAACTGCTGGCATCTATCGGTATTGAAAAAAGTCATCTATCGGGCTTTGATCTATTCAATGTGGGTTGGCAGCAGTGTAACCAGATTCTTCTGCTGGGCAAGCGGTCGCTACAAACTGAGAGCAAGAAGAATGAAGCCTTATGCTTGCTTTATTTAGGGTGAGTAAAAGATCCAAACTTGCGCCGCTTTCCCTTGCTATGGATAATTCCCGCCCCTTGGCTAATGCTATATGTCATGCTTGGTTGTTTAACCTGTGTTTTTCAGTGTGAACGTAGAGCGCCAGAACTTAACTAACACCATGTATTGAGGAACAAAAGATGAGCGATGAGCCGAAGCGCGATGTGAATCAGGCAGAATATACCGAAGAGGGTAAGTATGTTCGCAAGATCCGCAGTTTTGTGCGCCGGGAAGGGCGACTGACTAAGCGTCAGAGCCAGGCTCTCGAGCTGCTTTGGCAACAGTATGGCCTTGATTACAACGCCGGCATGCAAGATCCCAAGGCGCTGTTTCCTACTGCAGATACTTATGTGTTGGAAATTGGTTTTGGTATGGGAAAAAGCCTGGTTGAGATGGCGAAGAATGCTCCTAATACTGGCTATATCGGTATTGAGGTACACCGTCCCGGCGTCGGAGCTTGTATTGCCGATGCCAACGACGAAACGATCAGTAATCTGAAAGTATATGAATATGATGCCGTAGAGGTGTTAGCTGATTGTATTCCCGACGGTAGTTTGGATCGGGTACAGCTGTTTTTCCCAGACCCTTGGCATAAGAAAAAGCACCACAAGCGCCGTATTGTTAAACCTGAGTTTATCGAGAGTATTCGTCAAAAACTGAAGGTGGGTGGCGTATTTCATATGGCTACGGATTGGGAAAATTACTCTGAACATATGCTAATTGAGATGAGTGAAGCCCCAGGTTTTAAGAATCAGTCTGAAACAGGTGATTTTGTCCCCAGACCCGAGCATCGCCCATTAACTAAGTTTGAACAGCGTGGTCATCGTCTTGGTCACGGGGTGTGGGATCTGATGTTTGAGAAGTCTGCCGAATAGCGCTTTAGTCTTCGATCGCCTTAAGCTCTATGTACGGGCTATCGGGGTCAACAACGACGCAGTTTCTGGATTCTTTGGCCTTATACAGTGCTCTGTCTGCGGCATCGTAAAGTTGCTCAAAGCTGACATTGTGGCCGCTAGCAACACCAAAGCTGGCGGTGACACGAAGGTTTTTGGTAAAGGTATGAGTGGCAAAGGCTTGGCGTATTTTTTCCGCCCGTTCTTCTGCTTTCTTTAAACTACAGCCAGGCAAGACCAGTAAAAATTCCTCCCCCCCAATCCGCGCTAGCATGTCGCTTTCCCGGCAGCTTGCCAGTGCTACTTCAGAAAACTGCTGGAGCACACGATCGCCGGTTTGGTGGCCATGGGCATCATTAATTTTTTTGAAGAAATCGATGTCAAAAATAGCAAAGGCGACTTCATGCAGGCGAAGATCCGTGAGCCAGGATTCGGTGTGGGCGATGGCTGCGCGGCGGTTAAGTAATCCGGTTAGGCCATCTGTATCGGCCAGTTCCTTTAATCGTTTCCGCTGTGTGGCCATGCGCTTAAAGAACAACAGCAGAATAAGCCCGAGGGCGATGCCTAATATATTGACTGTCCACTGCAATCTTTGTCGCTCTTCTGCGGCATCAAGTTTTCTTTGAAACTCTGCATTGCGATTGGCAAGCAGCTCATTATTACTGGTGACCCGCTCATATTCCATCTCCGCCAGCAGCGCTTCGATGCCGCCGGAGAGCACTTCCCGTATGCGTACTAGAATACTTAAATTGTATAGTTCCATCTGCTCGAAACTAGCGCTGGCATCTCCTCTCGCTGTGGCTAATAGCGCCTTTAGCTTAAGTATATTGGCGCCTTCAAAGCTGTTTCTCGATGTGCTAGGTAACTGCGTAAGGTACTTTGTAGCCTGTGCGATCATTCTTTCGGCATCAATCAGTTGGTTATTACTGATCGCTAATTCGGCTTTGAGACCAGTGAACAGATATTTTTCTCTTGTTGAGCTACTTAATGCATCACCGATAGCAATAAAAGGTTGAGCCTTTGCTGTTTGCCCAGAGGCCATATATAGATTGGCTAGTCCCAGTGCTGCCTTCAATTTCAATGCCGGTAGCTTGGCGTTGCTGGCAAAATCGTTGGCGAGAATAAACAGGCTTTCCGCTTTTTGTGGTTGTGAATCGGTTACATAGTTTTGAGCCAATACCAACAGAGTCTCGATATATTGGCTGTGGGGGCCCTTTTCTTCAAAGAAAAATCGAGCCAGCGTTAACAATTGCACCGCATGCTCTGTCATTACCACGCCGGTATAAAAGCGGGCATAGGAGAGATCCAGGTTCGCGTTCAGCCTTGGATTGTTGAGCGGCTCGGTAATGGCTTTGGCGCGACGCAAGAACTCTACAGCGATGAGTGGATTTCCCGATTCCGAGGTGAAATCTGCAGCAAAAATAAGCGCATCAATAGCCAGTGGCTTATCTTCATAGGCGATAGCGAGGTTTATAACTTCATTGACCTGTGCCATGACGGAATCGTAATCACGATGCTTGGCATTAAGGCGCAACTGCAGTAGCCAGGCGTCAGCGTATTCTGAAGTGGCTTGTTTCTGGGTTAACTCGCTTTGTGCTAAACCCAATACGTCACGGATAGGTTTCTCTAGTGAGGGGGCTCTGGCAAACATCAAGTGGGCTTTGGTGAGGTAGTATTGCCCAAGCCACTCATCTTGGAGATCCTCATCGGTGTCTAGTTGCTGGTACAGCTCTTCCAGTTCAGTCTCTGCGTCGGCCAATTCACCTTCAGCAATATGCAAACGCACTTGTTTAAAAGCATCAGTCATGTCACTCGCCATGCCATAAGTGGGCAAGAGCCAGCAGAAGGTAGCGACAAACCAGCAGATAACTAATTTCATAGGGTGCGCCTGAAGCGCTATTGTGTTTAGTGTGAATGGAATAATTTCATTGTAGTGCAGCAGCTTAGTCACGTATTGGAAGATGCGGGGAGAGTGATCAAGCTAACACTAAACAATGGCGGAGAACTTTGTACTCGTGACCTATTTCAACGTTACAATTATCACTATCGACATTTGAGGCGCTCCTGTTGTCATGAAATATCTACTGATTAGTTTTTTATTCTTTGTCCATTGCTCGGCGCAAGCTGCCTGGCACAGCCGTTATGAGTCCACTATGGGCACGCGGGTTGGCGTCGAGCTTTGGCACGACGATGAGGTACAAGCTGAGCGGATCATGGCGGAAGTGATGGCGGAGATGACACGGATTAACCAAACCATGAGCCCCTATATTGAGAGTAGTGAGCTTAGCGAGGTTAATCGTCAGGCTGCCGATAACCCCGTGGCAGTGTCACTGGAACTGTTTGCTTTGTTATCAAAGGCGCAACGTTTTTCCGTACTCAGTGAGGGAGCTTTTGATATCAGTTTTGCCTCGGTCGGTTATCAATATGATTATCGCGCCCAGCAACGCCCTGATAAAGATGCGTTGGCCGCCGGGGCGTATCGTATCGATTATCGTCAAGTTCAACTAGACCCAGAGCTGCAGACGGTGAAGTTTGGCCGCCAAGGGATGCGCATCGACTTGGGGGGGATCGCTAAAGGCCATGCGGTTGATCTTGGCATTGCCGTGTTGCAAAAGCATGGCGTTAAACATGGGCTGGTGAATGCCGGTGGTGATACCCGTTTATTAGGGGATCGTCGTGGGCGACCATGGGTTGTTGGCGTAAAGGATCCACGGGTTGAAGATAAGCAAGCGGTATTACTGCCTCTGGTTGACGAAGCTATTTCGACTTCTGGCGATTATGAGCGCTATTTTGAGGAAGATGGCGTACGTTATCACCATATCCTTAATCCGATGACTGGAGATTCGGCCAGGGAGGTGCAGAGCGTAACTGTTTTGGCACCCGATTCGACCACCGCAGATGCTTTGTCGACGACGGTGTTCGTGCTGGGTGTGGAACGAGGGTTGGCATTGGTCGAGTCTATGGCAAACGTAGAAGCGATCATTATCGATAATCAACGCAAGATGCACTACTCCTCAGATTTGGCACCACCGGAATAGCGCTGAGCCAGATATTGTAAATAACAACGGGCGCTAATTAGCGCCCGTTGTTATTTACATGCTTCTTTGGTTATGCGGCACTTTCCAATGAGTTAGCCATCACGTTTTCCGCTGGTAAACAACAGCCATGTTCAAACAGTACCAGTGTTTTTCCGTCAGTGTATATTTCGCCTTGGGCGACCAGCTCTTTGAGGATACGTCCCACTGTTTCGCGGCTGGCACCCACCATGCGTGCGATGTCCATGCGGGTATAGCGAACCTGAATTCCCTGTGGATGGGTCATGGCGTTTTCAAGGGTACTTAAGTATCTAAGCTTCTCTTCTACCCGAGCCTTGACGCCTAAGGTTGAGGCTGCCTGAACCTGCTTAATGTAGGTTTGCTGGCGGATAGCATTTTGTGCAGCAATCTTGGTTAACAGGCTGGGTTCTTTTGCTGCGATTTTTCCAACCACGCTAAACGGAATGGCGATCGCGGTAGATGGTTCACGTGCACGGGCGATGGTGGAATGACGAACTCCGCTGGTTGACTGCAGCAGATATTCGGTTTCACCAGCAAGCGTGCCTGGTGCAGCCATGTCCAAAATAGTGCCGAGTGTGCCTTCATAGGGCACACAGATCTCAAAGCTACCATCAGTGATAAGAAAAAGATGCGTTGCTAAAGTGTCAATATCGTAAAGCAGCTGACCACGACGATAAGCTATGGGGCGTCCGTGTTGCGCCAGCAGAGAAAGGCTTGGGTCGTTTTTCCAATAATTCATAGGGCTACCTGATATAAATGCGAGAGTAAACTTCAACCGCGCTAGGCAGTGAAACTATCAACGAATTGTTACAATCCTGAGAAACCAATAGGGAAATAAGCAGCTAGTGTGCCATGAATATGAACATCCTTGTTTTACGGGGAGTTAAATGTGTAAATGTTTCTTTACGAGCGTGTTTTCTATATGCTCGCGGGCAGTATACCCTTTAAAAATAGCTGTCTTAACAGTTAAGTTACATAAAAATGACTTTAGATAAAAAAACGACCCGAAGGTCGTTTTTTATACAGAAAATATGCTGACTACTAGCTACCAATCGTCCCATTCACTATTGGATTGAACGCGGTCAGGCTATCCATCAAACTGGCATTGCCTAAGCCGTTACCTGGGAAGCGACTAGAGAATAATCCCTGTTCGCCATGCAGCGCCATGTAGTTGAGTACGACGGTTTCTACCAGCAGGTTGACGTTGTTAGCCGCAGGGGTTCCTGAGGTTTCAACCGACGCGTCTGGACGCATATAGCCGAGCTGTTGATGCATTGCTTGTACTTCCGGGCTTCCGCCCATCAGTATTGCGCGGCCATTGGGGTTATAGACCAGAAAGAAGCTAGAGGCGGTTGACTGGTTATCACCGGTCCACTCACCTTTGCCTCGTCCCTCTGCTGAGTCATCAACTCGGCCGTTACTGGCCACAGAGCCATCGCTGAATACATACATCATCAGCGGCATGCCGCGGCGCGCAGCATATTCAAGGCAGGCACCCATGCAGCGTCCTGCACGCAGGTCGCGAATTTCGCCGGTGGCACGGTCGCCGGTATGGTAGTCGAAGCCACCCATGGTGATGGTGCCTGCGCCAGAGAAACCGTTAACTGCCAGCTTCATTACTGAGGCGGTTTTACGGAACTCTGCTTCACTATCAAACTCATCGATAGTGAAGATACCGCCTGGGCCGACGATGTCAGGATCAAGGGCGGGGTCCAGAGTGGATGGATCGCCAAAACGATCCGCCAGATCGGCACTTTTTACATAGCCACAGTTGACCAGATCTTTGATCACTTCATCGGTGGATACTTGGGTGTTGATCTGCCCCAACTTCTTATCACTGATGCGTTGGATCGATTCCATCACCGCCACTGCATCGGCCTGATCTAACAGACCAACCAGATCGCCAACATCAACCAAACCGGTCACATCGCTTGGGCGATCGACTTTGGTTGGACGTTTACTGGAATCGATCATGGCAGCAGGAGCCATCGAATTACCGCCGGAGTCAGAGCTGCGAGATCCGATCAATGACATGAGTGAACCGTCGGCACCGGCTTGGGCAATACCGTACATCGGGTTATGTGGGTTGTTGCCTGTGTCATTTTCAGAACGGGCAGGGATCACCGCACCATTGATCGCCTCGCGCGTTCCCGCGCTGGTTTTTTCCATAATGCCGCGAAGGAACTGACTGTCGCTGTGAAAGGCCAGCCCCAGTTCGGTATTAATGAAGTCGTTGGTACCTGTATCGGGGTTGGTGACTGCCGGTGTCATATCACCAGGCAAGCCTAACTTGGAGTAACCAGCAGAGCTGAGGAAGTCATTTTGTCCGCCACGGCCACCAACCAGTACATTAGAGCCCGCGATGTTGGCGCCACCGGCCAGGTCAAAACAGATAAATGGAATTTTACCTGCGCCCTGAACTGCGATACCACAAGATTCCCGCAGTGTTGCCAAATCAGGTGATAGCGCAGCCATCGCCTGTTGTGGGTTACTGAACAAGCTGAATACGGAAGCACCAGCAACGACACCTGCGCCTTTCATTAAGCCCGCAGAGATAAAGTCACGGCGAGTCACAGGGCGACTATGGTCACCAAATAGTAATGGTGCATCGGGATGTAAAGGCATCTTACGTTTAGCCATTTTCTCATCCTCCTCTTATTGCAACAGCATCGCTGCGCTACCTAAAACGGCGGCACAACTGGCTTTGACGACGGTACGGGTGCGGCTGGCATCGCAGCTGCTGTCATTTTGACAGACCGTCAAACGGTCTATCAGATTGTTTAACTCTGCTTCTACATCTGCGGCGTCGGGTTGCGTAGTGATACCACTGCCCAGCATATTACTGAGTAGCGGGTCGATGACCAAGCTACGTCCCGCTGCATCAAATGCTGTGGCGGCGTTAGTATTGAAGTCAAAACCAGGGAAGAAGTTACTACTCAATGTCGGGTCTTCCACCAAGACGTCACAATACTGGATCGCTAATTGGGTCACTGCCATTTGATGAGATGACAGGAAGGTCTCAATATCAACCACCGATGGCAACTGCTGCTGTACCGTTAGATAGGTGTTTTGAATATTTCCAGCTGTGGTTGCTACGCCAGTCATTACGCTCATACTCGCGTTGATTTCGGCAAAGTTACGCATGCCGATATCTGAGCGCTCAGGCAAATCAGACGGTGCACTTGGCGCGTTAGGAATCGGCTCGATGAAGACGTTTTCGTGATTGCCAAAACGCTCGAAGGTGAGGAAAAATTCATCACTCTCAGGGCCCTTCTCGAGACCGACCAGAGCACCTAGCGGACTTAAGGTCTGCGCTTCTGCCAGTGAGGTGCCAGCGTTTAGAGTCACTTGCATGTTGCCATACGTTTGACCAACGGCTGCTTCCTTACCATTGATCCCTAGCCTTAAGCCTTCGATCTGTAGGTTGTCGGTGAGCGCGTTGCCATCAAGATCAATCATGAACGGACTACTGAACAGGTAACTGAAGTTGTCAAACTGACTGACTTCAAACACCACGTAAGTACTTGGCGTACCATCTTCAAGGGCATTATCTTCAGGTTGATCCAGCAGCTCACCAACAGAGAACAGCAGGAAGAATTTCTCGCCTACGCCGGCATCAAAATTCTGTTCAACCTGTTCGGCGGTCAGTATCCGGTTGTAAATGGCCAACATACGTACGCTACCTGCCCACTGGCGGTCGCCGGAGACTTCATTACCCAGCACCAACGCGTAGCTGTCATCCCAGCTTGCTAGGGTACTGCCCGCTTCACTGTCGGTCAGTGGGATAAGTTCGCCGTTAACGTAGATTTGGCGGCCATTCACCGGATCAAAAGTCACTACCACATGTTGCAGGGTGGCTTGCAAGATCTCATCGGCGTCTGGCGTTGACAGTGCGGGCTCGCCGTTACTGTCGGTCGTCGAACTGCGGTTTAAGAAGTCATAGTTATACAGGGTTTGACCTAGGGTAAAGTTACGCTCTGTGGTACCGGCTGAATAGCTAACGATACGCGCTGGCCCCTCTTGCGTGACGTTCGCAGGCGCGAACCACCCCTCGATGCTGTATTCACCAGTGGCAGTGATTAATGAATGAAGCTTCTTAGATGAAGCGGTACTGGCCTGAGCTTTACCTGAATTGATCATCAAGCCCCAACCTCCAAGCCATTCAACATCGCCGGAGATGGTCATGTTGGCTGCTGGCTCGATACCACTGGTATCGTAGGCTGTGCGGCCTTCACCGGTTTTAAATTGATACAAGGCGATCACATTGTCTTCGAAGCGCCCACCCGATGAGGCAACAATGCCATCGGTTAAGCGTAGAGATTTTGATAGCACCAAAGCCGGATCGATTTCAGTGACATCAATGGCATCACTGAATGCCTGGATCGCTGCTTCCATTTCGTCAGCATTGCTGGCGCAGTTGCTCCAACAGTTGTGGAATTCGCTACTCAAGCGGACGACTAGACGGGAGCGTCCGGCACTGTCTAGATCTATTTTCGATTTAGCCGCTTCATAGGCGGTCATGGTATCGGCACTGGCAAAGAATGGAGATTGAGGGATTGCCGCCTCATCACTATGACACTGCACGCAATACTCACGCACGATGGGATAGATGGTGTTGACGTAGTTGTCTGCTTCCAGTGGGAAACTCTTACTGCTGCCGGGTTCACGTATCACCGGATCGGTAAAGACGATCTCGTTGCCGCCACCACCAATAGAATCACCTGCCCAGTTGCTGATCCACTGGGTCATGGTCGCGGCACAGGCCGTGTCGCTGTCTAACCAGCAGTTGTGACCTTGACCGACTTTAATGACCAGTCGAGAATCTGCCGGGCTATCTAGATCGACGACCGTATTGGCCTCTGTGTATGCCAAGTTAACATCATCATCACGCACAAAGCGTGGTGATTGGTCGTTAGTGTGGCAGGCGCCACAGCGGTTATCCGCTTCAAGGTTATCCCACAAATTGATCTTAAACTGTTGCACATCGGAGGTCGCTGGTGCAGGACCAGAATAGTTACCGTCGGTTGGCTGTTGATTACTAGGTGGTAAGGTTTCGGTGTCGCCACCGCCGCCACAGGCTGTCAGCAGCAGCGTCGTAGCGAATAGTACTAATAGCTGTTTCATTTGCATCTCTCCTATTCGCCCATGCAGTAAACGGCTGTTTCAGCAAAAACTTGTTTTAGCTGATAGCCACTGGCTTTAAAACTGCCGACAATTTCACTGACTTTGCCGCGATCGGCGCCATCAACAGGAGGTCGTAAACAAACGTTAGCGAACACTTTTTCTACCTGGCATTGGGCAAAGGCTTCCGAATGAGCCAACTCCTGACCCATGGTTTTGGCACCGCTGCCGCTGCCTGACAAGCTGGGGTCCCAACCTAACAGTGAGTTTGGTCCGTCGCGCCAATAGTTGTCCCATCCGTCGTCAGGGGTCACATAGCCATAAATAAAGTTATTGGCATTGAAGTGGTACTTGGCTTCGACACGGGTACCCGTGGCTGGGTCTAGCTGCCCAGCATCGTTATAGCTGATGCGGCCGTTGTTTCCTTCTGGATCGCCCTCGGCATCATACTCAAAGTCGTAGTAGGCGAATGCTTGTGCCAATGGATCCATACCGTTGTGGCAGCCGATGCAGTTATTCATAAAGACACGACTGTCACCACCTGGGCTGCGGGTCACATCCTGACGAATGCGGTCAGGAATGCGTGAGGTATCGTGTACCTGTTCAAGATCCCGGCACATGAAATTCATCAAGGTAAAGCGGAACATGGCGCGGTTAGTGCCGGCGATAAAGAAAGACTTGGCCGCCGCTCGGGTCGTCATTACCCCGGCTGTGGCATTGGCTGGTACGCCGGTGAGTGATGACTGTGTTGTTCGAACTAACCCCGTCTTCAGATTGACGTCCTGCGCTTCCATCGCTTCGTAGTGAGCATTGTTACTGGCGTTGTAAGCCGGTAATCCCAGAGACGCATCTCCGGTATAAAGAATGTCGCCCTGCAGTACCTGACGAAAATCAACGTCATCGCGCACCATACCGATCACGGTAGCGATGTAGTCGTTAAAAGGTACAAAGATGCTTTGGTCGCGATTGGTCCATGGCGCCGCAAACAGTTTCAGCGTGACATTGTAAAAATGTTCACTCTCCATTGCTGTATATGCAGCATCAATAGCGTCACCGCTGTCGATTGCAGTGGCCATCGTCGCTAATGTACTTGGCGTTGGTGGTACGCCCGCGAGTCTGTCGTGCAGACGTTTGGCCTGCTCCTGACTGCCAGCCAGTAGCTGACCAGACAAGGTCAAACCGCCCAATAAGAGGGCTGTTGTAATGTACCGGGTCATGGCATGTCTCCCCAAACGTAGTCTTCCCCGAAATATCACGGCGGATTGTTAACTAAATGTGAACATCTTTTCACCGCAGCGGTCACAATAATACGTATTTGTTGTCACTCTTTTTAGTTTTTCGTGACTTTGGATGCTGGAATTTGCCCATAGGCGTGTTCATAATGCCCGCTCAATAATTGCAACGAACCGTTAACATTTGTGCAATTAGTAGACACTAATGAACGTAATGCATTCATTTCTATTGAGATAAAGTGGGCGACATGAAGAATCTTGTTTCACAGCTGATGTCGGCACAGGCCAAAGTCGCGGTGGCTGTCTCTGCCGCGTTACTGGCAGTTGCTGGTTGTGGCTCAGACACCACTGTGCGTTCTGAATCCTCTGATCCTGTTGTTGTCGACTACCCGGTGGCGTATGTCGCTCGGTCGATACCGGTCGATGAAGATGGTGACCGGCAGAGTAACAGTATCCGCCGCCCTGCAGAGTTTTTCGCTGGTGCGCAATTGGTTCTCAAAGACCGGGCATCGGTTTCTGCTGCCGAAACAGTCCTCACCGAGGGAGTGTTTGAAGAGGGCGCGCTTTATGATGTCAAAGATCTCACCGTATCGGTCGATGGCAACCAACTGCTGTTTGCCATGCGAGCACCAGAGATTGAAGATGCTGATGACGAAGACCAACCTAAATGGAATCTCTGGATTTATGATCGTGTCGAACAGCTGATACGTCCGGTGATCAGCGATCCGCTGACTGCTGAAGCTGGTCATGATATCGCCCCCCGTTTTTTACCCGATGGTCGTATCGTTTTCACATCCACCCGTCAGCGAACTGCTCGAGCTATTTTACTGGATGAAGGTAAGCCACAGTTTACTGCCTTAGATGAAGACCGTCGTGAGTCTGCGTTTCAACTCCACGTGATGAATGATGATGGCAGTGACATCCAGCAGCTGAGCTTTAATCCGAGTCACGATCTGGATCCTGTGGTGTTGGATGATGGCACTATCATCTATACCCGCTGGGACAATATGGGCTCCCGCAGTGCCACCCATCTTTATCGCATGCGTCAGGATGGCAGTGGTAATGAATTTCTCTATGGCTGGCATAGTCACAATGTGGGCACCGATGGTGATCGCGTTGATTACGCAGAGCCGCAACAAACCTATGATGGCCAGTTGATGCTCATGCTGCGCCGCACTGAAAATGAGTTCAGTGGTGGTGAATTGGTTTATCTGAATACCGATGACTATACAGAGCTTGAGACGCCTATCGCGGATGCTCCGCCCGGCGAGGCACAAGTCTCAGCGAGTTACGGCCTGATCCGTACCGACGAAGAGATCTCTGTGGGTGGACGTATGCTGAGTGCTTTTCCTCTGGTGGATGGTACAGCACGTATGCTGATCAGTTGGAGTCCGTGCCTGTTAGAGCAGGCGGAAGATCCCGATGCCGCTGAAGGCGCAGAGCCTTTACCCAAGTTACCCTGCACCGAAGATAACTTAGCCTTGGAAGGGGTGACCGAAGCCGCTCCCGCTTATGGCTTATGGATTTATGACATTACCCAAGGGACACAGCAGCCTATCGTTCCTGTCACTGAGGGGATGTTTTTCACCGATCCAGTAGTATTGCAGGAGCGTCCGCGCCCTAGCTTTAGTGAGGGTGAAAAGGATGAAACATTGGTCGAAGAGATCGCTGGGGTTATCCATATTCGCAGCGTCTATGATTTTGATGGCTTAGATACGGTAGGGATCACCACTATGCGCGACCCTGCGCAGACCACAGCGGATGATCGTCCAGCCAGATTCCTGCGCATCGTGAAGAGTGTTTCTATGCCCGACGATGACGTCGTGGATCTGCCTAATACTGCTTTTGGCCGCAGCGCCGGACAGTTGATGCGGGAGATTATTGGCTACGCACCGATCGAGCCTGATGGCTCGGTGAAAGTAAAAGTGCCAGCCAATGTGCCTTTGGCACTGAGCATTGTTGATGGTGAAACTATGCGGGTAGGTGGTCGCCACCAGCACTGGATCACCCTGCAACCAGGTGAATCATTAGAGTGCGGCGGTTGCCACACTTCACAAAGTACCTTGCCCCACGGACGTGTGGATGCACAGGCACCGAGTGCTAACCCTGGAGCGCCGGAAACCGGTCAGCCTTTCCCTAACACCAATCCGGCACTGTTTGCTGATATTGGCGAAACCATGGCCGAAGTCGCCACTCGGATTAATGGTTTAGCAGCGCCTAACGCTAATTTGGTTTATGAAGATATCTGGACCGATCCTGCGGTGCGTGCGCCGGATGCGCCACAGGCATGGGCATATACAGATATGGGCACCATAGCGCCTGAAGGAGCTGAATGCTTTGAACGCTGGACCGCCTATTGCCGCCTGCAGATAAACTATCCCGTGCACCTTCAGCCATTGTGGGACCGGGATCGTCAGATTTTGGACCCAGACACCGAAGAGTTGCTGCAAGACAATACCTGTATTAGTTGCCACGGTATTGCCGATGCGGACGGTGAAACGCAAGTACCCGCCGGACAACTGGATCTGCGTGGCGATATTTCTGCTGACGAGCCCGATCACGTAGTGAGCTACCGTGAGTTGATGTTCAATGACAATGAGCAAGAAGTGGAAGAGGGTGCCATAAGAGATGTGCTGGTGCAGTCTACCGATGGCGATGGTAACCCGCTATTCCAGACCGACGCGGATGGCGAGTTGATCTTAGACAGTGAAGGTAATCCTATTCCTATTCTTGAGACGGTGCCTGTTGCAGCGTCGATGAGTGTTAATGGGGCTGCTGCCAGTAATCGCTTCTTTGCCCCGTTTCGTGCGGGCGGCACCCACGCCGGACTGCTAAACGATGCCGAGCTACGGTTAGTCGCGGAGTGGCTGGATATCGGTGGTCAATATTACAACACGCCATTTTATGGCGCGGATAACTGAGGCGGTTGATGGAGAAGTTAGCCTTATTGGCCGCGTGTTTGATTGTGCTTATGTTGCTCACTGTGTGTCCAGCACAAGCTGCCCAGGAGCCCCTGCCGCAACCGCCAGAATCGGAGCAAGAGACCAGCTGGTTTGGTGGTTGGTTCAGTGCCGAAGAACAAGCACTGGCGCTGCAGGTGGCGGAGCCTTATATCGAGCTGCGCACCGGTCCAGGCCGTGGTTTCCCGGTCTTTCATGTGGTGGAGCGCGGTGGCGAAGTGGTCATTGAAAAGCGCCGCACGGATTGGGTAAAGGTACGCACCCCGCGAGATAAAAGTGGTTGGGTGCGCGCAGAAGATATGGAAAAAACCCTCGCTGATGGCGAGTTGGTGAGTTTTAACCGTGGTTCATTTGATAGCTTTCAACAACGGCGCTGGGAAGGGGGCTTTTCTGGAGGCGATCTGGAAGGTGCCAACTTATTGAGCGCCTACATCGGTTACGCGTTTACTGAGAATTTAGCGATCGAAATTACCGGCAATAAGGCGCTGGGAGATGTCTCCGATACCACACTGCTGGATATCGGTTTAGTGCATCAGCCCTTTCCCGATTGGCGGATATCACCTTTCTTTGGTATCGGTGCCGGTTTAATCAGTACCGATCCACATTCGTCATTGGTTGAAACGGAAGACCGCGACGATGAAACCCTGCATGCCACCGCAGGTGCACGAATCTACCTGGCTCGCCGATTTATGCTGCGAGCGGAATACAGACAATACATGGTGCTGACGGACCGTGATGACAATGAAGAGCTGGAAGCATGGAAATTGGGTGTAAGCGTTTACTTTTAATTGCAGCCTTGCTGCCGGTGTCAGGGTGGGTTGCCGCTGACGAAACTTTTGAACCTAAGGTTGAGCGCCGTCAGATCGACGAAGCCTTGATCGATGATGAAGATTTTCAGCTGGGTGCCTATGCGGGCGTTATCAGTATTGAAGATTTTGGTTCTGAATTCCTGTGGGGAGTTAAGGGCGCTTATCACGTCACCGAAGACTTTTTCTTGGAAGCCAATTACGGCAGCTCCGAGGCCGGTGAAACCAGCTTTGAACGCTTGTCAGGTGGGGCGCCTTTATTAACTGATAGTGAGCGTGACTACAGCTTCTATATGGCGTCAGTGGGATGGAATATCTTGCCAGGTGAAGCGTTTGTTTGGGATGCCTACAGCTTTAACAGCTCTCTCTACCTGTTGGCCGGGGTGGGCAGTACCGATTTTGCCGGTGACGACAATTTTACCATGGGGTTTGGTGCCGGTTACCGAGTGCTAATCAATGATTGGTTGGCTTTTGATCTGAGCGGTCATGACTATATCTTCGACCTGGATGTGACAGGCGAAGACAAAACCACACACAACCTGGCCTTTACCGCCGGTGTGTCGATTTTCTTCTAGAGGATAATACGATGAGAGCCTTTTTTATCAGTCTGTTGTTGAGTGCAACGTTTGTTTTTAGCGGTGCTGCTTATAGTGCTGAGTTAAAAATACCCGCGCCGGACTTCACCTTGAAATCCTCTACCGGTGAGAACATTCGTTTGTCAGAACTGCGCGGCGAGATCGTGCTGCTGAACTTTTGGGCGTCTTGGTGTGGTCCATGCCGCCAGGAGATGCCAGAACTGGAAGCATTAGCCACTGATTTTGCCGATCTGGGCGTTAAAGTGTTGGGTGTTAACGTGGAGCAGGATCCGTCAGAGGGGATGGCATTTCTGAAAGATATCACGGTGAGCTTCCCGATCCTGTTTGATAAGACTAATGAAGTGACCGAGTTGTATGACGTCGATTCCATGCCGACCACCGTGCTGATTGACCGTGATGGTCAGATCCGTTTTCATCACCGTGGTTATAAGCCTGGTTATGAAGACACCTATCGTCAGCAGATCAAAAGCTTGATCCGGGAGTAATTGATGAAACGGATTTTGCTGGTTCTATTTGTCTGCGTTGCTGCATCGGGCTGCTCCAGCATCAAGCCCTGGGTGAAACCCTATGAGCGGCAAAAGCTGGCGGATCCGATCATGAAGTTTGATAAGCATCCTATCGCCGCTAAACATAATGCGCACGTTTTTGAATCCCGAGAAGCGGCTCGTGGAGCCGATGGCAGTGGTGGAGGTGGTTGTGGTTGTAACTAACCTTCGTACACTGCTGGCGCTATGCCTGTGGTTGCCCTTATTTGTGCAGGCTGCTGTGCTGCCGGAAGATCGTGCCGATGTGTTGTACCACAGGTACGACGGCGGCGGAATGACCATTGATGGTCCAGCGGTGTTAGTGCGCAAGAGTGTTAGCGAGAAGGTCTCACTGTCAGGTTATTACTACGCGGATGCTGTTTCTGCTGCGTCGATCGATGTGGTAACCACCGCTAGCCCCTATACAGAAGATCGCGACGAATATAGCTTTGGTGTTGACTACCTGCACGGTAAATCCACCATGAGCCTAGCCTATAGCAACAGTGACGAGAGTGACTACACAGCCAATACCCTGTCGTTTGGTATTAGTCAGGATATGTTTGGCGATCTCACCACGGTATCTCTGGGATATGCCTATGGCTGGGATGATGTGGGGAAGAACGGTGAAGCGGATTTCGATGAAGAGATTGACCGCCGCAGTTATAGCCTCGGATTGACTCAAGTACTGACGGCTGAATGGATTATGGCCTTTAATTTTCAGGCCATCACCGATGAAGGGTTCCTGAATAACCCTTATCGTTCGGTGCGTTATGTCGACCCGACGGTAGCACAGGGCTACAGTTACCAAGCAGAGGTCTACCCCCATACCCGCACCAGCGTTGCCGCCGGTATCTCTACTAAGTATTACCTGCCATACCGAGCCGCTTTAGGTTTCGAAGCGCGTTATTTTGATGATGATTGGGAAATTCAGGCCTACAACGTGGGAGCTGACTATACCCACCCTATCGGTGATAACTGGGTCGTGACGACGCGAGTGCGTTACTACAGTCAGAGCGAAGCTGAGTTCTATTCTGATCTGTTTCCCTACAAAGATGCTCAGAATTATATGGCCCGAGACAAAGAGCTTAGTGACTTCACATCGATTACCGTCGGTGCCGGGGTGACCTACCGCTTGCCACTGTCTGGCTATACCGATTCGTTTACCGGCTCTGCCACGTTGGAGTGGGATCATATCGAGTTTGATTACAACAATTTCCGCGATGCCCGTGAAACGGGAGTCGGCGCCGGAGAAGAGGGGCTTTACTCTTTCGGTGCTGATGTCGTACGCGCGTTTATCAGTGTTTATTACTAGCGGAACGGAGAGCCTAATGGAAAATATCAGTATGAAAAGGATTGGTCAGGCGGTTGTCGCCACTATTTTATTGTTCACCGCTAGTCTCTTTAGCACTTTGCAGGCCGAAGAGCTGCCGTTAGGCGACAAGGTTGAGTCGCTCAAAGAGCAGGTGGTTAAACTCAACCGTGACCTGTTTATTCTTGAAGAAGACCTGTTATTCCCTGCCACCACACAGGTCACTGTGTATTTGTCGGTGGATACTGGCAAATTCTTCAAATTAGACTCTGTTGAGCTGAAGATCGACGATGACCGCGTGGCCGGTTACCTCTATACCGAACGTCAGGTTAATGCGCTTCATCGAGGTGGGATCCAGAGGCTTTACATCGGCAACCTGAAAGCCGGCAAACATGAAGTGACTGCTTTCTTTACCGGCTTTGGTCCCGATGGCCGCGAGTATCGCCGTGGTGCCACGTTGGCTTTTGACAAAGGAACTGACGCCAAAGTGTTGGAGCTACAGGTTCGCGATGAAACTGATACCTATCAGCCTGACTTCAAGGTAGTGGAATGGCAGTAAAGGTGACCTTGGCTATGCGCCAGCGCTGGCGTTGTATCGCGCTGGCGATGGCATGCTTTAGCGTATCCCTAAGCGCTGTTGCTGATGACGATGAAAAAGAGCATCTGCAAGCAGAGTTAGGCTATCGGGTGGGTCTGTTTGAGTACTATCAGGGCGATCCTTTGGCCGCTCTGACATTTCTCGAAGTGGATAAAGTGCGGACCGAGCAGCGCTTAGCCAGTCGCAGTGCTGACGCCTTGGCCGAAGATAATGCTGCGCGTGCCGATGCGCGATTGTTAGAAGCGGGGATCCGTTTGGGTTACGGCTTGCATCGCAGTGCGCGTGCCTTGCTTAGTCAATTGGTTGCCTCACCGACATTGTCGGAGCAGGGATATGCGGAAGCCAGCCTCTATCTAGCTCAATGGCTCTATCTGCACCAACAACCGGATGCTGCATTAAGGGTGTTGACCGATGTGCGCGGTCAGTTACCCGCTGATCAGGCACAACAAGCCGCTTATCTGGAGCAACTGTTGCAGGCCACGACTGGCAGTACCAGCGCCACCGCAGAGGTCAGCTATGACGCTGGCCCATGGCAGCCTTACTTGCTTTATAACCAAGGGATCGCCCATGCACAGGCGAAGCAGGCCGACCAAGCGCTAACGTCGCTGGAACAAGCGTTAATTCTACTAAGCCAAGGTCGCGCGGTCAGTGATGACAGCTGGCTAGATCTATTGGCGTGGAGTGCCTGGTTCCCACCAACGCCCTTGCCGCTGGCAGAAGGCGAGATCACCTCGTTACAGGATAAGATCCAGCTAACGCGTGCCAGGATCTATCGCCAGCAGGAAGATTACGATGCCGCGCTGGATGCGTATCAGCAAGTCTCGCTCGAAGGCATGGCGGCTGCAGAAGCCCTGTTCAGTTATGGCTGGACGGCGTTTAATGCTGGGCAACAACCCTTATCTATTACGGCCTGGAGCGCATTAGCTAAACGTGGCGACCTGAGTGCTGAGTTGCTGCAGGTGCATCTGGCTATTGCTTGGAGTTATGAGCAGTGGGGCATGCCGGGTCACGCACTGCAAAATTATCAGCAGGCGTCGCAAGCGTATCGTGTGGTATTGGCCGATCTTGAGCAGCAGCTAACGTCACTGGATCCTGAATCTCTGATGCAACGGCTATTGCCAGACAGTGATGACAGTTGGCTAAGTGAGCAGGATGTTATTCGTATCGCTTCATTACCACGTTTGAATGAGTTGATGGTGTCGCAGTCGATGCAATCGATGCTGATCGATGCGCGGGACCTGCGCTTACTGCGTAACAATCTATTGCGTTGGCAGGCGGATATGGATCAGTTCAACGCCATGCTGGAGGTGCGAGAGCTGTCTCGCCAAGCGCAGTTGCAAGCCTTGGCCGATGCACCCCCCAACAGCGAGTTTGAGCGTTTACGTGGTGAACGTGATGCGTTGGCTGCGCAATTGAACCAGTCGATGGATTCTCCAAAAGCACTGGCGAACGATGAAGAGTTGGCGATTTTAAAGCGCCTGACCCGTGCTGAACAAACGCTGGAAAAATTACAGCAACATCCTAAGTATGCCGCCTACGCGGAACGCGTTCGCCGGGTACGCGGTGCGCTGGACTGGCAGCTCAGTGATGATCTGGTGGCTCGGCAGTGGCAACAAACTAAGTCATTAAAGGCATTGGATAATCTATTACGAGAGTCGGAGCAGCGCTTGGCGCGATTGCAGCGTATTGTCGATGAGCCCAGCCAGCAGATCGCGCTGCAGCAGCGGGTCGTTGATGCTCAAGCTCGGCTCACGCAGCAGCTATTGGCGGTTAACACGACGTACGACGAACTGCGGCAACAGGTTTTCGGATTGGTTGAAAGCGAGCTACAACGTCAGCAGGTCTTGGTGAAAAATCATCTGGCAGAATCACAATTGGCGATCACCCGACTGTATGAGCATTACCTCAAGCTGCAACAGGATGCGATCATGGGCAAGCCGGCTCGCGAGTCCTCTGTACCAGAGGCAAATGCACCTGGCGCTGAGCAGCCTGCTGAGCAAGGGGAGGGAGTATGATGAAAAGGTCGCTTCTTGCCCTGCTTATGCCGCTGACGCTTGCGGCTTGTTCCAGCAATGATCCGCAGGTGGTAAAAACGCTTGCCGATCTGGAGCCAATTGAGCGCCAGCCGTTTCAACGCCCGCAGGTGGACGTGTCGACACAGGGACTGATCCACCAATACCAATCGCTATTAGAGGTCAGCGAAGATCCTAATGTGCGTATCTATGCCCGCTACCGTCTGGTTGATCTGGGCATGCTCCATCAAGAAGAGGTGCTGGCGGAAGACGCGAGCTTTAATACCGACTCCCTTGATGGCCTGATCGCAGATTATCAGGCGTTGTTAGCCACCTATCCGGATCAGCCCGATAACCACGCGGTGTTGTATCAGTTAGCTAAAGCTTATGATCTTAAGGGCGATCTCCCTGCTGCTTTTGCCACGTTAACCACGCTGATAGATCGTTATCCTGATTCGCCTCATGTGGCCGAGGCGCAGTTCCGCCGTGGTGACATCCTGTTCAGTCAGCGTAAATATCGCGAAGCGGACCAAGCATTCACTGCTGTGATTAAGCAGCCGGAGGCCAGCTCCTACCTGCTGAACGCCCATTATATGCGGGGTTGGTGCCGATTTAAGCAAACCCGTTATGATGCTGCGCAGCGCGATTACCTGTTTGTGCTGGATAACCTGCTGGAAGAACACACCACGTTAGAGGGATTACCCAAAACACGTCGTACCCTGGCAAATGACACGTTAAGGGTGATGAGTTTGACCTTTAGTTATCAAGCCGGTGGTGAAAGTGTGCGTACCCTGCTGGCGACGACAGGTAAGCGCTCCTGGGATCACCTGCTTTATCAGCATCTGGCGGAGTATCAGTTAGGCAAGGAGTTGTATCAACAAAGCGCTGATACCTACCTTGCTTATATCAAGGACAATACCGAGACCCTATGGGCGGCACAGTTCGACATCCGGGTATTGGCTATCTATAAAGAGGCGGGATTCACCACGTTGATCCGGCCGGAGAAAGAACGTTTCGTCAAACTCTGGGGCCAGCGTAGTGGGTTCTGGCAGCGCTCAGAGGTGGCCGTAAGGGACCAGTTAGCGCCTCACCTGCACGCTTTTCTGTTGGAGCTGGGGCAGTATTACCATGCCACAGTGCAACATCAAAAACAGGCGGCGGGCAAGGGTGCCGGTAGTGATGTGAAACAGCAGGTTGCGCAAGGTTATCAGCTTGCTGCTGATTGGCATTTGCAATTCTTAGATACCTTTCCGTTGGATCCGAAAACACCGGATATCCGCTTCTTGATGGCAGAAGCCTTGTATGAAGCCGGTAGTTACAGCGATGCGATTGCCGCTTATGAATTGGTAGCTTACGCGGCCGATGCTGAGCCGTTGTCTAATATCCAGCGTAGTGAAGCAAGTTACGAAGAGTTATTAGCTTACAAGTTGACCGGTTACGATGCTCAAGCGCCAGTTGCAGCACCGGCAATGCGTGCAGAAGCGGGTTATGCTGCGCTGGTCGCGTATCAAAAACTGATGCAGCAAGCCGAGGTGAAAGCATTACCAAAGGCAGACAACCAAGCGCTGCAATTGAAACGTATTCGCTCGCAACTGCGCTTTGCTGACCGTTTTTCTCAGGATAAACGGGCTAAGCAGGCACAAACATTGGCGGCACAATCTCTGCTCAAGCTGCAACGATATGACGAGGCGACTGAGGTCGCGACGCGTCTGTTGGCATGGCAGCCGACGCCGGATAACGCGCAGCAACGTATCGCCCATCTAGTGATCGGCCATAGCGCCTTTGCCAATGAAAACTTCGCGGTAGCAGAGCAGGCTTATCAACAGAGTCTGGCGCTGATGAAAAAGTCAGATCCACAGCGTGATGACACCCGCAAGAAATTGGCTGCTGCGATCTATCGTCAGGGCGAGCAGGCGGTTGCCGATGGCGACAAAGCGTTAGCGGTGAAACATTACCTGCGGTTGGGTGAAACGGTACCCGAATCAGGGTTCCGCAAAAATGCCGAGTATGATGCCGCAACATTGCTGCTAGAGCTGGAACGTTGGGAAGAAGCGGTAGCGATCTTAAATCAGTTCGCTAAGCGCTATCCTAAGTCGCCGCTGGTAGCTGACATTCCAGCCAAGTTAGCGTTCGCTTACGAACAGTCGGGCAATTGGCAACAAGCTGCCAAGCAGTATTTGGTTTTGGCAGATCGTGGCGGTGAATCAGCTGCAGACAAGGAAGCGAGCCGCCAATCGTTGTTAGCGGCGGCTGAAATGTATGAAAAAGCCGATGATCTCGATGGTGCAATTAACAGCTACCGTCGCTATGCGCACGCTTACCCCGAGCCTTTTGCTATGGCGATGGAAGTCCGGGCGAAAATGGCTGGTTTTTATCAACGCACAGGCGATGAGATAAAACGTAATTACTGGCTGAAGAAACTGGTGAAGCTTGATGCAGAAGGTGGTGATGAGCGCAGTGATCGTTCTCGTTATCTGGCTGCCTTTGCTGCGCAAGACCTGGCCGTACAACAGCAGCGTACCTTTGACAGCATTCGCTTGAAGCTGCCTCTGCGGAAGAGCTTGAAAAAGAAACGTGCGGCGCTCGATAAAAGCTTGGCAGCTTGGCAGCAGGTCGCGAATTATCAACAAGCAGAGTTCACCACGGAAGCCACTTACCGTATCGCTGAGATCTATGGTGCGCTGAGCCGTGACTTGATGGATTCTGACCGCCCGAACGGCTTAGATGAAATGGAGCTGGAACAGTACGAGCTACTGTTGGAAGAGCAAGCCTATCCATTTGAAGAGCAAGCGATTGAAGTCCACCAGGCCAATACTGAAAACGCTTGGCAAGGTAACTATGACGACTGGGTAAAACGGAGCTTCGAGGCGCTTGCTGAGTTGCTGCCAGCGCAATTTGATAAGCCAGAACAGGAGGTCAGCTTCAGTGACTATGCGCATTAATAGCGGACACACAGAGTTTTGGTCAATGAATAGTCGTTTGCTGATCCAACGTCGAACTGATGACCATTGTCAGATGAAGACGGGCACAGTCAAAGCTGGTTTACAGGCGGCGCTGTTGAGCCTTGTTATTGGTTTGTCAGGATGTGCGCAGTTGGGCGAAATAGCAGACGCTGACAGCGCGGCTACCGATACAACCACGGACAGTGCCGATGCGGTTGCTAGCCCAGAAGCCCCAGTTACCGCTGATGATGTCGCGGCAGATGCTGCTATCGCTAGCGATGGTGATGCACAAGCTGATGCTGCGACTGAGCCCGCGGAAGAGGTTACCCCGCCTTCGATTAATCCTTATCTGGCTTCAGAGCCGGTGCTATCAGCTATGGCCAAGGCCAAATTTGATGCTGCATTAGCCAAGGCCAAGGCAGCACAATCTGAGGCCGAGGTGGCCGCAGCCATTAAGGCGTTCGAAGCGGTGTTGGCCGAGCAAGCGGATCTCTCAGGCGCGCGGGTGAATTTAGCGCAGCTGTATCGCATGCAGGGGCAAACAGACACCGCAATGACCCAGCTAAAGCAAGCGGTTAAAGACAACCCGAATAATTTAGATGGCTGGAATTTACTGGGCGTACTACAACGCGAACAGGGCGATTTTACGGCAGCAGAACAAAGCTATTTGGAAGCGCTGCAGCGTTGGAATGATTACGCGCCAGCACACCGTAATATTGGCATCTTGTATGAGTTGTATATGGGGCGTTTTAACGATGCGTTAACACATTATGAAGCGTATCAAGCCCTGCAGGAGAAGCCCGAGCGACGTGTCAAAGGCTGGATCTTGTTACTGCAACGGCGTATTGACGCCGGCGAAGGTGTTGATAGTGCGGTGCCAAGTGAGCCTGAAGTAGCGGGAGAAGGAGCATGATGACACTGCCTAAAGTCATTGCTTTTACTGGATTATTTTCAATGGCGGCGATGGCCGCAGAACCTGAAATAGTGGAGCTGGAAAGTACCATTACCGGCTCTCAAGAACAGCCCAAAGTGATCTATATCGTGCCGTGGCAACAGCCTGCTGGCGCGAAAGAGATGGCACAACAGATCAATAGTTATCTTGATCGTAAGCCGTTGAGTTTGCTTGAGCGCCCCGTTTTTCTGCGACAGTTGCAACAATTTGAGCAACTTGAGCGAGATCAAAAACAGAAAGTGAGTCCCGCGCCGCAAAAATAGCGAGTGGCACCGGGTAAATGTTTAAAAAATGTTAACGACGGGTATGCTAGCCGAAAAGCATTCGTCTGAACGTGTATTTATTGAGGTTTAACAGACTATGGACGCATACAACACAGTGATCCGCTTCTTCCAGGAAGGTGGTCAATTCATGTACCCCATCGCGTTAGTGATGGTGGTTGGTTTGGTTATCGCCCTCGAGCGTTGGTTGTTTTTAAGCTCAACTGGCCGCGCTAACCGCAAGGCCGCCAAAATAGTGCAAGCTGGCTTAGCCACTGGTGACTATCAGGTGTTGATCAAAGGCGCAGAAAAAACCAAGGCACCGCTGTTGCGCGTGTTAGCGTCAGGAGTGAGCCGTTTGAAAGATGCGCATCGCCGTGAAGATGTAGAGTACGCGATGGAAGAGAGCATCATGGAAGTGATGTTGCGCCTCGAAAAGCGGACACAGTATCTAGCCACCTTGGCCAATATTGCTACGCTACTTGGTCTACTCGGTACCATTATCGGTTTGATCGCAGCGTTTACCGCCGTGGCTAACGCGGATCCGGCTGAAAAGGCCAACCTGCTATCACAGAGTATCTCGGTGGCGATGAACACCACCGCTTTCGGTCTGATGACTGCGATCCCACTCTCTATTTTCCATGCCGTGTTGCAAACCAAAACCAGTGAGATCGTTGATAGCCTGGAAGTGGCCGGTATTAAGTTGCTTAACATGCTTTCTTATAAGTCGAAGACCGATCCGGAAGCAGCTGGCAGCAGGGGCTAACTCATGAGGCGGTTAAGACGTCCGCAGAAAAAGGACGCTGAACTCGATATCACCTCCTTCATGAATCTGATGATCGTGTTGGTTCCCGTGCTGCTGTTAGGCATGGTGTTCTCGCACATTTCGGTACTGGATATCCAGCTACCGGAAGGCGGCGCAGACAACCCCGATCAAAAAGATCCACCCAAGCTGTTGGAGCTGATTATCCGTCAGGATGGTATGGCGCTGAACTACCCCGCAGGTGTGCCCTTAAAGCGACTGGCAAATAAAGAGCAAAGCTATGATTTTGATGGCTTGTCGCTTTATCTTCAGGACCTGAAAAGAGCGTTCCAGCAAAAAGGGATAGAAAAGCGCGACATCATTATTTTGATGGAGCCGGATATCGATTATCAGACCCTTGTTACTGCCATGGATACGGTGCGTTCATTTCGTGCCGTGGTTGTAGCCAGTGATGTAGATGCTGAGCTATTTCCCGAGATCTCATTAGGGGATGCCCCGGCAGCCGCTAAAGCGAAGGGGGCTAAACGATGAAGCAATCAATGCGTGCGCGTCGTATGGCTCGCCACCATCGCAAATTGTCTGGTGCAGCCTCCAAGCTGAATCTGGTCTCACTGATGGATATCTTCACCATTCTGGTGTTCTTCCTGATGGTGAACTCCTCTGAAGTGCAGGTGCTGCAATCGAATAAAACCATTAAATTGCCTGACTCTGTGGCGGAACAACGCCCCGAGGAAACCTTGGTGATCATGGTCAACAGTGACAACTTGGTTGTACAAGGCCGACCGATCGTTAAAACCAGCGAATTGATGGCAGACGACCAAGCGCTGATCCCGGCGCTGCAAACGGAATTGGATTATCAGGCGAAACGTCGTCCGGAACTCAGCGAGCAAGAAAAGAAGCTAGGGCGTCCGGTGACCATTATGGGTGATGCTTCTATCCCTTACGAGTTGCTGAAGAAAGTGATGGCCACCTGTGCCGACACCGATTTCAGAAGTATCTCGTTGGCTGTTAACCGTAAGTTCGTTTCTGACGAAGCTGCGGCAGCCGAGGAGGGCCAGCAGTGAGCATTCCTTTAGTCAGTCGCTCAAGTTTCGAGCTTAGTTGGCAACGTCGTGAAGTTGATGACCAACGCTTCAAACGGCTGTTGGTGATTGGCCTGGCATTGTTGCTGTGCGTCAGTATTGCCATCCCCTTTGTAAACGTGCCAGAAATTGAGCGCGAGAAGAAAGAGGCGCTACCACCGCAGTTGGCCAAGGTGATTATTGAGGAGAAGAAAACACCGCCTCCACCACCGCCAAAGCCAAAACCGGAAGAGAAGAAAAAGCCGGAAGAGAAAAAGCCAGAAGAGAAGAAACCTGAGCCTAAGCCAAAACCCAAGCCGAAAACTGCGGCAGAAGCGCGTAAAAAAGCGTCTAAAGCAGGCTTATTGGCGATGCAGGATGATTTGGCTGCCATGCGCGAATCCCTTGATGTCGGCGCACTGAAAAAAGACAAGCTGAACAAAGGCTCGGGTGATGCAGCGAAAACCTCGCGCTCATTGTTGGCGGGTAAAGCCAAGTCTGGCAGTGGTGGTATCAGTACCAGTGGCCTCAGTAGCGATGCTGGTGGCGGCACATTGGCTGGACGCGACACCATGATAGTGGAGGCACCGCCGGAGCTGGAAGACGAGCAGAAGAAAAAGCGTAAACGCAAAGATGGCAAAGCCGGCCGCAGTGAAGAGCAGCTACGCATGGTGCTAGAACAGGCCAAAGGCAGCCTTTACACGCTTTATAACAGTGCCTTGCGCAAAGACCCCACGCTGGAAGGTAAAGTGGTGTTTGAGCTGGTGGTTGAGCCCGATGGTAGTGTCAGTGCTTGTAAAGTCGTGAGCTCAGATCTCGACAACAAAAAGCTGGAACGCAAACTGGTGCTGCGCCTGAAGTTACTTAACTTTGGTGCAGAAGATGTAGCGCAAACCAAGACCCGTTGGTCGATTGAGTTCTTACCAAATTAAACTGCTGGTTAAGTTAATTGCAACATAGGAAGAGCGCCGAAAGGCGCTCTTTTTTTATCAACAAGATATATGTTTATTAACACCTCGGCGTTAAGGCTGACAGCTGCGGCGAGATAATGGGCTCATCACCTCATTGGCACCATGTTCTAATGCATGGGTATAGGTCTGTACCGGACTTCAGGAAAACTGAGCAACTGAATGATCAAGATGGCAATGAACACTGGGCGAAGCTATTCACTTAGCCGATGATATGGGGCTTTATTTGATTGGAAAGCTCACTCGAAACTGACGCAGAAAATAAGTGGCGATAGATATCATTGGCGTTGTTGCGTAACCGTTCACCAGCCCCCCATTGACTCTTTCAAGGGTAACCGTTCACCAGCCCCTCATTGACTCTTTCAAGGGTAACCGTTCACCAGCCCCTCATTGACTCTTTCAAGGGATCGGTTCCGATCTGAAAATGGGGCTTGTACGATCGTTTTTTCGTAGCAAAATAGTCCTATGAAAAAGAAAAAATGCTTTGTAAATGAGCCGCCTAATGTCGTCAATTTGGATGAGGCTAACCTGCTTATTCGAGAGCTTTGGGAAAAGCTACGAGAGTACGAAGATAAGCTAGCGACCAGCTCGCGTAACTCGTCTAAGTCTCCCGCGTCTGACTCGCCAGCCGCTAAGGCGGAGCGAAAAAAGCTCAAGCGCCTCGTGATGGAAATAAGGTTGGCGCTCAACCTGGCCACACAGGGCACAGACGACCTTTAAGCCCGCTCAAGTCAACCGATAAGCAGGTCGCTTGCTTGCCAGCAACCTGTTGTGCCGACTGTGGTAACAAGGTGGTTGCTAAAGCTGCACCGAGTTATCGCCACCAGGTATTTGAGCTCCCCAAACCCTCGCTGGATATCACGGAATATCAACTTTTCCATGGCCGCTGCCAAGGCTGTGGTGCGACATCGAAAGGGTCATTACCCGATACAGCACCGCAGGGACAGATGGGACCTAGGCTACTGAGTCACATTGCGATACTTGCCGGGCAATATCACCTGAGTGTGCGTAAGATCCAACGCTTACTCAAAGACCAGTTTGATACCCACTTTTCTACCGGGACGATATCTGAAGCGCAAGGACGAGTAAGCGCGATGCTGACGCCTACCGCACAAGCGTTACATCAGCATGTACGCAACGCATCTATGGTCAATGTCGATGAAACCACTCACCAACGTAATGATGAGCAGCGTACACGCTGGCTTTGGTTGATGACCAGTCCCGATGCGGTGTATCAGAATATCCACTACAGCCGTAGTCAGGAGATAGCGAAAAAGGTGATAGGGACCGCTTTCACCGGGGTGGTCGTGAGCGACCAATGCGCCAGCTATCACTGGCTTGCGCCTGACCGTCATCAGTTCTGTTGGGCACATATTCAGCGCAACCTGCAGAAAATGAGTGATTACAGTGGTCAGGGGCTCACCGCTGAATTAGGTCGAAAACTGGTGTTGCTATGTCATATGGTCTTTCGAACCCAGCACAAACTTGAAGCGCATACACTGGATAAACCCCGTTGGTTACGACGAATGCAACGGCTTCGTCGCCGCTTTTGTATTGGTTAGCCAGAGGTTCAAGTGTCCCCGCGCAGAAGTATGCCGGGCGCTGTCAGCATATTCTCAAATATGAACAGAGCCTGTGGACCTTCCTACATAAAAAGGGGATACCGCTGACGAACAACGAAGCGGAACGCTGTTTGCGCGGCGCCGTGATCATGCGGAAGATCTGCTATGGCACCAGTTCAGATCGGGGCGACAAATTTAGATCCCGGTTATTGTCGGTGGTTGAAACCTGCAAGAAACGCGGTTTGTCGCCACTTAATGTGGTGACAGCGCTGGTGTCTGCGGTCTTAAAAAAGCAGGCCTACCCAGATGTATTCGGCTTGGCGACCTAACGTCAAGCCCACTCTGGTGAACGCTTACCGTCAGGTAGTCAATTAACCCTAGGAAAGCCCATAGGACTGCGCTACCTAGAGGCTGATTTGATCAACAAGGCCTTAAGCCGCTATAAATATCTGCGCTTAATACACAGGCCAGCATGTTGCAAAAATAGGCAATATACAATTTAGTTACTGCACACTATAACTCTACCTGCACGGGTATAATGTATTTTGCCAGAACTGTAGGTGGTGGGGACTGATACCGCGACCGGCTCTCCAGTTTCAAATGAGCGACCCACTTGATCTGCATACTTCGCGTATTTCGTTTGCAAGTCCATCATATTTCTAGATTTGTAAGCTGGGAGTACACCTAGGTCCAAGCCTTTATCTTCACAATATGACAGAGCTTCTTCTGGTGTATAGAGAATATCTTGGCCATCAGTGTCCTTTTCCATATATATCACGGCATTAGTGAATTCCTGTTCTTTTATGCCAAATCGAATGTCATAGGTAAAAAATGCAGCCAAACTTTGGCTATCATCAGCACCTCTGGCATTGATTACGACTTCCATGGGTGCGCTTGGGAAAGGCATGTCAATGACCATCTGATAATGGTTTAAATTTTGATTGGTTTCTGCAATCGTGCGGGCGGGCAATGAAATGGCACCTTCATAAAAGAGCCATGCTTTATTTTCAATGCTTCTATCTAGAGTGACATCCTGCATTATTGCTTCATTGGCGTCATATATTTTTATAGAGTTAATGTCGTGAGATTTTACCGACACAATAAACTGATTGAGTTCGACTCGGTTGACAGTGCTTGCAAAATTAACATGTAAAGAGACACTGTCGGTACCTGAAATCTGCCATTGGGCCTGAGCAAAAAGGGCATTTTTTTCTTGAACCAGTTCAGGGGCTAAATAGTGGTAATAGCCATTGTTGCGGCCATAGGCGGTTAATACATCGGTCCAACCATAAGTCATTCCCGTATCGTGGCCAAAGCCATGATTATGCAATCTTTCATGGGAATAAGTGTTGCCCATTGTTGATTTAGCCTCTTCGATCCTGCTTCTAGATAACGCTAAAGAGCCATTGCCTAAGGTTGCCACACCGAGTGCAGAATGAGCATCATCAAGCATCCCGTAGCGTGATGTTGATTTATGAGTCAGCATATTGTGAAAGGCATGCTGAGCAAATTCATGATCACTATAGGTTTGACGATTATCATATTTTGCGTCAAAAATATAATCATCAAGAAACAACAGGTTAGTGTCAAAACGGTTACCTATCCACTTGTGCCTTATAATGAGATCAACAAAGGTCGCGGCTTGATCTTCGGTCAAGGGGTGAACCCAACCATCAGCGACTTCAGTTTGAAAACCCGTCATATTTAACTTCCAAAAGGGCGCTTGATCAATAAAGGCCAAGGTTGAATACTCCGATGAGGTAAATGTCAGAACGCTGTAGGGCTCAAGAACGTGATCGATAACAAAGTAGTTGTCATCCAGCTTGATTAAGGGTGAGTGTATTTGTCTGGGGCTGCGATTCGATACCTGTAGGTAGCCCTCTTTGTAGCTAACGGAAATATCATCCATATCAAACCCATCGCTCCAGCCATGATCAAGATAGTTAACATTTACTTCGCTCGCTTTGATAATGTAGCTGTCTTCGGTGTTAGCACATACGATGACTCGACCTGCATCAGCAAATTGTATTTCATCAGCATCATCGATTGTATTGACCGATACCGCGACAGGCTCTCTGGTTTCAAATGAGCGACCAACTTGATCGGCATAGACCGAATATTTAGCTTGCAGATCCATCATTGCTTGCGATTGGTAAGGTGGAAGAAGACCTAAATCCAAGCCTAAGTCTTCACAAAACGACAAGGCCTCTGTAGGGGTAAACAAAACATCCTGTTGTTCAGGATCTTTTACTGTATATACCATGGCATTAATAATAGCCTTCTCCATGACTCCAACAACAACTGGCTCGCCTTCAACTGTCGATGCAGAAATGCTTATTTGTGGAGAGTATTGACCTTCACTACTCACGGCGCGAAGGCTGTAAACATAGCTCGTATTGTGCTTTAAGTTGTTGTCGGTGTAGGTCAACACGTCAACAGCCAAGGTTTTGATTAAGCCTCCATCTCTAAACAACTCATAGGCACTGAGATACTTATTGTTTTGTCCATCAGTCCAGCTAAGTGAGATTGTATTAGTGCTTGCTGCACTCATACTCAACTCAGTTGGAGACATGGGCTCATAGGGTAGCTCTTCTGCTGTCGATGCAGAGGTGCTGGCTTTTTGTGAATATTCGCCCTCTTTACTGACTGCGCGAATGCTGTAAACATAGGCCGTATTTTGTTCTAATTGGGTATCGGTATAAGTAAACACGTCAACAGCGATACTCTTTATTAACTGCCCGCCTCTAAACAGTTCATATGAGCTGAGTAACTCACCGTTTTGGACATCACTCCATCGAAGCGAGATAGTGTTAGCGCTTGTTGCAATAATGTTGAGCTCAGTTGGTGCTAAGGGCTGGTATGGCGTTGTCGATGTAGAAGCGGAAGCGCTTATTTTATCTGAATATTCGCCATCGCTACCGACAGCGCGAAGGCTGTAAACATAGCTTGTATTTGCTTGTAATTCGGTATCGGTATAAGCAAACTCGTCAACAGCCAAGGTTTTAATTAACACTCCATCTCTAAACAGTTCATAGGCGCTGAGTAACTCACTGTTTTGTCCATCAGCCCAGATAAGAGAGATAGCATTGGCGCTTGCTGCACCCATACTCAACTCAGTTGGAGACATGGGCTTATAGGGCTGTTCTGGTTGTTCTTTTTTGATGGGCTTATCAGCACCACCACAGCCTGTCACACCTAATACTGCTAATAATATAGCAGCAGGTATTAATATTGACTTATTAATTTTATTATTCCTGGATTAGAGGTGAAAATCATATTGACCATGTTTATATAATACTGAAGTCACGACCAGTATCACTCTTGATGCAATTGATTTGAATTCATCATCACTGCTCCTTTTAAATAAAAATCGATATTCCTTTATTCCTAGCTTCTGTATACCTTTCGAACATTTCCCAGCAGCGTATTGCATACTGGGAAACCTTCGTAAAATTTCTCAAAAACTTATTTTTTTCTATTTCTAATCCATGGCGACATTTTTAGTTTTCCAATGTTGATTAGCCCCGCCATGGTTAGAGTAAAGGTGTACAGAATCGCTTGAGTACTGATCCCAAACACTGTTTTTGCCACTTTTTGGCACTATGGTTTTATCCTCTTTCAATAACCATTGTTGTGAATCGCTTGAACCGCACAGGCTAAAGAAAAAATTTGCGCCTGCGTTCATACCGCCACCGTCAATGCAGTAGGCAAGGTCCTTAACGGAGCGAATATATCCATCAGTGCCCCATAACCATTTTTGGCTGTCATCATCGCCGCACGCTGGTGTTTTAAGACCCGATTCAGTCACAAATTCAGAGCTCAAGGCCAAACATTTATCCTTTTCATCCAGTGAGATCTGTACGGGTTCAAGCTCTCCGACCGCGAATGAAAATGGCTCGCTGCTGGTGCAGTAGTCAGCATTACACAACTGTATTTTGTAGGTAAAAATACCCTCTTGCTTAAATTCCAATGAAACGTTACCGGACTGTTCGCTAGTATATGGCAGTACTTCATTTTGCACCTCGATGCCATTTTCCAGCAATATCAATTCGCCAGCGTTTATATCACCGCCGCGAGTCCATGCAATATTAGTCATCTCACCCACATCAAATTGAGTTTGTCCGCTTAATTCTAGTGACACTTGACCTGGCTTTTGAAATGGCCAAGGGGCTACGCCATCTAAAGGCAATATAAATAGTACTGGTTCCATATAGGATTGGTTTTCAGGTATATAAAACAGCATATCTGATTCAGGAAATTCATAGGCAAGCATTTGTGTATTGGCTTCATCTGAGTAAGATATCCCCCAAACATCAAAATAGCTTCGATAATCTCTTTTTGTTATCCAAGACAGAGAAAGCAACATAAAGTCATTGCCAGTGATAGAACTTGGCTTTTCACTGTAACTAGAGAAACCGAGTTTATCTTTGTCACTTTCCCAATCAACACTATTGCCAAATAAGCGATCATGGATATAGATCAGGGTAATTAATTGCCAGCCATCATCCAGATAATCCAACTGGTCACCCATGTGCATCAGCTGAATATAAAAGGCAAGACGTTCATGGAATAAATTGTCTGGGTCGACCCACAACTGGTTCTGTTCCCCATTATTTATCGCTTCTTGAATCATTTTAAATGCCTTTTCGTAACCTTCATCCCAGGTGTGGCCGGAAGCTGCAATACCATAGGTTTGGCCATAACGCATTCGCGCTCTAAGCGGGAAAATATTATTGGAGATTTCTCCTGACATACCGCCATTAATTTTCAAACGCTGAGGCTGTAGGTTATGACCCAATTCATGGTTCACCCCCCATTCTTGAGGTTCTAGGGCAAAACCAATGTCAATGGGGTTGCCTGAACAGGCTGAGCCACAAGCAGTATGCTTGTCTGAATTGATGTGTTGCACTCTAGGGATGCGGTGAATCGTCTCATTGCTGCAATCCCATTCATGCGCCATACAAAAATCCGTGATTTTTTGTGCCTGAGTTAAACCTTTACCAACGATACCAGCAAGCTCATAAGCTCCTTTCACCACATAGGTCCAAATATCCTCGACAAACTGTTGCATATCGCCTTTGTACACATCGTTGTTGCCAGCCTGACGCATGAAATCAGTACGTGAATGTATCTCGACAAAGGGGGTTTGGATTTGTGTCCAAGGCAATTCTGTTGTTTCTAAAGCGCGTGCATACTCATCCATTTTATCCATGTCATTAACAAAGGCATGCTCAGCTGCGCCCGAGATAGTCAGTTCAATCACATCACCGTCCGATGGAGAAAGCATGATGGTGCCACCATAAGGGCTGGTTAATGTAATAGTTTGTCCAGGGTTCAATTCTACCTGGTGGCTGCGTAGCCACTTGGGACGGTTATAGGCATCTCTACTTATATTAAAAACCCGAGTCGAAGACGTGCGCATGGTATTAAAATAAATTAGGGCGCCATTGCTGTTACTGTCGGTTCTGCTGATGGTCACAGCTCTGCCGGGAAGTGCATAAAGGCCTACTGCGGTAAAGTCTCCTCTTATATTTTTAGGTTGTATACTGATAGTACGATTCACGGTGGGATGACTGGCGGCTATCTGCGTACTAAAATCACCTAGGTCTGTTTGTGCAGGAGCTGCTTTTCGGTTGTAATATACTGAATAATCAGCAAATTGCGCTTTGGCAAACAGCGTGCCATCCACTTCTAAGCGATCGATCGGATAGCTTATATCACGGCGGTAGAGGTCGCCTAACAACACCAGCAGCTTGTTAATACTGTTGCCCCCTGTTTCAAAAAGTAGCTTTGCCTGACCATCCATAGAGCCAAACATGCTGCGTACATTCTCAAGGCCAGACATCAATTCACTCTGAAGCCCCTCAACCAAATTGCAGTTATTAGAACCGCAAACACTCCAGTCAAAGTAGAAATCTTCTTTACTAAGGTGATTTAGCATGATTTCTAGCGGAACGGAAAAACCGGCAGACATATCAGAATATTTGCCCCAGTTGGCGGCATCATTTTTGGTATTCCCTCCCTCTAGCGGGGTAATCAAGCCCAAAAAGGACAGTACTGTCGCAGTCAGTTCACTGGTATTTCTACCTGCCTGATGCAGATAGAGCAAGGGCGTGCCACGTTTATTGACATGCGTTAATGCTGTAACGACATCAGATTGACTAGATAAGTCTGGTATAAACTGGCTTCCCAAAACTATAAATTCTGCCTCAGCAAGGCAAGCATCAAGTCCATCGGTCTCATTAATACATAAGGTGATTTCCCAGTTGGGATAATGGCTGCTAAACCACGAACCAATGGCTCTTGATGTGCCCCCATTATAAAGTGCAATCGAAACTTTAAGTGCTTGACTTGACTCTTCAAGCTCTTGTTCAGTTAACCAGTTGAGTAAGTGTTGAAAGTGAGCTTGATACTCATCATATCCACTATTGAATGCAAAGATAGGGATTGATCCAAATGCTGCAACTCGTTGTTCGTCATTAATTGCGGCAGCAGCTAAATTTGCTCCATTATTGCCCACCAGCAAAGGAATGTAATTATCAATATTGGAAGGATATATGACGTTGGAATTACTGCCTGGCGCATAATTAATTTCCCCATCACCGTAAATGGCTTTTAGGTGAGGTGCATATTCTGCTTTTCTTTTCTGCAAGCTAGTTTGCACCTTATCGAGAATTAACAGGCTATCAACACTCTCCAGCACAGTCGAATCTCCCGATGCCAAAGCTGTTTGCAACCTTAATTCATTTTCTGCTTGGGTAGTTGCTGCAGATATGTTTATTTTATCGGAATATTCACCTTCACTGCTTAGTGCTCGAACGCTGTAAACATAGCTTGTGTCGGGTTTTAATTCGCTATCGGTATAGGTCAACACCTCAACAGCCAAAGTCTTGATTAACTCTCCGTCTCTAAATAGTTCATATGAGCTGAGCAACTCACTGTTTTGAGCATCACTCCACTGAAGCGAGATAGTTTCGCTGGTTGTTGCAAATATACTTAGCTCAGTTGGTGCTAAGGGCTGGTATGGTGGTGTCGATGTAGAAGCGGAAGCGCTTATTTTATCTGAATATTCGCCCTGACTACCAACGGCTCTAATGCTGTATTGATAGCTGGTATTGGGTTCTAATTCGGTATCGGTATAGGTAAATACATCAACAGCCAAAGTTTTGATTAACTCTCCGTCTCTAAACAGTTCATAGGCGCTGAGTAACTCACTGTTTTGGACATTACTCCAGCTAAGCGAGACAGTGTTATCGCTTGTTGCAATAATGTTGAGTTCACTTGGTTCAGATGGCTGCCCGCTATCGCTATCACCACCGGTATCTCCACCGCTATCACCACCGGTATCTCCACCGGTATCTCCACCGGTATCTCCACCGGTATCTCCACCGGTATCTCCACCGGTATCTCCACCGGTATCTCCACCGGTATCACCACCGGTATCTCCACCGCTATCACCACCGGTATCTCCACCGGTATCACCACCGGTATCTCCACCGGTATCTCCACCGGTATCACCACCGGTATCTCCACCGGTATCTCCACCGGTATCACCACCGGTATCACCACCGGTATCACCACCGGTATCTCCACCGGTATCTCCACCGGTATCACCACCGGTATCACCACCGGTATCACCACCGGTATC
>NZ_SJXE01000003.1:353143-359604 GCF_004336975.1 Corallincola luteus
GTATCACCACCGGTATCTCCACCGGTATCTCCACCGGTATCACCACCGGTATCACCACCGGTATCACCACCGGTATCACCACCGGTATCTCCACTGACCTCGGTACTGCCACCAGTATCCTCAGACTGACCACAGGCAGTCAGCCCTAATACAGCCGACAATATAGCCATCCCCATCCAAATAGATGCTTTCAATTTATTACTCCTCCCAGAGTACTGGCAAACTTTGCCATTTCCTATAATGCTGAAACCATCGTCAGCATCGTGCTTAAAACAATTAAATAATATTACTTCGAGTATCTATGCCAGTAACACTATTGATATAAATCGCTATCAACGTTGACACGTAATAATTCCTTATTCTGGGCATCTGTTGAACATTTCCCAGCATCATATTTCATACCGGGAAATTCTCGCAAAAACTTCGACTCAGGTAGCCATACCACCTAACTTTTTAGAGAAGTTAATCAATGACGACATCTTCAATATCAAGCATCACTGAGGCCATTTGTTCAGAGTACGCATTGAAGAATGAGATCTGCAGTGCCGCTGTAATATCACTGTTGAAAATCACATCCAAGGTGTTCTTATTACTCCAAGTAACCTCGCCTGATACAGAGTTTGCTGTAGACATTCTTAAGATCAAAGACGAATATTGCTCATCAATGCTATTAAAAGTAAAACGCAAATGCCCTGAACCGATGAGTTCTTGAGTAAAGGATAGGTTAGGTTGCTTCATTGCAGTGACACTCGTTTGCTCTTCAAAAGGTAAGGTCATGATATGGTCAGCGACGATGTCATTCACTCCGTACTGATGAAAGGAGTTAAGCCCAGAATGGAAACCAAGACCTAAATTAAAAGAGGACGCGGCGCTAATGCTTTGATAAGACCAATGCTCGAATGGCGCTGTCGCTAATATTTCCTGAGTAATTGAAAACCAATGTGTTATATCCCAAACCGCACTCCTGAGTAGAGATAGAGGACGATCCCCAGTTCCGATTGCTCCTTTACCATTAGCATAATCGGTAAAAACTCCCCGCTGATACTCCCATTGCACTTGTTTCATCATTAAAATGTACTGGGCATAACTCATCTCACCATCATAGTTAAGACACCCTGAGAAGTTTTCGCAGGAGTCGTTAAATAGCGATTGAATATTAGGGAAAAATGAGGGCATATTGGTCACATTTCGCTCATTGCTAAGCAATACTTCATAGACCCTCCTTTCAGCTGGTGTTGGATTGGCATAGCAGGAAACACCAATACTACAATCCTTATCACGACTACGACTATAAAAATCAAAGGGTGCTTTTCCTAAAGGGGTGAAGTTTACTATTTCTATTAACGCTAATTCAGTGTCGTAGTCTGCACGACTATAGGGTGGCAACTCAGGGTTCAATTGCAATAACAGAACTCCCTCGCCGGTACGGGCATAAATGGTGTTAACTGGAGTTGGAGTTTGATTAACAATATCGCCTTCTTCTACAAAGACATCGGTCAATGTGATGACGCTTAATAACTCAATAGGGGTGATATCACTAATGGTTATATCCAAAGGAGCCACAAACTTAGGGCTTAACTCTGCTAATTTCTGTTCGACCAAGGTGGTATTGCTAAACTCAGCACTAAACAGGTTCGGCACCACTACTGTTTTCCAACGCTGATTCGACTGCGCGTGATGAGAGTAGAGATGCACAGAGTCACTTGAATATTGATCCCATACACTGTTTTTACCATTTTTTGGTGTTATTAAGGCAATGGTTTTATCGTCTTCCAGTAGCCATTTCTGAGCATCACTCAAGCCACATAAACTAAAGAACAGTGAGCCACCTGAATCCATTTTCCCACCATCAATACAGTAGGCAAGATCCTTAACCGAACGAATATAACCTGCGTCATCCCATAACCACTCTTGATTGTCAGCATCGCTACACTCTGGAGCATAGAGACCTGAGTCCGCTACTGTATCTGAATTCAAGGCTAAGCATTTTTCACTTTCATCCAGAGAGATTTTTACTGTATCAACCGTGCCTACTGTCAATGAAAACGGCTCACTGCTGGTGCAGTAAGTTGCATTACATAAACTTAACTGGTAGGTAAAAATACCTTTTTGGTTTAATGGTAAAGATATATTCCCCGACTGTTCACTTGTATAAGCAATGACGCCACTTTGCACCTCAATACCATTTTCAAGTAGTTTCCATTCGGCGGCGGCAATTTCACCCGTGCGAGTCCATGGGATATTGGCATTTTCGCCAACGGCAAACTTTGTTTTTTCGCCTAGCTCTAGTGAAGCTTGTCCAGGCTCTTGCAAAAGCCAAGCAGTGATGCCATCTAAGGGTAATATATATTGAACCGGCTCCATATAGGACTGGTTTTCAGGCAGATAAAACAACATATCAGACTCAGCAAAACCATAGGCAGCCACTTGTGCACCCGCTTCAGGTGAGTATGAAATCCCCCAAACATCAAAGTAAGTTCTGTAATCTTTCTTTGTTATCCAAGAAAGAGAAAGCAGCATAAAATCATTGCCATCAATATTGCTTGGCTTCTCCGTGTAAGTAGAAAAACCAAGTTTGTCTTTATCTGTATCCCAGTCAGTACTGTGACCAAACAAACGATCATGAAGGTAAATTAAAGTAATTAATTGCCAGCCATCATCCAGATAATCCAGCTGGTCACCCATGTGCATAAGCTGAATATAAAAGGCAAGACGCTCGTGAAACAGGTTATTACCACTGAGCCATAATTGGTTAGTATCTCCGTTTTTAAGCGCGTCTTGGATCATATTAAAAGCGAGTTTATAACCTTGATCCCAGGTATGACCAGTGGCCGCTATACCGTAGGTTTGGCCATAACGCATCCGCGCCCGCAGTGGGAAGATATTATTAGAGACTTCACCGGATTTACCACCATGAATTCTTAAGCGTGCGGGTTGTAGGTTATGTCCTAGCTCGTGGTTTACTCCCCATTCTTGTGGCTCTAGGGCAAAGCCAATATCGATGGGGTTGCCTGAGCAAGCTGAGCCACAGGCGGTGTGGTTGTCCGAGTTAATGTGCTGAATTCGTGGGATACGGTGGATCGTTTCGTTACTGCAATCCCAATCATAACTCGCACAAAAGTCGCTTATTGCTTGATCTTGGTTTAAACCTTCACCAACAATGCCCGCGAACTCATAAGCGCCTTTTACAACATAGGTCCAAATATCTTCAACATAACGTGTCATGTCACCTTGATAGATTGCATTATTCGCTGACTGGCGCATGTAATCGGTGCGTGAATGGATCTCGACAAAGGGGGTTTTGATTTGGGTCCATGGTAAGTCTGTTGTTTCTAGCGCCTGTGCGTAGTCAGCCATTTTGTCCATATCATCAACAAAGGCATGTTCAGCGGCACCAGTAATAGCCAGATCAATTTGCTCGCTGCCTGATGGATCAAGCATGATGGTGCCACCATAAGGGCTGGTTAAGGTTATGCTTTGCCCTGCGTTTAATGCGACCTTGTGGCTGCGCATCCATTTGGGACGGCTATAGGCATTTCGGTCAATATTAAAGACCCGAGTTGAAGAGGCGCGCATGGTATTGAAATAAATTAGAGCGCCATTGCTGTTATTGTCTGTTCGGCTAATGGTCACGGCTCTGCCAGGCAGTGCATATAGCCCAACTGCAGTAAAGTCACCTGTCATATTTTTAGGGGTAATGCTGATATTACGATTCACGGTGGGATGGTCGGCCGCTATCGCCACGCTGAAGTCCCCGAGGTCGGTTTGTGCTGGGGTAAAGTGTCGGTTGTAATATACTGAATAATCAGCAAATTGTGCTTTGGCAAACAGCGTTCCATCCACTTCTAAACGATCGATAGGGTAAGCAATGTCGCGGCGGTAAAGATCCCCCAACAACACTAACAGCTTGTTGATACTGTTAACCTCGGTATTAAACATCGCTACCGCTTGGCCTTCCAAAGATGCAAACATGCCACGTACATTCTCAAGGCCTGACATCAACTCGCTTTGCAGTCCTTCAACCAAATCACAGTTATTCGAACCGCAAACACTCCAATCAAAGTAGAAATCTTCTTTATCAAGGTGGTTTAGCATGACCTCAAGCGGAGCCGAGAAACCGGAAGGCATATCGGAATATTTGCTCCACTGAGCGGCATCGTTTAGATTGTTATTTCCCTGACCGGGGGGCGTTGTAAAGCCAAAAAATGACAGTACTGGCGCAGTAAGTCCGGTTGCCCATTTACCTCCTTGGTGCAGATAGAGCAAGGGTGTGCCGCGTGTTTTTACTTGAGTCAGCGCAGTGACAATATCAGACTGACCGTACAGCTCTGAATTGACTTGACTGCCTAGCACGACTAGATCTGAATCGGTAAAACAAGCCTCAAGCCCGTCAGTCTCACTGGTGCAAAGGCTGACTTCCCAATCTGGGTAATGGCTATTAAACCAGCCACCAATGGCTCTAGATGTGCCGCCAGTGTGCAGCGCTATTGAGACTTTAAGTGCTTGACTCGATTCGTCCAACTCCTGTTCCAACAACCAGTTCAGCAGGCGCTTGAAATGCGGCTGATAGTCTTGTTCGCCACGATTAAAGGCATAGATAGGAATTGAGCCGAATGCCGCAACACGTTGTTCCTTATCAATGCTGGCGGCGGCTAGGGTCGCTCCTTTATTGCCTACCAGCAGGGGAATAAAAGTATCGACATTAGCAGGATGGACAAAGTGGGTATTATTACCAGGGGCATAGCTAATGGCTTCGTCACCATAAATGGCCTTGAGGTGAGGTTGGTATTCGGCTTTTCTCTCCTGCAACTGAGCGAGCAGCTGTTCGATGATCAGCTGGCTATCCAGACTTTCTAACCCAGCAGAATCACCCGATGCCAAGGCGGCTTGCAGTCTTAATTCATTTTCAGCTTGGGTCGTCGCTGCGGTGGTGCTTATTTTTTCTGAATATTCGCTCTCGTTACTTACGGTGCGAATGCTGTAGACATAGGTCGTATTGGGGGTTAATTCGGTATCTATGTAGCTTAGTACCTCAACAGCCAAGGTCTTGATTAAGACTTCGTCTCTAAACAGTTCATATGAGCTGAGTAAGTCACTGTTTTGAGTATCACTCCAACGTAGCGAAATTGTATTAGAGCTTGTTGCAATAATGGCTAGCTCAGTAGGTGCAGAGGGCTGGTAGGGCAGTGACAATGTGGATGCAGATAGGCTGATTTGGTTTGAATATTCGCCCTGACTACCAACGGCTCTAATGCTGTATTGATAGCTGGTATTGGGTTCTAATTCGGTATCGGTATAGGTAAATACATCAACAGCCAAAGTTTTGATTAACTCTCCATCTCTAAACAGTTCATAGACGCTGAGATATTCACTGTTTTGCTCATCAGTCCAGCTAAGTGAGATAGTATTGATGCTTGCTGCATTAATACTCAACTCACTCGGGGACATGGGCTCATAGGGTTGCTCTGGTGGTGTCTCAACATCAGGGTTGTCTTCTGGTGGTGTTTCAACATCAGGGTTGTCTTCTGGTGGTGTTTCAACATCTGGGTTGTCTTCTGGTGGCGTCTCAACATCAGGGTTGTCTTCTGGTGGTGTTTCAACATCAGGGTTGTCCTCTGGTGGTGTTTCAACATCAGGGTTGTCCTCTGGTGGTGTTTCAACATCAGGGTTGCCACTTGGCGGAATGACAACATCAGGGTTGTCTTCTGGTGAGGAATCATTGCCGTCAGATTGACCGCAGCCTATCAATCCTAATACCACGATTAAAACGAATGATCTAAATGTACAGGTGAGGAACATAAATTGGTTCTCTAAATATCGTTAAGCAGTTGATTTTGATGTATATTCTTATGCTAATGTACTTATATCTTTTTGTTATATTAACACATGTTATATTTTTGTAATCAAAAAGATACAACTTGTTATTGTTGTTTAACATTGTTTATTGTTGGGATTTGATTGCTAACGCTTCGTAGGTTTGTCTATTTTTACCTGCGATAAGCTGTTGTATTTCCGTGCATTTCGCAGGCTACTTTGAATTGGTGGAGTGGATGGACATAAGAGGTCAGCACACCCTGTTAGTGACGTCGGTGCGCTGAAAAAAGACAAGCTGAACAAAGGCTCGGGTGATGCTGCGAAAACCTCGCGCTCACTGTTGGCGGGTAAAGCCAAGTCTGGCAGTGGTGGTATCAGTACCAGTGGCCTCAGTAGCGATGCCGGTGGCGGTACATTGGCTGGACGCGACACCATGATAGTGGAGGCACCGCCGGAGCTGGAAGACGAGCAGAAGAAAAAGCGTAAACGCAAAGATGGCAAAGCCGGCCGCAGTGAAGAGCAGCTACGCATGGTGCTAGAACAGGCCAAAGGCAGCCTTTACACGCTTCTTAGTATCAAGTTTGAAGTGCAACAGTAGCGGTTAGTGTTCATTGAATACCTCTTCAGGTGTTTTGTAGCCTAATCGT
>NZ_SJXE01000025.1:0-4021 GCF_004336975.1 Corallincola luteus
TGTTTCGCCAACACAGGTAACAGCTTCTGGGTGAGCAGATAGGGTGCCAGGGTGTTCACTACAAACCTGACATCTAATCCCGCAGGCGTCATAGGGTTAGGCACATTGAACACGCCAGCATTGTTAATCAGTACATCTAATGTTTGATGCTTTGTCGTTAGGTCAGCGGCAACGGCAGTGGCCAGAGCTTCCACACCTGCCATATCAGAAAGATCGGCGACATACCCCGCTACCGAGCCGTTATTCACGGCCTGCGCGGCCAGTTCGGTCTTTACCTTATTGAGTTTGTCGGCATTTCGGCCATGAAGCAGGATCCTATGGCCCTGAGCCACCTAGGACGGACAGCCATCTTTTACTACGTATGAAGAATCACCTTTGAGCACTCAGAATTCAATAGTCATTGAGCTAAAAATATCGTGGAATAGGTGTCCTTGATCAGCTTACGATCTAACAGGGTTAAACGCTCAAGCACCCATTGTTTACGGTGGCTGTAGTCGGTATTGGTGAACCTATCTTCACCGCACAAGAAAGCACGGCGAACGCAGCGGCAAACACAATGGTAGTAAGGCGTATCGGCGGGTGAAACCAGCTCTGAACGGGGGCGAGTCATATCAGCTTCCTTGCTTTCAGATATCTTAACCAAAAGCGTAGAAGCCGTTCAAAAATCAGTCAAACAAAAGTGGGTGTCCTTTTATGCTTGTTTTCACTTATTGCTAATTCCCATCCAGATTTAGTTCTTTACTTTACGAACTCACCAACCCCGGCCGCTTCATATAAAATAGTTATACCTATTCCACCTACAGCTCCAGCAGCTATAGAAACCACCTAGGACAGCCATCTCTTACTCTCCTTCTTTATTGCAGGATGAAAGTATATCGACATATTTAGGGTAAATGGTTATCGCACTAATCATAGGATAATCAATGTAATCCTTTTCCGTCTTATAATTATATTCATAATCACGAAAGCCAATGATTTTCTCGCACTTCTTTGAATAGTCAAAATCCGAAATTTCAAAATTAGGAAAGTTAAGAATCATAAAAATACAGAATAAAAAATCAATATCATTTATGTGAGGGGAATTAATCTTTTTCATCACTAAAGATTTTGCTTCTGCAGAATGGTATAAGGATAGTGAAATTAGTTCAAAATAGAAAGTATCCTTAAGGTAGTCTTCCTCCGATTTATATTCTTTAGAAAAAGGTTCTAATAATAGCTGTGAGAGTATAGCTAAACTGCACTCAGAAATAAGAGTAGACTCACAATGGTATCCTTTTGATTTATAATACTCAACAACGAATTTAAGAAGATTGATAACATCAACATTTTCAGCAGAAAAAAACACTTTTTTTGACACATTTATATTCGAATGAAAACCCAAAAAAAACTGCTTGTAAATTATGTTAACAATCATCTTTGAACCTTCTTCATCCAATAAATAAACATCATCAACCAGATGCGAAAAAAGAATTTTATTCATGAATAAGATCTGATCTAAATATTCTTTAAAATCTCCTGAATCTAATATCCTATAGAACGTATCCGCTACGATTTTAGCTATTTCTTTGGACGCACCACCTTTAGAAAAACTGTAAAAATACAAGTGGTATAAATAGTTGTCATCAAGGAGAGTCTTTCCATTTACTTTAAAATTCAAAAATTCATTGAAAGCCTTACTCCTAATTAAGTCGGGATCAGAAAAAATCCAATAAAAAAGAATAAACTTAAGCCTCTCCTTTTCTGCTCCTGAGTTCATACCCTTCAACAGATCAATATATAAACGAATATTTACTTTGTCATAAAAAATTTCATCATTAAGAATATCTATAGGGCTTGAATTTTCATTTTTTATACTATTTATTATTTCATCCTGCTCTTCTATTGATAAAAAACACATCCCTTTTGATTCATTTGAGCAAAGGTTATCATTTATATAAAAGTGATAGTTCCGACTAAAAGAGTTCTCTATTTTATAACGGTTATCCTTCAAAAAGTCAGAAGTAATTGAAGAAAATTCATTACTAATAAATTCGTTAAATTCCTTTAGACTGCAAAACCTATAGCTATTTTCACCCATAGTATCGACTGAAAGTATATTAACCTGCTTAGGTGAGACGACCTTAAAATTATCCAAGCGCCCAATTTCGTTACATCTATCAACATCATATGCAACCAAAAAATTTGGTTCGTCATTTCTGATAATCTGCCTAAAATAGTTGCGACTATCCAATTTAACACCTGATTCAAGACTAGGTAAGTTACTTCCAAAGCACAAGCTAGAAATAAGAAGTAATATAAATACTGTTATAATCTTCATCTAAACTCTTTAAATTTAATTTTTATACGTAGGGTAAAATATTTAATATCGCTATATCGGAAAAATAATGTAGTAAGTAGCCCTATTATAACTGCCGGAGTTACTTCCAAGAACTTTAAAGCCGCCTAGGACAGCCATATCTTACTACGTATGAAGAATCACCTTTGAGCATTAAGAATTCAATCGTCATTAAGCTAAAAATATCGTGGAATGGGTGTCCTTGATCAGCTTACGCAAACGGCGGTTTCAATACTCGTTGATTGTCCATTCTGATATTTCTAATTCATTAAGACTCGAGATGAGTTGTTCTCTCATGGAGGTTAGAGTCTGGTTACCGAGCGAGCCTTCAACTGTGACGTTCAAACAGTATCTTTCTTCGACAAATCGAACTCGAACACCATCAACGTATATCCAATAAACATTGTGTTCTTCTTCATCCTCAACAAGGCTTTCATGAGTAAAATCAAAATCGTAAAGCGCCTTAACCAGGTTGAAGTCAACGCTGAACCCCATGCTTTCCTCTAGTCTAGCCATGTCCTGTTGGTGGTGTTCCTCCCAGTTAACTTCATTGCTCCATAGAGCCTGCCTAATATCATAAATATGATTTCTGGCTTTATCTTTTCTAGTTAGCTCCCAGCGAGGCCATTTCCGTTCAGTAAGCCTTTGCCAAGTCCAATTTTCTATATCCAGCTTCCAGTCATCGATGTTTTCTCTAAGGGGAGAGTCCAATCCAATTTCAATAAACCCTTTTGTTACGGTGATGGACGTCTGGCTTGTATCGAGAATAGCTTCATGGCGGTGAATCCATCCGGGCGATTTACCGCTACTGTTAATCGGACTAATTTTAAAATCATTCAGATCAAGTAGATAAAGCTGAGTAGAAGCTTCTACTCTTTCTTGTGGATATCCAAGGCTACCGATCAGCACTATTTTGCTGCCAATTAATGTTGCGGTATGAAAATCTGACGGCGGAAAGTCGGTTTTTGGATAGCAATAGAAGTCGAACTCTCCATTTGGATGCTCGACGATTACATCGTTATAGATATAGAAGTCAGGGTCATAATGATCTTCATGTTCCCCCCCTATATACACGGTGCGGCCATCGGGAAGTTGAGTTTTGGTTTGTCCAAAACGGTCAAAACTCCATGTTGGACCTTCATCGAATGGAGAAGGGCCATCCATCTTCTGTGTCGATAAATAACCACACAATTTTGAGCGTACCAACCACTCCCACACAGGAGATTCTATTTTCTGGGGATTTGAATTCCCAAAGCGAGGGGAACGCCACTCTTTAAACAGTTGCTGGGTAACGCCATACTCTTTTGGATCGATATTTTCTTCCATAGCACCTAGAACTAGAATAGGAATAGAAAGGACAGCCATTTCTTACTACGTATGAAGAATCACCTTTGAGCACTAAGAATTCAATAGTCATTAAGCTAAAAATATGACTTGATACTTGTTAACTGACTATTTTTTGGAGGATGTTTTACGATTTGAAGCTAAACCACAGGAAGCAAGGCACACCAGCCTCTTCCCCTGAGGGAATGAAGAGTGAAGCATTGACGAAAGTGGTGCTTTTCGGTTTAGCCAGTCGGTGGCGTTAACGCTGGGCCATATACTCGGCTTCTCGCATTAGTTTGTGCGTAGCGCTTTCTACTCGCTGGGTTGCCAATCACGGTGCCGCGTGACAGATTTTGCTTT
>NZ_SJXE01000004.1:0-332465 GCF_004336975.1 Corallincola luteus
ACAGCCAAAACACCCTTACTGCAAGATTTCTCAGGCAATCACCACCAAGATAAGCCTGAGGGTATTCCGTTTAGCTTCGCTGATTACCTTGAACTGGTTGATTGGACGGGTAGGGCACAACGAAAAGACAAACGCGGCAGTATCCCGAAAGACACACCGCCTATTCTGCAACGATTAGGCTTAGATGCGGAAACCTTCATTGCTGCCATTCAAAAGCAAAACTTGTCGCGAGGTACCGTGATAGGCAACCCTGCGAGCAGAAAGCGCTACGCGCAATCCAACGCTAGAAGCAGGGTGCATGGTCCTGAGTTAACGCCATCGACCGGCTAAACCGAAACGCACCACTTTCATCAATGCATCATTCTTCATTCCCTCAAGGGGGAGGTAGGCGTGCCTTGCTTCCTGTGGTTCAGCTTGAAATCGTAAAACATCCCTTAAAAAATGGTCAATTAACAAGTCTAAGTCATGTTTCTTACTCAATGACTATTGAATTCTTAGTGCTCAAAGGTGATTCTTCATACGTAGTAGGAGATGGCTGTCCTCAAAGCTGCTCCGATTTATCTATCTAGAGATGGCTGTCCAGAAGAATCCAGAAGAATCACGTCACAGTTCAGTCCCAAAGGAAAGAGTTTGGAGTGTCTTGCCTCCTGAAGTTCAGCTTTAAATCGTAAAATATCCCCTAAAAAATAGTCAGTTAATGAGACTGAAGTCATGTTTTCCATCGAAGGGGTATTGAATCAACCCTATTCAAAGGAGATCATTGATATGGCTGTTCTACAAGCCTTGTGAGGCTATTAGCATGAATTTTTGGGAACCATTTACGAAAACTAAAAATATTAAGCGAGATAGGTTGCTGCCATTTAAAAGCTTTTGGCGATCTGATGATGCTGAGTGGAGTAAGGTAAGAACTAGTGATTGGAAAAAAATAAGAAAGGTCATCGCTGCTGGTGGCACATCCGCTAAGAGCCTTAAGAAATTTGAAAATTATTTTTTAAGAGGGGATATCGACGGCTATATTCCACCAAATGATAAGTTTTTCATGACGCCATTGACCTGTGCACAAGAGGTTTCTGATTTTTTTTATTCCGACGTTTTTGGTTTTGATGGACGTGCGACTATTATTTCTGGGTTTCTTGGCTATGCCACAAAAATGAATATAGTAGTTAGCTGGGCGGAGGAGTACGCCAGTTTCTTTCAGCAAGGGGTATTAGGTGATACCTATCGCACGTTTTATGAGGAAAGCGGAGGTCGAGTTCGCAGATTAAGCCCCTCTGCCGAGTTCAACTTTGAAGTAACGCTGAGCGAACTTTCTGTAATTATTGAAGATAACCTATATTTTGATCAAATAGTAAAATCACAAGAATATCTATTTTCGTTTGTAGAATACGCAGCGAAGAAGAAGGTGAAATCTGACCGCGTTATTAAGTTCTTAACGCAGGTGGAGAACACACTGATGGAAAAGAAAGTAGATCATAAATTATTAGACCTGTGCCAGAATATTTTGGAGCGTAAGGCGTTGTTCATGCGATGCGCTGAGGTTAAGAGTAGCGTCGATTAACGAGCTAGGGCAGGGGCATTCACTTGACGTTGTTAATTAATGGTCAGTTAACAATATCCAGATATGGCTGTCCTACAGGGGATACTACAAACCGGCCTTAAGATGACAGCGGACGAATTAAAGGATGCATATGATCCCGAATAAACAGGTTGACTTGAGTTATTATCCAGAACCACTGCGTCAACAAATGGCGGTGGTAAATGATCCTGAGTGGCAAGCACAGCGACAAGCGCTGTGGGAGCGCGACTATAGCGAAAGATTTGCCGAAAGTTACGGCCGCCGTGATTATAAGAAAATCTACAACTATTTTATGACGGGAGAAGGGCTAGGAGAATTTAAATGGGATCTTTTTTTAATTTCTTTAGATTTTTTTCCTATTATGACAATCGATTCTATTGGCTTTTTTTTAGAAAAGTCATCAAAAGATGAAGTCAGTGGATGGAATTCTAAAACCTTTATATATAGCCTTGCTTATCGCCTGATGGCAATGCAGTGGGATGGGGTTAACTATATAGCCCTAGATAATGATGAAGCGGCGTTAAAAATATTCGATTGGTTTTGGGGGGAAGAGTTTAAAGCCGTTTCTGAAATCCCTCACCCGGTCGGTCAGCAAGAACCATTAATATTTTGGGAGCATTCCCTGCCAAAATTAGCCGATTACATTTTATCAACGTTTAAAAAATACCTAGAAGGCGCGCTCGATGCACCTAAAGACTTACCCTGGTTAAAGCGGCTTTCATTTGTCAAAACGGTGTTTTCCCAATTAGATGAAACGTATTTTTCTATCGATGACTGCCAAGCGACGGGGTGTGTTGAACTTGAGATTCAACCAAAAATTTGGGCGCTATTACTTGATAACTACCATACAGCCAGTGGGGTTCTTCCTCAAAGGTTAGCCAAACTCAATCAAGAGCGCGAGCAAATTATCAGAGAGGTATTAACACCGTTACGGACGAATAAGCCGAGATTGGCGGAAACGATGGATAGTATTACTGCCGATTGTATTGCCAAAGAATCTACGGTTTATATTGCCTTCTCTTTACCTGATGAACGCGCTTCCGAGTGGCGGAACATATCAAGGGAAATATTTGTTCGAGAGTTCAAAGGAGAATATCTATCATTTTTTGACGATAAGAACATCTGGATGCCAGAGCATACGTTTCCTATTAACATTTCAGCGCTGCTTGATGTCTATGCCGCTGAAAAAAAGCCTGATTGGATGCGATTGTTAGAAGAATATCCAGAGGTTGAAAGAAGTGGCTTTCAAATAGAGAAGTCAGGAGGAAAAACTATTTTTTTGGTAAGTTTGAATACAATACATCCTGAAAGGGTTGAACTTGGGTTAAGAGACGTGTTTTCCGGCTTAGGTGTATCGGCGTTAGAAAGTTGGTATAGACTCGCCATTTAACTTAAAGGAGCCTGAAATGACGGATATTGTAAAACTGACATTTACTTGCCGAGAGCAGGATATATCACATTGGAAAGGTATTTCTGAACTGCTAGCACAGGGGAAAAGTGGCGTATTTTTGCAAGACATGTTAGACGAACTCGCCCCCAATGCTGGCGACCTATTGGAAGAGCTATTCGAAAAGGTTGGCCCAAGTGAGTTCTATGCCGAGTATTATAAACAAGATAATACGCACTTTATGATAGCGCTGTTGGCTGGCAATAACGGCGCTTTTGTCGCAAAAGAGATGCGGCGACTATTGAAAGCGTTACCTGTAACCAAAACTCGAGTCACGCAGAGTTGCGATGATGCCCTTTAAACATGTCCGCTAATTGCGAATTAGAGCAAGGTCTAAGAGGCCGAATAAAGTGCAAGGGGACATATATCCGGCGTCTTTGTGAAGGACGTTTATTCGCCTTCGCGCCATGATGTGTTCCGAATCCCGCCGCCTTATCACTGACACAGTTTCAACTTCAACTCATGTCCTTCGTCAGGCTCTTGCGAGGCCGGATGACCGTTTATCCATCAAGCTGTTGCAAATCTAGGTGTAGCTTTACTGCTGGTATACTCTCTTGTTACTCAGTTAAGCGGCATGAAATGCCTTTTTCATATCAAAATCACCGCCATGGTGGATGAGGCTCCAAGCGATACGTACCCACTTATTGGCGAGCGCGACCCCCCCATTTTTGCGTTGAGTTAGTCGCTTAGCGAGTATGAAGCCCCTGAAATCAGAATGAGGTGTTTCTTTCCCCATCTGCAAATTTCATCTGATAGCTGATCATTACCAAGTGCTGTGTAAGTGTGTGAAAGCACTTTCAGCGTCTAGAAATTAAGGCGTGTAATAGGTAGCGGCACCAGGGCCTACGGGTAACCCTATGACGAAAACCCACAAGAAGAAGAACAGGCTCCAGCCCAACATAAAGACGATGGAATAGGGCAGCATGGTGGCCACCAAGGTACCGATCCCTAGGTCTTTTTTGTAACGTGCTGCTGTCGCCATAATTAAACCAAAATAGCTCATCATTGGCGTGATCAAATTGGTTGTTGAATCACCGATACGGTAGGCCGCTTGAATAGTCTCAGGGGCATAGCCCACCAGCATCAACATGGGTACAAATATCGGCGCGGTAACCGCCCATTGCGCAGATGCAGAGCCCAACATCAGGTTGATAAAACCGCAGACCAGAATAAAGGCAAAGAACAGCATCGGTCCGGTCATGCCGATGGATTGTAATACCTCTGCGCCCATTACCGCGGTGACGGTACCAAAGTTGGTGACTTTGAAGAACGCAACGAACTGGGCGGCAAAGAAAACCAGTACGATATACATACCCATGGTGCTCATTGATTCGCTCATTGCATGGATTACGTCGCGGTCTGTTTTCATTTTGCCCACTGTACGGCCGAATACATAACCGGGAATGGCAAAGCAGATAAAGATGAAGGCGACGATCCCTTTAAGGAAGGGGGAGCCCGCGACCGCGCCGGTGTCGGGGTGACGCAGAATGCCACTCTCCGGTACGATCGTCAGTGCCAGCACAGCGCTTAGTACCAATACGGCGATACCGGCGTTTTTGAGCCCGCGCTTCTCATCGGCGGTGAGTTGATATTGGCTGGTGTCGTCTTCCTGAACTGACTCATCACCTTCGCTGGGATCCCACTTACCTAATTGCGGTTCAACTACGCGTTCTGTCACTACGGTGCCAAGCAGGGTGATCAAAAAGGTGCTTGCCATCATAAAGAACCAGTTTACTTCCGGGCCAACAACGTAGTCTGGGTCGATCATCTGTGCGGCTGATTCAGTGATCCCTGAAAGCAGTGGGTCGACCGTGCCGATCAGCAAGTTGGCGCTATAGCCGCCGGAAACACCAGCAAATGCAGCGGCTAATCCTGCCAAGGGGTGTCTGCCCAATGATTTAAAAATCATCGCCGCAAGTGGGATCATCACGACATAGCCGAGTTCTGATGCTGTATTAGAGATGATGCCTGAAAACACGATGATCACGGTCACCATACGTGGTGAGGCGCTCATTACCATTCCGCGCATTGCAGCAGAAAGCAGGCCCGCACGCTCAGCGATACCTACGCCTAGTAACGCAACTAACACAGTACCTAGGGGGGCAAAACCGGTAAAGTTCGGCACTAGACCCGTCACTATGATAGCCAGACCTTCAGCGCTCAGTAGGCTGAACACTTCTATCGTGGCACCTTCTGTACGGGGGTCAGATACGCTTAGCCCGAAGTAAGAGGCGATACCCGAGGCGACGATCACTGTGAGCGTGAGAATGGCGAACAGGGTGATCGGATGGGGCAGGAGGTTACCAAGAAACTCGACACCGTTGAGGAATCGGCTGAACAGGCCGCTTTGCGTGCCAAGTTTAGAATGTGAATTTTCAGGATTTGTCATAAAGAAGAAGCGGTCATCAGTTAATGCAAGCAATTAACATACGCATTCTCAATCTCTATCTCCAGTAGTAACGTGGAATAGGTACTAAAGGTAGTGGAATTTGCCGGTTACAGTGTAATTATCGCTGTATATACAAGCGGTGTAGTTGTTTGATTTAAATGCATTATGTTGCCGGTGGCTTTGTTAGCTGTTGTTCATTGGCTAATCTTCATTGGATAAGCTAGACAGAAGAAATGGATTAGATTGACCGTGGCGTGCACGAACATGGGGGCGACCAGATTTCTATAATAATGGTAAGCCAATGCATATCCTAACCCGGCTATGCCAGCCAGAATCACCCACTGCCAGCCCCCAGCGATATGGGCGATAGCAAAGGTGAGTACCGCCAGTACCAAACCGAAACGACCTAACTGTTTGCTTAGATAGTGTTGCAGCAGCCCACGAAACATCACCTCTTCAGCCGTGACAGTAATACCGATATTGATGAGCACAAACCAGTACCATTGCACTGGCAGTTTGAGATCCCAACCTAATACGCCCATTAGATAACCGGCGCTCGCAGTCACTAAAACAGTGGATAGGGTGATTAGGGCAATTGGCTGCCAACCAAGCTTGCTGGAGTTAGCGGAACGGGTCTGCTGTCTGTCGCGTGTTAACAGTAACGGTAATAGCACGATGGCGATCAGTAGCTTGTCGTAGTTAAACGTTAAAGAGTGCGGCACTGCTCCTGATGAGATTAACCGCTGTTGCCAAATCGGTTGGTTATAAAAGCCCGGCAGTAGATGCAACATTAAAGCGGCGCTGATCAGTAACATCGACCAGACAAATAGCGGATTGTTGCCATGACTTTGGCGGCTGAGCTGATGTGCTAAGCCTAAAAATGTTAGTGATGCTAGCAAACCATACAGGTCAATAGCCCCGAGTAGCAGTGCCGTGGTAAACAAGCCAAGCGATGCAATGAGGCTGTAATGGGTTAACGTTGGATAGTTGGCCATATTGGTGCTGTTTCGGCGTATTACGCGTGAGATCCACAGGCAAGTGAGGTATGGATTAAGCTAACCCGTCCGTACCATTCTGCCAAATATATTAACTTACCCGATCATCGTTTTAATGTTGTCTGGTTGTCTCAGGCGTTACTCCTAAGGCTTGGATTGATATGTTAAACGCGGTGATAGCGCAATATCGCCGTGGGTTATTGGCAATGAGAATTGTTAACGCATTCGTGATCTGTTCGAGGTGTTGGGGCAAAATTTGTACACCCTTGAGCTAGCGGCTGTTATAAAAGGACAAAGTAGCGATCAGGCAGCCATATTAAGACAAATAAATCAGCCTGGTCTAAGCTTGCGATAGCGCCCCAATATTTGGACAGGACGCATCGCATAGACATGGGGGAAGTTATGCAATCATTAAAAGTAAAAGATCACATGGATCGTCGACCTGTCACCTTTGAACCTGGTCAGACAGTGGCTGAGGCTGTGCAACGACTGCTCACAGCGCAGCGCATTGGTGGCCCGGTTATTGATGAACAGAAGAAGCTGGTTGGCTTTATTTCACAGCAGGATTGTTTAAGAGCTGCGGTGGAAGCTTCCTATCACTGCGAGGGCGTCGCATTGGTGAAAGAGCTGATGCGTACCGAGGTGCTGACGGTGAGTCCGGAAGACTCCATTTTGGAGTTGGCCCAGCAAATGTTGGGACAAAAGCCTAAGTTGTACCCAGTGGTTGATGATTATGGTCTTCTTATCGGCTTAATCGCTCGCCGTGACATTCTGCGCGCCTTGTCGACCCATCTCGATACATGCTTTGGTAAAGCCAGTTAAACTGAGGCTTTCACCGCCATCCCAAGCTTGGTAGGATCGCGCCACATTTTTTGATGTGGCGTTGATCGTGCAAGCTGATACTTTTCTGGACACCTTATCACTCCTTCCTAAACAAGCGCAGGCCGGTTTGCGGCGACGTTTTGAAGGCTTAAAACGCATTGACGACGGCAAGCGTCGGGAAAAGATCCAGAAATCACTTAATGCCGATCTGGAAAAGGCGATCATTCGTGCGACATGGAATGAATCGATATCATTCCCTGAAGCCTTACCTGTATCTGAGCGCAAGCAAGAGATAGCCGAAGCGATCCGTGACAATCAGGTGGTCATTGTTGCCGGTGAGACAGGCTCAGGTAAAACCACCCAGATCCCAAAGATCTGTCTCGAGCTAGGCCGCGGTATTGGTGGCATGATCGGTCACACTCAGCCCCGTCGTTTAGCGGCACGCAGCGTCGCAGATCGCATCGCTGACGAGCTGGCCACATCCCTTGGCGATGTGATTGGTTTTAAAGTCAGGTTCTCTGATCACACTCAGCCACGGACGCGGGTTAAGTTGATGACAGACGGTATTCTGCTTGCTGAGATGCAGAATGATCGCCTGTTACGGCAATACGACACGTTGATCATCGATGAAGCTCATGAACGCAGTCTAAACATCGATTTCTTGCTCGGCTATTTGCGACAACTGCTGCCTAAGCGCCCCGATCTAAAAATCATTATTACCTCTGCCACCATTGAAACTGAACGCTTCTCCAAACACTTTAACAATGCGCCAGTGATCACTGTCTCTGGCCGTACCTTTCCGGTGGAGATGCGCTATCGCCCGCTGGTTGAAGGGAAGCAGGTGGACCCGTTGCAAGGGATCTTTGATGCTGTCGATGAGCTTCAGCGGGAAGGTCAGGGCGATATTCTTATTTTCCTCAATGGCGAACGCGAGATCCGCGATACCGCAGATGCCCTAAATAGAAGGCAGCTACGAAATACGGAAGTTTTGCCGCTTTATGCTCGTCTGTCGGCGCAAGAGCAGCAACGTATCTTTAAATCGCACCGCGGGCAGCGCATTGTGTTGGCGACGAATGTTGCAGAAACATCCCTGACGGTGCCAGGGATCCGCTATGTGATTGACCCGGGCACGGCACGTATTAGTCGTTACAGCTATCGCACTAAAGTGCAACGCTTGCCTATTGAGGCGATCTCTCAGGCTAGCGCCAACCAGCGGGCAGGACGATGTGGCCGTGTTGCCGCGGGTATCTGTATTCGTCTGTATAGCGAAGAAGACTTTCTTGGTCGCGCGGAGTTCACCGATCCCGAGATCCTGCGTACGAACCTAGCCGCCGTTATCCTGCAGATGATTGCGCTTAAACTGGGGGATATTCAAGCCTTCCCATTTATGCAGCCGCCGGATCAAAAGCACATACGTGATGGTATTAAGCTGCTTGAAGAGCTGGGTGCGGTGGTTGGTACGCAACAGAAATTGACCCCTCTCGGCCGCCAGTTGGCTCGTATCCCGGTGGATCCTAAGTTAGCCCGTATGGTGGTGGCTGCTAATGACTTCGGCTGTTTGGATGAAGTACTGATTGTGGCATCGGCATTGTCGATCCAGGATCCCAGAGAACGACCTATGGATTCAAAACAAGCATCTGATGAAAAGCATCGTCGTTTCTATGATAAGGACTCTGACTTTTCAACCTTGGTTAATCTCTGGCGCTATATCAAGCAACAGCAAGAGGAACTGTCGTCAAGCCAGTTTCGTAAGCTGTGCAAGAAAGAGTTTCTTAGCTATGTGCGTGTCAGGGAGTGGCAAGATCTGCACTTTCAACTCAGGCAAAGTTGTCGCGAGTTGCATCTGACCATGAACGACACAGAAGCCAGCTATGACAACCTTCACCAAGCGTTGCTAACCGGCTTATTAAGCAGCATTGGTATGCTTGATAAGGAGCAGGAGTACCTGGGCGCACGCAATCGGCGTTTCTATCTGTTTCCCGGCAGCGCCTTAGGTAAGCAGCGTCCGAAGTGGCTGATGGCTGCAGAGCTTATGGAAACCAGTCGGTTATTTGCTCGTGTCGCCGCGAAGATCCAACCGCAGTGGGTTGAGGCTGCAGCGCAGCATTTAGTTAGCCGGACGCACAGCGAACCCCACTGGAGCAAAAAGCAGGGCAACGTGTTGGCATTTGAGCAGCAAACACTTTATGGCCTGCCTATCGTTACCAAACGTAAGGTGTTGTTTGGCCATATCGATGAAACTGAATCGCGGGCGATCTTTATACGGTCAGCGTTGGTTGAGCGTCACCTGGGTAGTAACTTAGCTTTCTATCAAAAGAATAACGCGGTAATCGACGTCATCCACAAGGAAGAGGAGAAGATCCGCCGCCGGGATCTTTTGGTGGACGACGATCAATTGTATGCGCTTTACGATGCCGACCTGCCGGCAAATATATATGCTCGTGTCACGCTGGAAAAATGGTATCGCCAAGCCGTCAAAGATAACAAACAGGTGTTAGTTTACGACCGCGAGACCTTGCTGCAGAGGCATGAAGATGATCTCAGTCAGCTTTATCCTGACCAGTGGCGTAGCGGCAATATCGACCTCAGTCTTAAATACCTGTTTGAGCCAGGAAAGAAGATCGATGGCGTCAGTGCCGAGATCCCGGTGGCCGTGCTAAATCAGGTTGACGAGCATACCTTTGCCTGGGGCGTGCCTGCGCATCGTGAAGCATTACTGGTGGCGCTAATTAAGTCACTACCGAAACCGATACGGCGCAACTTTGTGCCTGCCCCCAATTATGCCAAACGGGTGTTAGATGAAGCGGTACCAGAAGATGAGTCGCCGCTTGAAGCGTTGACGCGGGTATTGCGACGCGCAAGCGGAATAACGATACCTGATGAAGCATGGAACTGGGATTTGGTGCCCGATCACCTGAAACTCAATTTTAGGGTGGTTAATGAACAGGGGCAGGCGCTGGCCGAAGGGGAAGATCTCGACGATTTAAAAGCGAGCCTGCAGGACCATGTGCAGCAGACGCTTAGCGATGCCGCGGATGATGCTATTGAGCAAAGTGGTTGTGTGACGTGGGTGTTTGATACCTTACCTGAAGAATACGTGCAGCAAAAACGTGGTTATGAGGTGCGTGCTTTTCCGGCGATCGTTGATGAAAATGACTCAGTAGCTGTGAAACTGTTTGATAATAAATCAGCAGCTGACGAAGCGATGGCTAACGGCGTGCGGCGCCTGCTATTAATGAACGTGCCATCACCGATTAAATATCTTCGTGACGGCTTACCCAATAAAGCCAAGTTGGCGATGCATTACAATCGCTTTGGCAAGGTACAACAGCTGGTTGAAGATTGTATTAATGGCGCGGTAGACAGTTTGGTTGCGGATCCTGTTACTGTGCGCAGCGAAGAGACGTTTAAGCGCTTACTAGAAACAGTTAAAGCTGAACTCGCTGACACCACCATGGCTGTGGCGTTACAGGTTGAGAAAGTTCTAACATTGGCTAATCAGCTGCAAAAACAGCTTAAGGGCAAGATGAGCCTGGAAACTGTGCGTTCTCAGGCGGATGTAAAGGCCCAACTTGAAGCGTTGGTTTACCCTGGGTTTGTCGCTGATACCGGGGTGACGCATTTGCAAGAGTTACCCAGATACCTGCAAGCAGTGGTCAAACGTTTAGAGAAGATGCAGGTTGACCCGCAACGGGATCGGTTGCATCAAGTCACCCTGGATAAGGTGCAAAATGCGTTTGATCTGGTGCAACAAAAAGCACAAAAAAAACCAGGGTTACGCAGTGAAATGGAACGCCTGCGTTGGATGCTTCAGGAGCTTCGTGTCTCGTTATTCCATCAGCAGCTGGGGACGCCATATCCGATATCGGAAAAACGTGTCATGCAGGCGATCGATGAGGTGAAGCGGTGTCATCAGTTGTAATTTCTGCTATCGCGGCTTCCCATACTTATCCTCTTAGAAGCGCGGTATTACGAACAGGCTTACCTGTTTCTACCTGCATCTTTGCCGGCGATGATGAAGCGACAACCTACCACTATGGTGCTTTTGTTGCGCAGCAGTTGGTGGGTATTGTATCGATCTATCGGGTCGACAACGAAGAGTTAACGGCACAGCAAGCCGATTTCAGTTGGCAGTTGCGCGCCATGGCTACGCATCCTCAAGTGCGTGGCCTAGGTGTTGGTAAGGCTCTGGTGCAACATGCACTGGCGCAGCATGGCAGCAGCGCGCCGCTTTGGTGTAACGCCAGAAGTCATGCCTGTGGCTTCTACCAGAAGCTTGGATTTGCGGGTATCGGCGCGTCGTTTGAAATTCCAGGGGTTGGTCCACATCTAAAAATGATGTTTGTAGAGCACAGCAGTGGCTCGGCTATTGATTGATTGTTGTGCCACTTTGATGGCGTTAAGATCAAAATTTGGTGAATTGTTGTAAGGCCTGACTGGTATTTGTAAGGGAGAGGGCGCTAAACTCGCTCCCCATATTCTGGTCGCCACTAAATACAGAGAGAATTAAGTACTATGGGAAGAGCGTATCAAAACCGTAAGGATTCGATGGCAAAAACGGCTGCGGCTAAAACGAAAGTTTATTCGAAGTACGGCAAAGAGCTTTATGTTGTTGGCAAAAATGGCGGCACGGACCCGGATACCAATCTCACCTTACGTCGCTTGATCGAAAAGGCAAAGAAAGATCAGGTGCCTGCCCACGTCATCGAGCGCGCCCTAGATAAAGCCAATGGTGCGGGTGGCGAAGACTACGTGACAGCGCGTTATGAAGGTTTTGGTCCAGGCGGTTGCATGGTGATTGTTGATTGTTTAACAGACAACGGCAAACGCACTTTTTCTGATGTACGTAACTGTTTCACAAAAAACGACGCTAAGTTAGGTTCACCGGGCGCCGTTGCCCACATGTTTGATCATCTGGCGGTATTTATCTTCGCTGGTGAAGATGAAGAAGCGGTGTTGGAAACATTGATGATGGCTGATGTCGATGTCACCGATATTGAAGCTGACGATGGCAAGATCACTGTTTTTGCCCCTGCAGCCGAATTCTATAAGGTGAAGTCGGCGCTGTTGGAAGCGGATGAAGCGCTTGAGTTTGAGGTTGACGAGATCAGTTTCGTGCCGCAAACCGCGTGCCCTGTCAGCGGAGAGGATGCCGAGGTATTCGATAAATTTCTAGCGATGCTGGAAGATTGTGATGACGTACAAGAGGTGTATCACAACGCTGAACTGGCTTAGCCTTACCTCTCTGACATAATAAGTAAGGGCGCCTGCTGGCGCCCTTACTTATTCTCCTGTTCTTCCTTGCTTCATTAACCTTTTATGACACCAAGCCCTAACTTTGTAACACTCGGCAAAAAGTCATCTATGCTATTGATAGTTGCGCGTTTGTCTTGATCGCGGACGGCACTTTTCTAATTGACTTGATGGGGAAATGTAGATGTTGAAAAGGATTGGGGAAAGAGTGTTGATTGTCACGGGTCTCATGGTCGGGCTGGTGGCTGGTTCTGTCGCCGAGGATGGCCCGATTGACGCAGCAGAGGCTTATGTTCTTGGCGCCGATGGCATGGTTGTATTGTCGGGCACTGGCGCTTGTGTACGCCACAGCGGTTGGAGTGAAGAAAAGGCCAAGGTAGTTGGCTGTGACGGTTACGCACTTAGCACCGATGTTGAGTTTGTTAAAGGTGAAGGTGATGGCTTGATCACCGGCTTATCACTGCCACAGGCGGAACTGTTTGCATTTGACAGCGCAGAGATGGGGGAAGAGGGTAAGGCCTATCTGTTGAGTCGAAAGGCTGAATTGTCAGAGGATTTCAACGGCGTCTACTCAGTAACCGTCATTGGTCATACCGATAGTACCGGCGACGAGACTTATAACCAGGATTTATCACTGCGCCGTGCCAATGCCGTCGGTGACTATCTTAAGTCGATAGGTGTACCGGAAGGGCGTTTGAATACCCTTGGTCGTGGCGAAAACGATCCTTTGGTTACGAATGATACCGTTGAAGGTCGTGCCCAAAACCGTCGTGTTGAAGTTTTTGTAGTGGGTGAACTGCGCGCGTTGGATCGACTAGTATTCCCAAGTATCGCTTTGTTTGAACGGCGCAAAGGTGAACTGACAGGTGAGGGTGTTGGCCTCATGCGAACTCACATAGAAGAGGCTAGGGAGTTACTGCGTAGCGCAGCCTTTATTGAGATCGTTGGTCATACGGATGATGTGGGTGACGATGATTACAATATGGCTCTCTCTGTTGAGCGCGCAGAATCTGTCGGGCTCTATCTTATTGAAGCTGGTGTTGATTCGTCCAAAATTGTGATGCGTGGTGCAGGTGAAACAATGCCTGTCGCAACTAACGCCACAGAACCAGGAAAAGCACAAAATCGTCGTGTAGAGGTACTCATCTTCGGACGAGGTCGCTTCTAATTCGTAAGTTGTATCATTCAGTGAAGGTTGAGCGGGAACATGTTGCGCTCAACCTTCATTTACTCCCTCATTAAATCATCGTATCCTAATCTTTTAGTTTTAATTTCCCGTATTCCTGAGGTTCAAGGATGAGTAGTTGTAGTTATCATGCCGATAAACAAGGTAGTTGGCATTGTCCTTCCTGTATTAAAAGCTTTTGTACAACCTGTTTTCCTGGTGGTGAAAAGAACTTTGATGGTACGTCTGCGCGCTGCCCGCTTTGTCGTAGTGAACTGACATTCAGCGTTGAAGATGAGGATTTGCCGCCGTTTTGGCGTATCAGCTGGCAGTTTTTCCGTTATCCGTTGCAGTTGCAGCCGATGATCCTACTCGGGCTACTGTTCCTGGTGACACAGATAGCGATGTCCGATCTCTCTGCTACTGTCACGGAGCAAGCTGGACAGTTGGTGGTTGGCGGCGTGTTAGCGCTGGCGCTGTTTATTATGGTTATTCATTATGGCCTAGCGATTATCGCAGCGTTATCTGAAGAGCAGTGGCAGGCGCCAAAGCTGTTTGATAGTGAAAGCAATATCTTGCTCACTTTTAAACTACTGGTTGCGCTGTTTGTGATGTACTTTTTTGCGGGCCTCCTGTCTATGGTCTCGCACTCTTTAGCCGTTATTGCTTCTGTGTTGGTGACACTATCGATACCCGCTGTCACTATGGTTATTGCCCTTACGCATAGTTTACGCGATGCCACGAATCCGGCGATCCTTGCTAGGGTGATGGTACGTATTGGCTGGAGCTACTTATTGCTTTGGTTTGCCTACACGGCAGTGTCGAACGGTGGTACTGCGTTGGTTTGGCTATTTGAGGGGACTGAATCTATCAAGTTTCTTGTCACTCTCTTGGTGGTGGGTAGCGCGTATTTTTCACTCGTTGCGTATGCCATGATGGGATACACACTCTTCGTTAATCGTAATAAATTGGGGCTAGGCAACGCAGAGCAGCAGGGGGTGTCGTTGGAGCCTGCTGAATACGACTGCCAACGTGTGCTTGGTTACTCCCATCTATTGTTGTTTGAAGGCCGCAAAAAACAAGCATTTGAAATGGTTAAAGATGGTTTGCGTCGGTATCCAAATGAGATGCGCTTAAGAGAGCGTATGCACCGTTTGTTGATGTTGAGTGAACAAACGGAGCTGCTTGATAAACATTCTCAACGCTACCTAGCCCTGTTGCATGAAAAAGGCAACATCGGTGCCGCAGCCAGAACATTGGATGAAGTGATCACTAAGATCCCGGGTTTTGAGCCTGAGCCAGAACTACGCTATGCCATCGCTAATATCTATTTTCAGCAGGGGCGCTTTGATAAAGCGGAAGCATTGATCGGTGAACCTGAATCTTGGCCAGCAAGTTATACAGATCGCGCCGGGCTCTATCTGTTACTTGCAAAAGCGGGATTAGAGAGCGGTAGACCGCTGCAAAGCGTTGCCGAATTTGCGGCGACCGCAGGTAAGTTAGCAACACCGGCAAGCCAACAGCAGTTGGAAGCGCAGCAACTTAATCAGATGGCGCTGAAGATGGCTGAGCATTCAAAATAGTGCGGATTGCTGCAGCCTCGGCGTTATGGGCTGCAGAGGCTGTTCTGAGTAGAGGCAAGAGTGAAGCGTGTGTGTTGGTTGCAACATCTGTCGACCATAGATTTGAGTTGACCAGTTCGGTGACGACATGACTTGCTGGTTTATGGTCGTTATGTATTAGAAGCGTGTGAACCAGATCTATACGCTCTTTTGCTGTCCATAGATGGCTGTCGCCGAGCAGTACAGATTGATGTTCCTGCCATATTGGGTACGCCCAACCAAATCCTACAGAGGCATCACTTTGAAAAGCTAAAAGCAGTCGGTAAAGCGCTACTACTTGTGCTTCACTGACGCGCTTTGCGAGGGTGAACGCGTAATACCATAATCCTTCATAAGTAGGTTGTTCTTTTAATTGCTGACGGCAAACAGCCAAAGCTTCAACCAACCTCAGCTCGTTTTCTAGCTTGATTGCCTTTGCCGATATCGTTAATGGTGCGGCGCTCGCTTCAATGTCGCTTTGGTTAATACTTGATTGCACGCGCCGATGAAATAATCCGCACCAGCTACCGATGATATAGAAAGCGGTACCCGACATAAGCCCAAAGGCGTGTGCCATATATGCGACATTATCATCACTAAGAGCGGCACTTAGTAGCTCATAGCCAAGCCAAACAGGCAGCAGAACCAACGCCGGTGCGCGGAAGCTAGTAACGATAGGACCCAAAACGGCAAAGTACTCACGCCGGCGCCATCCATAAACCGCCAAATAGACTCCCATCAGTCCTGATATCGCCCCTGAAGCCCCAACCAATGGTGTACTGCTGTCTGTGTGGAGCAGCGCAAATCCCCATCCGCTGCATACGCCAGTAAAGAGATAAAGAGTGAAAAAATTTAAGGCGCCTAAGTGCTTTTCCAAAGCGCTGCCGAATATCAGCAGAAACAATAGATTTCCCAGTAGGTGAAGCCAGTCGCCGTGGAGATATTGATGAGTAACCAATTGAAACCACTCCATCTGGCTAGGTATTAGCGCATATTTGGTAATCGTGGCATCTGTTTCAGTTGAAAACACGGCGAAGCAAAGAAAGGCGATGGCGATCGTCACAAAGGGTGGTTGGTGCCAGTCAAGCTTATCTTCCGTTGGGACAATCAACATAGTCTTATCTTAATGTCGTTCAATAGTGCGTGTGTTGAGTGAGGTACGTATTTAACTCAACCTAAATATAAAGGATCTAGTGAATCACTAGGCTGTACGCCATCAGTGGAAATTAAAAAGCCGTGCTAAATAGCACGGCTTTTTGCTTTGGCAACGGCCCTTAGATTGCAGGTTTGGTTGGACCTGCTGTAGCCTGATCTTTGGCTTTTAACGTCGATACGCCTTGACTGCCGCCGGCACCTTGGCCGAAACGGCGCTCAATAATCGAGGCATCCACACCTGATAATGTCGCAGGTGTCGGCTTCGCCATTTGACTAGATACCGCAGTTGCGTAGCGACTGACTGGAGTGGTAGAAACGACAATATCATCGGCTGATTTAGCGTCGGAGCTAACTGGCTCTGCTGCTGCCTCAACTACCACAGGCGTGTCACTTGCGACCACTTGCTCTGTGGCTTCCACTTCTGGCTCAATCGCTGACTCGACTACTTCGCTAGCTTTGTCATCAGAGGCAACCGATGCCACTTCAGCGGCTTTTTCAACAACAGGATCTGTTGTTACGTCAGATCCTTGCTGTGCCTCAACCTCTACGCTAGTCGATTCGACCTGCTCAGTGACTTCCGGCTCAGAGACCTCGATCGAAACTTCACTGTCAGTCGCTGTAGTCTCTTTGACTGGCACTTCTTCAGGAGCTGCTGCGGTAACGTCAACGGTTTCAGCTGCTGTATGCTCTTCGCTCGCAACGTTCGCCTTAGTTTCAATAGAAGCTGTCTGTTCAACAGTCGCAGGTGCGTCTTGGGTGTTGTCGGCACTGCTTTCTACTACTGGCGTCTCGTTAGCGGCTACTTTAGCAACTTGCTCGGCAGCAACTTCAGGATAACGGGCGCCTACCGGATCTTCAGAGACCTGCTCAGCAACAGGAGCGAGTTCTGGTAACTGCTCTTTCTTGCTTGGCACTGGTGTGGCTTCTGAACTTACACGAACCTTCTTACGTAAGTTACGGCGCTGACGACGCTTTGCGACCTGCTCCTGTTTTTGTGTTGCAGGTTTAGCTGTGCTTTCGCTCTTATCAGTAGTCACTGAATCAGTGGTCGACTGTTGTGCGCCTTCAACACGGTTTTGCTGCTTTCTACCACGATTGCGGCGACGTTCGTTCTTTTGCGGCTTATCTTCCGATGCGCCACGGCTATCTTTGGCTGTTACAGCTGGCTTTGTGTCATCACTCTTCTTGCGCTCATTTCGCGGCTGGCGACGACTGTTATCGCGCTCGTTATTACGGCGGCGACTGCTGTTTTTGCCACGGGATTGCTGACGCCCTCTGTCACCATGGGGGCGCTTACTCTTATTGCTCTTTTTCTTTGGCTTAGCGCCGAACAGAGAGGCAATAGCAGCAATAATAACGGCGATGATGCCGGGGTTCTTGTCCTTTGCCTTTTTAGCGTTGGCCTTTGCTTTTTGCGGTTGTGCTTTTGTCTTTGTGACTGTTTCGGTCGGTGCGGGTGCACTCGCTGCTGGTGTTGTAAACCCTTGCAGCACAGGCTGTGCGCGGGTGGCTACTTCGCCAACGGTAGCCGAAACTGTCGGCTCCGGCTGTTCAGCCGGCATAATCATCGCGTAGCTCGAATCTTCTTGAATATCGTCTTTACGTAAACGAGTCACCTGATATTTGGGTGTCTCCATATGCTGGTTTGGAATGATGATCACGCCAACACGGTTACGTTTTTCAATACCCCTGATCGCAGCACGTTTTTCGTTGAGTAAATAAGTTCCGACTTCTACAGGTACCTGGGCATGTAACTGCGCGGTATTTTCCTTGATCGCTTCCTCTTCGATGAGACGAAGCACAGACAGTGCAATGGATTCCACACCACGAATGCTACCGGCGCCATCACAGCGAGGACAGACATTTTGGCTTGATTCACCCAGTGATGGGCGCAGTCGCTGGCGTGACATCTCTAACAGGCCGAAACGGCTAATACGACCTAGTTGAATTCTTGCTCTGTCTTGGCGAACGGCGTCACGAAGACGGTTTTCTACTGCGCGCTGGTTACGTACAGGAGACATATCGATAAAGTCGATAACGACTAAGCCACCCACATCCCGCAGGCGCAACTGGCGAGCAATCTCGTCAGCAGCTTCCAGGTTGGTATTGACTGCTGTTTCTTCAATATCGCTACCTTTGGTCGCTTTAGCCGAGTTGATATCGATAGACGTCAATGCTTCTGTCGGATCGATAACAATAGAGCCACCAGAAGGTAATTTAACTTCACGTTGAAACGCTGATTCGATCTGGCTTTCAATTTGGTAGTGAGAGAACAGCGGTACTTCACCGGAATAAAGCTTCACTCGTTGTACGAAGTCGGGACGCACTTGCGAGATGTGTGCTTTTCCTTGCTCGTAAACGTGTGGGTTATCAATAATCACTTCGCCAATATCGCGACGCAGATAATCACGGATAGCGCGAACGATGACATTGCCTTCCTGATGGATAAGGGCAGGGGCTTTAGTGGCTTTGGCCGCTTCGTCAATGCGCGTCCAATGGTTAAGCAGGTTAGTTAAATCATACTTTAACTCTTCCGCTGACTTACCAACGCCGGCAGTACGTACGATGAGGCCCATACCGTTAGGCACATCAAGTTCGCTAAGTGCCGCTTTCAGCTCAGAGCGCTCATCACCTTCAATACGGCGAGAGATACCACCTGCTCTAGGGTTATTTGGCATAAGTACCAGATAAGAGCCTGCCAAACTGACAAAGGTCGTCAGTGCAGCACCTTTATTACCGCGTTCCTCTTTGTCGACCTGGATGAGTACTTCCTGGCCTTCTTTGATGATCTCGCGAATATTAGGGCGGCCTTGGAACTCATAACCTTTAGGGAAATAGCTACGAGCAATCTCTTTTAGAGGCAGGAAACCGTGGCGTTCAGCACCATAGTTTACAAAAGCAGCTTCAAGACTAGGTTCTACGCGGGTAATTGTACCTTTGTAGATATTGGCTTTTTTCTGTTCTTGATTTGGATTTTCAATATCTAAGTCGTACAGCTTTTGACCGTCGACAAGTGCAACGCGGAGTTCTTCTTCCTGCGTTGCATTAATAAGCATTCTTTTCATGCGTGTGGCTCAACTTCTCATATATTGTAGCCACAGCCCATTACGCCGATTATGACGTGCGCTGGTATTACGCCGGTCCCTTGCAACCTCCCGGTTGTATGACACAGTGCTTGCCGACTCATGGTCGGCTCCAATTTTTAAAACCGCTGCTCTATATTCAGGGAAGCAACGATCAGGAATAGGTTCCAGTAGCTCGCAAATCGTCCAGCATAATGCGCTATGGCGTCTCTTAAAGGACGAAACTTTTCTTTGGCAGAGCACAGAGGCGTAATCCGACGAGGTAGGTTGGTTCCGCCCGGAACGAATACAAATGGGCGATAAATTCATGGAACCAAGCTTAACGTGCGGCTAAATTACGCGATATGATGCCTAAGCGTTGCCTGCTTGCCGGTTGTTTTTGGGCGTTAATCAGGCGAACGTCGACGAACTATAGCAACCCCACTTGGAACAGGCAATCTTAAACGCTTTCTGATAGACTCTCGCGCCATGACACAGAGCACAGATTTACCACGTCCCCAGGTCCAAAAAGTGGTCATCACCGATGATCATGTGGGCCAACGTATAGACAATTATCTCCGCCTAAAACTTAAGGGCACACCAAAGAGTCTGATCTACAGGATCATCAGAAAAGGTGAGGTTCGTGTTAATGGCAAACGGATAAAAGCTGAGTATAAACTGACATCGGGCGATGAAGTTCGTATCCCGCCGGTGCGCGTTGCTGAAAGAGAAACGCCCGATATTTCGGCCAAACTGGATCAGGTTGCTAAGTTAGAGCAATGCATCTTGTATGAAGATGACTGGCTACTGGCGATCAATAAACCATCAGGTATTGCTGTTCATGGCGGCAGCGGTTTGAAATTTGGCGTTATTGAGGCATTGCGTGCGTTACGCCCTGATGCCAGATATTTGGAACTTGTTCACCGTATTGACAGGGAAACGTCCGGCATTTTGTTAGTCGCTAAGAAGCGATCAGCGTTACGTGCGTTACACCGTCAACTGCAAGACAAAACGGTGCAGAAAAATTACCTCGCCTTGGTAAAGGGACGTTGGCCGGAACGTCGAAAAGTGTGTGACTATCCGCTGCAAAAAAATGAGCTGCAAAGCGGCGAACGGGTGGTCAGAGTGAACCCCGACGGGAAGCCTTCTGAAACACGAATTAAGATCCTTAAACGCTTAAAGGGCGCCACCTTGATTCAGGCAAGCCCTGTGACTGGTCGTACTCATCAGATACGCGTTCATACGGCAGCCGCTGGTCATCCTATTGCCTGTGACCCTAAGTATGGTAGTGAGCCCTTTACCAAGGCGATGTCTGAACTTGGTTGCTCACGTTTGTTTCTCCATGCGGCCGAGATTCGCTTTGCTCACCCCAAAGATGAAACCACACTGTTTATAGAAGCGCCGTTAGACGCCCCCTTATTAAAGGTAGTGGAGCGTATTGGCGTAGAGGAACACGCCCCGCAAATACCACGTGAACCATCCCGTAAACGGGCAAATCAACGTAGGAAAGCGAAATAGTGGTTGGAAAGTTTGATCTGATCGTTTTTGACTGGGACGGCACGTTGATGGACTCAACGGCGCGTATCGTATCCAGTTTACAGAAAGCGTCTGCGCTAAGTGGATTGCCTGTGCCGTCAGACGAGGCTGCGGCAGGCATTATCGGTTTGAGCCTCGATCAAGCATTTACAGAGTTATTTAGGCCTGCGTCCATCACAGCGCAACAGCGTGGCGAATTGATGGACCACTATCGACAACAATTTGTTGTCGATAATCCTCAACCCATGCCCATGTTTGCTGGTTCTTCCGCTCTGCTGGCGTTACTTCAGCGCAATCAAAAGCAGCTTGCTGTCGCCACAGGTAAATCGCGGAAAGGCTTAGACCGAGTGTTGGAAGATACTGGGGTAGGGCAATATTTTCACGCTACTATTTGTGCTGATGAAGCGGAGTCAAAGCCTCACCCCGACATGTTGCACCGACTCATGGCTATCTTTAATGTTAAGCCAGAGAAGACCTTGATGATTGGCGATACAGACTATGATCTGCAGATGGCGGAAAATGCAGGCGCAAAAAGCATCGGGGTAACTTATGGGGCTCAACCAAAGGAGCGCTTGCTGCCATTTTCGAGCTTAGCATTGGTTGATTCGGTGGCCGAACTCAGAGATTGCCTGCTGCAACCCTGCTAAGTATCTTCGCCGCCATATAAGGTCCGGTACACGCCTTCGGCACTGATTAACTCATGGTGGCGCCCCGACTGACAGATCTGTCCATCTTCAAATACATAGATAGTATCGGCTTGTTTAACCGCACTCAGGCGATGGGCGATGACAATTGTTGTACGCTGCTGAAGGAAGCTTTTTAGATTGCTATGAACTTTAGCTTCGGTTTCTGTATCGAGTGCAGATGTCGCTTCATCTAAAATCACAATGGCAGGGTTACGCAATACCATGCGGGCTATGGCTATACGCTGACGCTGACCACCGGAAAGTCTGACCCCCCGCGTGCCGATAGGTGTATCCAGGTTTAATTCCATCTCGGCTACGAAATCGGCGAGCTCGGCAACCTTAAGTGCGTCCCAGCAGGCATCAGAAGAGTAATGCTCCCCCATGCATAGGTTATTACGGATGCTGTCATTAAATAGCGTAGGGTGTTGCAGGACGGTGGCAATATTTTCACGCAAGGCGTCGGGGGCTATGTCGGATATTTCGCAGCCGCCATAGCTAATACTGCCACTGCTCTTGGGATAAAGCGCGAGTAGCAGTTGGATCAGGGTTGATTTTCCGCCGCCACTGGCACCAACAATAGCGATCTTTTCGCCGGCAGCAATGTCCAAATTGATACCGCGTAGGATCTCTCTGTCGTCTTCATAGTTAAAGGTAAGCCCCTTCACGTTGATAGCAACGGGCTCTCCTTTTGTAAACGGATCTGCGTTACCGTTTTGCTCGGGAATAGTTGGGTAAGTAAAGATCTTGTTGAGTCGCTGCAGGGCACCGTTAGCGCTATAGAAGGCGACCTGCATACCGAGTAACTCATTGACCGGTGTCATCATGAACCATAAGTAGCCAAACACGGCAAATATCTGGCCCACCGTGAGGTCAGAGAAAACTACCATCAACATGGCAACCGCCCTGAACAGCTCAAAACCAATGAGAAAAACAAGAAAGCTTAGCTTGCCCGCCGCTTCACTCTTCCATCCAAATTCAATTGCCCGATGTTTGACGTTACCAGCACGCTCGGCGATGCGCTTGAGGTAATGCTTTTCTCTATTCGCCGTGCGTATCTCATGAATCGCATCCAGCGTCTCTACCAGTGACTGCTGAAACAGCTCGATGGCGGAGTTTTCATCCTTTTTTAGTTCTTTAACTTTGCTTCCCAGTATCTTAGAAAAATAGATAACGATCGGGTTACACAGCAAGATGAAAAGACCAAGGCGCCAATCGATCAACAGAAGGATCACCGCCGTACCGAGTATCGTCAGGCCGCTAATAATGAGTTTGCTTAGGGTTTCACCTACAAACCGATCAATGGTGTCGACATCGGTGATTAGGTGGGAGCTAAGGCCACCACTACCGATGGTTTCATAGCCCTTTAAAGAGATCTGTTGTATTTGCTGCAGCAGGCGTTGCCGGAGCTTTAGGGTCAAACTTTTCGATATGATGGTGAATTGGCGACTTTGTAACACACTCAGTAGTACGCTACTGATCCGCAGCGCCACGGTGAGCAAGAATATTAAACTGATATAAACCGTCGCATTTTGCCAACCAGTTGGCAGCAGCATATTGAGGGTATCTAGTGTGCTTCCCGGGTTATTTAGCAGTACTTCATCAACCATTAATGGCATAAGCAGAGGCACTGGGACGCTTAACGCAGTTGCCAGAATGGCAACGACATTAGCGATTAGTAAAGGGCGCTTAAAACCGCGGATCTCATTGCTTATCCACTGCCAACTTAGCAGGCGGGGTTGTCTATCTTTCATCCAGTTATCGAATTATTTACGTTAAAAATGCATTAATAAGGCGCGAGAGGTTAGCATGTCCATTCCCATTGCCCAAAAAATCGGGTAGTTTTGTCCGGCTAGCGATGTAACATGGCGGAATTATGAGCAAACAAGAATTTTACCGGGAGCTTCAGCTGCAGGCTGCGGCATTAATCGAAGGTGAAACGGATCATATAGCGGTGTTGGCTAATTTGTCTGCGTTGATATGGCAGCGCTTGCCAGACATCAACTGGGCTGGTTTTTACTTCGCCAAGGGCGAAGAGCTTGTGCTGGGGCCGTTTCAAGGCAAACCAGCCTGTTATCGAATCCCTTTTAATCGAGGTGTTTGTGGTGCTGCAGCGCGTGAGCGGCGAGTTATCCGTGTCGACGACGTGGAACAGTTTGAAAGTCATATAGCATGTGATGCAGCCAGTAATTCTGAGCTGGTTGTACCTATTTACTTAAATGGGGCGGTATTTGCGGTGCTGGATATAGATAGCCCACACCTTGCCCGATTTGATCTAGAAGATGAAAAAGGCTTGAGCGTTTTTGCCGATATTATTGAGAGCGCACTCTCTCAGTAGTGAGACAGACAAACGCAAATAAGGACCTAACGGAAAAGTTTAATGGAAAACCAAAGTAAAGCTCAGTCGATTGAGAACACCCTTAAGTTGTTAACGGATACGTTCCCTAGTTGTTTTACAACAAGTGGTGAAGCTAAGCCTCTTAAGATTGGCATATTTCAAGATTTGGCAGAGCGTTTTGCTGATAATGAAACTGTCAGCAAAACTCAACTCAGGGTCGCACTGCGCCGTTACACCAGCGGGTGGCGCTATTTAGAATGCGTAAAAGAGGGTGTTGAACGAGTTGACCTCGACGGCGCATCTGCCGGGGTGGTGTCATTAGAACATGCAGAGCATGCCGCTGTGCAGGTTACCGAAAGTAAGCAGCGTGCAGCTGAACGCAGAAAACAGCGCCTGGCTGAAAAAAGCGCCGAGAAAAAGGCAAAAGCGGCCAAAGTAGCAAAATCTATCCCCAAGCGGGGAACCAAACCTAAATCTTCGTCCCCTAAGACTAAAGCCCCAGAGCTTAAAGACGTATCAATAGATGCGCTTTCTGTTGATCAGTCGGTAGTGATGACCTTAGGGACTCGTCCTGTAAAAGGGATCATTACAGACATTGGTAAAGACGAAGTGCAGGTACGGTTGAGCACTGGTATGGTGTTAAAAGTGCAACCAACGCACTTAAAAGTTGAAAAATAGAGGATTCCTTTTGAAGAGACTCATCACTCATAGCGTTACTTCGCTGCTCATCGGTGGCTTGTTATCTGCGTCCGCCTATGCGCTTGCGCCAAAGTATGACGAATCGAGCTTGCCAGCATTGGTGCAGCAAAGTCAGCATAAAGATGCTGCAATGCGGATCACTAATACGTTTCAACGTTCGCATTACAAAAAGATCGCGTTAAATGATGAGATGTCTTCGCAGATATTAGACCGATATCTTAAGCAATTAGATTTTCGGCGGAATATCTTCCTCGCCAGCGATATTGAGGCGTTTGAAAAGTACCGCTTTGAACTAGATAGCGCGTTGAAGAAAGGGCAATTGGCACCTGCTTACGAGATCTACGACGTTTTTCAAAAGCGCCGCTATGATCGCTACGTATATGCATTGAGTTTGTTGGATAAGCCTTTCGATTTTAATGCTGACGACAAATATGTCTATGAGCGTGAGGATGCGCCCTGGGCCAAAAATAGCGCAGAGCTTGATGAACTATGGCGACAGTGGGTTAAGTATGAAGCGTTAAACTTAAAGCTTGCTGGTAAGACGCCTGATGAGATCAAAGAGTTATTAAGTAAGCGTTATAACTATGCCATTAAGCGTCTCACACAAGCTCAGAGTGAAGATGTTTTCCAAACATTTATCAATGCATTCGCCCGCTCGATAGAGCCGCATACATCTTATCTTTCCCCGAGAAATGCTGATCGTTTTAAGATGGAGATGAATCTTCAACTTGAAGGCATTGGTGCTGTGTTGCAATCGACAGATGATTACACAGTGATTAGAAGTCTTGTCAAAGGTGGCCCTGCTGAAAAAAGTAAGCAGTTGGCTCCACAGGACAAGATTGTGGGAGTTGCCCAAGAGGGCAAAGAGATGGTCGATATTGTCGGCTGGCGTTTAGATGATGTGGTTGATTTGATTAAGGGTCCTAAGGGTACCGAAGTCAGACTCGAGATCATGACAGAAAATGCAGGTGGTGATGCTAAGAGCAAGATTGTCACTATCGTACGTGACAAGATCCGCCTTGAAGATCGTGCCGCAAAACTGACGTATGAGAAAGCAGAACTTGAAGGGTACGAGGGCAAGAAAGTTGCGGTGATTGAGATACCGGGTTTTTATGTCAATCTCAGTAAAGACGTACAAAAATTGCTGCTTGAGCTTAATGAAGTTAAAGACGTTGACGGCTTGATTATCGACCTACGCAATAATGGCGGAGGCTCTTTAGAAGAGGCCAAACTGCTGACGGGTCTGTTTATTGATAGCGGCCCTGTGGTACAGGTTCGTTCGCAGAACGGACGCATTGAAGAAAAAGTTGATGTCGACAATGAGAAGCTTTACCAAGGCCCGTTGACTGTCTTGGTTAACCGCTACAGCGCTTCTGCTTCTGAGATCTTTGCTGCGGCATTACAGGATTACGGTCGCGCCTTGGTTGTCGGTGAGCAAACGTTTGGTAAGGGGACTGTGCAACAGCATAAAGGTATCGGTCGAATATATGACCTGTACGATTCTCCTATGGGTGATATCCAGTACACCATTGCTAAGTTCTACCGTATCAGTGGTGGCAGCACGCAAAATAAAGGTGTTGTTCCTGACATCAAATTCCCTAGTGAAGTTCGCCCTGGAGAGTTTGGTGAAAGCACAGAAGACAATGCGTTGCCTTATGACCAAATCACTCGAGCACGATACAAGAGTTATGGCGAGCCGACGCCGGCATTGGACAGCCTGGTTCAGAAGCATGAATCGAGGCTAACTCAAAACCCTGAATTCGTATATGTGTATCAAGATATTGAAGAGTACCGGGCACGAAAAGACGACACTTCAATCTCGCTCAATGAGAAGCAACGTCTAGCTCAACGCGAAGCTGAAGAGAAGAAACGTTTGGCTCGGCTGAATGAGCGCCGGGTACGGCACGAGCTGAAACCATTAGAGTCACTCGAAGCATTCGATGACTTAAAGGACGAAGAAAAAGTGCCTGACCAAGACCTTTATCTTTCAGAGACAGTTTACATCACACTGGATCTGGTGGAAGCAGGGCGGTTGGCGAAGGCCAACTAGGAAACAGTCTTAATTTAGAAAGCCGCAATCGTCAGATCTGCGGCTTTTTGCATAAATAGATACCAATAAAAAATAATACAAAAATTGAGCGGAACACTTTAGATGTACCGCCACAAAAGCCTCCACTCCAGGACGTAATTCATGAGTAATCAAAACGATACGGTTAAATCGCCATCGATTGTCGACGCATTAATCCCCATTGTTTGTTTGGTGGTGATGTTGGCAACATCAGTCACGCTCTACGGAGATAACTCCTCCTATGGGCCGAATCAAATTGCGCTGCTATTGGCTGCCACTATTGCGGCATTGGTGGGGCTAAAGAATGGCTATCGATGGGATCAGTTAGAGCAAGGGATCGTGAAGGGGATCTCTATCGCTATGGGTGCCATTTTGATCCTGCTGGCCGTCGGCGCGTTAATCGGGACATGGCTGTTGGCGGGTACAGTGCCAGCGTTGATCTACTACGGCTTACAAATCATGCATCCGGACTGGTTTTATGCCGCGACGTGTCTTATCTGTGTGATTGTGGCTATCAGTATTGGCAGTAGCTGGACAGTTGCTGCCACTGTTGGTGTAGCATTTATCGGCGTAGCAAATGGTTTTGGCTTGTCGTTGCCGGTGACTGCGGGTGCAATTATCTCAGGCGCATATTTCGGCGATAAAATGTCGCCCTTATCGGAAACAACCAATTTAGCTCCGGCAGTTGCTGGCAGTGAGCTGTTTGAACATATACGTCATATGACGTGGACCTCTATCCCAAGCATCGTATTGGCGCTTATCATCTTTTCATTTATGGGCATGGGAGCAGGTGCTGACGTGGCCTCAGAGCGGATCGCATCGATAAGTGACGGTCTAAACGAGCAGTTTAGTATCAGTATCCTGAATATCGTGCCGTTATTGGTTTTATTAGCTTTGGCAATTAGTCGCGTACCTGCGCTTCCTGCGGTTTTTTGTGGTGCTTTAGTTGGCGGGGTGTGGGCAGCGATTTTTCAACAGGACCTCATTCAAGCGACGTTCGCTACCGATGAGTTACGCGGCGGTATGGCAACACTTAACGCGGTTTGGACGGTGATGTTTGATGGTATTTCGGTAAACACTGGAAATAGCGATGTTGATGAACTGGTGAGTGGTGGCGGTATGTCGAGCATGCTAAATACTATCTGGCTTATCATCAGTGCAATGACGTTCGGCGCAGTGATGGAATCAACGGGTCTTCTGCAACGTATCGTGAAGGCGCTGCTTCGCTCGGTTAAAAGCACTGGTTCACTTATCGCCAGTACCTTAGCGACCTGTTTCGGTACAAACATCATTACTGCGGATCAATATATCGCTATCGTCATGCCTGGGCGTATGTACAAGGATGCATATGCTGAAAAAGGGTTGGCCCCAGTGAATTTGTCGCGCACGTTAGAGGATGCGGGAACGATTACCTCACCGCTGATCCCTTGGAACTCCTGCGGTGCCTATATGCAGAGCGTATTATTGGTCAACCCGCTTGAATACTTTATGTATTGTTTCTTCAACTGGACCAGCCCCTTGGTCGCTTTGCTATACGGCTATATCGGCTTCAAAATTAAGCCATTAAAAGACGCCAAAGTTGTCGCTGCGAGAGGTCATAACGCCTGATGAAAACAGAACAAACCCCAACGGTAAAACGGCTTGTAGATTATCGCCCACCGAATTTTACCATTAGCACGGTGGAGCTTAATTTTGTACTCGACGAGAGCAAGGCGATCGTTACCAACCGCATGCAAGTAAGCAGAGCAGGGAGGCACAATGAACCCTTGGTATTGGACGGTGAAGGCTTAACGTTGGTGTCATTGGCTATCGACGGTCAACCGTTACCAGCTGAGCGTTTTCAATGTTCGGACACCACACTGACAATATCATCGTTACCAGAGTGTTTTGAAGTCACTGTTGTCACTGAAATTGACCCTAAAGCCAATACGTCACTAGAAGGGCTGTATCTATCTGAAGGTTCATATTGCACGCAGTGCGAGGCCGAGGGCTTCCGCAAAATAACCTATTATCTTGATCGTCCAGATGTGCTTGCTGTGTTTACTACCCGCATTGAAGCTGACGAAAAATGTAGTTACTTGCTATCCAACGGCAATAAGACCGAAGAGGGTCGCCTGCCGGACGGCAGACATTATGCCTCTTGGCATGATCCTCATCCCAAGCCCTGTTATCTATTTGCTCTCGTCGCGGGTGAATTTGATCTGTTGTGCGACAGTTATCGCACGACGGAAGGCCGTGATGTTGCATTGCAGCTGTTTGTAGATAAGGGCAATAAGCCACGAGGCGAGTTTGCGCTTGCCGCGTTAAAGCGTTCAATGGCGTGGGATGAGCAGCGCTTTGGTCTAGCTTATGACCTTGATATTTACATGGTCGTTGCTGTCGACTTCTTCAATATGGGCGCAATGGAGAACAAGGGGCTTAACGTATTCAATAGTAAATACGTTTTGGCAGAGCCGCAGTCCGCTACGGATACGGATTATCACAATATCGAAGCGGTAATCGGTCATGAGTATTTCCACAACTGGACCGGTAACCGGGTCACTTGTCGCGATTGGTTCCAATTATCACTGAAAGAGGGGCTGACAGTTTTCCGTGACCAAGAGTTCAGTGCCGATATGGGGAGCCCTGCTGTAAATCGCTTGCAGAATGTTCGGGTTATTCAGACCCAGCAATTTGCTGAAGATGCCGGGCCTATGGCGCATCCGATCAGACCTGCGCAAGTGATCGAGATGAACAACTTCTATACGGTCACTGTTTACAACAAGGGTTCGGAAGTGATCCGTATGATCCACACTTTGTTGGGCGAAGCGTCGTTTAGAAAAGGGATGGATCTGTATTTCCAACGTCATGATGGCCAAGCTGTAACCTGTGATGACTTCGTGTTGGCAATGGAAGATGCGTCAGGGATCGACTTAACGACATTTAGACGTTGGTATAGCCAGTCGGGTACCCCTGAAGTAACCGTGACGGATAGCTACGACGAGGTGCGCGAGTGTTATACATTAAACTGTACTCAAGTAACGCCGACCACCGCAGATCAAACAGAGAAAGCGCCACAGCATATCCCCTTAGCTATTGCGCTATATGCCGACAACGGCGAGGAGCTTCCTCTAAACGATCAAGTTGGTGAGCTGCAACATTCGGTACTCGATTTCAAGCAGACTGCACAAACATTTGAGTTCTTTGGGATCAAGCAGAAGCCGACACCAGCCTTACTCGTAAACTTTTCAGCGCCAGTAAAACTGCATTTTGATTACACTGAAGCGGACTTGGCCTTTTTGGTTAAGCACGCCAGCGACGCTTATGTTAAGTGGTCGGCACTGCAGTCACTTTTGTCTGAGGCTATCTTTGCTGCAGAACAGAAAGGCATGGATTCATTGGTGCTGTCTGACGTTATTATCGCAGCGTGCGAGGCTTTAATTAAAACGACGCAACTCGATGAGGCGATCGTCGCTGAAATCCTTTCGGTACCATCGGTAGCAACACTCATTGAACAACGCAGTTTTAGCGATATCAGCCGTCTTGCTATGTTGCGTGACAGTGCCGTCCGGTGTCTGGGTGAAAGACTGAGTGACGTTATCTCTGCGCGGCTAGCTACGCTAAGACCTGGGCCATATCAATATGAGGCTAAAGATGTCGCACAGCGTTCACTGTCAGGGGTATTGATTAGCTACTTAGCCGCAGGTGCTCCAACGCATTTGCCGGATATCGTCGAGCGCTTTAACCGCGTAGACAATATGACCGAGAAACTGGCGTTACTGGCGGCAGCAAATCATTGGCAGCTCACCTGTAAAGAGCGTCTGTTAACTAGTTATGAGGCGGCGTGGAAGCACGACCCGCTGGTGATGGATAAATGGTTGTCTATACAAGCCTTAAGCCCTGCAGATAGCGCAATCTCTACAATACGCCGCTTATTTGATTACGAGGTATTTAGCTTTTCTAATCCGAATAGGGTAAGAGCTTTGGTCGGGACATTTGCGGCAAGCAATCCATACCAGTTCCATCGTATTGATGGTGAGGGGTATAAGTTGCTAACCGAGGTCGTGATTAAGCTGAATAAGCTCAACCCACAGGTAGCAGCTAGAATTATCACGCCTTTAACCCAATGGAAAAAGATGGATGCAACGCGACAAGGGTTAATGAAAGGATGTCTGCAAGAGGTTTTAGCGTTGCCCGAACTGTCGAAAGACCTGTTTGAAATAGTAGATAAAAGCTTGGCGCAGTAGCGCCAAGTATTCTTGTAGAAGAATTGGTTTTACTGATGGCTGTTTACTATTTTTATGTGCGTTTGAGCTTCCATGAGTTTCAAGCGCTCTACAAAGGGCAAGCAAGTACCGTATTGGTCTCTGATCAATACGGTCGTCGTATTCAGCTCCCCGCCACCAGGTTTCGCCCATTTTTAAGCCAAAGAGGGATTGAAGGGCGATTCGAATTACAGACAGACAGTGAAAACAGATTCGTAAGCCTCAAAAAAACTTAATATTAGAGTATTCACTTCAAACGCCATCTTCATGCAGAACATCATGGCTAGCGTGACTCAGTTGGTGCATTTTAAACAGGTGTATAAATCGGTTTTTCAAAAAACGATACACAGCTCAAAAATTCGTTAAAAACCCACGCGTTGAGACTGGTCTAATGACTTGAAATGTTATCCTTTTGTTGTAACTATGCTGTGTTAATGCAACCTAACCATACAGAAATTCAAAATAACAAATGGGTTGCTTTACTGGGGAGAACATATAATGACAACAGGGCAATCCCGTTTTATCAGACGACCCATCGCCAAAGGTATTTCTATCGCACTGCTGGCCTTATCTGGCCATCAAGCCGCAAATGCAGTGACTTTCGACTGGGGTGAAATTGAGGGCTCTTTTGACTCTACTTTCACCGTCGGTGCAAGCTGGCGGGTTGAAGATCGTGACTATGATCTGATTGGTAAGTCAAACCAACCTGAATTCAATAATTCAACCAATAATTGGCAGGGTTATGATCCTGTCACTAATCCGATATTTGATCCTGCGACAGTTTGGGCCAACCCAACGGGGATATATTCAACCAACAGCGATAATGCGAACCTGACGTATGACGCTGGGGATTCATTTTCTCAGATCGTTAAAGGTGTCCATGAGCTTGAGTTGAACTATCAAAACTTCGGGCTCTTTGTTCGTGGCATGTATTTCTATGACTTTGCCATGATGGACACAGATGAATGGGATAATCCGGTAACAGGAGAGTCTTATGATCCTTGTCGCGACGGTGAAGCGAAAGATGAAGTTTGCCGCGATATTCGACTGCTGGATGCCTACATTACCGCAGACTTTGATTTAGGCGAAAATGGCGATATGCCGTTGTCTTTGCGTTTAGGTGACCAAGTAGTTAACTGGGGTGAAAGTACCTTTATTCCTCACGGTCTTAGTGAAATTGTTCCTGTTGATATTGCACAGTTACGAACCCCAGGCGCAGAACTGCGAGAGGCGTTTATTCCTGTAGGCATGTTGTTTGCCTCCTTGGGCCTGACGGAGAACGTCACTTTAGAAGCTTTTTACCAATATGATTGGGAAAAGTCAGTCTTACCACCGCCCGGCTCATACTTTTCAACCAATGACTTCGCTGGTTCGGGCGGCCATTTGAATACTGTACAGTTACAGTTCGCGCAAAACCCCGATCAAGATCTGGATGGCTTAGTGTCACGCCTGAACGGCTTGGATGGCCAGTACCAAGCGTTAACAGGGATGAGCCTCCAGCAGCTCATGGATAACTGGGATGTTTTGCCGTCAGAAGTGCAGGATCAGGTAGCCGGTTTGTATATTGCTTCCGGTACGGAACAAGCACTGAAAATCGGTACGGAGACGCCTGATGATGGCGGCCAATATGGTATTAAGCTGGGCTGGTTCGTTCCCGAGTTAAACGATACTGAATTTGGCTTCTACTATGTTAACTATCACAGCCGTCGTCCGATTATCTCAGGCTATGCATCTAATTTTTGTGTAGATCCTAACTCTGGCGTGTGTGCTGGCGATAGCAGTGTTGTTGATGATCTGAATATGATCGCAGCGAACACGATTGATAATGACAACGTCAGCGAGCTGACTGCATTTACCCGCGGGGTTTTAGTTTACCCTGAAGATATCAATATGTTCGGTTTGAGCTTCAACACCGGTATTGGTGATACGTCTGTTGCTGGTGAGGTGAGTCACCGCCAAGATGAACCTCTTCAGATCGACGATGTGGAATTGTTATTTGCGTTTATGCCAGAGCAGTTGGCAAATGCGGACCCTGACACCTACGGCGCATTAGCCGGTATTTCGCAGCTTGATGCGCCGGCGCCCGGCGGTTGGGTTGATGGCTATGTCGAGTCAGATACTACTCAGATGCAGTTTACATTGACGCACCTGTTTGGTCCTACATGGGGCGCAGATAATTTCTTCGCGTTAGTTGAATTTGGCGGCATCTATATTCATGACATGCCAGACCATGATGATCTTCGTTTAAATGCACCGGGTACCGATCGCAGTGGTGGTTTCCCAGAGAAACAAGGCCTTGAGCTGGCCGTTCAGGATGGTGTTGAAACAAACCCATTCCCGGATGATTTTTCATGGGGTTACCGCTTACGCACACAGTTTGTTTTCAATGATGTGTTCTCTGGCGTAAATATGTCACCGCGTTTGTTCTTTGCTCACGATGTATCGGGTACCACCCCCGATCCGTTATTCATGTTCATTGAAGAACGCAAATCAGCCGGTTTAGGTGTAGGCTTTGACTATCTACAGCGTTGGAGTGCTGACTTTAGTTACAACACCTTTTGGGACGGTAAAGGCACATCCAATCGTATGGAAGATCGTGACTTCGTTTCTTTTAATATCAAGTATTCGATCTAACGGGGAAGAGAACAACAATGATAAAAATTACTCTCGTTGCGTCAGCAATTTCGATGATGTTCGCAGTGTCTGTTCAAGCCAAGGTCTCAGAGGCTGAAGCGGCAAAATTGGGTGACACTCTTACACCTATTGGTGCCGAAAAAGCGGGTAACGCCGATGGCAGTATCCCGCCTTGGGAAGGGGGCATTACGGCCCCTCCAGCTTCTTACGAAGCGGGTATGCATCACCCTAATCCTTATCCTGATGATAAGGTGTTGTACACCATCACGAAAGAGAACCTGGCGGAACACCAGGAACTCCTCACACCAGGGCAGATCGCGCTGTTTAATACCTACCCAGACAGCTTTAAAATGAGCGTGTATCCGACTCGGCGCAGCGCGTCATTTCCGCAAGTGGCCTACGATTGGACAAAAACCAATGCCACGAGAGCGGAATTGGTTGATGGAGGTAATGGTTTAAAGAATGCCGCTATTGGTACTCCATTTCCTATTCCTGCCAACGGTCTGGAAGTGATTTGGAATCACCTGACCCGTTATCGTGGCCAAGCTTTAACCAGGAAAGCAGGGCAAGCGGCACCGACGGCTAATGGCTCTTATACCTATATCGGCCTGGATGAGGCTCTGTTGTTACCCTACAACAACTCAAATGCCGATCCAGCAGTACTTGAAGAGACAAACATTCTTTTCAAGTTTAAGCAAAAGGTAACCCAACCAGCTCGCCTTGCAGGCACAGCGTTGTTGGTTCACGAAACCATGGATCAGATAAAAACGCCGCGCCAAGCATGGACCTACAACACCGGTCAACGTCGCGTGCGTCGTGCCCCTAATGTTGCTTATGATGCCCCAGGCACAGCGGCAGATGGCTTAAGAACGACTGACGACTATGACATGTTTAATGGTTCGCCAAACCGTTACAACTGGACACTGGTGGGTAAGAAGGAATTGCTTATTCCTTACAATACTTATGAGCTACATAGTGACAAACTTGCCTATGACGACATTTTGAAAGCAGGACATATTAATCCTGAGTATGTGCGCTACGAAAAGCATCGTGTATGGGTGGTTGAAGCTAACCTGAAAGAAGGCATCAGCCATATCTATAAGAAGCGGGTGTTTTATATCGATGAAGATAGCTGGCAGGTGAGTGTTGCCGATATGTACGACAACCGTGACCAACTCTATCGGGTCGCGATGGCGCACGGGCTAAACTATTATGAATTGCCTGCCCATTGGTCGACATTGGAAGTCTTTCATGACTTGAACTCCAAGCGCTATATCGCCATTGGCTTAGATAATCAGGAGGCGATGTATAACTTCGGCGTAGAACTAAAGGATAATGCATTTAGTGCGTCGGCACTTCGTAAAGAGGGTCGCCGTTAAACAAGTGCACTAGCGGGTCGGACGACCCGCTTTTCTTTTCTGACAATTTGAGTATTTCATGGGTCGCATAGCTAGTTTTTGGGTGAGCCTTATTGGTGCTTCAGCCCTTTTTTCTGCTTCATCAATTGCAGGTTCCGATTCGAAGGCACTTATGGTGCCTAATGTCACTAAGGCGTTAACATTAGATTTTTTCTCCGCGCAGAAACAACATTATGCCGTCGGTGAGAGGGGGCATATCCTCAAGTCTGATGATGGCGTCAACTGGATCCAGCTAGAGGTTCCAATAAAAACCACATTAACACGTTCGTTTTTTGTCGATGATGGCCAAGGATGGGTAGTTGGTCATGAAGCATCCGTACTGCACACAATCGATGGCGGTGAGTCGTGGGAGATCCAGCATGCCTGGTTAAAAGAGGATCGCCCATTACTGGATCTGGTATTCCTCACTGAACAACACGGTATTGCGGTCGGCGCTTACGGTTTATACCTAGAGACAACCGACGGTGGTAATAATTGGCACCAAAGATTTCTCACGGAACTGCTACATGAGGAAGATCGTGAGTATCTCACTGAGATCCGGCTAGAGGATGAACAAGCATACCTTGAAGAGCTAAACAGTTTGCTACCGCACTTTAATGCGATCACCAGAGTGGGAGAGCGTTTGGTGATGGTTGGTGAAATGGGGCTGGTTGCAGCGAGTGATGACAATGGTGCCAGTTGGCATAGTTTAGAGGCAAGCTACGAGGGGTCGTTCTTCTCGGTATTGGCGCTTAATAATCACGATTTCATGGTGGCGGGTTTACGAGGCACGGTACTGCGATATCAAGCAGGGATGTGGTCAAACATCTCGTTGGACCAACCCATCACGATCAACAATATGGTTAATTCTGAAACGGGTGTATGGGCGTTAGGTAATGGAGGTCATTACTATATTGTTGATGGAGATAGTGGGCGCAATCAACACTTCCAGCTGTCAACCACCCCGGCGTTACTCGATGTTTTGTTCTCCGGCACAGTACCGGTGATGGCAAGCGCCGATGGCATATTGATCGAACCGCAGCTAAAAGCGGCAAATTAAGGTAGTAAAAATGGGACTTTCTAGAACGGTCGACCTCTGCGAGTTAGCTATTTTTCGTCACAGAGGGGCCGTGATTACGCTGTTTGCCTTGATGACCGGCTTTCTGTTGTACCAAGCCACCATGCTTCGTATGGATGCTGGTTTTATAAAGAATATCCCGTTGCATCACCCCTATATGAAAACCTACATGAAGCATCAAAAGGATTTTGGTGGTGCGAACTCCGTGTTGGTCGCGGTAAGGGCAAAGTCCGGTGATATATCTAACCCGAAATTTTTTAAAACATTAAAGAAAGTTCATGATCAACTGTTCTTTATTCCCGGTGTTAATCGTACAGCTGTATCGTCTGTCTATTCACCAAGCACGCGTTTTGTCGAAGTTGTAGAGGACGGTTTTGCCGGTGGCCCGGTTATTCCTGCTGACTTTGATCCTGATGATCTGCAGGATTTGGAGAAGGTAAGGGAGAATATTAATAAGGCCGGTATTGTCGGGCGTCTTGTTTCTGAAGATTTTTCAGCGGCCATGGTTCGGGCGAGTTTACTTGAGTTTAACCCTGAAACAGGAGAGAAGCTCGATGTATTGGCGCTAGCTTCGCAGCTTGAGGAACAGATACGCGCGGAGTATGGCGATGACGATATAGACATTCATATTATCGGTTTTGCAAAGATGATCGGTGACATCGCCGATGGCGCAAAATCTGTCGTGACGTTTTTTGCTATCGCTTTTGCCATCACGGCGGTCTTGGTGTTTATTTTTAGTGGCTCACTGCCGATGACTGTATTGGCGTTGTCATGCTCTCTCGTCGCTGTCGTTTGGCAGGTCGGATTGCTGACTGTGCTTGGCTTCGGCTTAGATCCTATGTCGATATTAGTGCCGTTTCTGGTGTTCGCTATTGGTGTGAGTCATGGCGTGCAGATGATCAATTCGGTTGGTCGGCTGTGCAGTCAGGGAATGACAGGGAAAGAAGCCGCACAACTCAGCTTCCGCAGATTGCTGGTACCAGGTGGGATAGCCTTACTCTCCGATACGATCGGTTTTCTCACCATTCTTTCTATAGATATCGGAATAATCCGTGAGCTAGCGATTACAGCTAGCTTAGGTGTTGCCGTTATTATTTTAACCAACCTCATTTTACTGCCAGTACTACTTAGTTATACGTTCAAATCAGCAAACGCAGATTGTCATACGGAACCTCGGGTTTCTAGAGTGAACTGGCTGTTCCAGATCGCAGCTATGTGTGCCGATAAACGGGTCGCTGCGGTAATCCTGATAGGTGCAGCTGTCTTGTTTGGCGCATCATGGAAATACGCTGAGAAGATGCAAATTGGTGACTTACAGGCGGGGGCGCCGCAGTTACATGCGGATAGTCGTTATAATCAGGATACTTTCTTAATCACAGAAAAATTTTCTGTCAGTGTTGACATTATTACCGTGATTACGGAAACCAAAGAGGAAGCCTGTACTTACCATGAGTACATGAATGCCATTGATGAATTTCAATGGCGCCTAAGTAGCTTACCTGGGGTGCAATCAGTTGTTAGTTTGCCTAGCATCGCAAAGAAGGTGAATGAAGGGTATAACGAGGGCAGTGCTCGCTGGCGAACGCTGCCGTTTGAAACCGCTTCATTGGTTCAAACTGTCGCCCGGGTCCCGACCTCTTCAGGATTGCTCAATGGTGACTGCAGTGTGCTACCTATCTATATTTTCCTTAAGGATCATAAAGCTAAGACGATACAAGACGTGGTTGACGCGGTAAAAGAACTACGTCGCGAATATGAACGTCCGGATCTTAGATTTAGGTTAGCATCGGGTCCGGTAGGGGTGATGGCTGCTAAAAATGAAGCGGTCAGCGCAGCACAAGCGCCAATGTTGCTGTACGTTTATAGCGCAGTGATTATTCTCTGCTTGATCAGCTTCCGTTCTTTACGCGCAACGATCTCAGTTGTGTTGCCGCTTTATGTCGTGTCGACGATGGCTCAGGCATTGATGACCATATTAGACATTGGTTTGACCGTCGCAACGTTACCGGTGATCGCTCTTGGTGTTGGCATTGGGGTTGATTACGGTATCTATATTTTGTCGACCATGGTCGGGCGGTTAAGCCAGGGCGTATCGGTTAAGACGGCCTATTTAGAAGCACTGCGAGAGCGTGGTAATGCCGTACTTTTCACCGGCTTTACCCTCGCTATCGGTGTCAGTACTTGGTTTTTCTCGGCGCTTAAGTTTCAGGTCGATATGGGTATTTTGTTAACCTTTATGTTCTTGGTGAACATGCTCGGTGCGATCATTTTACTCCCCGCATTGGCCAGTTTCTTTTGGCCAAAACAAAGCAAGTAATCGAGAAGGCCGCATTTGCGGCCTTTTTTGTAAAGTTTGCGAAACAAAACAAGTGATTGGACACATTGTAGGATCTCATATCTAAGCTAACCTAAGAGCTAAAGACCAGTTCAAAATAGTAAAGACAAAAACAAGGCACTGGTCTTATAACAACAAGCCTGCAAGGTGATATTTATGGCCCAACATGAAGCCAACTTCTCTGTACTCCTAGAACGATTGAATTCACTGATATATACCAAGCTTCCACAACAGGAAGCCGTTATGGTCGAGCAGTTAGCTCAACGTTTATATCGCAATATTTCTTTAGAGGATCTCGCTGGCCGCAGTGACAGTGATCTTTATGGCGGCGTGATGAGCCTTTGGCATCTGATGCAATCCCATGACCTTGAGCATCCAAGCATTGAAGTGTTTAACCCAGAAGTAGCAAGCCATGGCTGGCATTCAAACCACACCATCATAGAGTTAATTCAACAAGATACACCGTTCATGGTGGATTCGTTGCGGATGGCGTTAAAACGCCTGGGGATCACCGCCCACTTACTGCTCAATGCGCCGCTCTCGATAGAGGTGAAAGACGGCGAAATATCCGCGTTGCAGCAGCTTGATGCCAACGCTGAGCGCAACATAACCGCATTTCATGTCGAGATAGATCGGCAAACCTCAGAGAGTGATAGGCATAAGATAGCCGAAGAGTTGGCATCAGTATTTCGCGACGTAGCACTTGCGGTGGCAGATTGGATGCCAATGCAGACGCAACTGCAATCGGTGCTAGCCAGCCTTGAAAGCGCTCCGTTTCCAGGAAATGAGGAGGAGCGCCACGAGGCGATCGAGTTCTTAGCCTGGGTTAAAAACCATAACTTCACTCTGATGGGGTATCGAGAATACAAAGTCGAGGCGGTGAAAGGCGATCACATCTTAAGTCAGGTGGATGGCTCTAGCTTGGGCTTGATGCGCTCCAGCTATACTAAACGCTCACGTAATTTAAGCTCATTGCCGACCAGCGCCAGAGAAAATGCGTTAGATAGCAGCCTGTTGGTACTAACTAAGACAAACTCAAAATCGCGCGTTCATCGACCGGCATATATTGATTATATCGGTATCAAGCAATTTGACGGTAAAGGTAAGGTGATCGGCGAGCACCGATTTATCGGCCTCTATGCGGCGTCAGTTTATAACCAGAGTGCGACACAGGTACCGCTGATCCGTAATAAGCTTGAAAGAGTGATGGCAGGCTCTGGCTACGCCGTTGGCTCCCATGCCTACAAAGCGCTTCTGAATATTCTTGAAACTTACCCACGCGACGAACTATTGCAAAGCCCAGAGTCCGAACTGTTGAACATTGGGCTCGGCGTGCTGCAAATGCAAGAGCGTGACATGACTCGTCTGTTTGTGCGCCGGGATCTTTTTGGCAGATTCTTCTCCTGCATGGTTTATGTACCGAAGGAGCGTTACAACACATTGTTGCGACAACAAACGCAGTCGATTTTGAAGCGATACTTTAACAGCGTCGAACCGGTTGAGTTTACGACGTTCTTTTCAGAGTCGGTACTCGCGCGCACCCACTACATAGTGCATGTCAAAGATAATACGATGGATATCGATGTGAAGCAGATTGAACAGAACTTAATCGAAGCGGCGCGCTCATGGGAAGACAAATTCCAGGATGCACTACTTGGGCAATTTGGTGAGGAGGAGGGCAAAAGGCTGCATCAGAAATATGCTGACGGCTTTCCTCGCGGTTACAAAGATGATGTGCTTCCTGGTAGTGTACTCGCAGATATTGAACAGCTAGAACGTCTGACTGAACAACACCGTTTGGGTATGCTGTTTTACCGCGCTCAGGAGGAAAAACAGAGCTCAAAAGAGGTGAGGTTAAAGCTCTATCATCAAGACCTGCCGTTGCATCTTTCGGATATCTTGCCGCTATTAGAAAACATGGGCTTACGTGTAATTGGTGAGCGTCCATATAAGATCCGCGATAACAGCGGGTTGCTGCATTGGGTGCTCGAGTTTCATATGGCCCATACCAATGAAAAGCCACTCGATATCAGTAAAGTCCAGGGGCGCTTTGTTGAAGCGCTGAGCGGCGTATGGGATGGGATTTATGAAAATGATGGATTTAATCGGCTGATCTTAAGTGCCGGTCTAACTGGGCGACAGGTTTCTATGTTACGTGCATATGCCAAGTATATGCGCCAGATTGGCAGTAGTTTTAGCCAGCAATATATTGAAGAAACACTCTCGCGCTATCCAGCGATCGCCCGTCAACTGTTGGCAATATTTGAAACTAAGTTTAGCCCTGCTATTCAGCAAAGAGATCTCTCTCTGTTATTGATTGAACTCGAAGCATCGCTTGAAAGTGTCAGCAGCCTAGATGACGACCGAATAATTCGCCGCTATGCCGAATTAGTTGAAGCGACATTACGCACTAACTACTACCAGGCGTTAAGCGATGGCCGTGATAAAACGTACATCTCTTTCAAATTGTCGCCTGAACATATCTCTGATGTTCCACTGCCGCTACCCAGATTTGAAGTGTTTATCTATTCACCGCGGGTGGAAGGGGTTCATCTACGCGGCGGTAAAGTAGCCCGTGGAGGATTGCGCTGGTCTGATCGTCGGGAAGATTTTCGTACCGAAGTGCTCGGCTTAGTTAAAGCTCAGCAAGTTAAAAATACAGTGATTGTGCCCGTCGGGGCGAAAGGCGGTTTTGTTTGTAAAAAATTACCTGGCAGCAATGACCGCGAAGCATTTCTAGCCGAAGGGCAAGCGTGCTACCGCACCTTTATTCGCGGTTTATTGGATATCACTGACAACGTAATTGAAGGCAAGGTCATTCCGCCGAGTAACGTGGTTCGCCATGATGAAGATGACACATATCTGGTTGTCGCGGCAGACAAAGGAACCGCCACTTTTTCTGATATCGCCAATGAAATATCCGCACAGTACGACTTTTGGTTAGGGGACGCATTTGCCTCAGGTGGTAGCGTAGGATACGACCACAAAAAGATGGGGATTACGGCTAGAGGGGCGTGGGAATCGGTAAAACGTCACTTCAGAGAGATCGGTGTCGATTGTCAGCAGGATGAGTTCACCTGCGTTGGTGTTGGTGATATGGCAGGGGACGTGTTTGGCAATGGCATGTTACTCAGTGACAAAACCAGGCTTATCGCGGCGTTTAATCATCAACATATTTTTATCGACCCCGCCCCTGATGCCGCTAGTAGCTTTGCCGAGCGCACGCGCTTGTTTCATTTAGCTCGATCCAGTTGGAGCGACTATAACCAAACATTGATCTCGAAAGGCGGTGGCATATTCGAACGCAGCGCCAAGGCGATCCCTTTAAGTGCAGAGATCCAAACCCTTTTAGGTAGCACTGAACGGTCATTAACGCCGACAGAGTTGATAAAGCAACTGCTGCAGATGCCTGTTGACCTGTTGTGGAACGGCGGTATCGGTACCTACATCAAATCCGAAGCTGAGAACAACAGTGATGTTGGCGACCGTGCTAATGACGCCGTGAGGGTTAATGGCCAGCAGGTAAAAGCGAAAATTGTTGGTGAGGGCGGAAATCTTGGCGCCACGCAGCTTGGACGTATTGAATACGCCGCCAAGGGGGGCCGGGTTAACACCGACTTCACTGATAACGTTGGCGGTGTTGACTGTTCCGACAACGAAGTGAATATTAAAATTCTACTAAACACCTTAGTGAATAATGGCGATCTAACGGTAAAACAGCGCAACAAACTGTTGTACGAAATGACTGATGATGTGAGCCGTATTGTATTGGACAACTGTTACCGTCAAACCCAAGGTTTGTCGGTATCGCAGCTACGTGACGAAGAACAAGTAAAAGAATACCAGCGCTTTATCCATGCAATGGAACGAGAAGGATTGCTCGATCGCAACCTAGAGTTTTTGCCTAACGACGAAGAGTTAGCAGAACGACTACTCGCAGGGAAAGGACTGACGAGACCTGAACTCTGCGTGTTGTTGGCTTATGGCAAAATGTACCTTAAAGAGCGTTTATTGGTGCCGGAAGTGACAGATGTCGCCTACCATAACCGTTCACTGGTAGGGGCCTTCCCAGCTCAGTTGCAAAAGAAATACAAAAAGCAGATGCAGCATCATCCGCTTCGGGCAGAGATCATTGCGACACAGATCGCCAATGCCTTGGTTGATGATGTGGGCTTTAATTTTGTCGGCCGACTACAAGACGAAACGGGTGCATCAGAGGCCGAAATCGCGAACTGCTATACCATGGCCCGCGAAGTGTTTCAGCTGGAACACTTATGGCAAGCAGTGTCTGTTTGCGACAATAAGATCCCGGCGATCGTACAAAGTGAATTACTGTTTCAAATGCGTCGAATTATCCGCCGCGCCACACGTTGGTTTCTGCGCCACCGCGATAGAACACTCACTATTGAGCAGACGATAAAGCGTTATCAACCGACCTTTGATGAACTGCGCAACAACCTCGCCATGTACCTGATTGATGATGAGGTTGCAGAGCTTTCTCAAGCCATTTCGCAATTGGAGCGCGAAGGACTGTCGACAGAGGTTGCTACCCACATGGGGCAGCTTAGTACACTATTTTCAGCGTTGGACATCGCCGAAGTTGTCATTGAATCAGACCGTCCAATCACATTGGTGGCGGATGTCTATTTCAAACTCGGTGCCCGACTTGATCTGCACTGGTTCCTGAAACAGATCTCGGAGCAACCCGTCTCGAACCACTGGCAAGCGTTAGCCCGAGCCTCTTTTAGAGAGGAACTTGATTGGCAGCAGCGCGCTTTATCTATTGTGGTGTTGCGATACTGTAGCGGCCTATGCGAGCCTTTAAAAATGCTGGATACCTGGTTTACCGAGCATGAAAAAGAGATCCAGCGCTGGTTCCATATGCTCGGTGAGTTCCGTACCAGTCAAAGCCATGAGTTCGCTAAGTTCTCAGTCGCCTTGCGTGAGCTTATGCTTCTGAGTCACAATTGCGAACCGAAATAAGAGCTGGGTGCCATCGCGGCACCCGCAACAGATAACGGTTAATGATGCTGTATAATTTTGCGCGTGCCTTTCTTTTCGCTCGTGATCCGGAATGGGCTCACGATTTTACGATCCACCGCTTCAGCCAATTGCGTGATAGCTGTCTGTTGTCGCTATTACGCCAAAACCTGCCAGCTAAACCGGTCAAGGTGATGGGGATCGAATTCCCTAATCCCGTGGGCTTGGCTGCGGGCCTTGATAAGAACGGTGAATGCATCAATGTATGGGATGCGTTAGGTTTTGGTTTCGTGGAGATAGGCACCATTACTCCTAGAGCACAGCCGGGTAATGATTCTCCTCGGATCTTCCGCTTAGTGGAGCATCATGCGTTGATTAATCGCATGGGCTTTAATAACAAAGGCGTTGATCACCTTGTTGATGAAGTGAAAAAGTCCAACTTCAAAGGTGTTTTGGGAATAAATATCGGTAAAAATAAAGACACACCAGTCGAGCAGGGCAAAGATGACTATCTCATCTGTATGGATAAAGTGTATCCGCATGCATCCTATATCGCTGTCAATATCTCATCACCTAACACGCCGGGTTTAAGAAGCCTGCAATATGGTGAAGCGCTCGATGAGCTGCTCGTTGCATTAAAGCTGCGACAAAGCGAGTTAGCTAAAATCCACGGTAAATACGTGCCGTTGGCAGTTAAAATCGCCCCCGATCTTGATGATGAGGAGCTCGCGCAAGTGGCGACATCCTTGATCAATCACAATATCGATGGTGTCATTGCGACGAACACGACACTAGAAAGATCGGCGGTAGCAGGACATAAGCATGCCGATGAAGCAGGGGGGCTTAGCGGGCGTCCAGTAGCACAAAGCAGCACACAAATAATCAGTAAACTAAGTGCCCTGTTAAAAGGCGAAATACCGATAATTGGTGTCGGTGGTATCGACAGTGCTGAAGCCGCACAAGACAAGATCAACGCTGGCGCCAGTTTGGTACAGCTGTATACCGGCTTTATTTATGAAGGCCCACCGCTAATTAAAGATATCGTCAACCGACTGAAACTCTAAACTGATAGTTAATTAAATAACGTGGCTTAACGGCCACGTTATTTTTTATCACACTTTTTTATTAAAACACTTGCTTAACTTGGCCATGGTAAAGACAATGGCCGCATATAAAAAATACAATAAAACTAATAGAATAGAGTAAATAGATGTTAATGCAGCCTAGACAGGGATGGCGCTGGTACTTCGATGAGTCGGCAGATCGCTTATGTGTCGCTCTAGACGATGATATGCATTTTAAGACGCATTTTCGTCGTAAACAGCTTTGTCCCGTTGCGCTTCAGTCGCAACCATTCTCAACGGATGATGCAAAAGAGTACCACCAGATTTTGGAAGTGCTTCTGGCCTATAAGCTGTTGCCTCAGCCGCTGCTTGTCCAGTGTGCGCTTAATGCCGTTGCGGCAAAACGTTTCTTATTGCCCATGATGCCGAAAAGCTGGTTTTTTACTCCTGGTGCAGCACAACTTAATGTTCATAACGATCTGTTGGTTGAGTTGCAGTGTCTGAGTGGGGCGGTTGGGCAATTTTTGGTGTTGGAAACAACGGAGCAGGCATGTCTGTGTATGCTTTTAGATGATTCAATCGCTTTGAGTGATAGTAAATCGATGCAGATGTTTGATTGCATCAAAGTGATGAACGATCGCGTAGTGGGTTATGTAAGTACCAGTCAATCTTTTACCGGCTCGCAAATCGCCTAACCATTTTTATCTCTATCCGGTTAGGCGTCTTCAATATCCCTTCTGTTAAGCAGCCAATAAGCTAATCCTCCGTAGCCAATCGTTTGTAACCAAAGCAACGAGTATTGAGGAAGGATCTGCGAAAAATCTGCGCCCATCTGGTTGAGCATAAGAAAGCTTTGGATCGCCGGGGTTGATGGTACGAGATTGGTTAACCAAACTAACAGCGGCGGGACTGAGGATAGTGGCCAGATAAAGCCAGCACTGAAGGCCAGAATTAAAGAACTGAGTAGCACTAGTAGAGATAAGATCTCTGGTCGTCGAATCAGCTGCCCAAGTACAACGCCCAAAGCAATCACGGATAAGATGAATGGAATTATTAATCCCCACAGCTCTAATGGCGAAGCTAACCGGGTGATGTCATAAAACTCGAAGGCAAAACCAAAATAGTAGAGCGCTCCGAGTGCATAAATTCCCCCAAAGGTCAGCACACGAACGATAAGTAACCGCCATATTGGTACTTGCAACCAATAACCTTCGCTCCGCTTCTTGCTGTGGTTTTGATGACTGCCTAATTCGCCGACGGCCATCAACAACGTCTGATGCAAAATAAGTACAAAGACTGCAGGGACGACATAATTGACGTAACCCATGGTGGTGTTGAATACCGGTTTAACATTGAGTTGTAGCGGTGAGTACTGTTTTTCTGCACGGGGTAGTGCATCGCCGGATAGTATGTGGTTTAACACCTTAACTTCAGCTCCCAGCGTACCTGCAGCTTTCGCCATCCCTTCAACGACGGTGCTGTAAATCAAAAAATAGCTGGCGTTGCCAGCATAGCCAAGCACGGGGCTTTTACCAAGCAACAGGTCGCGGTAGAAGTCGCTTGGTATGACCAATATGCCACCGGCTTCACCACTGAGCAGCATTGTTCGCGCTTCCGCGATGGTATGCACGCGCTTCACCACTTTAACTTCCGGCGTGGCATCTAGCATCCGTTCTAACTTGCGACTAAGTTGGCTGCCATCCTCATTAACAATCACAGTATGCTGTTCACGTGGCACTTGGTTGGAGTAGGGCAAGGGGTAAAGAAACGAATAGGCAACAATGCCTCCGAAGATGGTAAAAGCAACTGAGAAGTCACTTAAAATCGCCCTAAATTCGAGTCGCAATAACTGTAACCAAGTCACTATTTAGCACTCCACCGACTGATGTTGATTCGCCTTGTCGGTGAGAATCACCAGAACAAACGCGGCGCAAAGCGGTGTAAACAGTGCTCCTAACCAAACCAGCTGCGGCAAAGATTGCATCAATGTCGCAGCGTAATTAGCCTGCATAATCTGAAGTTCAACATAATGGCTCACCGGTAACATGTTGCGCCAGATCTGAGCCATTAACGGCATGTCGGAGGATGGGAAAGTTACCCCCATAAATGCAAACGCTGGGGCTGTGTAGCCAGAAGCAAGGCTCATGGCATGTGATGCATTTTTAAATATCAGAAAGAGCATCGACCCCACACCCTGGCAGGCAATAATCATTAGCAGTTGTCCAAGCAATAAAATTAGCCAACTGCCATGCATTGGCCAGCCAAGTAAATCATACATAAAGATGAGAAAAGCAACGCCCATTGCCAGATGAAGAAGGGTGTATGGCAGTAATTTAGCCGTTAAGGTTAAGATCGGTGTACCGTTTAACCAAGTGTGCAGCTGACCAGCCTTGATACTCGCATTCAGCGCCAGAACGGCTGTTACGACAATAACAATTTGCCAGATGGCCGGGATTGCAGCGGTAACAAGGAAGTGCCCGTAGTTACTGTTGCTGTTAAACAGTGGTGATATTTGTCCGCGGATCGGCACCGCTTTCGCGAAAGCCTGTTTAATTTCTGGGCTTGAATTAGCCATGTTTTTAAACAGATCAACGCCAGCAGAAAAGGTGCCATGGGCTTGCATCAATGCAGAATTAACTAACTTGGCAACCAGTAGCACCTGACCATTAGTAAATGCAGTGACTTGGGGAGGGAAACCTTTGATGGTCTTCTTTTCCAAACCAACCGGCACAACAATCAGCGCATATATTTCACCGCCCCGCAGCGCAAGTGTGCCTGATGCCACATCATCGTATTCATCGCTGATAGCGATCACCGAGTTGGCATCATAGTAACGCACAAGCTGCCGAGACATGGCCGACTTATCGAGGTCAACCACGCCTACTTTGACATCACTGGCCACACTGGCGGAAAAAATATACCAGAAGGCTAGAAACAGCAGGGGTGGTAACCAAAATAGGAGCGCCTTAAGCCAAAAGTCGCCGCGAATAAGCTGCCACTCTGCATGCCATTTTGATTTAAACCCTTCCATATTAATAGCTAGCAAGCACACTCATGCCTGCTCGCAACCCTGGAATGGGTGTGACAGGCCTAGCTTCAACTTCAAATGTGCGCATATCAAAACCTTGGCTACTGTCCGTACTACGCCACGTGGCAAAATCGCCCATGACTGCAACATGGTGCACCTTAAAGGTAATGCTTTGCTCCCCTAACGCCGGGATAACGGCTTCAAATTCACTATCTTTATTAAAGTGTTTAAGGCGATCTTCGCGAACATTAAACACCGCCCAGGCGTCGTTCATATCGATCAGTGTGACGACAGGGAACCCCTGGGGCGCAAGTTCGCCTGGACGCAATAAAATGGCACTGATTTCACCACTGTGACGACTGTTAACCTGAGTATCCGCAACATAGGCTTCAACCTCGGCAACGATGCCTGCCGTCATTCTGGCATTGGCTTGCGCCGCCCGTTGTGTTTCTTTCCGCGCGCCTTCCTGCGCCATCTCGTATAACTGCCGTGCTGTACTCTCGGTATATTTTGCTGCCTGCCACTCGGTATACACTTCGTCGCGTTTCTGCTCCGCCAAAACGCCATCTTGGTAAAGGTTATCGATCCGCTGATAAGTCTTCTCAAATAGTTCGGCGGCGGCTTTTGCCATAAGCCATTGATCTTTTGCTGCTGCGATCGCCTGGCGGCGGGCACCATTTAGGGCTTCATCAGCCAGCGCTGACGCAGCCTCGTTGCCAGCCTTTGCCTGGGACAGCTTAGCGGCGAGTTCAGGACTGTTGATGGTAAATATTGCTTGGCCGACCGTGACAGAGTCCCCTTTCTTTACCAGAAGTTCACCGATACGACCGGGCACCTTGGAAGAGACACTATACTGACGCGCTTCAATCTGGCCTTGTAGTCGCATCGGTTGCGGTTGATAGGCGAGGTAAAAGCGGTAACCGAGCCAACAAACTATCAGGAGTAGAGCTGTAATGATGGCGACTATTTTAAATTGGCGCATTACTGAACCTCGGGCGCAGATTTGTTTTGGTAGCTTTCAAAGTTGTTAATTCCACCACTGATGGCCATTAACTGAGAGAGTGAAATAACATAATGATATGAGGCGACAAGACGTTGAGTTTTTATAGAGGCTAAAAAAAGCTCTGCATCAATAACATCGATAGAAGTGGCTAACCCTTGGGAAAATGCTTTGCTACGTAGATGAAGGTTTTCTTCTGCCAACTCAATACTGCTTTTTAAACCCGCATACTCTTCGAGTGCCTGCTGCGACTCACGGTATGTTTTTTCTACCAGCGTCGTCAGGTCTCGTGTCGCCTGAGCGCGCAGGTAATCCACTTGCGTCACTGTGCTGTGTGCCGCATTAAGCTTGCCGGAACGCCCACCAGGATCCAACAATGGCACACTGACTCCAACACCGACAATCCAGTCTGGTCTTAGGTCGGAAACAATGGAGTCATCTTCATAAACATTGTACTCACCGAAGAGGTAAACGTCGGGATAATAATTACCTTGTTCTACTTTCACTAATCCCTTGGCTTGCTCACGTTTGGCTGATAATAAATTGAGGCCGGGGTAGGTCGCTAAAGTATTGCGTAAGAAGTCTGACTTTGGCGGAATAGTTTCATTGGTAAACAGCGTACTGCTGGGGATGGTATTGTCCTGTGACTTAATCATTTGCGTTAATGCTATTTGAGCAATTTCGACTTGGCGCTCCGCTTTTTTCCGCTCAACGGTTGCTCTATCAAGGGAAGCCTCAGCCTGCAGCCGTTCAACTTTAGCGATCTGACCTTGTGCCTCATATTTCAAGGCGATGTTGCGATGTTTTTGCAGGCCTTCTTCGACCTGTACCCGTGTGCGTAATACCTCTTTCGCCAATACCGTCCCAAAATAGATTTTTGCTAAGTCTTCAAACTTAGCGTGTTGTTCCATCTCTAACAGATGCCTAGCTTCTTCTGTCCGATAGTGGGCAATATCTTGTGCTGCTTCGATCTTAAACCCAGTAAAAACAGGCCAAATAGCCGTCACAGAGCTTTTGAACTGGCTCTGTTTGGCGATCTGTGTCGTGAGGGCCTCATTAAGTTCACCAGCTACATTTGGGAACAACTCACCAAGATCTGGCGCATTGTTCATGCGATCAAGGATTTGAGAAGGCTTTAATTCTATGTCGTCATCAAAGTAGGTGTATCGACCACGGAGATCGACTTTAGGTAGGTAGAGATCACCTGCAGCGTCTTGTAAGTGTTTATTCTTATCAATATTGGCACGCTCAGCGGCGAGGCCGTCGTTGTTTTTAAGCAGCGCCTGCCATGCTTCGGAAAAACTGACACTCTCTGCTGCATTAGATGGCAACGCTAGCTGCCACAAAGCCAATAAGAGTGCCATTGAAAACGATCTGTTCCCTGATAACCGAATAACGCTCACTTCAATTTAATCCTTTAAGCTAAACAATACGTTATAAAAAAAATAGTTATATTAGTTAGTGCAACTTATTTATCCGTTCCCACATTTGACTTAACTCATTGAACACCTGCGCATCGCTGCCGGGCAGTTCTAAAAGCTTTAACCGCGAGATAGTAGATTCTGCGAGATCGAGCTGACTTTGATTGTGATGCTCACTGCGCCTGATTTTAATAAGCACCTTTAATAAGCTAATGGCTAACTTATAGTTTTTCGGTGATAACTGAAGTGCTTGCTCAAGGACATTGGCGGCGGGAGTCAGTTTGTTCTTTTTATAGAACTCCACGGCCATGGAATTAAGCCGCTTCGGCGTAAAGTGGATCTCTTCACGCTCATCGGTTTCCTGTTCAACATACTTTCCTACCACCTGGCTGGTCAGCGTGTCACCGCCTATCTGACGCTTTATCGCTTCAAGTAGCTTCATGGATTCTTCGCGCATGTTGAGTTCGTGGAAGACTTTTACTTTATCAAGATTATCTTCGATAGAGATGCTTGGACGCAAGGAAACGTGGTTTTCGACCATTTTTTTAGCTTTATCTTCTTCGTTGCGTGCATTGTGCAAGCGTGCCTTTGAGATCACTATCTGTTCTTTAAAGTAATGAGCATCTTCGTAATCTTGTTCAATTTGGTTTAGCTTCCGTTCTGTTTCTGCCAAGATCGTTGTCGCTCGGCTATCTGTCAATGAGTTAGCAAAATCGATCCCGGCACGTATCACGTTCAGCTGTAGCTCCGGTGAGTCATGTATTGAGTTGCGTGCATATTGCGCCATGTTTTTAGTCGCAATATATTGCCCTTCATGATCATGGGTTAAACGAGCTAAGTCCCATGACTTCTTATTGCGTTAAATATTTCGAGGGGCGAGGGCGGTTGCCTTTTTTATCTCGCTGTAGGCGCGTTCATAGTCTTCCGCTTCAATATAGTACTCAGCTAACATCTCATAAGTCGCAAAGCGCGTCTCCGGCTGGGTGGTTAGCTTCGCCAGTAACTCGTCAATTTCAGCTAACTTCTCCTGCTTTAGCAATGACTTAACAAAACCGATGTAGGTCCAGGGGTATTTATAGCTACAAAGAAGATCACGGTAGAATAGTTCGGCACTGCCGAATTCACGCAAATTCAACAGCGCTTCCGCTTTCATGCGCAGCAAATTGGCCTGATATTTTTTTAGTTCAGGAGAAAGAAGATGGCGTTCCGCATAATAGATGACCTTAGAGTAGTTACCACAATCTATAGCTTGATAGATATTGAATAGCTTCTGCTTGATCAGCAGTGTCGCCTCTAGTCGTGATTGCACTGCTTTTGCGGATAGAGGTTTTACCCAAAAATCATCTGGCTGAAGTTCAACAATGCTATTAACAAGCGCTTCACTGGTCTCAGAGCTAAGGAAGATAAGTACGGTTCGCTTATTGACGTACCCTTTAAACTTCAACTCTTCCAGCAGGTGGAAGCCATCTTTATCACTATTTACATTGAAAGCACAGACAACGACGTGAAAGTTATTTTCTTCACACAGACGCAGACCATGGAAGGCGTTCTGTGCACTTTTGATGTTCCTTATCCCCATTCCTTCGAATGCAGCTTTGAGCGTGTCATGAACGATAGGGTTGTCATCAATGATCAGGACATTTAGGCCTGGAAGGTTATCTAGCTCGCTATGGTCAACCGCATTCATTTATTAGCTACTTTAGAAGAGTTTTGTTAACAATATTAAAACAGAGTATACAAGTCAGCGGGAAAAGGTGGCAGCCCGATCGTTTATGTTTATGCGCAGGGACGCACATTTTGTTAACGCATAACTGCTATGGCAGGGAATAGCTAGTTTAAGGTAAGGGGAGAATACTCATTGCTGAGTTAAGGTGGATATTGCTGAAAATTGGTTGCGGGAGCCGGATTTGAACCGACGACCTTCGGGTTATGAGCCCGACGAGCTACCAGACTGCTCCATCCCGCGTCCGAGGAGGTGTATCACTGTAAGCAAGTAGTTGGTTGCGGGAGCCGGATTTGAACCGACGACCTTCGGGTTATGAGCCCGACGAGCTACCAGACTGCTCCATCCCGCGTCCGAAGACACTACTCTTTGCATATATTCGGCAACCAAATACCTGAATGATTCAGGAAATTGGTTGCGGGAGCCGGATTTGAACCGACGACCTTCGGGTTATGAGCCCGACGAGCTACCAGACTGCTCCATCCCGCGTCCGAAGACACTACTCTTTGCATATATTCGGCAACCAAATACCTGAATGATTCAGGAAATTGGTTGCGGGAGCCGGATTTGAACCGACGACCTTCGGGTTATGAGCCCGACGAGCTACCAGACTGCTCCATCCCGCGTCTGAGAGGGACGCATCATAGGGAAGTGATCTGTGAGATGCAAGCACTAGTTAATCGTTTGCTGCATCTTTAGCCAGACAAAGACATTCTATGTGGTTTTCTCTATAATGCGCTGTCCTTTTTCTCGCAGCCGAACATTTATGACCCTGCCATTTTTTATTACTGCCCCTTTAGGCACTGAAGACCTTGTAGCGCGCGAAGCCGAACAGTACGGTGCCGCCGAAGTAAAAGTTACGCGTGCTGGCGTTAGAGTCGAGGCGGAAACGGCATTCATTTATCGTTTTTGCCTTAATAGCCGAGTCGCTTCTCGTTTACTATTTCGATTAGGTGAATATGACGTTAATAGCGCTGATTCACTGCATGCGGCGGCAAAACAGATCGATTGGCAACAGCATATGCATGCAGATGCGACGATCGCAGTTCATTTCGATGGTACCAATGATTGGATGCGGAATACCCAATTTGGTGCGCAAACAGTTAAGGATGCGGTTGTTGACTATATGCGTGATGCAGGGTTGCCACGGCCTAATGTTGATAAAACCCATCCTGACCTGCGTATTCATGCTTATTTGCATCGTGATCGGATCAGTTTGGCGATCGATCTCTCCGGGCCACTGCATATGCGCGGCTATCGCGACAAAGCAGGTAAAGCACCGATGCGCGAAACACTTGCCGCAGCCATGTTGATGCGCGGTAATTGGCAAGCAAGTGATGAGCAGCCTTTAGTCGATCCCATGTGCGGTAGTGGCACTATTCTGATTGAAGCGGCCATGATGGCGGCGAATGTTGGCCCAGGTTTGCTACGAGATTTCTTCCCATTTCAACGCTGGCCATTGGCAAATCAAAATGAATGGAAGTCGGTACGAGATGAAGCAGAGATAAAGGCGAAAGAAGGGCGCGCAACAACTGGCAAACGCTTCTTTGGCTTAGATCTCGACCGCAGCGTACTCGGGCTGGCAAAAGATAATGCCCATGCAGCAGGTGTCGGTCACCTGATCAATTTCGCTTATGGTGACATAGCAGACTTGACCAATAAGTACGGCGCACAAGGGACGGTTATCTCTAATCCGCCATATGGCGAACGTCTTGGTACGTTGGCTGAAGTGCTTGCCTTGCATTATCAGTTCGGCACCCAGTTAAAGGCACACTTTGGTGACTGGCGTGCATTGATATATAACGTTGATGGCAGCTTATTGAACCAGTTGCGCATGCGGGCAGATAAAAGGCACACACTATACAACGGTCAACTGAAAGGCACGTTAGCCAGCTATCAGATCAGTAGCAGTGAGCCGAAACCTATCGCAGAAGACTTTATCAATCGTGTGAAAAAGAACATGAAGCGATTGAATAAGTGGATTAAACAGTCGGATACCGATTGCTACCGTGTCTATGACCGAGATTTACCCGAATATAACCTGGCTATCGATTTCTACGGTGATTGGGTGATTGTTCAGGAGTTCGCGGCACCAAAAACGATAGATGAAAAGAAAGCCCAAAACCGGCTAAATGATGCGCTAGTCGCACTAGCAGACCTACCGCAAGTGGACAGTCGCCAGATCGCACTGAAAACCCGAATGCGGCAACGGGGCGCACAGCAATATGAGCGCCAGCAACAAGCTAACGTCTGGTTTAAAGTTAACGAGGGACAGTGCCGCTTCTGGATCAACCCGCTTGATTATCTAGACACTGGTCTATTCCTTGATCATCGCACCGTGCGCATGGAACTTGGTGCCATGGCCGAGGGCCAACGGGTACTGAATCTTTTTTGTTACACCGGCACTGCGACCTGCCATGCAGCCAAAGGCGGCGCAACTTCGTCAGTCAGCGTAGACATGTCCCGCACCTATTTGGACTGGGCAGCTCGAAACTTTGAACTCAACGGCATGGATCCAAAACAGCACCAGCTAATTAAGGCTGACTGCATGAAGTGGTTAGTTTCAACTTCTGACCGTTTTGATCTGATTTTTATAGATCCGCCAAGCTTTTCCAATTCGAAGAAGATGGAAGGGCATTTTGATGTGCAACGTGACCATGTGGAATTGCTAGCTTACGCAAGAGAATTGTTAACCCCTGGAGGGGTGATCGTATTTTCTAACAACCTTCGCGGCTTTAAGCTAGATAGCGAAAAACTGGCAAAATACGACTTGTCTATACAAGACGTGACAGAGGCCAGCCTGCCAGAAGATTTTAAACGAAATCAACGAATTCACCACTGTTTCCTATTGGAGTGTGAGCGTTGATTGAGGCAATCCTCTATAGCACTGATGGTTGTCACCTTTGTCAGGAGGCGCAGCAGTTATTAGCACCTTTGGTTGATAATGGCATGCAGCTGAGAGTCGTTGACATAATGGATAATGATGACGACTTGCAGCGTTTCCGCATTCGTATTCCAGTATTGGCACTAAACCATTCTATTGAACTTGATTGGCCGTTTGATATTCAGCGTGTCCAGCATTCTATTGAGAGTATTTCATGACCCTGCTTGTTTTAGAGGACGCTTGCCTGGCATACGGCCAGGTACCTTTGTTAGAAAACGCAAACTTTACCATTGAAGCTGGCGAGCGAGTTTGTTTGGTTGGCCGCAATGGCGCTGGAAAATCCAGCTTAATGAAAGTGATTTGTGGTGATGTCCAGCTGGATGATGGCCGACTGCAATTGCGAAGCGATGTGCGCATGGCACGCTTAGATCAAGACCCGCCGGCGAAAGCTGATGTTACCGTCTTCGACTACATCGCTGGCGGACTAGGAGACACTGGTAATCATCTGCGTGATTTTCAGGCATTGAGCCTGTCGATGGATGCTGATGATGCGGCCGCCATGTCGAAACTTGCTGATTTGCAAAGTAAACTCGATGCAGTTGATGGTTGGAGCTTTCAAAGCCAGATTGAAACAATTGCGAAGCGACTTGAATTGGATATTAACGCTGATCTGGCCAGCCTCAGTGGTGGTTGGTTGCGGCGAGTCGCGCTTGCTCGCGCATTGGTCACGCAACCCGATCTGTTGCTACTTGATGAGCCAACTAACCATCTGGATATCGACGCAGTACTCTGGCTAGAGCAATTTATCACCCAGTTTAAGGGTGCGATCATCTTTATTAGTCACGACCGAACATTTATCCGTAAGCTGGCAACTCGTATCGTTGATCTTGACCGAGGCGTGCTAACGAGCTGGCCGGGAAATTATGACAAGTATCTGGAAGGTAAGGCGACCTGGCTGGAGACTGAAGCGAAACATCAAGCTGAGTTTGATAAACGGTTAGCAGAAGAAGAGAAGTGGATCCGCCAAGGGATCAAAGCGCGACGCACTAGAAATGAAGGAAGGGTGAGGGCGCTCAAAGCGATGCGGCAGGAGCGTAGCGAACGTATCGAACGCCAGGGTCGCGCAGCGATGCAGATTAATGAAGGTGAGAAGTCGGGTAAATTGGTCTTCGAGCTTAAAGAGGTCGCATTGTCCCGTGGGGATAAGTTGCTGTTTGATGGTATGACGACACAAATCATGCGCGGTGATCGTATCGCACTGGTTGGCCCCAATGGTTGCGGTAAATCGAGCTTAATTAAGATGCTTCTTGGCGAAATCTCCGCCACTCAAGGTGCATTCCGTTGTGGCACGAAACTGCAAACTGCCTACTTCGACCAATACCGTGATCAGTTAGACCCGGATAAAACTGTAGTCGATACGGTCGCTGACGGTCGCCAAGAGTTCGAGTACCAAGGGCGTATGCGTCACGTGCTTGGCTATCTTCAGGACTTTTTGTTTGCACCGAAACGGGCGTTACAACCCGTTAGAGCTCTATCCGGCGGCGAAAAAAACCGACTGCTGTTAGCAAAGCTTTTCCTAAAGCCTTCTAATTTGTTAATTCTTGATGAACCTACAAATGATCTGGATGTCGAAACGCTGGAGTTGCTAGAAGAGTTGGTTGCTCAGTATCCCGGTACGGTTTTATTGGTAAGTCATGACCGTGCTTTTATCGATAATGTGGCAACAAGTTGCTGGCGCTTTGAAGGTACCGCAGGCCTTAATATTCATGTCGGCGGGTATTCAGAGCTGCCGATGTTGGAAAATGGCCTAAAACGTGAAGCAAGCGCCGAAACGAAACCAAAACCAACGGTTAAGGCTTCTGCACCAAAAACCAAAAAGTTATCATACAAGCTGCAGCTTGAGCTGGACGGATTGCCGCAACGCATTGAGGTCTTAGAGCAACAAGTAGCCGAATTACAAACACAGATCAGTGAGACCGAATTTTTTTCCCAACCTGTCGCTAAAACGCAGCCGGTTCTTGATTCACTCAATGCAGTGGAGAAAGAGCTTGAAAGTGCTTTCGAACGATGGGAAGAGCTTGATTCACAAGCCAACGGTTAGCTGAAATTTAGGGTAGACCAATGCGTATAAAACAATTATCAACCGCTTCTTTTCTTCTCAGTTTTATTCCTCTGAGCGCAACAGCGGTTACCTACACAGTCGAAGACCTTGGCACTGTGGACAATGTAAAAAGCAGTTACGCAATGAAGAGTAATGCTGCAGGCGACGTTGCCGCAACCGCAAAGGATCGATTCGAGCCCAACCTCGGCACAGATCCGGAGGATGGTGATGATGAACTTGACGATGATATAGACGACAACATTAACGACGACATCAACGACGAAATCGAAGATAACGAAGACGATGAGGACGAAGACTCTGACTATTTAGAGCCTCCTCAAGGTAATGAAGTTGCATTTGCCACAGATGGTAATGTCACACAGCGATTGGTTATTTTTGACGTCATAGAAGAGGAGACCGGCGAGCTTTCGGGTAGCACCAATGATATCGCTTTTGCTATTAACGATGCGCAAATGCTCGTCGGCATGGGTACCGCTCCTTATTATGCCATTCCTTACACAGAGGAAGACGGCGATGAGCTCACCTACTTTGCTCGTGACTTCCAGGCTCGCGGTTATGTCTATGTCACCGATGAAGCCCTGCCTCTGTTGGCACCAAATATAGAATATGGTGGTGTCAGTGTAGCTTCAGATATCAATAACAGTAACTTAGTTGTCGGTTATGCGAGCATAGATCTGACAGAATCGAGCCGTGAATACGCGGAAGATAGCTGCCCCGATCAGGATGTTCCCTTAGCAGTATGTACTCGAGCGCTAAACTATCAGCTACGCGCTTATCAATGGCAGTTAGATGATCAGGGAAGCGTTTTATCAGCAAAAGAATTGGGCATGCTCGCCACGCCAGATGAAGATGACGACCGACAGTTTATCAGTCAAGCGCTAGCGGTAAATGAACAGGCAGTCTCAGTAGGGATGAGTTATGCATTTGAGGACGGTGACGACGATTTAATTCGTACATATGCAGCAATTTATCAAAATGACCAAGTGATCGATATTACTGATCCAGATGAATATCGTGCCAGTATCGCTTACGACATCAGTGATGAGAATGCGCAAGGTGTCAGCTATGTTGTCGGTGATGTGACGCGCCTTATTAATGGTTATTGGCGAAGTAAATTTTTCTACTATGAGTTGGGTAAAGAGGGAGCCGAATTGCTCTCTGCCTATGGTGATGAGTCGCCTGTTACCGATTTTTACAACGGTTCATCCAGTACCGCGCGTAGTGTCAATAGCAGCGGTTATGTAGTTGGTTTCGGTGAATACGAAAGGGTTAACCCGCAAATTCCGCGGCGCAAACACGCTTTTGTTTATGACATTAATACCAACACCTTTAGTGATCTTAACGCCTTATTACCTTGTGACTCTAATTATGAGATCGTCGAAGCTAACCATATCGATGAAGAAAACAACATCATGGCAGTTGCTCTAATCACTGTGCCTGCGGTTGATGACGAAGGAGAGCCAATTATTGGTGATGATGGCGAACAAGAAACTGAGGAAGTTGCGAGGGCTGTTCGGCTGACCGTTGACCTTGATGGTATTCCAGAGATTTGCCCTGACGAAGAAGAAGAGACATTTTCACGTTCCGGTGCGGCAAATAGTTTTATTAGCTTCTTTGGCTTGCTAAGCGCCGCAATCCTGCGTAGACGCTGGCTTATTCGAAAAGTTGATTAACTAATAGCCAATATGACTTTGTGTCATCATGTTGTCTGACTGAGTATATAAGTGTAGGCGCGCTGTCACCGGCGCGCTTTCTTCTGAAAAACGAGGATGACACTGTATGATGAAACGGCAAAAAAGAGATCGTATGGAGCGTGCACACGCTCGTGGTTATCAAGCTGGCGTAATAGGTCGTTCAAGAGAAGACTGTCCGTACCAAAGTATTGAGCCTCGCTCTCAATGGATGGGGGGATGGAGAGAAGCGGTAGAAAACAGAACCGCAGGTATTACCCCTAAGTGACAAGTATGTTCTATCGATAAGCCCACATCACAGTGGAATCAAAAAAGCCCCTCGGAAGGGGCTTTTTTTCGCCTGTATCAGCGATTAGAAAGTCGTTGTATCAGTGAAAAGACCCACTTTAAGATCTGTCGCTTCATAGATCTTCTTACCATCAACTTCAACGATACCGTCACCGATACCCATTACGAGTTTACGGCGGATAACACGCTTCAAGTCGATTTTATAGGTGACTTTCTTTGCTGTTGGCAACACTTGGCCGGTGAACTTTACCTCGCCCACACCAAGTGCGCGACCACGGCCTGGGCTGCCGCCCCAACCGAGGAAGAAACCAACCAGCTGCCACATCGCATCAAGGCCCAAACATCCGGGCATCACAGGATCACCAATGAAATGGCAATCAAAGAACCACAGGTCTGGAGTTACATCTAGCTCGGCGATCAATTGACCCTTACCAAATGCGCCACCGTCGGCGTTTATCTCGATGATGCGATCCATCATGAGCATATTAGGCACTGGCAATTGAGCATTGCCCGGCCCGAATAACTCACCACGACCACAGGCTAATAGTTCTTCTTTGCTGTAACTTGATTGCATGATTTCTTCCATTACCATTTTAGGCGGCTAGATTAGCGAACAGGTGTACGCTGAACAACTCCGATCAGCGGAAATATTACTTCCATGGGTTTAACATAGACCAAATCGATGGTTTTTCGTGGCTATGAATACTGTCAACTCGCCGTTGAATACGACCGAATACCGATTCATCGCCATAGTCACCGAATTCATCTAGTTCACCGGCAGGCCTTGCCATCGTTAACGCGATCGCTTCTTCCACTGTATCAACGGGATATAGTTTCAACTTATCATTGGTGATCGCTTCAATTGTTTCTTCTGACAAGTTTAATTCGTTAGCATTCGCTTTCGGTAGGATCACACAGACATTTTGCTCTGGTGCCATACGTTTTGCCACATGCCAAAAACCTTCAATTTTTTCGTTTATACCGCCGACCGCCATGACCTGACCGAACTGATCGATCGCACCTGTCACCGCAAAACTTTGGTCGATCGGCAGGTGGCTGAACGAAGAGAGCAGGGCGAGTAACTCTGCTAGCCCTGCGCTGTCACCGTCTACGTGATAATAGCTCTGCTCAAACACTAAACTGCAGGACAAGGGTAAAGGTGTATCCCTTGAAAACAAGCTATGCACAACAGCACTTAAAATCATGGTGCTTTTAGCGTGAATATTACCTGCCATGTCAGCCTTACGCTCGATATCGATGACGTCACCATCGCCGATATGAACGGAGGCCGTGATTCGAGCTGGCTCTCCAAACTGTTCACCTGCGGCATCAATCACGGTCAAACCATTAATTTGGCCTATCTGTTTACCGGTCAGTTGCAATTTCACCTGACCGGACTCAATGCCATACATATGTTCATCAGCAACAAGGCTCAGCCGTTTCTTAGAGGCAGCGATCGCTTTTTCTATGTGCTTCTTATCCAGCTGCAATGATTTCTCGGCATGACAGTAATGACAGGCTTGTGCCATCAAATTACCCAGCTCTCTGCTGGTGAGTAACAGCCGTTTGTTATCTTCACATTGTCGAGATGACCAAAGTAACACTGAATCCAGCGCCGAGTCGGACAGCGGCAGTAAACCTCGGGCTTTGGCTAACTGTTTGATATACAGCCGATATTTTAGGTGGTCAGCGGGGCTGACTACTTGAAAAACACTTCTTATATCGCAGATGAGTGAGAAAAATTCTGTGAATTCAGGGTCTTGAAGTTCTAATTCTGCTAAACATTGACGATCACCAATAAGGATCAAGCGAATATCTAACGGCACGGGTTCAGGGTTAAATGCTGTGGCAACGTGTTGACCTTCAAGTGGCAACCAATCGAGCATTCCCGTCAAAATAACCGCTTTTAGGCGTCCCCAGATATCAGGACGCTCAATGAGATGTTCAGCTTTTATAACCAAAACACCACCATTGGCCAGGTGCAATAGCCCTGGTTGCAATAGTTGCTGATTGGTAATGACAGTGCCGGCTTGTGTTTCGTAGCGGATCTCACCAAACAGGCGGCGCTCATCCAAGCGATAGCAATGTATTAAAGGAAACTCATTGACTTGGCTATGACTCACTAATACCGCAGGGCTCATATCCACATCAGTATCAGCCAAGGCCAATTCAGCGAGATAACCCCTTAAATTTTCAGTATCACCGTAGGTTGCAAGAATCGACTCAAACGATGGGCCTTGAGCATCTGATTGCAACGCTTGATAGTACTGATTAATCTCTTGGCAAAAAACTTCTGCAGATGCAGGAGGTAGCGAAAGTAAACGTGGGCAATAAGGATTGTTTGCTCTTGGTACGTAAACCCAGTCTCGGCTAGCCAATTGGTGCTCTGCAGATAAGCCTTGTGACAAAAGATCAGCGATTAAAGACTCATCATCAAAGCCGCCACGGGAATTAAAGAAGATGTGCTGGCCGCGGCACGCGTCGGAGAAGGCGATGGAAATAGTTTCGACGGCTGCTGTCTGACCTAGCGACAAGTCGACGTGGCAGGCTGAAGTATCGCGGGTGTCAGTCGCTAAGGGCTGCTTTAAAAATTCTGGGCCGATGGCAGAGGCTGGCAGTGGGTTTGGCGTTTTAAGCAAAGGGATCCTCAATAGCTAGTGATATCAAACGTCTAATGAGTGAAGTATACGATACAGTGGTGAACGAAACATCCTATTTGCATGTAGCGCTAATGTGAAGTGCGCATAATGTATATTATGTTAAATCTACTGTAGTTAGGGTCTAACCTTTATTACCTTTGCTAATTGGATATCCTCACTCAGAATCAGAATGGTTTCGCCGTTCTTAGTTAGAACTAAACTAGGCTCTTTCAGGGTTCCTAGCTGACTGCTAAGGCATGCACTTCTTTCTTAATGAATCTAAGCACAGTCTCGGTTAACTCATTTCTGTATTGGATCTAAGTCCAATCAATGACCAAGTTGGTAACCAATGACCTCCTACTTACTGCTTATCAGTTTTTGTATTCTTTCCAACACGGTTGCAGACTTGGTGATGCGTTCATCACTCTCGTAGGAATCCTTAAGCGCGTTAAGAAACCCCGATATTTGGGTGATGGAGTTTTCGGGCTGTTCTAGCGTGTCCAAAAATGCCAACCACTTGTCGGTTGTTTCCCCCATGTCCTGCACAAGGTACATGGCTGCAAAATACTCCGCCATCGGATCAAGGACGAACAACACTGCATCTTTAGCAGGTTTGATTGTTTGAATGACCTTAAGCCGGTTTTCCATATAATTGACGTTTGCTTCTGTATCTTCGCCAAAGTGGTTTTGCAAAACCGATAGCAATGCCTGGCCGGGAATATATGTCTTACTTACACAGAGCCATGCTGTTAGTTTAACCATGGCATGCACTTCTCTGTCGCTACGTACGTCTTCGGTGATTGCTCTGTTTAATTCGTTAATGTAACTCAACATCATCTCAGGTACGGAATTAGGCAGTCCGTCCAGGCTTAATTTTCGCTTGGATACAATCATCTCTTCAGCGTAGAGCTTTGCAAATAGTGCGGTGATATCACGATCGCGCACCATGTCAGCGAGATGTGAACAACCTTTAAAGAATTCCGCGTCAGTGAACAATTCTCGCTTACCGCGAGAACTAAGGTAGGTCTCCATAAATGATGACAGCCGATTACCTGCAATTCGGATCGGATGTAAGTTTTGAGTGCTGAACCCTTCCATCTCTGTCGCTGTACGAGAAGTTACGATAAGTGCTCGTGCAGGAAACGTTAAAAGCTCTCGTTTGCTTTTTAGCCGAATTTCTTCCGACATTTCAGATAAATGGTCAACAATCACCAGTAGTCGCTTTTTCTTGAGTAAGCTATTGAGTAAATGGTTAGGTGGCGGATCCGCTAAATCACAAATATTTTGAAGTTGTTGTGATACCGCGTTCTTAAGCATCTGATCCTGTTCAGGAATGAATGCCGACTCATGCTCCAACAAAATAGGGATCATTGGATAGCTAGTCGGTCTGTTCTCTGGTTCGTCAGCGCACACGATGGAAGCAAGTTTACAAGCGAGGCTTGTTTTACCAGAACCACCCTCCCCCCATATCAGGATCATGCTGAGTTGCCTCTGAAACAAGGCAGTTAACGTCGAGCCTTCAAGCTTTCTTATGCCCTTGTTGGCTAATTCAACGGGTAAGTTAACATGCACGGCGCGTTGGCTCACGGTGGGCTTCTGGGAGAAATTACTACGTGCTATATCTAGGTGACTAGCCACCCATGCATCTAGTACTCGATTAGAGTTCTCAAAGATACCAACAAGTAAAAGATGTCTTAGCGGTATTGATATTCCTCCTAACTGTTCCGGAAATCTAACATCTAATCGCCTGATAGAATGGTTGATTTTATATAAATATGTTGGATTGTATAAATAAAATATCAGAAGAGTGAGTAATAATATTGAGTAAGTAAAAATTGGGATATAAATATGCGGGTTTTCAATGAAGTAATTATAAGCCTTCAAATAGCCTTGGCGTTCTTCTATCTCTTTGAGTACATTTAGTCGTTCCATTAACTCTTTTGCGTGGTTTTCAGCTCCTGCTTGCGAGGATAATTTTTCATATATAATCTTCAAACTATCCAAATTTTGTGTTGTTTGTGTCTTCACCATGTCATCCGCGATACTTGTAACAATAGAATATTCAGTTCTAAATAACATTTCATCTTCACTGAAACCTCTTGACGCAATTATACGAAAGAAATCGATTGCTTCGATTCCTGATCGATAAAGAACCGATAACGCAAAATCTCTACCGGCACCCTCATCTTCAGCTAGTGCTAACAATGCACCGACAACATTTGGTTCGCCTTTTAATTTTCTTGCTACTAAAGCAAGCGAGCCCCTGTATACAGGCGCTAGATTGGTAATCAATTCGACTATGTAGGGAGTGAATTCACTTAATTGACTGACATCGATTTCGCGCGAATCGGTCAAACGGTTAATTGTGCTTAGCGCAACATGTTTAGCGTGGGCATTTGATGAGTTAAGTGCTGTCTCTATATATTCCATTGCTGCGAGTTTATAAGCATAAATCGCTTTTGAGATAACTTGAACGGTTTCTTTGTCGCTTACGGCAAGATGGTCCATCAGCAATGGTAAGATGATCTCATGATCAACCGGGTTGATGCCAATCAGAACAATGATCGCTGATGCTTCTTTTTGTGCTAAGTCACCGGCTAACCTTCGAGCAAGCTTAGTAGTAATGATATCTAACTGTCGTGGGAGTTCACTCTTAATTCGAATTAAAAAATCGGCCGGTTTTGTTTGTCTAAATCTTGCTAACACTCTATTTATGGATTTAAGTGCATGCACTCGCTTGTCAAGGTTGTCATCTGAAGTTAGATCAAATAGGTGTTCAATAACACGACCTATCATTTCTAGCTTTTCCACAGAGTATATTTTTGATGAGTCGTGCAGTTTCGACTGTTCATCTATAATTGATAAGCTTATTTCCACCAACGCATTAATCAATTCTTCAGCATGGTTATATTGATCGTGCTTTGTTAGCTGGATAAGTTTAGGTGTTATTTGGTACGCATATATCCCCATTGATGATATAGCTTTAACAGAACTGAGGTATAGCTCTTCATTTACAGGTGCATCTAAGTTGTCCCCTAGTATTGAAAGGTAATGCTCTGCCTCTTTCTGTGGTAGTTCAAACGTATTTCTATTAAATATGTAATCTATAGAGGTGACTACAAAATGCTTAAGATCTGTGTCATTTCTATTGTATAACTTTATAATCGCTGGCAGCGCATTTGGGCCGAGCCTTGGTAATGCAGATTTGGCAGCTTGTTGTACGTTAACCGCAGGATCATCCAGGAGTAATGCTACGTTAGGTATGAGCTGGCTCGCTCTTTCGCCCATTAACTCAACGCCCTTCAACGCATATAGCTTTAGGCCTATTTCATTCCTGTTTAAGCCTAGTCTAAAAGCATTCAATACTGTTGATTCTTCATTTTTATTGGTACGAAATGCACTATAAGAATCAACCACATTTATCAGAAACATTACGGCAATATTGAAAGCTCTTACACCTGCAGGATCTGTTCGGGTACCCCACGCTATTACATGGGGCAAGATTGCGTAAGATATCAAATCTTGCTCCATTGCTAGGAGGGCCCTTGTGCGCATTATTCCGTCATCTTGGAGCATGACCTTGCCAAGCTCTGAATATAGCGGAGCTGATAATTCCCGCATTTTTTCAACAACATCAAGCGCAGAGTAGAAGTGCGGTGAGCCGGTGTTTGATAGTACTGAAAGCAACGCATCATTAACGGTTTTGATGTAAGCCACTCTTTGTTCTGGATTGAGCGGACAGTTATTTTGGTTATGACATTTTTTTTGTAACTGTTCGGCTATCCCTACTAAGGCGCTATAAGCTCTGTTTCGTATAGACCTATCATGATCACTCCACGCTGCTACCAATTCGTCAGCATACGGTGCGCCTTCAATCCCCTTGTTTGTTATCAAATCTAAGCTGTTTTTACGTACAGTTGCGCTTTCACTGCGAAGGCCTGAGGCTAAATCGTCATTGGCGTGTTGTGATGAAGTGTTGGCATTCGCGGACAAGGATATAAAACTTGATAGAAGTAAGGTGGCGATTAGACAAATGTGGGGCTGAGGTCGTGAGTAGCGTTTAAGGGCGTCACGCACACCTACAGTCGTGCGAATAGATTGCGGACTTGCTTGCCGGGGCTGAGGTCTCATAAACGTCTTTAGTGGCGACATCGCCTTTCCGTTAACTTGACGTCCTATCAATCTCCGCGTTTTTTACCAATTAAACTCGAAAGCGCTGTACCAACTCATCGCGTTATTTGAACAAGTTTGATGCCTGCAATAAGCAGAACGGGTGAAGATGCGATTAACCGCTATCTCTCTTTGTTTTAGTGAGTCATTAAAGTGTAGCGCATGCGGGTCAGCACGGCTCAACACCCTGTTTCCCCGTACACTTTGTGCGTACTAGCCATCAGGATCGTTTTTTGTCATCAATATGAGGGTGAGAAATACCTTTGAGGGGATAAGTAAAAGCAGTCCGCCACCTATCAATAGGGCGGTCCATCTTAACCCTTGAACGCCGTTTGCGGCGACATCGGTCAGTAGGAATAATGCAACGCCTAGCGCCACCATCAAAACACCGCATGCCATAACGAAATACATAACATTTGTTAAGTTCTGAAGTTTCACATCGATCTACTGGTAGTGGTGAAAACTACATCCATTATTAACGCAACGAAAGAGGTACTGATCTGCGTTAGAGCAAACATTGCCTCATCTACAGCATAGATCTACTTTGGAGCGTCAAATTGAAAAGTGAACTCGATCTCTTTACCTTGCGGCGAACGTGCCGTAATCGTTAATCGCCAGCGCATGTCATCTCGGGTGCAGGTGGCGAGGTACATTTCGCCACTATATAAACTTGATTTCCCAGCCTCCAGAATCACGGGAATATACCCCATGTACATATTGTCGCCGGTTAACTTTGCGCTGATCATCTGAACCGTTGGATCTGACAAACGCACGTTTGTCAGTAAAGGGATCTCATTGGCGTACTCTTCCTGCTCGAGCCAAAACTCAGCTTTTACGCCTGCGACTGTTATGTTGCATTTAGCTAGCTGTGGGCGACAATCATTACCATCCGTTAGTTTTGATGCATCGTGCTTCCCACAAGCCGGCAAAAAAAAAGCGATAAAAACTACCAACAAAAATGGTGAAAGCTTGTGGAATGTATTCATTAGCATGCGCTTTCTCTCACTACGAAAATCTTTAATTAGAAGCCCATTTGTTGTGTGGGGTCATCGCTATCTTTTTACAAATGAGTGACGTAGAATGCCGACCGGTTTAACGTTAGGTTAAAAACCACTGATATTTTGTGATTTTAACTGGCGCTTTTACTGAAACACCATAACAATTTAACGATTCGACCTCTTAAGTCGAACAACGTAGCAAAAAGCAGCAGCGGAAGCCCGAATATGAGCCAAGCAACCACCTCTCACGCTGATTATAACTACACCGTAGTACGCCAATTCACAGTGATGACCATCATCTGGGGAATTGTCGGCATGGCGGTCGGCGTTCTAATCGCGGCCCAGTTAATCTGGCCAGCATTAAATTTTGAAACTCCTTGGCTGACCTACAGCCGATTAAGACCTCTTCATACCAATGCAGTTATCTTTGCATTTGGTACCTGTGCATTAATGGCGACATCTTTATATGTCGTCCAGCGCACTTGTCAGACAAAACTCTTTGGTGGCTCGTTAGCTAGCATTGTGTTCTGGGGGTGGCAGCTCGTTATTGTCTCCGCGGCAATCACTTTGCCGATGGGGCTGACTACTTCAAAAGAGTATGCAGAACTTGAGTGGCCAATCGATATCTTAATTGCTGTCGTCTGGGTCATCTACGCTGTGGTGTTCTTTGGTACGCTCGCTATTCGTAAAACGTCACATATCTATGTGGCAAACTGGTTCTTTGGCGCTTTCATTATCACCGTTGCCATACTGCACATTGTTAACAGCATGGCGATGCCTGTGTCACTGTGGAAGTCATACTCAATATACGCTGGCGCTGTCGACGCGATGGTTCAGTGGTGGTATGGACATAACGCGGTAGGTTTTCTGCTGACCGCAGGTTTCTTGGGAATGATGTATTACTTCGTACCTAAGCAAGCTGGACGTCCGGTCTACTCATATCGCTTATCAATTGTTCACTTTTGGGCATTGATCAGTCTTTACATCTGGGCAGGCCCACATCACCTTCATTACACCGCCCTGCCCGATTGGACACAGTCTGTTGGCATGGTAATGTCAATTATTCTATTCGCCCCGTCTTGGGGGGGAATGATCAACGGTATCATGACTCTGTCAGGCGCTTGGCACAAGCTGCGTACCGATCCCGTGTTACGTTTCCTTATTGTTTCTCTTTCTTTCTATGGCATGTCGACCTTTGAAGGTCCAATGATGTCAATTAAGACGGTAAATGCACTCTCCCATTACACCGACTGGACCATTGGTCATGTTCACTCCGGTGCGTTAGGTTGGGTTGCAATGGTGTCTATTGGCTCTGTTTACCACTTGATCCCAGCTCTGTTTAACCAAGGCCGCATGTACAGCACTAAGTTAGTGAATGTACATTTCTGGTTAGCAACAATCGGTGTGGTGTTGTACATCGTAGCTATGTGGATCAGCGGTATCATGCAGGGGATGATGTGGCGCGCGGTTAACACCGACGGCACCCTCACCTACAGCTTCGTGCAAGCACTAGAAGCATCGTATCCGTTCTACTTCGTACGTTTTGTTGGCGGAGTGTTCTTCCTGGCAGGTATGTTCGTGATGGCATATAACGCCTTCAAGACCATAGCAGCGCCCGACGGCTCACTTGAAGAAGTGGTCGACGGCGAAGTTCAGCCAGCATAAGGGAGCGCGAAACAGATGAAATTTTCACACGAACTTATAGAAAAGAATGTTGGCATGTTGGCGATATTTATCGTCATCGCCATTAGCTTTGGCGGTTTGGTTGAAATCACACCGCTCATCTTCCAAAAGGAAACAACGCAACCAGTTGATGGCTTGCGTCCATATACCGCGTTAGAGATGGAAGGCCGCGATATATATATCCGTGAAGGTTGTAACGGCTGCCATAGTCAAATGATCCGTCCATTCCGCGCTGAAACTGAACGCTATGGTCACTACTCTGTGGCCGGAGAGTCGGTTTGGGAGCATCCATTCCTTTGGGGCTCTAAGCGTACCGGGCCAGATTTGGCTCGAGTTGGTGGGCGTTATAGTGATGAGTGGCATCGTTTGCACCTGATCGATCCTCGCGCAGTGATCCCTGAATCGAATATGCCGGGCTTTCCTTGGTTAGCTGAAAATGCTGTCTCTAGCGAACTTACGCTGAAGAAAATGCAGGTTTTCCGCGATAATTTTGGTGTGCCATATGGCGATGACGCGGCACTCGAAGCTGACGTCGCTACGCTTGAAGGCAAAACCGAAATTGATGCATTGGTGGCCTATCTTCAATCACTCGGTAAAGCACTCAAATAAGGTGCGATGATGGATTACGGAACATTTAGAGGTGTTATCACTGTCATCATCCTGGTGGTTTTTATTGGGATTGTTGTCTGGGCGTACAGTAAGCGTAGGAAGTCAGCGTTCGATGAAGCCGCGAACATGATTTTTGACGACAAAGATGCCCAACAGGAAAAAGACAACAAGCAGGAGTCTTAAAGAATGAGTACCTTCTGGAGTTTATGGATTATCGTCCTCACCTTTGCATGCTTGATACTTTGTGCGGGCATTCTTTGGTGGTGTTTAAAAGACAAAATGGGTGTTGAAGAGGGCCAGAGTATGGGCCATAGCTTCGACGGCATTGAAGAGTTGAATAACCCGCTGCCGAGATGGTGGAGCATCATGTTTATCGTGACCTTCATCTTTGGTTTGGGCTATTTGGCACTGTATCCTGGGTTAGGTAACTTTGGCGGATTGCTGGGGTGGAAAAGCTCTAACCAAGGCATCTTATCGCTAGAGCAATCACGCGCTGAAGCAGCTAAAGGCGAAGGTATTGTTCAATACGATCGTGAAGTTGCGATGAAGGATGCGCGCTTTGCTGAGGTATTGAAACCTTTCGTTGAGAAGCCTATCGCTGAGTTAGCTTATGATCCGGAAGGATTGCGTATCGGGCAACGTTTGTTCCTGCAAAACTGCGCGCAATGCCATGGTTCTGATGCCCGTGGTGGTACTGGATTCCCTAACCTGACCGATGGCGCTTGGTTGTATGGAGGTGAGCCTGAAACAATCCGTCAGACGTTACTGCACGGTCGTCAAGGTGCAATGCCGGGCTGGAGCTCAATGGGCGAGCAAGCGATCGAAGAACTTGCTTCTTATGTTTTGAGCTTGTCTGGCCGTAAGGTAAACGATAAGGAAGCGCAAGCTGGTAAGTTGAAGTTCGCAGTTTGCGCAGCCTGCCACGGTGCCGATGGTAAAGGTAATAAAGCACTTGGTGCGCCGAATTTAACCGACAACATCTGGTTATATGGTGGTTCACGTAGCGCGGTATTAGAAACGCTGCGTAACGGGCGTAACGGTGTGATGCCTGCTTGGAAAGATATTCTAGGTGAAGACAAGGTTCATATTATCTCAGCCTACGTCTACCGTTTATCCAACCCCGAGAAGCCAGCTGAATAAGCCTGCTCTCAGGAATAAAGGCCGCTTACTTTAAGCGGCTTTTTTATTTCTTCTGTTAAAGACGCTCTGCACTAGTGTCAGGTTCAAGCTAGCGCAGTATAATAGCGCCGCCCTATTACATTGGAATCGTTATGCAAACTCCCTGGTATAAGCAGTTTTGGCCCTGGTTTCTGATCGCACTGCCAAGCGCGGCAGTTATTGCTAGTTTTAGCACGCTATATATTGCCGCAAACAATGCGCCCAACATGGTAATCGACGATTACTATAAAGAAGGAAAGGCAATTAACCTTGAGTTAGCGCGAGAAAAACACGCTGCCGAACTAGGTATCGCGCTCAAAGTTTTGATTGCGCAATCCGAGTCCGGTGACGTTGAATTGCGTGTAAGCCACCAAGGTACTGTTCCGGCCACGCTTGGCGCCTTACGCATTCACCTGTATCACCCAACCATCAGTGACCGCGATATCCATCAACTGTTAACCGCTGATGCCAATGGTGATTATCGCACCTCCATCGATGGCTCTTTTGATGGTAAGTGGCGATTATCTATTGAATCTCTAACCGATGATTGGCGTCTGCAGAAAACCTTCACCTACCCCAACGAAACACAGATTGCGCTGATCCCATAGCGTTCGTGTTGTGCACAATAGAAGGCCTGCAGTTTTAGGAGCGATACTTGACTGACTGTTTTCACTGCGGTGACCCCATACCTGCGGGCCCTCTCCGAGTTGTAACGATTGGCGGCAACGAACAGCCGATGTGCTGTCCCGGTTGCCAAGCGGTTGCGCAAAGCATTGTCGATGCCGGGCTCTCAAGTTTTTATGACTACCGCACAACAGACTCAGACAAAACAGATGTACCGAATACGGAGCAACTCAACGAATTGCTCGCCTATGATCTTCAGGAAGTACAGCAAGAGTTCGTTGCCACCAACAGCGAAAATCACAATGAAACCATACTGACCATTGATGGTATTCGCTGCGCGGCCTGCGCCTGGTTAATAGAGCACCATGTTGGGCAACTTGCCGGTGTCTACAAGGTCAGCGTAAACACAACAACCCACAGGGTCGTCATCGCTTGGGAGCAGTCAGAGATAAAGCTGTCTGAGATCCTCGCTCAGTTACGCTCCATTGGCTATCGTGCAACGCCTTTTCAGCCCGGCGTTGAAGAGGCTGAGTTTCGCAAGCAGTATCAACGTTATTTGATACGTTTAGGGATCGCCGGGCTTGCGACTATGCAAGTGATGATGTTTGCAATTGGGCTCTATTTTGGCGTGTTCAGTGACTTAGAGGATCAGTTCAGGGATCTTTTGCGTTGGACAAGTTTGATTATGGCCACACCCGTCATACTCTACTCCGCTCTACCCTTTTATCGCAATGCACTCCAAGGACTAAAAGCTTTGCAGTTAAACATGGATCTTCCTGTTTCAATTGCCTTGCTTCTAGCCTATTCAAGTAGTGCCTATGCCACCGTTTTAAGCACTGGCGAAGTCTATTTCGAATCGGTTTCTATGTTCGCCTTTTTCCTATTGTTAGGACGATTTCTGGAGATGAAAGCGCGGCGGCGCGCCAGCGAAACAGGTTCGAATCTGCTTAAGTTGTTGCCAGCTAAGGCCAATAAGCAAAACCAGTTCGGGGAGTATGAACTGGTCGCAGCGTCAATACTGACGGAAGGTGATCTCATTCGTATCGTCCCCGGGGAAACTATTCCCGCGGACGCCATTATTAGTACCGGTGAAAGCCGTTTTGATGAATCGATGCTCACAGGTGAGAGTTATCCTGTGCAAAAAAGTGTCGGTGAAACTATTTATGCCGGCAGCGTTAACCGCGATCAGATAGTTACTGGTCAGGTGCTACGCAGCCGCAATAATAGCGTGTTGAGCGATGTTGTACGGCTACAAGCCTCGGCCTTGCAAGATAAACCTAAAATAGCCCACATTGCAGATGCGATCGCTAAATGGTTTGTGCCGGGCTTACTCATTATTTCGATTGCTACGTATATTGCTTGGTTACAGATTGATGCCACTGAAGCCTTTTGGATCACTCTATCTGTACTCGTGGCGACGTGTCCTTGCGCCTTAAGCTTGGCGACGCCAACTGCAATTACCTGCGCCTATGCCAATCTGAGTCGACTAGGTTTGTTGGTTAGGCGTGGTAACGTGCTTGAAGCCTTATCTAAGGTAACCGAAGTAATTTTTGATAAGACAGGCACCTTAACCGAAGGTGACCTTGTCGTTTCAACGTTTGCGGTTGCGACCGGTCACTCAGAGAATGAGGTTTTAAGTCAGGCCGCAGCGCTTGAGCTAGGGCAACAGCATCCGGTAGCTGTTGCTATTATGGCTAAGGCACGTCATCTATCGCTGCCCTTACCCCAAGTCCATGATATTCAGGTATACCATGGTGATGGTGTTACAGGCTCCATCGAACAAAGGAAAATCTGGTTAGGGCGCCCTGGTTGGTTGCAAGAAAATGGTATTTCAATCCCTACCCCATGGCTAGATGCCAGCGCTGTGATCTGCTTTTCCGAACACCCTGTTGGCGCCTTTTATGTTGACGATAATTTGCGACAAGATACCAGCAGCGCATTGCAAGCGCTGCAGTCGCGAAAGATCCAAACCACTATTTTAACGGGTGATGACTCCAACCGATTGAAAAAGTCATTCTTGGCCTTGTCTCTTAAACGTTATCTGTCTGGCCAACGTCCTGCCGATAAGTTGGCATATATTCGCCAGAAGCAAAATGATGGCGAATATACTTTGGCCGTTGGCGACGGTGTTAATGACGCACCACTGCTGGCTGCGGCCCATTGCTCAGTAGCCATGGGCGGCGGTACGGATTTGGCTAAGGTCAGCGCAGATGCGATCCTTCCCAGTAACAGGTTAACGGTTTTGATTGATGCATTGGATCTGTCAAAACGTGCGATGCGTATTACCAAGCAAAACTTGGCATGGGCATTGGCCTACAATTTATGCATTATTCCGCTGGCTGTTAGCGGATATATCGCGCCTTATTTCGCAGCACTCGGTATGAGCTTAAGCAGTCTACTCGTCGTCTCCAACTCACTAAGGTTACTGAATCGAAAATGAGCATACTTTATGTATTGATCCCTATCGCGATTATATTTGTCTTTGTCGCCATTGGCGTTTTCGTTTGGGCTGTGCGTAGTGAACAGTTTGAGGATTTGGAGCGCCATGGGAGTGACATTCTGTTTGATGAGAAGCAAAACACCCCTGTGAAAGGAACAACCAAAGCACAGTCAGGCAAGTCCGCCAAATGATTGAAAATCAAGTCGTCGCGGCTTTTATGGTTGGCGTGCTAGGTAGTGGCCACTGTGCGGGTATGTGCGGTGGCCTGGCATCTGCAATTCTCACTGGCACAAATCGCCATGCATTCCTGCGTTCACTGTTTTTATCACTCGGTCGTGTTAGTAGTTATGCTATTGCAGGTGCACTTATTGCCTCTGCGTCTACCTCTTTAACCTCATTGTCGGCGCTTAAGTCTATTGTCACAGCATTTCAGTTGCTGGCAGGCTTGATGATTGTATTGGCTGGACTCTATATTTCGGGCTGGTACTTAGGCTTAGCCAAATTTGAATTGGTCGGCCAGGGTTTGTGGCGTAAGCTGCAGCCGATTTCAGTTAAGTTTCTACCTATCACCTCGCTGAAATCAGCAGCCTGTTACGGCTTCCTATGGGGCTGGCTGCCATGTGGTCTGGTTTACTCGACACTGACTTGGACGTTAAGCGCTGATAGCCCATGGCATGGGGCTGCAATAATGTTGGCGTTTGGCATCGGTACAATGCCAACAATGATAGGTATTGGTACGTTTAGTGAGCAGGTTAAAAGAGTGCTAAAGAACAAACAGTTACGTAACTTGTTTGGGATCATGGTTATTAGTTTAGGATTGTTGACACTATATAGTGCGCTAGAACGTACCAGTTGGTTCTAAACAAGGTAAATAGTGTGTATCATTACGTATCTGTGCAATATTTAGGTAACGTAATGGGATACGATAAAGCCAGTGGAGCCGCAGGCTCTAGAGTTATGAACGGCGCCTGTGCAATTCATTGTCAAAACTGCAGTATCAGCCAACTCTGCATTCCTTTTACACTTAACGATAGTGAACTCGATAAGTTAGACGAGATCATTGAGCGGAAAAAGCCGATCCATAAAGGTGATGAGCTTTTTCAAGCCGGCGACGAGCTCAAGGCGCTTTACGCCATCCGCTCTGGCACTGTTAAGAGTTATACCATCACTGAGCAAGGTGAAGAGCAAATTACCGCCTTCCATTTGGCTGGTGATATTGTCGGCTTTGATGCCATTAACACCGGTCAACATCAGAGCTTTGCTCAAGCATTAGAAACTGCGATGGTGTGCGAGATCCCCTACGACACATTAGACGACCTGTCTGGTGCCATGCCCAAACTTCGTCATCAGGTAATGCGCTTGATGAGTAACGAAATTGTTGGCGACCAAGAGATGATTGTCTTACTTAGTAAGAAGAGTGCTGAAGAGCGGTTGGCCGCTTTCATTTACAGCTTGTCTCGTCGTTTTGGTGAACGTGGATTCTCCTCAAAAGAGTTCCGCCTTAGCATGACTCGCGGCGATATAGGGAACTATCTAGGACTGACGGTAGAGACTATTTCCCGACTTCTCGGACGTTTCCAGAAAAGCGAAATGATAGAAGTTAAGGGCAAATACATCACTATTTTAGATGATGACCAATTGACCGAGCTAGCCGGCGCAAGCGGCGAGTAACATCTCTCATCTGTTTTTGCGCTGGATTGGTTAATGGTTGATCCAGCGCAACCTCCTTCCCTACCGTTTTTGATTTAAAAAGCCTACATTTAACTACGAGCCCAGTAGTCTATCCTTAGCACAAACCCCCTTTATTTTGGGCTTGGAGGATGTATGGCAAACTTCAATTCTCTACTTGTCGTTGTTGACCCTACGCGTAGTGAGCAAGGGGCACTTAGTCGGGCTGTTGAACTGGCCGAAAAGACCGGTGCGCAGATCAAAGTCTTCTTGGCAATTTATGACTTTTCCTATGAGATGACTACCATGCTTTCCGGCGAAGAGCGTGAAGCTATGCGCCGTGGTGTGATCAGCCAGCGTGAAGAATGGTTAACTGAAGTTATTGATGGCTATGCTGATCGCGAGCTGCCTATTCAGGTAAAAGTCGTGTGGCACAATCGTCCTTTTGAAGCAATCATTCAGGAAGTGCTCCGTGATGGCCATGATCTGATTGTCAAAGCCACTCATGAACATGACAAACTTAAGTCTGTTATTTTCACACCAACTGATTGGCACTTAATGCGCAAGTCACCCGTACCTGTGCTGCTGGTAAAACAACATGCCTGGCCTGCTAAAGGTAACATTCTTGCTGCGGTGAATTCCGGCAGTGAAGAAGAGGCGCACATCTCGTTGAACACGCAGATCGTCACTGCGGCCAATGATATGGCAACGCTATTGGATGCGGATGTTCATTTGGTTAATACCTACCCGGGTACGCCAGTGAATATCGCTATTGAGATCCCAGAATTTGATCCTAAATCTTATAACGAGGCAGTTTGCGATCACCATGTGAAAGAGTTACACAAACAAGCTGAACATGGCGGTATAGATGTGTGCAACTGCCACGTAAAAGAAGGCCTGCCGGAAGATATTATTCCCCGTTTAGCTGACGATCTTGATGCTGAGCTGGTGATTTTGGGTTCTATCGGTAGAACAGGTTTGTCAGCGGCTCTGATTGGGAATACCGCTGAGCACATAATCGACAGTTTGAACTGTGATGTATTAGCACTTAAACCGGCGGGGTTTGTCTCTCCGGTTGAACTTGATGATTAAGGTAAAAAAATAATAACAATAGCCTGGGGGGCTTGAAGCCCCGCTGTCCAGAGAACAGTCGGTGTAGCTATGAGTTAAAGGGCTGCACCTTAAAAGGGATAGCCTTATGCACGTTAAACAAAGTGAAGCGCTGCTCGAAGAGTTGCGGCGCAGTAAAGCGACCTTAGCTGAAGATATACTGAGTTGGATAGATCAGCAGCCCAATTCGCTATATGAAAAAACCCATGTACCGATGGGGCTTTATGCCACAATATACGAAGGCCAACCACGGCGTTACCTCGAAGGTATCAAGATTGTTGGTGTCAATCGTGACAGCGCCTTTAAGTGGTTCTCAGATATGCCCACTACCTGCCCTATTCGTTCACTGTTTGCTGCTTGGTTGCATAATTATGATGAACGAGATATCGAACTAGACCCCTCTTCAACGCTACTTATTACTCGCCAAGGTGTCGTTTATGGTGATTACGACAGTGAGTATGCCAACATGCAATTAGTGGAGTTGTTGCAGGTTTATCGGTTCCTTACCTCTGTTTGCTGTTCACTGTTAGCCACTGAACAAGCGACTATGGCTCAGCCTACTGCAAGTGACATTCACAAGAATACAAAGACAAAACGTCGGCATATTCACTTTCGTTTAGCATTGCCCGGCGCAAAATTGATGCGTCGCCTAGCAGGTGCGGCGAGGTAGGTAGTTACATGTGCTAGTTAATAACGCTTACCTTATCTAGCGGCAATCCGTATAATGTGCGCCCTCTTTGATCTGTCATCGAACTTCAGGGCGCACCATGAAACCCAAAGCACAGTACAACTTCAATAAATTACATAAGCGCTTACGTCACTCTGTCGGGCGTGCTATTGCTGACTTTAATATGATCGAAGAGGGCGACAAGATCATGGTCTGCTTGTCCGGCGGTAAAGACAGCTACACCATGCTTGAGATCCTGCAAAATTTACAAAAGAGTGCACCGGTTAATTTCCAGCTAGTGGCCGTCAACCTGGATCAAAAGCAGCCTGGTTTTCCGGAGCATATCCTGCCTGCTTATCTTGAAGATCTTGGCGTTGAGTACAAGATCGTTGAGGAAGACACCTACGGTATTGTTAAAGAAAAAGTGCCTGAGGGAAAAACAACCTGCGCACTTTGTAGTCGGTTGCGTCGCGGCATCATCTATCGAACCGCAAAAGAGATTGGTGCGACTAAAATTGCCCTTGGCCATCACCGAGATGACATCTTGGAGACGCTTTTTCTGAATATGTTTTTTGGTGGCAAGATGAAATCAATGCCACCTAAATTAGTTAGCGACAACGGTGAGCATGTTGTTATTCGTCCGTTGGCTTACTGCAGAGAAAAAGACATTATCCCTTTTGCCGAGCATAAAGGATTCCCGATCATCCCATGTAACTTATGTGGTTCTCAGGAAAATCTGCAGCGCCAATCAGTCAAGGCGATGCTAAGTGACTGGGACAAACGGTTCCCTGGACGGATAGAAACAATGTTTCGGGCGATGCAGAATGTTGTTCCATCTCACCTAGCCGATCATCAGCTATACGATTTTGCTTCAATAGAAGCGACCGGTGCACCTGTTGAAGATGGTGACACCGCCTTCGATAACGAAACATTCGCTAGCCAGCCTGTTAACAAAGATATCAACGCAGGTGAACGCTTAGAAATAATCGAAGTCAGCTAATTACTTCTTCGGTGCCAACCAAAGTCGGATAGAGGTTGGTACCGAACTCATGGTTAATCGGTTTGCCATCGACAGCTGCGCTAATGAAAGTTGTATCTCATCGGTTTGGCTAACTAACACGGTTACGTCATCCCCAGCCTCGGACGAAATAAGTGTGACTTCGCTCTTTGCATCGAAAGATAGTGTGGCACCGACAATTTCTGGAAGCATAAACTTGCTGACCCCAGCAAAATCCCTCATCAGCGCGTAAAGCTGGTTAAGTTGTTTAACCAACTCGTCGGCGTCATAACTGGCTTTCGGCCTTTTTAGCGCTAATGCAATGGTCAATTCGCAAGGCTGTTTTGTTTGTAAGGCGACAACCGCTTTGTCACTGTACAGCTTCCTATCATAAGGAATTAACAATACTGACTCGCTTGTATAGACAAGTGGTAACTCATAGTTTTTATTAAATATTTTCCCTGACTCGATGGCACATGCCGCGTTACTGGCACCAGCTTCTAGTAGGCGAAAAACGATATTAGAATCAGGGTAGTCACCTTGATAAAGCACCTTAAGTCGCTGATAGAATGGCTTGTATTCCATCGTTAAGGTATTTGCATTCGCCTGCGTGCCGTACGCCAAGCCGATGGTTAGCAGTAAACCAACAAACAGTTTTGTACTGCACGATGTCATTGTGTTAACTCCGTAAATAGCTTGGCGTTGTAGCGTAACATAGCGGCTAGCTCTTCAACGTAAGCCTCACCACGTTCAGAATATCCCACCAATCCCGAGACCAACTCGTTAGCATTGATCTGGCGTTGTTCTTCACGCTGGGCTTGGCGAATGTCTCTAAGCGGCTTATAGGTTGGATGGGTATTAAGGTTCAAGAAGTAAGCGTAAACCGCCTCTTCCATCGAAGCGAAGCGGGCGACCTCATGGACGGCGCCGTCATTGCGCGCCTTCGGCACCATGCCACAGCCTTGGCGATAGCACCAAAGCCCAAACAGGTTATACCCTTCCCTAGCGAATCTTGATGTTCCCCAGGCGGACTCGTTTGCAGCCTGCACCAGCACAAGTTCATACGGTAATATGTCCAGGCGCTTTAATAGTCTGTTGAGACTTTCATCTGATACTGAAAATGACTGGATACGGTAACGCACGGCTATCGCCTGCAGTTGATAGAGAGACTTCGCCGACAAGCTACCTTTTGCTTGCAGCTCATCGAGGAACCCTTCAACTTGGCGCCGCATTTCCAAAATCTCAGCGTTGTTCGCCATCACAAATGGCTTTAGGTAGCGAAAGAAGGCGATTTTCTTCGTTTTGACATCGCCAATGGCGGCGAAATCAGGAAGATCTTTGGCGCTCGCCACTTCTTCCTTTTCAACAACGTCTGGCGTACGAAAATAGCTGATCATGCTTAAACTCAGCACCGAGATCAGGGCAATACTGAAAATGAAGCGGGTATCTCTAGTCACCATACAACTAATACTTCTCACTGGCTCTATGCGGAAAAACTACCATCATCTGTCGAGGAACGTTCGACTGGTTCCTCTACGGTTGCATCACCAAAAATGGCATCAAACATCACCCCTTTAGCGAAATACAGCATGGGTACAGCCCAAATCAGGAGTAAGCTGAACATCATGGTGCTTTGTACCTGCTCCATGCCTTGACCAGATAAATATACAGCCAAAGGAATCGCCGCCAGACCCATTGCCGGCGTGAGTGCCAAGAACACTAGAAACAGTTTAAACCACTGATGGTGGGCAGCGCGTATTGAGAGGTAAACCGCCTTGGTCGGCGATATGCCGCGATCCAGCATCAGCATGATGGCGAACGATGTACCGACCGCTAAATAGATCGCAGGCAATAACAGCAACACTAAGCCCAGTTGTAACAATATGGTAATTAGCACCTGTACCAGTGCCAGTGGCGCAAAGTATTTCAGGTAATTAAACACGTCGGTAACCTGAACCGGCGCACCACGCGAACGGCGCAGCGCCATCATATCCAAGCCGCCCCAGAAAGGCGCAGCGATCAACGTTGCTATCAAATTGGCTACGCCATCGATACCTTCATTACCGCCCTCTCCGCCGCCTAGCATCAAACTCATAATATGCTGAGCGCCAATATTGATGGCCACTGCGAATAGAAATGCGAATAGCACGGGCAGTTTATTTTGCTGGGTCAGTTGCCAGGATTTTTTCAATACCTGTTTTACACTGACGCTGTATTCACCACTTATAGCCCGCTGAATAGCAGGTGAATCTTTAGGATCGTTAAACATATTTCACTAACTGATCGATGAGTTGAGGGGGATTATAGAGGATCAGCGCTGGAGGTGAAGCTTTGTCTCAATATTCGAACGCATCCCTTCCCATAAGCAGAACTTACCAACGTAACTAGATCGCCGCGTAGTCACATTCAGTTGGTCATCGGTCAGCGACAACGACCAGTGATGGTTAAGTTCATCTTCAGCCTCCAACGACTCAACCAATGCCCTGTCCAGGCACCAAACATTAGTCTGTTGAAAAAGGTGGGGGCGGAATGCTTCGTTGTCTAGCTCATCGGCAAACAGAACTATATGTAGATTTTCGAATTGATGTAGGTAGCGCTTCAGCTGATGCTCCGCGGGGATCGCGATAACCACGCCGAGCGCTTCATCTTCGGTATAAAGATCTGGGAACTCCTTACTTTCAGCATTGGCGTTTATCCGTAGAGATTCATCGTAAAACAGACAAAACATCAGTAAGCGGAGATACAGGTGGTCGCTAATCTCGGAGCCACTTAACGCCATCGTGGTGCTGACACGATAGTAGCGTTGCTCCGATTCAATGGCGATATCAGCATGTAACCTGTGTACCAAACGTTTATCACTCATATTCGCCTCATTACTGATCAGTTAGTGATGACAAGATCAATGACTAACTTAATGGCTAACACAACCAGCGCGACGCCGGTGATCCGCTCAAGCCAATAGCCCTTGCGTTGCAATGTACTTCTAAATCTCGGACTACCAATAAGCCACGCCAATAAACAGAACCAGGCAGCAGTGGCTAACGCCATATAGATGCCATAGAACAGCTTAATACCAACATCACGCTCAGGCGATATCACTACCGCAAACAAAGCAATGAAAAATAGCGTCGCTTTCGGATTAAGACCGTTAGTCATTAATCCCTTAACGAAAGCGGAACGCTGCATCACCTGCTCGCTATTTTGACTAAGCGTATCTGCCGCTGGTTTGGCTAGCATTGCTGACACGCCCAAGTAACCCAAGTATAGAGCGGCAAGCAGCGTAAACAGCGTTAATAGTGCAGGCATCTGTTGAAAGAGCAGTGACACCCCTGCCAACGACAAGCCAACATGCCAGAGAATTGCGGTGCCCACCCCTAGTGCGGTTATCATCGCGATGCGTCTGCCCGACCGGATCGCCGTTTGGGTCACCACCGCAAAATCAGGCCCAGGGCTTGCCACTGCTAAGCCATGGATAACCACGATAGTAAGAAACTCTGGAAACCAAGGTGAATTCAACATAATCAGCGACGGCTAGTTACCTGCAACGGGTAACCTCTTTAAATAATCGATAAATGCAGGCACCAAACTGCCTGCGGGGCCATAAAATGTGTATTGAAACTCCGAGCTGGTGGATGATGGCTCCAGGTTCAGTTCAACCGTGCACGCTCCAACTTGGTTTGCTTCGCGACAAAAACCTGCTGCAGGGTAAACATTGCCCGACGTACCTATGGAGATAAACATATCAGCGCAGGATAGTGCTTGGTAGATCCGATCCATCTCCATTGGCATTTCGCCAAACCAAACAATGTCAGGGCGCAGTGTCTCGCTCAAACCACAGCAGTCACACTTCATTGATTCGTCCAGAACTAACGGCGCACGGGTCACTTGGCCGCTAACCGCACAACGTGCCTTTAATAACTCACCATGCATATGGATCAATTGCGCTTGGCCCGCGCGGTCATGTAGATCATCGACGTTTTGAGTAACGACTAAAAGTTGGCCCGAAACCGCTTTATCAAATTCTGCGAGTGCAAGATGAGCCGGGTTAGGTACGACATCATCACTCTGCAGGTGTTGGCGTCGGGCATTGTAAAATCGATGCACCAAGGCTGGATCACGGGCAAACCCCTCCGGAGTCGCAACGTCTTCGATTCTGTGGTCTTCCCACAAACCATCGGCCGCCCTAAACGTACGTATTCCAGACTCCTGAGATATACCTGCGCCAGTCAGTACGACGATGTTTTTAGGACGATTCTTCAATGGTAAATCAAAGTGCTGCATAGAATTCCTCCAGTGAGCCTGAGTTCAGCCTACACCCTTAAACGGGCAATTAGTTAGACCCAGCGCAAATGTTTTCTCTGTCGTTTTTTGTCGGAGGGGATGAAATAACCAAAAAACGCAGTACTTCAGTGCCATTATTTTTTAGCTGATGGGGTGTCTCGGGTGTTATTGCTACACCCTGCCCCTGCTTCAAGTGGAAGTCTTGGCTGGCTGTGATGATGGTGGCAACGCCGCTTAAAACATAAAAAAATTGTTGTGCTTGATGATGAATATGAAGCACCTCGCCCGCCCCTGGCGCAACCTCCTCTTCGATAACACTGAGCTTAGGATCAGCCAGAAGATGCCAACCAAAACATCCTTGGTTCCATTGATAAGGCGTGATGCATTTACGATCTACAACTTGGTTTGACACAGTCGCTTTACTCCGAAAAAAAGCCCGCTAGAGTGCGGGCTTATTTAATCACGGTAAATTTTTTAACGCATATTGCGCAGCGCTTCAATACGCTTATCCAGCGGGGGGTGACTCATAAAGAACTCAGACATACTCTTTTTGCCATTGATACCAAAGGCCGCAAGTTGCCCCTCCAACTGTGTTTCAGGAGCTGGTTGCTTCAATCGTTCGAGTGCTGCGATCATTTTCTCTTTACCTACCAACCGTGCAGAGCCCTCATCAGCACGAAACTCTCGTTGCCGTGAGAACCACATAACAATGGTACTTGCCAGGATCCCGAATACCAGTTCGAGTACCATAACAACGCCAAAGTAAGCAAAACCGCCTAAACCGCCACCCTCTTCATCGCCACGTAAGAAGTTATCAATAATGTTGGCAACAATACGGGCAAAGAAAATAACAAAGGTGTTTACTACACCTTGCAGCAAACTCATCGTGATCATATCGCCGTTCGCCACGTGGCTCACTTCATGGGCCAACACGGCTTCTGCTTCATCACGGGTCATGTTATTAAGCAAACCAACGCTAACCGCTACCAGCGCATCATTGCGTTTCATTCCAGTAGCAAAGGCATTGATCTCCTGACCAGGATAGATGGCCACTTCTGGCATACCAATGCCCGCTTTGGCCGCCTGACGCTGAACGGTGTCGACTAGCCAGCGTTCGGTCTCGTTCGCTGGATTGGTAATAACATGCGCCCCAGTGGAACGTTTCGCCATCCACTTAGATATGGCCAGGGAAATGAAAGAGCCGCCAAAACCAAACACGGCTGCCAGTACAAGTAGAGACGCGATGTTGCCACGGCCATACTGTAAGCCTGTCACGGAAAAGATAACGTTCAATACGATACCTAGCACTAATACAACGGCCAGGTTCGTTGCAATAAACAGTAAAACGCGCTTCATAAATGAAAACACCTCTTAGTACATAGTTATTTTATAGGTATGGTCGTTAAGACCGTTTTCAATGGGGTTTTACTTCATTTAACAGGTAAAAAAATGTAACCAAATAAAAAGCCACCTGTGACGCAGGTGGCTTTGACGGTATTTTGGGAGACATGCGCAACTTTCGCTACGCTGCATCTGAGATTTGCTCAAATGCACGATTCCAATATAGTGTATTCTGGTAGTTCGAACTACAGATCTAGCTCAAAAAGCATTTCAAAATATTAACCAAAATTATGAAAAAACTCTTATTGTTAAGCAGCTCACGTTATCGCGATAATGCCTACCTGGCGCAGCCTCTGGCGATGATCCGTGACTTTTTGCCAAGCGGTATCCGAAAGGCTGTTTTCATCCCTTATGCGGGTGTCACCATCAGTTACAGCGTATATCACCGTATGGTCGCCGAGGCGCTACAACCTTTAAACTTGGATATCACCAATATCACTGATATGCAGGACCCGATCAAAGCCGTTCAAGCCGCTGAATTGATATTGGTGGGCGGTGGGAACACCTTCCAATTACTTGCTTCGTTATACGATCAAAAGTTGATCGATGCGATCCAAAGCAAAGTAGACGCTGGTACGCCTTATATTGGTTGGAGCGCTGGCAGCAATATGGCTGGCCCAACGATTTGCACCACCAATGACATGCCGATCGTCTGTCCGCCGAGTTTCAATGCGTTAAACTTGGTGCCTTACCAGATAAATCCACACTTCACCGATGCAACTTTACCCGGTCATAACGGAGAGTCACGCAGTCAACGTTTGGCAGAATACCTGACCGTTGCTCAAGGTCAGCGGGTCATCGCCCTGCCAGAGGGATGCTGTATAAAAGTTGAGGGAGAACAGCACACCTATCATGGCGACACCGATGGTAAGGTACTGCGTTACCAAGTCGATGCTGTGACACTGAAAGATGGCGACGACGTTCTTAACGCCTGATAAATCGCAGTAGCTAACACGCCTTTCAGCAAGTCAGCGTTTTCCATCGTGGGAAAGCGCTGCACAATGCCTACAAAACCAAATCGAAATTGGTCACCTCTGTTTGTTGATAGCCAATTGTCCCGATCAGTGGCGCATCAATAAGCGATGCCAGGGTATCAATGTTTTCTGCTAGGAATTCCATCTCAGGCAACGGCGAGTTTGCTATCCACCCAACCAAATGACCACCCTGCGCTTTTATTTGCGCTGCCGTTAACAAAGCATGATTAAGGCAACCAAGTTTCATTCCCACCACCAAAATGACCGGCCACCGCATCGTAATAGGTAAACCTGAAAGTAGCTCACTATCATTAATCGGCACCATCCAACCGCCCGCACCTTCTACCAAGCAGATATCTGCACCGCGCTTTGCTATCACGTCCTGATGATGTTGTTGTAGCTCAGCGAGTGATACCTGAGCGTTATCTTGTGCGGCAGAGATATGGGGAGAAGCTGGTGCATTAAAGCAGTACGGATTGACCGCTTGGTAAGTTGTTTCCAACTGCGTCGCAGCCATCAGCGCTAAGGCGTCCTCGTTTTCCAGCCTACCTGCGGGGTTGAGTGTCCCGCCTGCTGCAACAGGTTTCGATACAGCCACCGACAGTCCTTGGTTTTGCCACCAGTGAATTAACTGAACCGACGTAAATGTTTTGCCGGCATCAGTATCCGTGCCGGTTATAAATACTGTTTTCACATTGTCCCTTTTGCTTAACGCTGTAACACCAACACACCGATCTGATAGGTCGCCGGCAACTTATCATTGCTCAGGCGGAATGGTTCGTAGCCCGAAAGTAACCGCTGCACATCTAACTTACTCAACGGATTCTTGCGCTTATTCTCGGTCACCACATTAGCACCTACCGACTTCAATTCTCGGGTTAATGCAGTCAATCGCTGGTACTCAAGTGTCAACGGTTCAACTTGAAGTCTTGCCACGCTAAAACGCTGTGTCTGTAGTTGCTCTGAAATATGCTCCGCGCTGAGGAAGTCATTCACATGGCGGTAATCATCCACTGAGCGCCATGCTTGTTCTAGTTCAGCCAGTGAACCACGCAATAAGGTTGAAACTACCGCGCGCCCACCAGGCTTTAATACGCGGTAGATCTCCCGCAATGCCTGGTCAAGATCGTGGCACCATTGCACCATGAGGTTGGAATACAAGGTATCAACGGTCGCATCTAACAGTGGCAAAGACTCCGCATCCCCCTGCAACCAAAGGCATGAATCATCAGGGTATTGGCATTGCGCATGCTTGAGCATTCCCCGCGATAGGTCGATAGCGATAACGGTATCGGCGTTTTGCTGGATCTTACTTAGCTGCAAGCCCGTGCCACAGCCTAAATCCACCGCAACTCCGAGCGTCGGGCTTGGGTCTAAACATTGCCACAAACATTCGGCAGCATAACGCTGCAGCCTTGCGGCATCATCATAACTCTCTACAGCACGGCCAAAACTGGTTGCGATACGTTGTTTACTGCTGTTCGACGACAACCCTGTATTCCTCTGCGATTGCGGTGACAAGTGCTGCTATATCTTGTGCTTCATGGCTGGCGCTGATGGTGATCCTTAATCTCGCGCCGCCGACCGGCACGGTTGGTGGTCGAATCGCTCCTACCCAAAAGCCGCGTTCTTTAAGGCGCTCAGCTAACGCCATGGTGATAGCTACATCGCCAAGCAAAACAGGTTGAATAGCCGTGCTAGAGTCACCTAGCGGTAAACCGGCATCAGCAGCTTGTTGGCGAAATAACATAATGTTCTTTTCAAGTAACTCTCTTCGCCACGGCTCCTCTTTCACTAAGCTGAGTGAAGCAAGCACAGCACACGCCTGTGCGGGTGGCATTGATGTTGTGTAGATGTAGTGACGACCAAATTGTTTCAGATACTCGATCACCGTATTACTGGCCGCAACAAACGCACCACCAACGCCTAACGCTTTGCCAAAGGTTGCCATATAGATACGGATCGCTTGCGGCATTACCTGGGCTAGGCTGCCGCGGCCGTTGCCGGTCACACCAAACGCATGGGCATCGTCGACCATCAACCAAGCGTCGTGTTGATTACACAAAGAAGCAATATCATGGATCGGCGCGGTGTCACCATCCATGCTGAAAACCCCTTCAGTCACCACCAGTTTGTTGCGACCAGATTGCTGAAGACGTTGCTCAAGATTGGCCAGATCGTTGTGCTTAAAGCGGGTCATTCGTGCGGCGCAGTTCAATCCACCGTCAATTAAAGAGGCGTGATTAAGCTTATCTTGGATCAGTAGATCCTCTTTGGTCAGCAACGTAGCTAACACGGCTGAATTAGCCGCAAAGCCAGAGTTAAACAGCAATGCACTTTGCTGGCCAGCAAAGTCAGCCACAGCTTCTTCCAGCTCAGCATGGGCGTGGTTATAGCCCGTAATAAGAAAGGAGCCACCTGAACCGCAACCGTATTTATCTGCGCCGGCTTTCCATGCTGCGATCACTTTAGGGTGATGGGCTAGGCCAAGATAATCGTTACTGGCGAAATTAAGATAACGCTGACCGTCACCTTCCTGATCCAACGCCAAATAACGACCACTGCCGGTAACAAATAGATGTCGCTGCCGCTGCAATGACGCTAAACGGCGCGCATCTAATTCATCTGCCAGATGTTCAAACGCCATCGCGATTAATTGGCTTCGTAGAACATTTTGTCCTGCTGGCTTTCAACCACGGCGGACATAAGAACCTGCTCATGGGCCTCGTCACTGGCTTCTTCGCGCTGCTCCACTTTGATGCCCAGCGTATTGAACAAGCGGTGATCGTCAGAAGTTTCAGGATTGGGTGTTGTCAGCAGCTTATCACCATAGAAAATCGAGTTGGCACCAGCAAGGAAAGCCAAAGCTTGCATCTGGTCATTCATCTTTTCGCGGCCAGCAGACAAACGCACATAAGAAGCAGGCATCAAGATACGCGCGACGGCAATAGAGCGAATAAACTCAAATGGGTCGAGGTCATCCACTTGATCAAGCGGGGTGCCTTTTACTTTAACCAGCATATTAATTGGTACGCTTTCTGGCTGCATTGGCAAGTTAGCCAATTGCACCAACAAACCGGCACGGTCCTGACGGCTTTCCCCCATACCGACAATACCACCTGCACATACTTTCATTCCTGCAGAACGCACATGGGACAACGTGTCTAAGCGGTCCTGATAAGTTCGGGTGGTAATGATTTCACCATAGTATTCAGGCGAGGTATCTAGGTTATGGTTGTAGTAATCCAGCCCGGCCTGGCCTAGCACTTCTGCTTGCTCTACCGTCAATTTGCCCAGCGTCATACAGGTCTCCAGACCCATCTCTTTCACGCCTTCAACCATCTGCACCAAATAAGGCATATCCCGTTCTTTTGGATTGCTCCACGCAGCCCCCATACAAAAACGGCTTGCACCTTTATCTTTTGCTTGAGCCGCTTCCTGCAAAACTTTTTCAACTTCTAGCAAGCGCTGGCGTTCAACATCAGTATGGTAATGCCCACTTTGCGGACAGTACTTGCAATCTTCTGCACAGGCGCCGGTTTTAATCGACATCAACGTACTGACCTGGACTTGGTTCGGATCGAAGTTGGCACGATGAACGGTTTGCGCCTGGAACATTAAATCGTTAAAAGGTAATGCGAATAGCTCTACAACCTGTTTAACGGTCCACTGGTGACGGGGTGATTCAGTCATCGGGATAACTCTTCCATTGATTCTTTTGATATTCCCGCTAGTCTACTTCAGCTTACGACCCTGTCAACGCAGACCAGAACTCAAGGTTTACAACAGAGCATGAAATGAGCAATAACAACCCAAATATTGATGTCGACTTTGACAAAAACCACCTATGGCACCCATACACATCCGCGCTAAACCCATTGCCATGCTTCGGAGTAGCGTCCGCGAGCGGTGTCAGGATCAAGCTTGATGATGGACGGGAACTGATCGATGGCATGAGCTCATGGTGGTCTGCGATACATGGCTATAACGTGCCTGCGCTTAATGACGCTGCAACCACTCAGCTTAGTAAAATGAGTCACGTTATGTTTGGTGGCCTTACCCATGCGCCGGCCATTGAACTCAGTAAGAAACTACTGGCATTGTTACCTAAGCCATTGTCACAGGTGTTTCTTGCCGACAGCGGCTCGGTTGCCGTCGAAGTCGCATTGAAAATGGCGCTTCAGTATTGGCAAGGAAAGAAACAGCCCGCTAAGAACAAGTTTGTCAGCTTTAAACGCGGATACCACGGCGATACGTTTGGGGCGATGTCGGTATGCGATCCCAAAACAGGCATGCACTCCCTGTTTGAAAACGTATTGGCCAAGCAACTGTTCGCCGAGCCACCAAAAAATATCACCGAAGGCGAATTTGACCCGGCATCGCTAGAGCCACTGGCACAGCTACTAGCAACACAACATGAACAGATCGCTGCCGTTATTATTGAGCCCGTCGTACAGGGCGCTGGTGGTATGCGTATCTATCATGGCGCCGTTTTAGACCAGCTACGGGCACTGTGTGACCGCTATAATACGCTGCTGATATTCGATGAAATAGCCACAGGTTTCGGCCGCACAGGCAAAATGTTCGCGCTTGAGCACGGCGAAAGTGGTGCCGTGGTACCGGATATTATCACCGTGGGCAAAGCACTTACCGGCGGGTACATGACCCTTGCTGCTGCGGTGTGCACAAAAGAGGTCGCGAACGGTGTGTGTGAAAGTGAAGCAGGGGTATTCATGCACGGCCCTACCTTTATGGGTAACCCCCTCGCCTGCGCTGTCGCTTGTGCCTCACTCGATCTGCTGGCCACGCAACAGTGGCAATCCCAAGTGGAAGCAATTGAGCAACAACTCCATCGTGAATTAGCCAAATGCCGGGATCTAGCTGCCGTCGCAGATGTACGTGTCATCGGTGCTATTGGCGTGGTTGAAGTGACAGAAGATGTGAACGTCGCCGAGATCCAGGCATTCTTTGTTGAACAAGGAGTTTGGATCCGCCCGTTTGGCACACGGATCTACGTCATGCCGCCATACGTTATCGCCGCTGAAGATCTTACACAGTTAACGGACGCGATCTATCAAGCGATCGCATCGGGTGTAGGTATTAGCTAGACACTAAGCAAGCATCAAGTTGATGCTGTTTAGCCTAAGCCCCAAAGGTATAAATGCCATTAGACACTTCGACGTTAGGTGGCCGTTTGTGTTCGTTAAAGTAGTCATAACCTTGTTTAAGGTTTTGCCAAAATTCGTACCAGTGATTGTCCTGGTACTTGGCAAGCGCATCATTTTCTAACTCAAATGGAAATGCATGTACTCTGAAATAGGGCTGGCCTGCCCTTAATGCCGCAACTGCTAATGCGTATATTTCGTTTATGTAACTATCAGTCATCGCGTAGCAGCCGATCGATACACAGTTGCCATGTACCATCAGCGCGCTACCTGTTCGCCCATGATAACGGTCGTAGCGATTGGGGTAACCGAGGTTAAAAGACAGGTGAAACTGGCTCCATGGGTTTAATCGTCCAGCGTTTACAAAGTAGAACCCTTCGGGGCTTTGGTAATCCCCTTCCTTCACCTTCGGTCCCAGATCGCCGGAGAAATCGCAAATATCGTAGCTTTTAAAATGTTTAAACTCACCGCTGGCCGATTCCAACCATAATTCGAGTACACCAGGCGTCTTAAATATACGGATAAATATCGGTGCACCGTATTTCAGCCCTTTGGCTGCCAGTGCCTTCTTTAATGCCGGTTCGACCTGTGCAATGGCGGTTTCTGAACGGGCACTGGTAGGGATCTCTACTGCCCACAAACATGGGACAAAGCTGCATAACATTGTCGCCCAGGTAATCCACTTAAATTTCATAATCCCTTCAAATCGTGTGTATTAGCTGCTAACCCAGTTTCTGCTAGCGCAGTAAAAATCTTGTGGCGTGAAAATGCGTGGGTTAACCACGCTTCCTTATGGTTCTACTTTACAGCCAAATTTAAGCTCAGCTTGATCTGGCACTTCAAACCTTGGCTCCATAAAGTTGAACATCATATCTGTAACTTCGAACGAGTATACTGCGGGATCTTTTTCCGCATTACGCTGTGAGACTCTCTGTTTCCGTAACGCCTTAGGGGCGTCGACAAAATGCAGTTCTGGCTCAATACCTAACGCTCTTGCTTTGTCGGCAAATGCCGCGCGCTGCTCACGCGTAGTAAAACCTAAATCGAGTATGACAATACCTTCAAGCATCAAAATCTGCTTACTTACTTCCCATATTTGGGCGTAACAACGTTCCACCCGTTCGATCATCCAGCTGTAATCCAGTGACACCATATCTTTGGAATACAGAGTTTGCATCCATGGGTCTATCGAAAAACGGACGGCGCCCAGCTCATTGGCAAGGGACAACGAATAGGTTGTTTTACCGGCACCTGTCGGGCCACACACTAAGATCATCCTTGCCATATCGTGTCTCTCCTTCTTTGTATCGCGCTAGAGTTGAGCCGTTAGAAGTTTTGTCAGTGCCTTCACAGCCGCCGGCCTATTTTTTGCTAATTTAAAATGTTTAGGGATATGCAGCAAAAATACCGAGTGTTTGTAATGAGATAAATTTCGGTCTTTAGCGGTTAAGTAGTCTAAGACGAGACCAGCATGTGTGCGAGACCAAGCCCAAAGCAATTTACCCTTCACATCGCAGCACCAATACAGATCAGCTGGCAAACGAATGTATGTCGATTTTCTAAAGCCGCAGTGTAAGCAGCTGATGCAGGCAGACAACCGGCTATTCGCTAGCGAAGCTGGTTTCCTAGCCAGATTGATAATACAGCCTTTCTTGCTAGTTTTAACATCCTGACACAGCGCGGGCCGTCCGCAATTCGGGCATACAACATCAAGCTGTTTAGGAGGGGAATACCATTCGTATAAATAGGTCATGGTCAGATCTCGGCGCCGCTATTCAAACCTCAATCTCACAGTGTTCGTACGAGAGCCACGTCTCAGTAGGCGATAAATCATCGCCTTTGCACAAGATTGAATCAATAGCCCTAGTGCTAAAAACATATATTGTGGCTTTTGACCCGACTGTCTATTTGTCTTGTTCATTCGTTTCACGGGTGTCAACACGTACTAGATGAAAATGGCAGAATAATGCCTGATAAAACAAACCGATGCATAAGATAGTAGCTAGCAAGGTACATGACACTTGTAGCCATGAGGCCTTTGGCAACTTCAACAACCTTGGTTAGCACTGCTCCCTCACCTTGTTCAACCGACACAGTGCTAAACGCCACTGTAGAAGCTACAAGAACCAGAATCAGAAGCCAGCTTAGTGTCATGCTATAGGTTGAATGCCAAGCGGGGAAACAACCGAAGATCCAGTAGATACCTGGCGCACTTAGTGCTGATGTACCCAAAGCAGCAACGAAGGCAATAACTACGCAATATTTCATACTATTGAGAAACATAACGTTAAGTAGAAAGCACATGCTTCCTATCTCCATTTAGAGAGCATGCTTGCTATCACCGAACTTGCCCAGTAGGCAATTTCGCCCAAGATCATGCATCTCACACTTAACTTATTGACTAATTTCAACAAATCTCGCATTAATTGCAAACGCCTTTATCTCATTTTTTGACACAGCTTTGGCATAGGAAGCCACTCCAAATCAGAGGGCTGTATGGGTACACAGCACGAAAGTGTGCAACTTAATTTGTTGTAGGCAACAAAAAAGGGGCTGATTAGCCCCTTCTCTATGGTTTACCGCATAACTTAGTTAGCTCGGCGTTTTCTCAGTGCAACACCAATTAAGCCTAAACCAAGCAGCGCCAGTGTGGCAGGTGCCGGCACCTGATATTGAATACCACCGATAGCGCCTGAGCCACCAAACGTGACGTCGACACGGTCGAAGGTGGTACCTAACAGTGAGGCGGTGATCGGGTTAATTTGGTTGATGGTGTTATCGCCAAAAACCGCATTGCTGCCGTAGGGGCCAGTATTACCGACCAATGCACCAAAGCCAACGCTTTCGAGCAGTGTGTCGTCATCATAAAATGATGCGAAGAAACCACCGTCGATGCCGTACTCTGACGGACCCTCGATATCAACCAGTACAAAACTAAAGCTGAATAGGTCAACATCAAATGCGAAACTGATCGTACCTGCGTTTGGTCGTGTGCCCTCGTCGTCTGGAAGGTCAAGCACGCCATCGTCGGCACCTACGTTGTTTTCAGCAATGATAAGAATATTGCCTAAATCGGTATCGGTTGGCAGGTTGCCGCCTGACCAGGGTGATTCCAGGTCGGGATCTCGAGTCGCATCTCTATTAGTATCAAATGCTGCAACGTAATCGAAACCACGATTTGGGTTGGTGCCCGACACTGTGACCCCATCAAACTGGTCGTTTACAATCTCGCCATGGCTTAACGCGTCAAGATCCATCGAGAGAGGCGCGGCGCTAACGCTCAAAGGTAGAGCGAGGCTAGCAAGCAGTAATCGTTTTAGCATTCACTTGGTTCCGTTCAAGTTTATCTTGATAATGAATGGTAGGTTAGCAGTCGCTTAGACAGGGCTCAAGCGAGTGTTCGAAAGTTTTACAGTTAGCAACAGAAAGCGGCCATTTTTGCTGAAAATAGCCGCTTTTAACTAAAAATTTGGGATTGGTTGAACCAGTAGTTGAGTGCCCGACCTGCTTACGTCACCTCTTCAAATGCACAATCCTGAATAATCTCTTTCAGCTCTGGTATACATGAGCCGCACCCTGTACCCGCAGTGGTTTCACGCTGCAGCGCATCAAGATCTGTCGCGCCATTTTTTACTGCGGCACAAAGCGTTTTATAGCCCACCTGCTTACAAGCGCACACAGTGCGTCCTGCTGCCAGTGAGCCTTGTGCTTTACCGCTCATAATACTGCGCATCGCTTCGCTGCCCAGAGGCTTATCTAGCAGCGTGGCTAACCAGTCATAGTCGTCTCGTTGCAGGCGTTTACCAACGATATAGCACCCCAACAAGCGTCCCTCTTTTAATACGGCGTAGCGATAACTGCCCGTCGCAGTATCAATGAAGCTAAGCTTTTGCTCGCCGATAAACGGTTGCATGCGCGCTTGCAACAAACCGGCGACGGTATCACTACCTTGCAGGCTGGCCATGCGATAGAGAATGCCCTGCTCGACGCGTTGGTTGACCCAATATTCCGTTTCATGGATGGGAGTGTCATCCGTGGTGAGTAACAAGGCTTCACTTTGACGAAACCACGGGCTGACTTTTACTGGTGTATGTTTGAATTCTGGTTGGCCGGATGTGGGGTCCACTTCCGGTGACACCAGTGCGCCGACCCGAGCTCTAGATGAGGTAACGCCGGTCCAGTGGATCGGCATAAAGATCTCACCCTGACGCATACGCGCGGATGTTTCTACCCGTACTAATGCGCTGCCGTGGTGACTTTCCACATTGGCGAGACCTTCCTTTTCCAAGCAAAACTGTTTCGCGGTATCTGGGTGGATCGAGATAAAGGGCTCTGGCAAGTGGGCGTTCAGCTTAGATGCTAAGCCTGTACGCGTCATGGTATGCCATTGGTCGCGAATACGCCCACTATTCAATACCAGTGGATAGTTGTCGCTGACATCTTGCGCCGGTTGTCGATGCTTAACTGGAATAAGCCGGGCACGGCGGTTTGGCGTGTAGAAATGTCCTTCAGCAAAAAAGCGTTTATGTAGACTGATGTCGCCTTTCGTTATCATCGGCCATTGGAACGGTGTCAGTGCATCAAACTCTTCATTACTCATATTACTGAACGCGCTGATATCGAAGTCGCGCGAACCGTCGTTTTCATATCCAGACAGCTGTGCATGCTCGGCAAATATCTCGCCTTCGTGGGAGAAGTTGAACCCCTGTTTATATCCCATGCGTTTGGCGACTTCACAGATGATCCACCAATCGGCCATGGCTTCACCTGCTGGCGGTACAATAGCGCGCTGCCGCGAAATTCGCCGCTCTGAGTTGGTGACTGTACCTGATTTTTCTGACCAGCCCCGCGCCGGTAACAATACATTGGCTAAACGGGTGGTATCTGTATCTGCTATGCAGTCCGATACGACCACAAAATCACACTTCTGTAGCGCACCCTTTACGCGATCGGCATCGGGCAAGCTGACGACAGGGTTAGTCGCCATGATCCAAACCGCTTTAATCTCGCCTTGTTCCATCTTATTAAACAGATCGACCGCTTTGGCACCTGGCTCTGTGGCCATTGTCGGCGAATCCCAAAACGTCTGCACCCGCGCAATCGCATCGTCAGTAAACTCCATATGGGCAGCCAGCATATTGGCCAGTCCACCCACTTCGCGTCCACCCATCGCATTAGGCTGACCGGTAATCGAAAACGGGCCCATGCCGGGGCGTCCGATACGACCCGTTAACAGATGACAATTGATGATCGCGTTGACTTTATCCACGCCACTGGTGGACTGGTTTACGCCTTGAGAATATACGGTGGTGACTTTTTCTGTGGCAGCAAACAGCGCCATAAATTCGGTCAACTTAGCGTTATCGATACCTAACTTTGTGGCGACTTGTTGTAAATCACCCAAATCGCCCTGATCGGCATGGGCGGCGTGCAATGCCTGCTCGGCCCCTTCGGTATATTTGGAAAGATACTCAGGATCTTGATGATCGTTCGCTGCCAGATAAGCCAGTAATGCATTGAACAGTAAGACATCGCTGCCGGGCTTGATCGGCAAGTGTAGATCGGCGATATCGCAGGTATCTGTTACCCGTGGATCGATCACAATGATCTTCATGTTTGGCTTGTCTAACTTGGCCTGCTTTACCCGCTGAAACAGGATGGGGTGACACCAGGCTAAATTCGAACCAACCAGCACAAGTAGGTCTGCCACTTCAAAATCCTGATAACAACCAGGTACAGTGTCAGTACCAAATGCACGCTTATGCCCCGCCACCGCAGATGACATGCAAAGTCGGCTATTGGTATCGATGTTGGCTGAGCCAACGTAGCCTTTCATCAATTTGTTGGCGACGTAGTAGTCTTCGGTGAGCAACTGGCCGGACACATAGAGCGCGACAGAGTCTGGCCCGTGGGCATCTATCGTATCGCGAAACTGCTTCGCTACCGTGTTCAGTGCCTGTTGCCAGTTAATACGCTGACCATCTTGATAGGGGTGCGTTAAGCGCCCGGTGGGTACAACCGTGTCGCCTAGCGCGAGCCCTTTAGAACACAGCTTTCCATAATTCGCTGGGTGGGATTTGTCACCGCGAATAGTGACCTTGCCCGATTCATCTGCTTTGGCTTCAACGCCACACCCGACGCCACAGTATGGGCAGGTTGTTTTCACCCAGTCGTTGGTCATGGAATACTCCTAATAAACATCTCTGCGTTGCTTTGGTGCAATACCCTTGCCACACTGGCAAAACATCGTAAAACCCCCGCCGTAACGGCATTTCAGCCTTAGAGCCTTAAATTGACAACTCGTTAAAGCTGCCCCGGCTGCACTTTATTGGCGCAAGATAAAAGTGCAACCTAGATCACATTGGGCAAGCAGCTTATCAAAACACTACCTATAGCGAGATAGACCTACTACCCCTACTCATAGAGTGGATTTAGACACTACCAATCGAGGCTGGCAAATAAATCATTAAATTACAGTGCGTTAGATAAAACCAACTAATCAAAAACACAGTTGGCCTCAACCTTGCTTTGTACCTAGTCAAATAGCGTTGTTTTTACAACCAGCAGCAAGTTTGAGGGTAAATGATGGGAAATAAGATTATCGCGCTGAACAATGAAACAAGAGCGCTTAAGCAGCAGTCAACTCCATCAAAGTCAGCCTCTTCGCAAGGTAAAGTCTGGTTGGTCGGCTCGGGCCCAGGTGACGCTGAACTACTAACAGTTAAAGCTCTGCGCATTATTCAACAAGCAGACCTAATTCTCTACGATGCGCTGGTCAGCGATGAAATTAGGGCGTTGTTTCCAGAACAAACCGCAGCGCTGTTTGTCGGCAAATCGAAAAATCATCATAGTATCAGCCAGTCGGCACTAAACGAGTTGTTAGTCACTAAGGCGGCTGAAGGATTTAACATCTGCCGTCTTAAAGGAGGCGACCCGTTTATATTTGGTCGTGGCGGTGAAGAAGCCTTAACCCTGCGCAAGATTGGCGTTGATGTAGAGATCGTGCCAGGTATCACTGCGGCATCGGGCTGCACCAGCTATGCAGGTATCCCACTCACTCACCGCGGTATGGCACAAGCTTGTACCTTTATTACCGCCCACGGTGAAACCGGACTTAACCTCGATTGGCATGCCCTTGCCCGCCCGGCACAAACGCTAGTTATCTATATGGGGCTGAGCAAACTTCCTGATATTCGCCGTGAACTGTCTTATCACGGTATGCCAACCAACACGCCGGCCGCTTTGATTTCCAATGGCTGCCGTCCAGAACAACAAACCGTTATAGGCACATTAGAAACGTTGCCCGAATTGGCAAAGCAACACCAGTTGCCATCTCCAACATTGGTCGTTATTGGCGAGGTAGTTACGTTAGCCCCTGCCCTTAACTGGTTTAACACTTTAATCGAATCAGAACAGCACGAGCTGTCAGCATAATTTAGAGGGATCCCACTATGACAAATAAAACGAAAGTCATTGTTGTCGGTAATGGCATGGTTGGTCATAAGTTCATTGATGAACTTAGCAGCCACCAAGCCGCTGATAGTTATGAAATAACCACTTTTGCAGAAGAGCCTCGTTTGGCTTATGACCGTGTCCAGTTGTCGAGCTATTTTACTGGTGCAACGGTTGATGATCTGATGATGACCAGCGAGGCTTATTACGATGAGCGTCAGGTACGTTATCTGGTGAATCAGCAAGTTGTCTCTATCGATAAAGAAGCCAAAACTATCACCACGGACAAAGGCATCGTAGAAAGTTACGACAAGCTGATCCTGGCAACGGGCTCTTTCCCGTTTGTGCCACCAGTACCAGGGCATGAACAAGAACACTGCCTGGTTTACCGCACAATTGAAGATTTAGAAGCAATCACCGCATCCGCCGAAGGTAGCAAAGTCGGTGTTGTTGTGGGTGGTGGCCTATTGGGCCTGGAGTGCGCCAACGCGGTTAAGAACCTTGGCTTACAAACCCATGTTGTCGAATTTGCACCACGCCTGATGGCAGTGCAGTTAGATGAAGGTGGCGGTAAGTTACTGCGCCGCAAGATTGAAGATATCGGCGTGACTGTTCATACCGAAAAGAACACCACTGAAATCGTTGCTGGCGAAACCTGCCGTTATCGCATGAACTTTGCTGACGGTAGCTTCCTGGAAACCGATATGATCGTTTTCTCGGCAGGTATCCGTCCACGGGATAACCTGGCACGTGAGTTTGATATTGAAGTAGGCCCACGTGGCGGCATTGTGGTTGATGACAAATGTCAGACCAGCGCTGAAGATATCTACGCCGTGGGTGAATGTGCCCTCTGGGACGGTCGTATTTTCGGTTTGGTCGCGCCGGGTTACCAGATGGCCAAAGCCGCCGTTGACCAGATCACCGGTGGAGACCTTGAGTTTAAGGGCGCAGACATGAGCACCAAGCTCAAGCTGCTTGGTATTGACGTTGCCAGCATCGGTGACGCCCACGCCAATACCGAAGGCGCCCAGTGTTACACCTTCTGTGATGAATACACGCAGGTGTACAAAAAGTTGGTTGTTTCTAGCGACAACAAGAAGCTATTAGGCGCTGTTCTGGTGGGTGATGCTGACGCATACGGTTCACTGTTGCAGCTTCACCTAAATGATATGGATCTGCCTGAGTCACCAGAAGTCTTCATTTTACCTGCAATCGACGGCGAAGAAGCCAGCGCTGGACTTGGCATAGATGCTCTGCCTGACAGCGCTCAGATCTGTTCTTGCCATGACGTCACCAAGGGCGACCTGATGGCGGCGGTACAAGCCGGCGCGACAGATATAGGTGCCATCAAGGGCGCGACTAAAGCGGCTACCGGTTGTGGTGGTTGCCTGGCCTTAGTGGGTCAGGTGATGAATGCCGAACTACTGAAGCTAGGTGTCGAAGTTAACGACAATATCTGTGAGCACTTTGACCATAGTCGCCAAGAGTTAGCCGACATTGTTCGAGTTAAACAGATAGGTACCTTTGGTGAGTTGTTGGCCGAACATGGCCGTGGTGACGGTTGTGAAATTTGTAAGCCCGCCGTTGGTTCTATCTTGGCTTCTTACAACAACGAATATGTACTGAAAGACGAACATATATCGCTGCAGGACACTAACGACATCTTCCTTGGCAACATGCAAAAAGATGGCACCTACTCTGTTGTTCCCCGTGTTCCTGGCGGCGAGATCACCCCTGAACAGCTTATTGCGATTGGTGAAGTAGCGAAAGAATATGACCTCTACACCAAGATCACTGGTGGCCAGCGCGTCGACTTGTTCGGTGCTCAGCTCCATGAACTGCCACCTATCTGGGCCAAGCTCATCGACGCTGGTTTAGAAACAGGTCACGCCTACGGTAAATCACTGCGTACTGTTAAGAGTTGTGTGGGTAGCACTTGGTGTCGTTATGGTGTTGATGACAGCGTCGGTTTGGCTATCGAAGCAGAGAACCGTTACAAAGGCCTGCGCGCGCCACACAAAATCAAGTTTGCCGTATCCGGTTGTACCCGAGAATGTGCCGAAGCACAGAGCAAAGATGTCGGTATTATCGCCACTGAAAACGGTTGGAATTTGTATCTGTGTGGTAACGGTGGCATGCGCCCTCGTCATGGAGATCTGTTTGCTAGCGACCTCGACAAAGAAACGCTGATTAAGTACATCGACCGCTTCCTGATGTTCTACATCCGTACCGCTGATCGCTTACAGCGTACTTCGGTTTGGATGGAGAACCTTGAAGGTGGTTTGGACTATCTACGCAAAGTCGTGATCGAAGACAGCCTGAATATCGCCGACGAGCTGGAAGCAGAGATGGCGAAGGTGGTTGCGACATATCAGTGTGAGTGGAAGACCACCATCAATGATAAAGAGAAGCTGAAGCGCTTTAGTCACTTCATCAATGCGGATGTGGGGGATGACAAACTGAGTTACGTCACCGAGCGTGGTCAGCGACGCCCAGCTACAGAAGCCGAAAAAGCCGCTGCAGCCGCAGGCACAGCACAAACCGAAGACCTCAACGTCGTTGAGTTAGTGGATTAAGGAGCAGGATCATGAGTAACGAAACTTGGATAGATATTTGTGACGCTGGTGATATCCACGCAGGCGTTGGTGTGTGTGCCTTACATCAAGGTGAACAAGTAGCGATTTTCCGCTCAGGTTGCGGTCAACAACTGTTCGCGATTGGTAACTATGACCCATTCGGCAAAGCCAATGTGCTTTCCCGCGGTATTACCGGGTCATTGCAAGGCGAGCCGGTGGTCGCGTCCCCCCTTTATAAGCAACATTTTTCACTGCGTGATGGCAGCTGTATCGAAGATGCGAGTGTTGCCATTCCTACTTACCCAGTTCGCGAACTGGAAGGCCGAGTTCAGCTGCAATCCCTCTGAGCATTTGGCAGGCGGATTTCCGCCTGCCGTTTTTTTTAGTTCAGGCGGCAGAGCGAAGCTACGCTCTGGCAGCAAAATAAATATTAATTATAAAACGTGCCGTTAAAGGCACCAGGAGTTTGTAATGACTGGAGAAAAGTTCAACCTGATTTCCTTTACCGGAAAAATGAAGGTTCTACATGCCAGCTGGATCGCGTTCTTTATTACGTTTTTAGTTTGGTTTAACCACGCACCGCTGATGCAAGCGATTGCTGGTACATTAGGGTTATCGTCGCAGGAAATAAAAACCCTGTTAATTCTAAACGTGGCCTTAACGATCCCTGCGCGGGTCATCATTGGTGCCCTAACCGACCGCTTCGGCCCTCGTCTGGTTTATTCGGTGCTTTTAGCTGTCAGCTCTATCCCCTGTTTTATGTTTGCCTTTGCAGATACCTTCTTACAAGCTGCCATTGCCCGTTTTGCATTAGGTTTTGTGGGTGCCGGATTCGTTATCGGTATCCGTATGGTGTCGGAATGGTTCCCTGCCAATGAACTAGGTACCGCAGAAGGTATCTATGGTGGCTGGGGTAACTTTGGCTCAGCCGCGGCCGCTATTTCATTACCGACCGTTGCCCTGCTGTTCGGTGGTGACGAAGGCTGGCGTTATGCGATTGCATCCACCGGTGCGATCTGTCTTTTCTACAGTGTTATCTACTACCGTACAGTCCGCAACACACCTGAAGGTTCTACTTACTTTAAGCCAAAGCAAGTCGGCGGTATGGAAGTGACCAGCAAGGGTGATTTGATCTTCCTGCTGATCATGAAAGTGCCAATGTATGCAGCGTTAGCCTTGCTGACCTGGAAGTTGTCACCGAGCAATATTGATATGTTAAGCAGTACCGTTTCATACGGTATGTATATCGGCCTGGTGTTCTTGTACATCTTTGACTCTTACAAAGTGATACAGGTAAACAAGAACCTGTTCAAAGAGCCAGTACCAGAGATTCATCAGTACAAGTTTAAGCAGGTCGCTGTATTGAATATCCTTTACTTCGCGACGTTCGGATCTGAACTGGCTGTGGTATCTATGCTGCCGCTGTTCTTCAGTGAAGTATTCGCATTGGATATGGTTTACGCAGGTCTGTTGGCTTCTGCCTATGCCTTTATGAACCTGATGTCACGTCCTGGTGGCGGTTGGATATCTGACCGTTGTGGCCGTAAGAAGACTCTGCTTATCTTGACTGCCGGTTTAGCGGTTGGCTATCTGTGTATGGGTCTTGTTGATGGTACGTGGCCGCTTTGGTTAGCCGTTGCTGCAGCGATGGCATGTTCATTCTTCGTGCAAGCCGGTGAAGGCGCAGTATTTGCCGCCGTACCATTGATTAAGCGTCGTTTGACTGGACAAATAGCCGGCATGACAGGTGCTTATGGTAACGTGGGTGCGGTAACCTATCTGACTGTATTGTCGTTTGTTGACTATCAGACTTTCTTCTTTGTTATCGCCGGTACAGCGGTTGTTGGCTTTATCACGCTGCTATTTATGGAAGAGCCGAAAGGTCAGATGGCAGAAGTAAATGAAGATGGCACGGTTGAACTAATCACGGTAAGTTAGCCTTGATTGAGCGCAACTAGCTAGCTTGAAATGGGAGGTTATGCCTCCCATTTTTCTATGTTTTTACTGTGTGTTTTTTATTAGTTTAAAGCCCTGCAGGAAGCCATTGATGTCGGTTTTGAGTGTTCGCTTTGCCAGCCATAGTAGTGCTGGTGTTAAACAAAAAAATGATGACGCCTTGGCGGTGAAAGTTGCTCACGGTGGCGAACTCGTACACAAAGGGATCACGGCTGTGATCGCTGATGGCGCCAGCTGTTGTAGCAGCGCCGAAATAGCCAGCCGCACGGCGGTGACCGACTTTATTAATAACTACTACAGTACGCCAGATAGTTGGACGGTTGAAAAATCAGCCACCCGTGTTTTGAGCGCGTTGAACAACTGGTTATTCGCTCAGGGCCACCGTGCACTGAACACCGAAGACAGCTTGGTAACGACATTAAGCGCGGCAATTATTAAGGGGCAAACCGCTTACCTTTTCCATGTCGGCGACAGTCGGATCTATCTTTATCGCGACAATGAACTGGCGTTACTAACCCAGGATCATTGCCATTATCAGCGAGCCAATAAGCTTTATCTGACACGCGCCTTAGGTATAGATAACAAGCTCCAGATCGACTTTAAATCTGTGCCGCTGCAAGTAGGTGATCAACTGCTGTTCACTACGGATGGGATCCATGACGCGATCAGCCCGCAACAACTGACAGAACTGATGGCTTCGCAACAGGAGCTACAGGATAAATCAGATGCTATCGCTGCGTTCGCTGCTGATTCTCATAGTGACGATAACCTGACCTGCCTGCTTGTCGAGGTTGAGTCGCTGCCCTTGCAGACGATGACCGAAGCCCAGTCGGTACTCACCTCAAAAGTGATCCCGCCGGTGATGGCTGTCGGTAACGAGATTGACGGCTACAAGATCGTGAAAGTGCTGCATAGCAACACGCGCAGCCATGTCTATCTTGTGGAGTCATCAGATGAGACCCAATGGGTACTAAAAGCACCATCAGAAAACTTTTCCGATGATCCGCAATATCTCGAAGGTTTTGTGCGCGAAGCCTGGGTCGGTGAACAGATAGATCACGATAACGTGATGCGCTGTCAGCCCGCGGATTCAGAAAGCCCGTTTCGCTACCATCTTTGCGAATACATAGATGGTATTACGCTTCGCCAATGGATGTACGACCACCCCACACCGGATATGGCGCTGATCCGCCCAATATTGAAACAGGTCATTAGCGGCATTCGAGCCTTGCAAAGGCACCAAATGGTGCATCGTGATCTTAAACCAGAAAACATCATGATCCGAAACGATGGAACGGTGAAACTTGTCGACTTTGGGACGGTACAGGTGGCGGGCTTAGATGAGATTGAGCGCTTTAATTTAGAAACCTGCCCAGTCGGCTCTGTTGACTATATTGCCCCTGAATACTTAATGGGACATAAAGGTACCTTTCAATCCGATCTGTTTAGCCTTGGCGTGATCGTTTACGAAATGCTTTGTGGTGAGCGTCCGTTCTCTTTGAAAGATCCAAAGCTTAACCCCCCAACCAGCCTTAATGTCTGGCAATATACGCCGCTAGCACACCGAAAAACCAAACGACCGCTGTGGATCGATTTAGCCATTAAGAAAGCGTGCTCTCCGAACCCTAAAAACCGGCAGCATGCGTTATCTGAATTTTTTCACGATATCTCGCAACCAAATGATGAACTGATTGAAAAATTTGAACGGGCACCGCTCATTGAGCGCAGCCCCCTCACCTTTTGGCAGGTGGTTGCAGGCCTATTGTTACTGGCTAACTTGGTGCAGCTTTACTGGTTTAACCGTTAGTTAGTTCGTGACGATCGCAATCACCGACGCATGTGGTTCGGGTGTTATCTGCGCGTAGGCCTCCGGGCGCACCCGCCGGCAGTCCTGGCGGATAAAAGTCTCTATCCGTCTTTCATCTTTTTCGCTGACGATAACCAGATCTGCTTGATGAAGCTTTTTCACCATACCAAAAGAGAGATCATCAAGATCATCCGGTAGTACACAAGTTAACGGAACCACAGCGCTAGCCTGCTCAGTGACCTCACTTAGGTGCTGTTGGTATAGTTTTGCATAGTCTGTGTTGTCCGGATTTAACGCTTTACTGAAGAAGCCCTCCCAGAATCGCCGCCGATGACTGACCGTACTGAAGGTGCGCTTTATGTCGGCGCGTTTTGCCGCAGAGACCGCTATCAGTTGTTTCAGGTGGCGTGGCAAAATTGCGCGGATGCGGAATTTTAACAGCCGAGTGAGTACGGGCGCAGCGCCCCCTGTTGCAATGGCGATCTGGCATTGCCCGTCATTGATAAGCGAAGGGCAAATAAAACTGCCCGTATTTGCATCGTTCGCGACATTACAAAAGATCCCGTCAGCTTCCGCCTGCTGTGCGATCGCCGTATTTAGTTCTGCACTGTTTGTTGCTGCGATAACTAACCATTGCTCTGCAAGCAGCTCTGCGGAATAAGAACGACATAGCCATTTGAGGTCATGCTTTTCGACCAACATGGTCGCTTCGTCAACCAGCTGCGGCGCCACGAGCGTCACCTTTGCTCCGGCTTCAATCAATGGCGAAAGTCGACGGCAACCAACCGCACCGCCACCTACAACGAGCACGTTCCGATCTTTCAGAGTTAAATATGCGGGATAGTAAAGCAAAAGAGCTCCTTAACGCTGCCGGCAAGCCTTGACGTTAAGGAGCTCTCTACCTAATGGCAAGAACTATTCACCAAATTAGAAAGTTGAGGTGAGTTGTAGCCAGAACTTGTCGGTGTCGGTTGCATGGTCATCGGCATCGTAGGAAGCATACTTACCGAGAATGCCAAAGTGTTTGTTAATCTTATATGAAGCAACCAGATCAATCTCTGTACCGTAGTCTGTGCTGCCCTCATCCGATTCGAAATTGTGATAGAAGGCGGCTAACTTAACACCCGCTACTGAGCCTGCGACTTTTACATAGGTATCGACAACACCATCACCTGGTGTAACGAGAAACTTGTCGGCAAAACCCTGGAATTTATGCAGCGTGGCCAACGGTGTTTTAAAGCTAACGCCATCGTCTGATCCCAGAACCTCGTAGCCAGCACTGACAGAAACAGGCTTGAACTTCACACTACCTTCAACCAAATAGTAATCTGCATCATAGCTGGCTGGATTATCACCGGCGTCGGACTGCATCGCATAAGACGCTTTTAGTCCAAGCTTGGTCGTCTCGCTCAGCGCATAACCGCCGTTATAAACAAAACCAACGGTGTTGCTCGATAAACCATCGTTGTTATCGAAGTCGAGATAGTAGTCAAACGCCGTCACCTTACCAAATTTACCGGCATCATAAGTGAGGTTAAGCGCACCGATATTACCGTGCAGATCTGAGTCAGCACCATCTGGGCCAAAGATGCGGTTCACGTTCCAGATATATGATGCGTCAACAGAGAGCGCCTCGGAGAATGCGTATTCGACACGGCCACCATCATAAGTCTGCTCGTTTTGGCGCCAGCCAACACCGCCGACAAAACGTTGGTCACCGAGATTAATGCGCTGACGACCGAGCGTAGCAGTGGTATCTTCAAAGCCAACGTACTTTAAAAACGCTTGGTTCAGATCAGTGCCTTTCGGATCGGCAACCACTGGGTATTCAGTCTTTCCGTTCTCGGTACTGTTGTAGTTATCGTTACCCACAACCAATACATGGTCGGCTTCTACACCGGCAATGAAACCACTGATAGGTGCTGACGTATAGGTAATGCGCGACTTCAATGTACTCGCGTTGGCTTCTTTGTCCTTACCGTCTTGGTCCACATATTCATAACGGTAGCGCATGCTTAGTTTGGTGCTACCTTCTTTAATACCGGTGGCTATATCGTCAAGCAACTCTGCTTGAACAGGTGCAGTGGCTAGGCCGATAGCCAAGGCGATCGGGCTAAGCTTGATAGCATTTTTCAGTGTATTAGATGTATGCATTAGTAGAACTCCCTTAAACATTATGTGACGCGATTAGATAAAGATATTGGTCGCGTGCAATCCCGAATCGCGGCTTATGAACCGTCTGTTATGATTTGGTTACGGGTATGTAAAGGCAGGTTCCATGCCAACACTGTTGATTTAGATCAATATGTGACAGTTAGGTGACAAAAATATCTCTAAGGGGGTATGAAAATGACGAGGATACAAAAAAGCCGACTGACGTCGGCTCATTCAACGCCCCATTCTGGGGGCTTATTTAGTGCTTATAATGACTCGTCTTCACTAATTCGGGACGCCACTGCACTTTGTTGATCCTTGTATTTAGCGTCAGTGCGTTTGTTATAAGGGCGTGCAGCCGGCGCGGTGAGCGTTTCGAAGTTTAGTGCTCCGATTTTCATTTTGGGGCGCAATGCTAATGGCAACTTACCACTGTTATAGAACTCCAACACGATGCGTCCAGACCAACCCGGATCAATACGGTGGGCCGTCACGTGCACCATGAGTCCCAACCGAGCCAGCGAAGAACGACCATCTAACCAACCGACAATATCGGCGGGCAGTGTCACAGACTCATGGGTCACGGCTAATGCCAACTCACCTGGGTGCAGAAAGAACGCATCGCCATCGGCAATGACAATCTCTTCGCTCATCACCCGTTGCATTGCCGCCTGCACCTCTTCTCTGGGGCCACTCAAATCAATGTAAGGGGCGGTGTGATCATTGAACGTACGGAAGGTGTTACCCAAGGTGACATCGACACTAACCCCGCTAATCAGTTCGCTCGATGGGCGTGGATCAATGATTATGCGTTCTTCGTCTAAATAACGTTCAATATCGGTATCACAAAGTCTCATGCTGTTCCCCTATAGATCGGCGCGCTCATTAAAACGCTGACGCCTATTTTTCGCAACCTTTTGCTTATTGTATTTCGATAATAGGTACGTTATCGGTTGCGGCTTGATGCCGAGACCAAACAAACGCACCAACTTTTCTCGCCAATTCTATGTAAAGCTGGCTCACAGGCTTACTTGGATCGGCAGCGACTGAAGGGTTACCAGAGTCCGCATCACTTCGGATCGAGGGTTCCAGCGGTAAACGCGCCAACAGCGGGACGCCCGTCTCTTTAGCTAACAGATCGCCCCCTTCTTTACCAAAGATGTGATTAATGTGGCCGCACTGTTCGCAAGAATAAAAGCTCATATTCTCTACCACGCCGCAAACGGGGATATTGACCTGATTGAACATATCCACACCACGCCTGGCATCAGAGAGCGCAAGATTTTGCGGCGTCGTGATCACGAGGGCGGCACTGACTGGTACTTTCTGCGCCAAGGTGAGCTGAATATCGCCGGTGCCCGGTGGCATATCGATGACCAGATAGTCCAGCTCAGGCCATTGGGTGTCATTTATCAGTTGTTGTAACGCACCCGAAGCCATTGGCCCGCGCCAAACAGCAGCTTTATCGCTGTCGATAATAAAGCCCAACGAGTTACAGACAATACCGTGAGCCGCAACGGGAGCCATCACTTTGCCGTCGGGTGACGCGGGCGTTGCACCTTCTACACCTAGCATAATAGGTACAGAGGGCCCGTAGATATCTGCATCTAGTAGGCCAACAGCAGCACCGTCATGGGCTAGCGCTAACGCTAAGTTGGCAGCCGTGGCTGACTTGCCCACGCCGCCTTTGCCGCTCGCCACAGCAATAATACTTTTCACTTTACTGAGGTTTTCGCGGGATTCATCTACTAGGTAATCCGGCACTCGGGTTAAAATAGTTATTGCTATATCACCCAAACCATACTGCGCAACTAAGCGCTCAACCTGCCCCGTTAATTGGTCTTTGAATTCTTTATTAAAACTGCCAACAGTGATGGTAACTGCATTATTGCTAAGCTCTATCTGAGCGGACAACTGGCTTAACGTGCTTCCTGTCAGCGGCTCTACTAAATCACCAACAGCGACTAAAAAGGCGGATCTATTATCGATTGTCATGGGTAATTCTTATCGTTCTGCGGGCTCAGAAGTGTATCACGTCAATTGTTTAGGCCGAAGCGGGTGCAAGCTGGCGCTGCTTCTAGTAAAATCCGCTTCCTTATAAAAGTGCAACGAATTCAGGATTTGGACGACACCATGTCGCGAAACATTTTGGTTACCAGCGCCCTGCCTTATGCAAATGGGCCGATCCATCTAGGCCACTTGCTCGAGTATATTCAAACGGATATCTGGGTACGCTTTCAAAAACTCCGTGGTCACGCTTGTCACTATGTGTGTGCCGATGACGCGCATGGCACGCCGATCATGCTTAAAGCGCAGCAATTGGGTATATCGCCTGAAGAGATGATTGCGCAAACAGCGATTGAGCATCAGCAAGACTTTGCCGATTTTCAGATCAGCTTTGACAACTATCATTCTACTCACAGTGATGAAAACAAAGCGCTGGCGGAGATGATTTACACCAGATTAAATGACTCTGGCTATATCAAGACCCGTACCATCAGTCAGCTATTCGACCCTGAAAAAGAGATGTTTCTGCCTGATCGCTTTGTTAAGGGTACCTGCCCGCGCTGCGACGCTGAAGATCAGAACGGCGATAACTGTGACAACTGTGGCGCCACTTATAGCCCAACAGATCTGAAACAGCCTAAATCTGTCGTCTCAGGTGCTACCCCTATCCTCAAAGATTCAGAGCATTTCTTCTTCGATTTGCCACAATTTAAAGAGATGCTTGGTGAATGGCTCAATAGCGGTGCCCTGCAAGAAGAGAATGCCAATAAACTGAAAGAGTGGTTTGAAGGCGATCTCAAGCAGTGGGATATCAGCCGTGATGCCCCCTACTTCGGTTTCGAGATCCCTAACGCACCGGGTAAGTATTTCTATGTCTGGTTAGATGCGCCTATCGGCTACCTCGCCAGCTTTAAGAATCTGTGTGATAAGCGTGACGACCTGAACTTTGATGAATTCTGGGCACCCGGCTCCGATGCCGAAGTTCATCATTTCATCGGTAAAGATATCACCTACTTCCACTGTCTGTTCTGGCCTGCGATGTTACACGGCGCAGATCTACGCCAACCGACGGCGGTACACGCTCACGGTTATGTGACGGTCAATGGTGCGAAGATGTCCAAGAGTCGGGGTACGTTTATCAAGGCGCGCTCTTACCTTGATCATTTAAATCCTGAATATTTGCGCTACTTCTATGCGGCAAAGCTCAGCAGCAAAATCGATGATTTGGACCTGAATCTTGAAGACTTTGCCCAACGGGTAAATTCAGACTTGGTCGGCAAGGTGGTGAATATCGCCAGCCGTACTGCAGGGTTCATCAGTAAACGCTTCGACGGCACCTTATCAACCACTATCGCTGACCAAGCGTTACTTGATGAGTTCGTAAATGGGTCTGAGACCATTGCTGAGCATTATGAAGCTCGAGAGTTTGGCAAAGCGATGCGCGACATTATGGCATTGGCGGACAAGGCTAATGCCTATATTGCCGAGCAAGCACCATGGAAACTGGTGAAGACCGAAGGCCAAGAGCAACATGCCCATGACGTCTGTTCACTGGCGATCCACCTGTTCAGGATCTTGATGGTCTACCTTAAGCCTGTGTTACCAGCGATGGCTGCTGAAGTCGAACTGTTCCTAAATGACAGCTTAACTTGGGAAAGCACAACTAAGGTGCTTACAGGCGCTAAAATCAATAAATTCAAACCGCTAATGCAGCGGGTAGAGATGGATAAAGTAACCGCGATGGTTGATGCGTCAAAAGAGAATTTGCAAACAGCAAACGTGGCCGGTCCAGCTACTGAAACACCAGAGCAGGCTGAATCAGAACTGGCAAAAGATCCACTGGCTGATGAGATACAGTTTGACGATTTTGCCAAGGTTGACCTACGCGTGGCACTTATCGCCAAAGCAGAAGAAGTGCCGGAAGCGAAGAAGTTACTCAAGTTGACCTTAGACCTAGGCGGCGAAACCCGTCAGGTATTTGCAGGTATCAAGAGCGCCTATACGCCTGAGGACCTTGAAGGCAAGCTAACGGTGATGGTGGCGAATCTGGCACCACGTAAAATGCGCTTTGGTGTATCGGAAGGTATGGTGGCGGCCGCCGGCCCTGGGGGTAAAGAGATCTATATCTTAAGCCCTGATAGTGGCGCCAAGCCTGGCATGCGTATCATGTAATATAGAAAGCCCGGATAGCTTAGTTATCCGGGTTCTTTTTGCGTGACGCATTTTCTTCTATAAGGTGCGAAACTCGCTAACATTAGCGCACGGTACTTGGTCTATTTTTAAAGACTCCACAGTCGCTGTTCGCGGCCCAGTTTCTAACCACACCAACATGGCGCTAATTGCACTCAATTCGCCTTCGATTAATACTTCCACCCGACCATCCACCAGGTTTTTGGCATAGCCCGACAGTCCGCGCTTTAGCGCTTCCTGCTGAGTATAGTAACGAAAGCCAACACCTTGAACACAGCCCTCGACAAGACACAACCTCGCCTCTCGCATCGTTATTTTCGCCTCTTTTTCGTTTCCTGAAGTTTAGCTTGCGTTGAGTTAAGTCATGATTCTGCTATCCCTGCTACGCTTTAGCCCTTACAATCCCGCCTCTTTTATCTTGGAATAGCACAATGACAGCCTCAATTACATTAGCCAAAGGCCGTGAAAAATCATTACTCAGACGCCATCCATGGGTCTTTTCTGGCGCCGTTAGTAAAGTTAAAGGCAAACCGCAATTGGGTGATACGGTCAATATATACGCAACCGACGGCAGTTGGGTAGCCAGAGGCGCCTATTCCGCAGAGTCTCAAATACGCGCCCGTATCTGGACTTTTGACGAGTCAGAAGAAGTAGATGAAGCATTTTTCCTTCGTCGTATTGCGGCGGCGAATGCCCGTAAACTTAAAGTGTTGGCGGATAACCTTCCGACGGCCTATCGCGTTGTTGCTGCAGAGTCTGATGGCTTACCGGGGATCACTATCGATAAGTATGCCGATACGGTGGTGTGTCAGCTACTCTCAGCCGGTGGCGAACGTTGGCGCGGCGCTATCGTAGCGGCACTGCAACATGTCTTCCCGGAGCATTCAGTCTATGAACGCTCAGACGTAGATGTTCGCAAGAAAGAAGGCTTATTACCGGTTACCAACCTGTTGCATGGTGAGATGCCTTCCACCGAAGCCGTTATTGAAGAAAATGGCTTAAAGCTGCTAGTCGACATTCAGCAAGGACATAAAACAGGCTATTACCTGGACCAAAGAGATAATCGTCTGGTTAGTGCTGATTACGCAAAAGATAAAACTGTACTCAACTGCTTTAGTTATACCGGCGGTTTTGGTACCTATGCTCTGAAAGCCGGCGCTGCTCATGTGGTCAACGTCGACATGTCACAACCCGCACTCGATATTGCCAAGCAAAATGTTGAGCTGAATGGGTTGGATCTCAGCAAGGCTGAGTTTATTCGTGAAGATGTGTTTAAGTTGCTTCGTCGTTATCGGGCAGAAGGAAAGCAGTTCGATACGATCATTCTTGATCCACCAAAGTTCGTCGACAGTAAGCAACAGTTAACTCGTGCTTGCCGTGGCTACAAAGATATCAATATGATCGCAATGCAATTGCTTAAGCCCGGTGGGATCTTGCTTACTTTTTCCTGCTCAGGCCTGATGCCAACGGACCTGTTCCAAAAGGTTGTCGCAGACGCGGCACTAGACGCAGGTCGCGAAGCGTGGTTTTTGAAGTGGCTTCACCAAAGTCAAGATCACCCAGTGTTAAGCAGCTACCCTGAAGGGCTCTATCTAAAGGGTTTGGTAGTTCAAGTTGATTGAGCTTCTAGCTTCATGTGACTGATAGAAGCGGAGAATAAGCTCCGCTATCATACTTGCGCACTGCCTATCACTGAGCTTTGCTGGCGGTGCCAAGTGTAAATATCGACTTTTGAGGCGATTACAACTGCGGGACAAAAACACCTTAGCGTGTGCCATAGAGATCGGCAGTTGCCTCGTTCCGTTCTCTTCCACCGCTATCCGCGCCAAATCAATAGTCATCATCGAAGGCAGTTTTGAGTCAGCAAGATAGTCCGCATGAGTAATAACCGCTTTCGACCATGACACATCATCAGCACTATATAGTGTATTCAGATCGCTAAAGCAGGCTCTTTCTAACGCTGCAAATAGCGGCTTTACAACCGTCCCCGCCATTGCCGATAAACGGCCCACTTCACCCTCTTCGTATTGCATAACAGCAGCTTGCAATAATTCAGGCTGCGGCAGTTCGACGTTATCAGCTTGAAGAAACAAGCTGGCGAGGGGCGCGCCAGTATAAGCGCCGATCCCTTCGGTCATGCCTATCAGCGTTTCTGGGCCACCACCGATGAGTACAACTTTAAGGTTGCACATGGCAGCCATGTGAACAACGCGATTGACATCAGCTTGGTCCACTTCCAACCCGGCACAGATCTTATTCTCAGGGTGGCTATTCAGCAGCTTAATGGCAAGTGCTTCGAGCACAAGCGTAGATAACTTTCTCGTTGGCGCCGTTCGCACAAAGATTAAGACATACTCCGAGCCGTCACGGTTCAAACCCAGCATACTGTCGATCAGATGATTATCGGCAGCCGCAGTGTCTTCAGGCAGTTGACTAAATGCTTCCAGCATCGCAGTTTGAGTACTCTCTTCTGTGGCCATAAAAGCGCTCGATAATAAACGTACACTCTTCATCACTGGTGACTCTCCTGAACGCCGGCTAAGCAGTGCAATATCCGCTGTATATACAACTGTATTCTTTGCTATATTGATAGCTCTAAGGGTATGACACACTATAAGGGAGTTGGAGCTTACATGCCTAAATTTTTAGATATCCAACAATCAATTAGAGATGCGATCAGGGAAGGAACACTCAAACCTAATCAACAAACGCCTTCCGAAAATCAGCTAGCTTCCACGTTCAGCGTTAGCCGTATGACGGCAAGACGGGCATTACAAGAATTGGTGGCAAAAAATGTCCTCTTTTCCGTTAAGGGGCGCGGCACTTTTGTCAGTGATCCTCGTGGTCAATCACCGATTTTTGAGTTCAAGAATATTGCCGACGAGATCCGTGAACGTGGAAGCCATTATAAGAGCCGAGTTCTTTTGCTGACATCACGCCCCGCCGATCGCGAAACAGCGTTTGCACTCGGTACAGCGGAAGGCAACGAGGTGTTTTTCAGCATGATAGTGCACCTGCAAGATGGCATTGCAGTGCAATTGGAGCAGCGTGCGGTCAACCCCGATTTCGCGCCGCAATATCTTGCTCAAGACTTCAATCATACGACCCCCCACGACTATCTCTGTGGTGTCGCGCCACTGACGGAGGCCAGCCATCAAATAGAAGCAATTCTACCAACATCAAGTATGTGCGAATGGCTTAAGATTGATGCAGCACAACCCTGTATACAGGTAACCAGGCAGACGCTGAGCGACAAGAGTGCGGTAAGTTTTGCCCGGTTAATCTATCCCGGGCATAGATATAGATTAGGTAATGAACTGGTGTCTGGGTAAGGAAACGATGGCGCTACTCGAAGCTTCGGATTAAACCATCACAAGCATCTTCAAGTAGATTCAGTACCACTTCAAAACCTTTTGCTCCGCCGTAGTACGGGTCGGGTACTTCTGACAATGAGGAGGTTCCGTAGCTGAGCATGAGTTTTATCTTCTCGCGGTATTCCGGCGGACAGATCTCGGCTAGGTCATCCATATTTTGGTTATCCATCACCAATATTAAGTCAAACTCTTGGAAATCACTTGCTACGATTTTTCGCGCTTTAAGACCCGTAAAAAAGTAGCCGCGCAACTCCCCTGCCGCTTGCGCACGGGGATCGGGTGAAGTGCCCTGATGGTAGCCAATAGTACCGGCGGAATCCGACTTTATATTAAAACCAGCCTCTTCGGCTTTCACTTTAAAGACGGCTTCAGCTGTTGGCGAACGACAGATGTTCCCCATACATACAAACAGAACCGATTGCACTTTGCTTACCATTACTTACCGTTCACTCGTTTCGCACTAACAATGCAGCAGATAGTAACAGAGCTCATTTCTTTTAATCACTAATCTTCTCAATTAAGACCACTTTTCCGGCTTTGAATGTGAAGATCGTGATCTGTTTTTCATTTTCGAGTTGAAAACCGACGCGTTCAACTTTGGTTTCATCATCGCCGGAGACCACATCTGACAACACTGGGGAGCCACACTTAGATATCACAACCAATTTGTCGTCTTCACGGGTTACCCAGCCACCTTCACATTTTACGTTGGTTACAGTGTAGGTACCCGCCACGACGATAGCTGACGAAATAATAGATATAAAGAGAAGAGAGACTTGATAGAAACTGCGCATTTTTCTCACATCCTTGTGGTCATTTATAAACCGAATTAGTTCTCCTAGATTACCATTGTGCCAGCTCACCGATCAAATCACTGTAACCGCGCATCTCTAACGTATCTAGTAGGACGCTAACCGACTGCCAATCACTTTGAACTGCATCATGAAGCGCATTACTTAATTCTTGTGCATGATTGGCGCTATAACCTTCGTTTATCGCCAAGGCAAAGACCTCATTTCGATTAAAGCCTCTGGCACCGGATTTGATTTCTCTGATCGCTTGATCCAACATAAATACGCCCAATTTTTCAGCATCGCTATTCGGTAACATTAACAATAGAGATTGGCTTCATCGAACGGATTTTGAGCAGGTCGTGATCCAGCGCAAGGCGATTGTAAAAAGAGAGCCTAGTTAAGGTGATTATCATCACAGATATAGTTCGCCGTAAGAATCATCGACGATGTCAGCATACGGAAGCAAAGATAAACCTCAGTATTAAGCAACATCAAGGATTTAACTATCTACTCTCAGGCTGTCATATCATTACTCTCTTGCGTAGAAGAGCGTTACCCTAGCGTAAATGTACGCCCAACCTACTCCTTTAATCTGACCGGTGTGGCAGCTGGTAAGTGCACAACGCAGTTCTCGCTATTTGGTCAACTAACCCAATGTCATCTGGAGTTTAATGCCAAAGCGATCGCCGCTGATAAAGCGTTCTTTGAAAATGAAACTCTTCCCCATGAGGTAGCCCACTTTGTTATCGCTTCTTTGTATGGAAGAAGTAAAGCTATAAGACCTCACGGGCCAGAATGGAAAAGGATATGCATAGAGTTAGGCGGTTCTGGAGCAAGAACTCACAACCTCGCGCTAAAAAGGTCGAAACAATATCGGCAGTGGTTGTATATTGATTCAAATGGCCATCGCCACATGCTTAGCACCATTCGCCATCGCCGCGTGCAAAGTGGAACCGTATATAAAGCGCGCTCGAGTAAAGCTACCATTGAAGCAAAAGGTTTTGTGGAAGAAGTAATACAGGATGCAGAGTAGTCACTTTATTATTGTTAACTCGGCAGAAATAGGTGATTCTAGGTTGAAAATGCGGGTGTAGTTCAATGGTAGAACGGCAGCTTCCCAAGCTGCATACGAGGGTTCGATTCCCTTCACCCGCTCCAAATTCGCAGCCAATCTATCCTTGCCAAGTTAATAAGGCTGCAGACCGATATGCATATTCTGATATATCTAATTGCAACCGGTTGCCGACATCACACGAAGTTTGTGCGACTCCTTGGCGATAGTAATTTAAAACCTCAAACAGGCCGCTGGCTGCACCAAGCTCGCCAAGGAATAAGTTAGAAAAGCTCGTTTTAGTTTGTGGGGAGAGCACCTTAGCCAACTTTTGATAGCTACAAAGCCATTCATCTCGCTGCTCTTCCGCTGCGTGCGTCACACAATACTGGTCTACAGGAGACCCTATTTCTGTCACATAGCCGCTGAAAATCGCACTGACAGCACCACCCACCTCCGTCGTAGTAAGTTGCGCTTCCGTTTTGAGCCAGGGAATCAGGACACCAACATCGCTCTTTGCGACGCGAGTAAGCAATAAACAATCATTCGCTACATATTCATTGGTCAGCGACAATGCAGAGCAGTCAGCAGCGACAATAGTAACGTGCGTGACCTGTGACTGTTCAAGGAGCGTATCTAAACGCTTCATACCCATTAATGCAGATGCGCGCCCATAAGGGTAGAGATAACAGTTGGCAGAGGTGGCGAGCTCAGGAAAGAGCGTGGTTACCAAGTCAAAAGCTAGCTTCCCCGCTTCATCTGCAGACGGGGACAGTTGCGGCATTAAAAAGATAACAGGCAGATCAGAACTGATTTGCTCACGCAGCAGATCTCTTTTCGACAACAAATAGGCCTGAAGTCTATCGAACTTGGTTAGCCCGTCCTGGAACTGGTATGAATGACTAAATCGCGCGCGTAGTTGGTGCGCTTTATAAGCCAAATAATCTACCGTCGGTAGCTCATCAGTAGGAAATATAAGTTGATCCTCAAACGCGGTATCACCGAGAAAAAACTTTGAATCTGAAAATTTTAAGGCCATCGCTAACCAATTAGTACCGTCGGATTACCAACGACTATCTTCCCGCCATGAGCCGTACCATCGCCCAGCCTCGCAGCGGGTTTACCATTAATTTTGACGCTACTTGAGCCTTGTTTAATTGTGTCGGGGGGGCCTATGCAGATCAACTTATCCCCTTTACACGCCGCTGGTAAGCCACCGATTAGTACGTTGCCAGAGCCGCCGACGACAGGCCCTCCGACGTGGGGGACCTTCGACGTCACCTTTGGACAAACGTGGAAACTGGTTAAAGTCGCCGCGGGTTTTCCCATTGTAATTGCCCTAACCTTAGTTCAGAGAAATGCTGCCAGCTTTTAACGCGATAGCACTGCCATTTATTGAAATTTTCGAGCCTTTAATATCTACCGAACCACTACTCGACAACGTTATAGATGCACCGCCAGTTTTTATCGTTATCTTGCTACCAGCATCGATAACTAGCTCTTTACCTATGGTCAATTTATCGCTCTTACCAACCTCGGTAACCCGTTCACCTTTAATCGCTGTGGTGTCATCTTTATTAATCTGAGTCAGACGATCTCTTTTAATCGTTTCAGTGCGATCGTTCTTGACGAGTAATTCGAGATCCTTTTCTGCCTGGGCATATAGCAGCTCTTTACCTTTTGCATCCTCAAATTTTATTTCATTAAAATTATCGGCGCCGCCAGATTTGGATGATCGGGTTTTAATTCCGGAAACCGTCTTTTCCGAAGGAAGATCATAAGGCGGCATCAAATCGCCGTTATATACAGCACCAATGATGATCGGCTGATCGGGATCCCCACCGAGGAACTCAACAAGCACTTCCTGTCCCTTACGCGGAAAAAAGAATGCTCCCCAGCGGTCTCCCGCCCAATTCTGCGCCACTCTTACCCAGCATGAGCTGGCACTATCAAGAATTCCTTCACGGTCCCAATGGAAAAGCACTTTGACTCGACCATACTTATCGATTGTTATCTCGTCAGTCGAATCTCCAGTCACCACGGCAGTTTGCACACCCGTGATAGTCGGCTTAACGGTCAGTTGACTGGGCACAAAACAGACGTCAACAGGTATACAGCTAATGCTATTAGTAATGAGCTGGTCTTGTTGTTTCTCGGCACCAGTTTGACTGGCAATTTTTATAACTAAATGGCTTTTAGTAATGAGATATGATTTGTTAATCTCGGCCGGATCTTCATGGGCAGAAAAAGAAAAATAATGCCCTGCCGTAAAGCTTCGGCAATTACTACTGGCATTGGCCTCAATCCGGTCTTTTTGCAAGGACGCGAGAGTAACTTCTGCAGCAAGGTTGGAACGGTTATTCCATTCTGATTCACTTACATATTCATAGACTTCGAGTTCGTCACTTTCTGTTGCTGTGGCACACGGCTTCTTTGTAGGCTTAGCAAAATCGTATCCAGCGATAACCGCCTTGGTTGACGGTAGATTAATAGAGCCACTCCAGCTGTGGATGTGGGCCTCAGAAAGGCTTCCGGTCGTGAAAGCCACTTGACCTTCTGGACTTTTACGATAGGAGGCTACATCATCGGAAAATACAATCGTATGTGCGCCTTTTACGTGTTCGAAGAAATAGAATATTCCTTCATCTTCTAATAGCCTTGAGATAAATGAGAAGTCGCTCTCATGATATTGAACTTTATAATCGTAAACGGCGTGAGTTTTATTTAATTCAAACTTTGATTTTATTCCATATACAGAAAGTATATTTCTAACAATATCTTCGATGTTTTTCTTTTGAAAAATCTTACAGTTTGTTCGTCTATTTAGAGACCAAAGATCTGGAGAAACGGTAAGTTGATAGTCTTGATACTTATGGCCATCAGCATCGGCTGAAACACGACTACCCAAGGACCTCAAATTTGTGATCTGTCCGTGTAAATAACGTTTATTATTACCTCCAAGCAATATAGTTATCGTCGCATCAGTACCGATCATCCGATCACAGACAACGAGTTCTTCATTAGCGTATACGTTAAGTTGAATACTAAATAGGGTGGAAATACTCTCTACGGCTTCCAATGAAGTAATGTGGAGTTTGTCTTTTCCAAGATCAGTTTCAACGCTAATGATATTGTTGTCTTGCGACGCCTTTTCCATGGCTTACCTATTTACTTTTCAGTAACTAAAAATGGGGTGCCTAAGCACCCCCTTATACAGAGTAGCTTGCGCTTACAGCTGCTGTCCTTTAACACCGCTATAGCCATAAACCATAGGTGCTTGAACATTGTTTTTGTCGTCGGTAGGTGTCACTGTCATCATCATCTCGGTATAAGAGATAGTCAGCGTTTCAACTGGACGATCGTTTTGTACTGACACTGAATAGCTAGAAATCATAGCGTCAGTCAGTTCAATCTTCATGATCTCTTCGATTTTCTCACCCTGCTTGGTAATGTGGAAAACCGCTTTTTTACCTTTACCAATGGTTGCTTCTTTGAACAGATCTGGTGATGCCTTATCTTGCATCTTAGTGATAGTAATATCACCTAATCTTGTAGCACTTGCTTCACGATCTTGTGCAGTACCAGTGAAAGATGTAATTTCACGATTTACTGCCCAATCAACAGAAAGCAAGGTGATCAGATCTTTATACTGCTCAGCTGTTGCTTCGCCTTTGATGCCTTCATAATTTAGATAAGTATTTGCTTGCACGCTAATCTCCTTTAGCATTATCAATGTCACAGCCAATGATTTAACTGCAACTTATATATCATCACTTCGTTGATGATTTGTGATATTGACAAAAGGAAATTGGCTCATTCCCGAGCGGGTTTGAAGTGCCAATTCCTTTTGGCTTAGCGACCGAAAACATTTATTGGTCACAGTGATTATATCTTTATAGTCGATATTTACAAACTATAAACAACGATATATTTAAATAATTAAATCTTTCGCCCAACCTAAATTAGCTCCACCTAACTTACGATAAGCCGATCGTAATTTCTCCATTCTCTACATCCAAAACAACATGATCAAACTCTCTATTTTCAGACAACGCGAGTAGTACTTCTGAAGATAGGTTGGGTAAAAGAATATTTTGCAAATTATTGTGTAAAACACGCGCACCTGAGCCTGCATCATCACAGAGAGAAATTAGATGGTTAATTAGCGCTTCAGAATATTCTGTAGATGCTTGGTATGCACGTTCGATTCTTCCCGCTATCTTATCAAGTTGCATCTTAGCGATAATAGTCAACAACCCATCATTTAATGGTAGATATGGAATTACATTTATCCGACCAAGAAACGCGGGCTTGAAGACCTCTAGCAGATCAGGTTTTATTGCTGTTAACAGGCCTTCGGTAGACGGCGCGGTATCAGGATCTTCATGTAACCGCATTATCGTGTCAGTTCCAACATTTGAGGTCATAATAATGATGGTATTGGAAAAATCTATATCACTCCCCTCACCATCCTTAATCGTACCTTTATCAAAGACTTGGTAAAAAATATCCTGCACACCTGGATGAGCTTTCTCCATCTCATCAAGCAATACAACGCTATAAGGTTTACGGCGAACCGCCTCAGTCAACACACCGCCTTCGCCAAATCCAACGTAACCCGGAGGTGAACCAAGAAGAAGAGAAACTTTATGCTCCTCTTTGAACTCCGACATATTGATAACCGTCATTGCGTCCTCGCTACCATAGATCTGTTCAGCGAGAGCCAGCGCCGTTTCCGTTTTACCTACACCACTGGGACCGGAAAGAAGAAAAACACCGTTAGGCTTTCTTTCGTCTGCTAATTGAGCCCGGGCAGTTTGTACAACTTTTCCGATCAGTGCCAATGAGTGATCTTGCCCAACGACGCGCTCTCGCATCGATTCGCTAAGGTTTAGTACGGTCTTAATCTCATCGCCCTGCATTCTTCCAACAGGAATACCGGTCCAATCCGCAATAATTTCAGCGACTAATGTTGGTGTTACAGACTGATGAACTAATGGAGCAGCGGTGGCTTCAACTGAGTCTTTAAGCGCAATTAGTTTCGACCGACTTTCCTCGTCGGCTTGTTGGCCTTCGGAATTATAGAGCGTGTAATACAGATCGTTGAGTTGTTCAACTATCGCTTTCTCATCGCGCCAAGCGGACTCTAAACACGACTCTTCAGATTCAATGTTAGTCAGTGCTTCACGTAACTCAGTGATCGTTTCAGCATGATCAGATCCGGTTACCTGCTCTTTTTCTAACAGTGCAACTTCAGCGGTCAGCTCTGACTTTTTCTTTTTAATTTGTTCTAAACTGGGCGGTACTGATGCTTGGCTCATCGCTACACGCGCACATGCAGTATCAAGCAACGCAACAGCCTTATCTGGTAGTTGGCGGCCCGTAATATAACGACTAGATAACGTCACCGCCGCGCGCAGTGCGCTATCAGATATGAACACGCCATGGTGCTTCTCCATGATTGGTAGAATACCGCGCAACATAACCACCGCAGTTTCTGGCGAGGGCTCTTCCACTTTTACTACCTGGAAGCGACGCGCCAATGCAGCGTCTTTCTCAAAATATTTTTTATATTCAGCCCATGTAGTCGCAGCGATAGTACGTAATTCCCCTCGCGCAAGGGCGGGCTTTAATAGGTTTGCCGCGTCATTTTGTCCTGCTTGGCCACCGCTTCCGATTAAGGTGTGCGCTTCATCGATGAAAAGCACGATTGGCTGTTCTGATGCTTTTACTTCTTTGATCAGATTCTTAAGGCGACTTTCAAATTCACCTTTCATGCCTGCACCGGCTTGAAGTAACGCTAAATCCAACGAAAGTATACGGATCTGCTTAACCGCATCGGGTACATCACCGTTTGCAATACGCTGTGCTAGTCCCTCAACGACCGCCGTCTTACCCACACCAGCTTCCCCCGTGAGGATTGGGTTGTTCTGTCGCCGCCGCGTTAAGATATCGATCATTTGTCGTATCTCTATGTCACGCCCCAATACAGGATCAATTTTCCCCTGTTTGGCCATATCAGTCAGATCAGTTGTGAACTGCGTCAGCGCGCCGCCAGTGGCAGCCTTTTGAACGCCGGCATGTACTGTGTTTTGATCGGTCGTGATCTCCACGCTTTTCTGTCTTAGCTCCGGCCACACATCAACTAATTTCGCTGGGCTAATCGCCTCCAGCGTAGTGGTATAACGCATAGTGGCGGTGACTAACTGATCGTCATTAATCAACGCATAGAGTAGATGAACTGTACCAATTTGATGATCGGAAAACTCAATTGTCGCAGCCATCCAAGCTGATTTTAGCCACGCAACTAACTGCGGTGACAGTCCCGGAGACGAATCATAGCCGCTACTTAGCTTGTCCAAACTCGAATTAAGATTTGACCGTAGTTCACCCATATCTACGGTAAAGTAATCAGCTAATAGGGCAAAATCTCCCTGCTCATTAGATGCAAGCGTAGACAGCCAGTGGAGCACCTCAACCGTCTGGTGGGATTTCGAATGACACAATGCGGCAGCCGATTCTAAGCTTACTTTGCAATTGGGTGACAGTTTTTCAACGAGTGACTTCAATGTCATCGTGGACATACCAGTATCCTTTCCAGTTAATCAGTAGTAAATGTTGTGATTGATAGATTTATGCAATCGTTATCGTTGTCTGTTCTGTTAGCCTCTGACTTCTTACTTGTAATCCAGCACCTTGTCCGAGCCCCGGACTGCGATTGCCAAGAACCGCGCTCGGCAGATCACCGTATTGGGCTGTCATTCGCCAGCGTACTTTCATACCCGCGGGGAGGTATCGTTCGCTGATCCGTTTTACCGCCATGAAGAGCTTCATCCCCGGTAGCAATGCTCGCGCCTTTTCCATGCTATCCACATGGAACTCAATATCGATTGCCGAACTTGTATCCCATACTTTTTTACCTATGGTTGCCCCCATACCAAGGGCTGCATACTGCCCTTCCGGTTGCAGACGCCCCGCAAGTCGAGTCTGCTCTTCTTCGCGCAATGACAGCCAGCGCCCGACAAATTGTTTAACTGAAACGACGCTACCACTAAGGTCTTCAAGAATATTCTGTAGCGATTTGGCATTTCTAATTTTGTTAGCAAATAAGCCACCATAATAGGCTTCTAAACTCGTAGAGCCACCGGCAAACGCGTGCATAACATCATCTAAAGTTTTCCGTTGGCCGTTAGGTTTATTCTCATACGCTACGGGGACCCGATATTTTTCCCAAGCACGGAAAAAAAGTGACAGCACTCGATGATTAAACAGGTCATAAAACTCCGCCATCGCGGTGTCTTTGTTTTTAATTCGCTGCATAACGAGTTCGGAGTAATGCTTCGGCAGCACACCGTTAACACCGGTTAAGCCAAACAGCGCGGTCTGCAGTTTAACTCTCTTATGACTGCGAATCAGGTAGGGGCCGATATGAACATTTTCAACAGAGTGACTGGGGACACCAAGGTGTTGAGATGTTTTAAAGCGAACCAACTCTTTTGATGGCAGACTGTCCGTGCCAATCCAATGCACCTCATCGGCACCGCGCCACTGTTTTTGTATATAACGCACGGTTTCAAAAAAATCATAATGGTGCGTATTCTTTGCCAACTCGTTTAGATTCATAGCAAAGGCACTCCACCAGAAACTGCAGGCCATTGATGAAAATGACGGTTCTGGTAACGGAGTTTGATCGACAATTGCGTAAAACTGTTAACCGCTGCAAATAGAGAAAAGAACTCAGATAAGACACTACCAAAAAAGAACAGTTGGCTCCCCGAAAGCTCATCCTCGATAAACTCGATAATGACTTCTGAACCGTGACAAAAAGCCACCCTACCCTTGCTTACGACTCTAGATGTCGCTGGTTTAACCTCCACCGAATGAATAGCGTCAATCATGGATGCGGTTTGTGGTGACGACGTAAAGTCGTATAACTTTAGGCAATCAACCAGTATTTCGCGGCTATTACCATCTGCAAAATCGTTTAAACAAAGGTTGCGCATCAACTGCCATCGTGTCGCTTCACCAAGGGCCGGGCGTATCGGTTTTGTTGGCGGCACCAAGCACCGCACAGATTTAATAAGGTCTGCTTTTGCACTTATTTGAAGTTTCGGCTGGCCAACACCAAATGGTAAGCGGCTAGCTAAGTTCCTGTTGCTACAAGTGGCAGTAACATCAACAACCAAACGTTGTTCTTCTTCCAACTCCACTAACTGAGCCTCAGGATCGATGACCGAGAGATAAGTTTCATGGCCTGGCTCAGTAAAGCCACCGGCCCAGCTAACTAACTCGCGCCGACTGCTCCAATAAAGATCGTTTTGATTTGAATACCGCGGATGGGATTCACTATAAAATGGCTTCAGTTGTAGCCTTTCACCCTGATGATCAAACGCCTCTACATTGTCAATTTTGATCACTTCCCGCGCATCAGCATCACCATATTGCGGAGTTAATTGGTATTCATATCGCGCAGGTTTTACTTCAAACGTCTCCATTTTTTGTTCAAACAAGTTGATTATCGGCGTACAGCCTAACAAAACATGCTCTTTGTTGAGTTGCTTGGTGAGTGTTTCGGAAGGCGCACTAAAAAAGAGGGTGATCTCAACCTTGTTATCATCACCCAACCACTCGGGCAAAAGCTCATCAAGGTCGAAAAATAGAAACTTCTCAGGAAAGGCAAATTGCTCAACTAACAACCGGTAGCCATCAAAGCTTCTTTTACTATATGGCACCACCGCCTGCTGACTATCAAAACCAACTCTTTTGAGGTGTCTCGGCTGCAAGTACCGAGTTTGTCCCTTTGCGCCTGATTTTATGGCAATTCCAAGCGCTGATTGGAATATGAGTTGATACAAAGGCAGTGTAACCTGGGGTTGTCCATTAAGATGGAATCTTAATCGATCAATCCCCATCTCTTTCAGCTCAACGTTCGCAAAGTCGCCTGTGACATTTAGACGCAACATTGACTGTGCTTTACTAAAAGGCCCTACAGGATCTTTAAACGGCGCATTAATAAAAGATGCATCTGCAACACTGATTGGCCAAACATCGGTCTCATAGCATGTTCTAAAAGTGCAATTTTTATAACCTTCGTTGCGACTTTCCACCACGGATTGTGCAGGTAATTTTAATGCAGAATCCGTCAGGTTCTGACTTGATACCTGAATAATGGACATTGAGGGGATCGGCGCTTGATAGTCAGGGTACAACATGCCTAACAAACCATCGGTTAACTCTGGAAAGCTGTCATCCAGCTTTCTTCGCACCTGAGCTGTTAGTAGAGAAACACCTTCAAGCAAACGCGAGACGTGAGGGTCTTCGACTACCTCCTCACTCATTCGAAGTCTTCCCGCTACCTTGGGGTAACGGTTGGCAAACTCTGCTCCCATATTTCGCATATAAGAAAGCTCGCGATTATAGTACTTCAGCAGTTGATCACTCATCCATGAACCTCTTTCACAAGCATACCTAAATGAACAGGCTCCAGTTCTGAGTCAAATGAAACCTCTTCGGGGAGCGGATCAGCATGCAAATATGCGTTAATACGTATCTTTAAAATGCGATCTAATGGCATCTCTTCATCCAGCGCCGTTACTGATACTTCGACAAATCGCGGCTCGAAGCGCAAGATAACCTCTTCTATTATCTGGCACAGCCTTTGACGCCCCTCTAAGTTACTCGTCTGCATAGAGGAAAAGTCAGGTAAACCATAATTTACCAACGAAGCCTGAAGCTCTTCATAGTGCTCAGGGATCTCCAACCAACTACTTCGAGAGTTCAGCAAAGCTTCAAGATCCCGGCGAACACTGTCACGTAACTCGCGAAGACCGAAATTAGTCATCGCTTTACTGTCACGAACACCGCTAGGGTCATCATCAATCAAACGATCCAGTAATGAACGCTGCAGGGGTTGTTTACTGTGCAGTGGCATTAACGGCTAGACCGATACAGCTTCACAGCGCACATTCTCGTGCAACTTCACCGTCGCGCACGCGTTCAGTGCTAAATCGGCTTCGCCAACCAGCCAAACTTTGAGTCCCCGGCCAACATAGACTTCGCTACCTTCAAGTTGCGCCCAGTTAGTTTCTTGACCGAGCTTTTCCTGATCACTTTCCGAGCCGAGATACGTCATAGGGATGAAAGCATCACCACCTGGGCCGTCTTTAACTTCTATCTCTACGCGACGCCACACCGACTCAACCAAAGAGCTCACCGGTTTAAAAGCGATGCTCTCTATTTGGCTCAACGGGAACAGATAATAGAGACCGTTAGTACCAAACACTTCGACGTAGTTACACAAGGTGTCATCAAGATCTCGAACAGTCGTCTCGAGCACATCATTAATACCCAATTGCACTTCGCTGCGAAGGCTCTCCAGCTGTTCTGCATGTGTCGTGATCGCCTCTGCATTTTGCTCTTTCATCGCTATGCGCAAACCGACTAATGCCTTAAACGAGTCATCTGCTTCACTCGTCAACGTAACAGTGTCACCACCATTAGCGAAGTCTATGCGAGCCTGCGCCGCACGGATAAGTTGACGCAGACTGCTGGCGCCGCCGAGGCACTCAGGGTGTTGACGCACCAGCATATCAAGTTGCTTATCCGCACGCTCGATCTGACCGTCTATGCAAAGTAGCTCAATAAAACTGCTACGATAGTCGATATTCAGAGGGTCAGCCTTTAGCTTATCTCCGAGATATTGAATACCATCGGTTAACTTTCCCTGTTGTATTAATGTCTTTAGTTCCTTCATGGGGCTCTCACACGGCTGTTTTAAATTTGGGAGACAATTCAGTAACCAAGCGCATACTCGACACCATCTGGTCCAACTGAAAATGCGGACGAAGTCTGATGACCGAGTAATAGTGTCCCGGCTGACCAAGTTTTTCTTTAACTTCTATATTTGCTTCACCTAACGGGTACTTAGCTCTGACCTCGTTTGATGCATTATCACTGGCAGCCGTATAACTATGGAGCCAGCGCTGTAACTTTGATTCGATGGTAGAAGATGTTTCATAGGTACCTAACAGATCCCGCCCCATCACTTTTATGTAGTGAGCGAAACGGGATACACACATGACATACTGAAGCATGGACGACAGCCGCGAATTGATAGTCGCCGCTGGAGAATCGTATGCCATCGGCGTTTGCACTGAGGCATTACTATAGAAGACCAAGTGCGGCGAATACGGAACGGTGGACAACGGTACCAGACCTGAGTCTGACAACGCTTTCTCGAGACGGTCACTAACTTGCAGGTCAACACTATTCATACCTAGGCCTGTCTCGACAATTTCGCTAGCAACGCGACAGGGAAGCTCACACACTAGCCCGTTCGCTTGTTTTCCAGGTTGTAACCCACGAATTTGGCTGAACCATCCACATTCAGCGAAAGTTCGCACAAGCACCGCAGCAAAGCCAAATGCAGCATTACCCCAAAGGAGATCCTGTTCGCCGGAGGCCACGCACTCCTGATAATGGAATGCTTCCTGCCGACTACCATCTCTCATATAAGGGCGGCGCATTAATATCCGTGGCAGTGTTATACCGAGAAAACGGGATTCCTCCATCTGCCTGAGTCGGCGCCAATTAAGGTAATCCAACTGTTGGAACTGTGTTGACACGTCGGACACCGATGACAGCTCACTAAATTTGTCGACACCTAACAATGTCGGCGACGCGGAAGTAATAAACGGCGCAAAGGCAGCAGCTGCGGTAGATGCTATCTCCTTCAACACATTAATATCATTCAACTGTTCGCCGGCGCGTTGACGATGACTGACTTCGTAATCACCAACTAAAAGACCAAATGGCTCACCACCCGCCATATCAAATTCATTGCTATAGATCAGCTTAAAGAACTCACTTTGGTCGAAGTCGATTGCGCGATTAATATCACGACTCAACTCATGCCAACTAAGCGAAATAACTTTAATAAGGCACAAACCGTTGCGATCATGCTGCTCAGTTTGCTCTGCCAAATAGCAGAGCCCCCGCCAACTAGCCTCTAGTCGCTGAAAGGCAGAATGGTGGAGAATGGTATCAAGTTGTTGCTGGATTTTTTTATCGATACTGGTTATCGCGCGCAGAAGCCTAGCACGCAAAACCGCCAAAGCGTGTTGCTCTTTGCTTTCACTTACGCCAACCGATGTTGCCTTAAACTCAGCACCCATGTTTATCCACTTCCTTGTGTCACTGCTAGGCTTACCAAGCTATTGCCCGGTAAGCCTAAAAACGATCAGCTGCCAATTTCAGGGATCTTGGCGACCAAACGAAGTGACGTGGTCAGCTCTTCCATCTGCAACCAGGGGCGTAACCATGCAATAGCATTGTATGCGCCAGGCTTTCCAGGTATTTCCTTCACCTGAACCTTGGCATCAGCTAACGGATACTTGGCTCGAATATCTTGACCGCCACCTTCTGATGCGTTCACAAAGGTTAGGATCCAGCGATTCAGCCAAGCCTCAACATCTTCAGCTTCCATATAACTACCGATCTTATCCCTTGCCATCACTTTCAAGTAATGAGCGAAACGCGAGGTCGCCATCATATAAGGCAGTCGAGAAGAGATCGCTGCATTAGCAGTTGCTTCAGGGTTATCGTAACGCTTAGGCTTTTGGCAAGACTGACCACCAAAGAACACGGCATAATCGGTATTCTTATAGTGACAAAGCGGCAAGAATCCTAATTTACCCAATTCAGCTTCTCGGCGGTCTGTAATACCGATTTCTGTTGGACACTTCAGATCAGGGTCGCCATCATCACTAACAAATAGATGTGATGGCAAGTTTTCAACACGACCACCGCCTTCCGCACCACGGATGGCAGTACAGAAACCATACTTTGCAAATGCTTCGGTTAAACGCACACCCATTACATAAGATGCGTTCATCCAACAGTAATCATCGTGTTCAGCGGTCTTAGACAGATTCGTCTGAGCGTCAACTTCAAACTCTTCGTAGTTAAACTCTTCTACCGAAGTCGTCGCTTCGCCGTACGGCAGGCGAGCCAAAACACGCGGCATCGTCAATGTCACGAAACGGCTATCATCACTCTCACGGAATGAACGCCACTTACTGTATTCAAGTGATTCGAATACCTTTTCCAAGTCTCGCGGCTTAGAGAGTTCTGTCCAGTCGTCGAAGCCAAACAGTGATGGTGAAGAGGCAGAGATAAATGGTGAGAAGCCCGCAGCGGCCACATTAGACATCAAGCTAAGGGTTTCAATGTCTTCGGGGTGATTAGTGAACTCGTAATCACCGATAAGCGCACCATAAGGCTCACCGCCAGGTGTACCGAACTCGGACTCATATACCTTCTTGAAGATTTGGCTTTGGTCAAATTCAACCGCTTTGCTTAAGTCTTTGTGCAGCTCTTTCTTATTCATGTTGAGCATACGAACTTTAAGCGTTTGGCTGGTTTCACTATTCATGACAAGGTAGTTCAAGCCGCGCCAGCTTCCTTCAAGCTTTTGAAAACCTTCATCATGCATAATGGCAGCAAGTTGGCGCGATATTGTTTCATCGATCGCTGCGATTGCTTCATTAAATGTGACCGTTAAGTTTTTCTGCCACTTCACAGTGCCCGATAACGCTTCTTCGGTCAGCGTCTTAATCAATTCTTGAGCACGGCTACTTTCCGTTTGTTTGGTCGCGTCAATCGCTTGAGAAAGTAACGAACTGGTAACCTCTGCCGTCTCTGTGGCTAATGCTTCTGCTGCTTCCGTGCTCATTCTGCAGGCTCCTTAGTTGATATATTCAGTTCATCAGCTAATTTCTCAAGATCGCCAGTATTACTAAGCACCTTTTCAAGGATGTTTTCCAGATCTTCTGAACGGTCAATCTTGGTCATCAAATCACGTAATTTATTACGAGTTTCCATTAGCTTACGCAGAGGGTCGACTTGATTTACAACTGCTGCAGGCTCGAAATCAGACATTGAATTAAACTCAAGTGCCACTTTCATCTCTGTGCCGTCGTCAGCCATCTTGTTATCAACTTTAAACTCCAACTTTGGATTCATGCGCTTAAGCACATCATCGAAGTTATCACGGTCGATTTGAATAAAGCGGCGTTCCTTTAACGGTTTTAAGGCACTGGTATTTTGCCCTGCAAAATCACCCATAACCCCAACAACAAAAGGCAACTCTTTTTTAACCGTCGTGCCTTCTGTTTCAACATCATAGGTAATGTGAACCCGAGGTTTACGTACCCGGGACAGCTTGCCGTGGATACTATTCATCTTGATCTCCTTTCAATGTTCCACACCCAAGCGACCCGTCCGCGCCGCTTTTCTGGGCAAATAACAACTTATTCAATGGGTATTCCCGTTAAACGGAAATAACCGTTTCTAGCTTCACCATCACTGATCAGTTCACTGAGCAGATCCGGTAATGACATGTCACTCCAACGCACAACTTGTTCAATGCCATAAGCCATTGGGCTATGTGGCTCAGAGCTCTTAAAAAACGCAGCAACTTGACGTAGGGTTTCTATCGCTTGCTCTCGATTAGCGACGTGAGATTGCGAGCCAAAAGCCTGCGATGTTGTGCCTAGCTCTTCATCTGCACCACGCTCTTCGGCAGACTCTGGCATCTCAACCAATTTGTCGCCAGCCAAATAGACCACCGCTTCTTGGGCAGCATTCAGGCGCTTGGTTATTTGCGAAGTTGGTTGCGGGGAACTGCAGGCAGCATCCATCGCCATAGAGAGTCGTTCAAACGACGCGATGGCATTACCAACATCTCTATTAAGTTGCAAAAAGAAACTCTTGGGTGCAGCCTTCGCTGCTGACAACACATCGGCCAACTCAACTGCACCAGCATCAATACGGTTGCGCTTCTTTTCGTCGTCCAATCGCTCTACTTCTAGCGCCTGTTCGTATTCCCAAAGAGAAAAGCTAAATTCGCCGCTCTCTGGTGTCAGGGGGATCGATGAGATTGGCATCAACAATGCGCCTTCGCCTTCAATGCCATTCAACCCAATCAGAGGCGATATGCGAGTCTCAAGCCCCTCCTCATCTGGAGATGGGTAAAGCTGTTGCCAATGGTCTTCTATAAGATGTGTCGCCAGCGAAAATCCGGCTGCCAAACCAGCAAATCCATGGAGCCTAGCGAGTGCTTCTATTAGCCAAGCGGTTAGCTCTAAATCTTTATAATGGCTCTGCAGTAACTCGGGGACTTGGTCGGCGATAGGTTGCCAAAGAGATGACAAGCTTAGTAGTGATTCATTGTCGATAAGCGCATTACGCTCATTCGCCCGTGCCGTGTTCCGCACATCTTTAAGTGTGTAGTATGGCGATGTGGGCGTGACATCAAGACGAGGATCGATCCCCGTTGGGGCCTCTTCAGAAATAGGCGCGATGAGCGCGGAGATATCTAACAAAGTGTCGTCCATGAGTCCTGTAAACCAAACTGCATCCTGCATTGGCGTTAAAGAGTATAAGAGGATTAACTTAGTTTCAATCCCCTAACGTTGAAAAGTGTCAAATATAGGTATGGTATCGTCAATTATATGACGCACCTCTGAAACAGAAGCCTCTTCAGTAGCGCGAACTAACGCGATAGTGACATTGTCGGACGCACCTTTAACTAACGCGGTATGCAACATCGCCATACCCGCATTGGTTAGACTATCAGCAGCGAAGCAGCTGGCAATCTCTTCATCGGACAGCTCTTTGTTCAAGCCATCACTACATAAGAGAAACTGATCCCCGGATAAAAGAACCCCAGAAACCTGGTCCAACGCTAATTCACTGTGTACACCTACTGCTCTAGTGATCACATTGGCTAGGGGATGGCTTTCAGCTTCCGACGCTAACAGCAAACCTTCGCTGACCATATCCATCACCTGACTATGATCCCGAGATTTCTGCAGCAAGCGCCCCTCCCTCTTAAGATAAAGGCGACTGTCTCCGGCCCATAAGCAGTGAAAATAACCATCTTGAATAAATAGTAGGACAACGGTGGCACCAATAGTTTTCCCACTGAGGTGTGAGGCTGAGTGACGTAATATCTGTTCGTTAGCCTGCTCTAACGCGGTTCTGAGTTTATCAATTGATAACTGCTCCGCGGTTAAGTCCTTCACCGCCATTTCTACGCAGTCAATAACGATACGGCTAGCCACTTCACCCGCTTCATGCCCGCCCATACCATCCGCGACCACCCAAACCCCAGCTTCAGGGTTGTCGAAGCACGCATCTTCGTTATGGTCTCGAACTTTTCCTTGGTGAGTCTGGGAAAAGCTAAAATAGTGCCAGAGGCTCTTCTGTTTCATGTTTACCATCCCCACGCCTTCCAATCACCATCAAGCATTGCCGCGAACTGACTGACCAAAGGCAGCTTTGATGTGATTAAGGTGCACTGTTGCACTAGTTCTGAACCCTCGGTCCACCATATACAATAGGCGTCGTGTTGTTCTTTTAAATACTGATCTAATATCGCCGGACAACTCGACAGACCGCTATCAGAAAACACAATACCACTGCCTTTGTTCGCAACGGCGTTGAGATCCGCAGGCTCTATTGCAACCTCGCTTAAGGGGTGCTCATCCGCGAGGCCTTTTGCCCATTTTTTAAGATCAATATCGTCATCCAACACATCTAATGCTTTTTCCGAGGTGTAGTCACCCCACTGCCTATCTTTCCAATAATGAATTGCAGCTTCTTCGACACCCGCAACCAAAGTAAACGGATAGTGACGGCCAATCGCATCAACGCTCGGGATCATAGTGCCAACCAAGGTTTCATCGCCACAGACCCCGGACGAAAGCGCAAAATGCCAAATAGGTGACGTTAAGTAGCATGACAACCATTGATCGCCTAGCTGCTCTTTGCTCACCGCCAAAGCAGATTGGATCCATTCATGCCAAACCTGCTCAAACGCTTCCGGCAATCCATCTTTAACAAAGTCCCGCCGCGCAGGGAGTTTGCCACAATAGCCAAAAGACCCACTTACAGCTGTATCGGACATTTAAAACGCTCCAGATCTGCATTCCAAAATGGATGATTAACGCTGCTAGGTATCAACTCCACGTCAAACTTATTACCTTGTAACGATATCTGCACCAACTTGTCCTTGACGGTTTCAGGCCTTGATTCGGCGGCCTTATCAAGTAAGCGGAACCATCCCCAATCGCCGTCATAGGTTGCAGTTATTGAACGCCCAACTCTTGGTGGTGCAAACATTACCCGTGTCGTGCGCTCAGCTTGTCTTCCCGGCCATTCAAAGTTCGATAAGCGCAACGGGCCGTGGCGATAAGACAGTGTCTGTCCGTCCAACTCCAACATGAAATGGCTAATGCTACGATCCAAATACGCGGGTTTTAAGCCAAACTCAACATGGGGGATCTGAGATCCGTCGGCAAAAAATGCGTCCCGGATCCGTCTTGCCCGTTCAAATACTTTCAGCGTCGACGCACTAACCCCGATATTTTTCTCAAAACGCCAATTTGTTTTAGAGGTATCAACAAAGGGCTCTAGGTATGTAGTGAAAAAACTATCTAGCGTGCCGCCGTAGCCAAAAAATCCGCCAAAGTCCTTTAACGTCACCTCCTTGGTACTGGATGGCGTTACTGGGTAGCGCCCTTTGATAGCTGAACGGTACTCTGCCAATACTTTATCGCGCCAGATATCATTGAGATGGGTACGCGCCCCTTGCTGCGCCAAGCTCGAGGTCTGATTCGCTAGGCCATTTATCCACTGATCGAATGGTGAAGGCAGGCTACGCTTAACCTGATACATCGCGCGGCTCAATTTGCCTTGCCCATTCCCCCCCAACTGACTTATATAAGCAGCTTTATCGTTATCTCCGGGAGCTGAAAGCTGATCTAGATAGCGATGTAAGGATTTTAAGGATTGATGCAGTTTGTCCAGTTCAGCATCGGTGATCTCGATAACACCTTCAAAATGTGCTTCTACTTCTGCTCCCGGCAGTTGCACCTCAATATCGGGCATACTATTTGGTAGGTAACGACTGATCCTGCTTTTTTGCCGCGCCAAGGCAACATCGGCGACGCTTGCCGCCACTTCGCCAGCTGCCGCGGCCTCATCGCTGATAGGTAGTTTGGTCAAGGCTACCTGCTCACGTACCGCCTCGATGATATTCTGCAGAGGCTGCTCAGGGCCGGCGAGCACTTTCGCTTGATAAGCACCCTGTTCACTGTCAGTAAACGGCTTTAACTCAACATCACCTAATAGATCATCCCAAAAGTGGATGTAATCGCGGTAATACTTCAAACTCACTTCGGCCGCTAGCCTATCTTTCGCGCGTCCTCCGAGTTCGCCGAGTTCATCACCATATACCCAGCTATCTTCCATCAGCCGCTTAACCACCCGGCCATTTTCCAATTGAAATAAGGTGTGAAAGCCCTGATAGGTGTATAGCCCCGGAACGCCTTGATTCAACGGTTTACCGCTGCGCCGTTGAAACACTCTAAGGCTATCGGTTCCCAGCACTTCTGTCAGGCGAAAATCTGGTACATGGCTGCTTAGAAATTCAGTCCGGAGGCGCTGATATGCACGTTCAGAGAGCGGCATTTGAGTTAGTACAGCGCGAGCATTCGCCGTTGCCTGTTCATCCTTGAACGAAGGATCGACACCCAATAAATTCAATTGCCGGATGTGACCAATCAAGGCCACGCGCAGATCTTTGTTTATCTCACCAGGTAACTTACGTTCAAAATAAACCTCGAACCAACTGATGATCTGCGTTTCATCCCGCTTTGATTCATCGAACAACATCAAATACGTTTTTAGCGATTCATACAAAAACTCCAAAAAGTCTTCATTAGCGCGCATCTCTTGTTCCAGCGTTTTCGCCATGAACGGCGCTAAATAGCCCTGTAACGCTCGGGTATATGCAGACTTTGCCGGTTGACCGATTTTTTCCCCTTGGTATAGACCTAACCCCTTAATCCCATCTTCATTGATGACAGTTCCGTCCGTCCCTGCAGGCAGCTCTCTAAGCGCCGAAAGGGCATGCCCGAGCGTGACAACGTCGGCATCTTTGGTTAACTCGCCACCAACGATCTCACGATAGCGTTGGACGGCCGCATCACTTTGATCAATCAGGCTGTGATTCCAGCTATAACTGCCATACCAAAGTAGCGAAAAAGTGAGCGTGAGCAACATCGATGCCGCCAAAGCGCCGCGGGTCAACCAACGATGCTGCTTCTCATGGTGTAGATTAGTGGACGCAACATTTTGCTCTGGAAAGATAATATCTTCTAACAAACGCTTTAAGAAAAAACCTTTTGTATCACCGGCGGAGTGACGCAGCGGGATCTGTCCTAAACCAAGGCCGCCAGACGTGTAAGTCATGACACGGTCGATCGGTTTTCCTTCCTGGGTTGCACTGACGATGTAAACGCCCCTCAACATTGGCGCTTCTTCAAATGCGTTTGGCGCGAAGATCTCTTTCAAAAAATCATCTGCGTGCGCTTGCAACATACGCAACTGTTTCGGGAATTCATAGATCAGCGTTCGACGATCGGTATCATGTTCCTGCAACAGCTTCTGGTTCATCGACTGACGTAACGAAGAGAGTAAACCATGAAATTCTTTATTAAATTCACCAACCACACCGCGTTCGCTGTCTTCGACATCTAACGGGAAGGTCATACCCCACACTTGCTCGCGTTGCTCCTTGTCAAAGTCAGAAAAGAACTCAGAGAAACCTGCGACCAGATCTGCCTTAGTAAGAATGACATAGACGGGAAAACGCATACCAAACTGATTTTGTAGCTCCTGCACCCTGTGCTTAATCGCTCTGGCATGTAGGTTCCGCTCGGTTTTCGTTTGCGTTAATAGATCGGCCAGGCTCACTGTAATAATGGCGCCGTTAATTGGCCGGCGTGGGCGGTATTTCTTTAGTAATCCCAAAAAACCAAGCCAAGCACGGGCGTCTCTCTTGGCATGACTGTCTTGCGTGGTATACCGACCGGCAGTATCAATTAGCACAGCTTGATTAGTAAACCACCAATCACAATGTCTTGTACCACCGATCCCTGACAACGCATCTGCGCCCAGCTTATCTTTTAATGGAAACTCCAAACCTGAATTGACCAGCGCGGTAGTTTTGCCGGTGCCCGGTGGGCCAATGAGAACATACCAAGGCAGCTGATACACACTCTGACCTTTATTCAAGCGAGCGCTTTTCAGGATTTCCAACGCCTGAGTAATGCGTGTTTTTAAGGTGGCAACCTCTTCGTCAGATACATCTTCGCCACTTTCATCATCACCATCTAATAGACTTTTAATTGCTTCGTCATTATGACGGCGGTGACGCGCCTGGTGGCCGACATTAATCGCTCCCCACGTTATCGCGAAGATGAGTAACATCACCAATCTGGCGACGGGACTTGCTAAAGGTTCATGCCCTGCGATGGCAAGTAAGGGGCCACCAAACCAAATAAGCAGTGAGAGAGCCACGAAGCCTATCAATGTAACTAACCACTTCGACTGAAATACAGACAAAGAGCGCTGGAATACGCCTTTAATTGACATAAAACTTCCCTGTTTTTAGCGGTAAAGGATATCTATTTCGACACGGCGGTTCTGCGCACGTGTGGATGTACTACTATTTTTGACAAGCGGCTCTGCTTCTCCCCTGCCCTCCGGCCACAATCGTCCATGAAGATCTGCGCTATACGATAGAACATTCGCCACCGAAGTAGCGCGTGCTAAAGATAGGTGCCAGTTGGATGGATACTTGCTTGTAAAAATAGGTTGGTCATCTGTATGGCCAGTAATAAGTATGCGACCCTGACTTGTTTCTAGTGCTCTTGCCACCTTAGCTAGTACGGGAGAAATACTCTCCTTTATCTCTGCGCTGCCAGAGCCGAAAAGCTCACTAGAGCGTAAAGTTAGCCTTAATCGATCAGGTTGATGGCTAATCGCCAAAATACCTCGATCTACTTCCGTTTGTAGTAACTGCGCAATATGGCGGGTATCGCCATACTCGGCGACAATCCCCTGTTGAACAGGCTTTTGCCAAGGTGCTAAGGTATTTAACTCTGTATATATTTGATTGGAATACTCATTTATTTGATAGTTAAATACCATATAGATGGATAGCAATACCAAACCTAGCACGCTACCAATCACCCATACGGGAAATCCCCCCTGCAACTCTTCACCATTCAGCACGCGCTCACGCCAGCGCCACGATAGCTCTTTTGGCCTTTCCGGTTGGTTGATTTCAATCGCCCGTAAAGCTCTGGATCGATAATCTTCGAGTTTGGACAAACCTTGTGGTTCTATGCGCATTTTGCCGTTAAACCCTAAGGACAGGCAGAGGTATTGAAGCTCCAAAAGGTCGCGATAACGGTGAGGCTCAGCAAGTGAACGGTCGAGCAATGTGAAGAAATACTCGCCTCCCAACGTATCAGAGTGAAACGTAGACAACAGGCTTTGGGATGACCATATAGACTGCTCCCCCCATGGTGTATTCAATACGGTTTCATCAATTAATGAACAGATACAGTACCGCGCGCCTTCGATCTGTTCACCATCAATCCCATGCTTCCGCAGATCAGTCTCAAATTCTCTCACAAGATCGATACAGGCTTGACGTAAAGATGGAACATCACCATGACGAGGCGTTGCACGTATCTGTGATACGAGGGAGAGCAATACGCTCGCGCTATCAACCACTAAGTTATCCCCTAAACCAGGGATCTTAGCTTTTGAATGCTTCAAGCTCGGCTGGCTAAATATCACAGTGCTCTCAGCCGCCTGATCGTTTGCGGGTGCAGGTGATAAATCCCTTTTACGACCACCTGGTCGAGGTTTAATAATTGTTGACTCAGACATTACTTATCATCCCTGATATGCCATTAACGCGATTATTGATTAATTGCCCAAAGATCCATCTCTAATCCCGGGTAGTTACCCGACAAATGCACTGCAATACCGCCACTGGCATTCAGGCGTTTCCAATAGTCATTGCTTTTGTCCAACTCAAAGTAATGATAACCAGCGTGATATGGAATTTGGCGTGGTGCAACCGGTAATACCGCAGCTAAGATCCCTGGCAATTGGTTATTTACCAAATCACGAATATGTTCGACTGGTCCCACTTTAAGCTGGGCAGGTAGGTTACTCCGCAGCTCTTCTGGCGGAATATCGGCCTTAACCGCCAGTACAAATGTCGCGGAAGTGAACAAGCCTTTGTCTGGCACAGACGACACCCGAATACCAAATTTAGTCACTTCCATAGGAAGATTAATCGCTGTCTGCTCAAGCACCGTACTCAAGCTCTGGTTTAAGAGTACGTCTAAACTGCCAAATAAACTGGTGAGCTCGTCATGGCGATAGCTTGGCATCGGTTGTGGCCGCTTGCTATCAGAACAAAACGTGCTTAGCTCGCCAACCAAACCATATAGCTGCTGCACTAGCGCATAAGGATGAGTGCCTTCATGGCAAGCAAGTTGCTCTATCAAAGGTTGCTGCCGGTTAATTAATTGCAACATTAAAAAGTCTGCAATTGAACTCGCGGTACCTTGCCCTTGACTGAGTCGGCCAGCTAAAGCGTCTCCTCGCTGCGCCAGCATTCCAGCCAACTCTTTGATCAATGCTGCGAGCCTGGGGATCCGTTGCACGTTTAAGCAAGGTGGGACGTATTTAGGATCTAGGGCTACTCCACCTTCTTCTGTGACCTCTAATACTTTGGCAATAGGCATAAAGGTGTATCCAGCCATCTCATCGCCTTCCAGTTTCAGACTCATCACCAACCTGGCGAGTTGCAAAGTTTCTGCGGCATCGCAGCCAACAGAAACATCTATAACCTCATGGTCAGCGTATTGAAACCGGGTAACTTGCCCATCTTCAACAGCAGACAGATTCAAATTATTCGCATGCTCAGTAGGTACGGCAATATAAATTAACTTGTTTCTTGTCGATGGCGGGATCGCCAATGCTTGCGGGAGCGCTTCTCTCGCGGGTGCATCTACAGAAACGCCATCTGGCAAGATACCGCTGTACTCACGCAAACCAAACTGGCCGCACTTTAATGCTGCAGTATCTGTTTCATAGGAGGATACCCCCCAAGCAAACGGCAGCAGCTGACTCACTAATGCCCTATGCTGCGCACTAACATGACGCTCCTGCTGTTGAAAATGCTGTGGCCGCAAGAACATACCTTCTGTCCAAGCCACACGGCAAAAATCGCTCATTAGAATCCTTTCCGAACTATTGTTTGGTATTAACGCTGATATACAGCAAGCTCTTCGATATAAACATCAAGGTCATCGTATGCGGTGGTATCAATCTCTATCACTTCACGCCATTTAGCGTTTTCAATATCACGATACGCAACTAAAACCCCGGCATAACGAACATTCGGATTTATCTTCATTTTGAACTCGCTGACCGCACCAGGCTCAAATTCAAACTCATCTTTAACCAATAGATCTGGGCCCAAAACCGATTCAGGTTCATCATAAAGCGTAAAGAAGTCCTGACTGTCGAATACCGTTCGCGAGCTTAATTCGTAAACTTTCACTACCACCGGAGACGGACGCCCCTTAGCGTCAGGATTGCTATCGTCCGCGACGTGAAAATTAAGATAGGTGTAGGGCTCCACCACTGCATTGACGGCTTGACATCCAACCAAGCAAAAGAATAACAACCCTATTATCTGCGTTTTGTAGAACATCGCTATCAGTCCCCTTGTTGATCTTTTTGTTGCTGAATACTCGCTTCGTACGCTTTTACGAAATCGTCCATATACAGGCTTGGCCCCTTTTCACTTAATTCAGAGTGAAGATCCCCATACAGCTGGCAGTAGAGGTTCCAGTAGCGTGCTTTTACCTGCGCCGGGTTCAATTTTTCAAGTAATGTCTGCGCATACTGGCGACTTTCAATTGAGCCTGGTTCTAAAAGCCCAAGCACGCCTACCAGAGTCCCCTCTAACCCGCTCATTAAAGCACGTTCATGCTGAGCTATATCGCGGTGGGCTTCTTGAATGGCTGTGACTGCTGGCAAAAAACCTGGACCGTTCCGATTGAATAGGTTGTGTAACGCGTCCTCAAAAGTCGCAGAAAACTTAAGAGGATTATTTTCACGGGTATTAAACATGGTTTGGTTAACCCGAAACTCGCTCTTAAATTCAGAACGGGAGTGAAGAGTTGCCATTAACCCACTCATCATCTCGTTGAATGCCATACCTAGCTGTCCCCACCACTCACCCTGATGCTCTTTCGGTATCATCTCTGCAGGGATGCCTGCGCCTTTCATAAACGCTTCCATCCCTGTGCTTGCAACCGAAGGCGCGGCAGATTTACTCACCACTTCTGCAGGCTTTTGGGTTTCAATTGCTGGACTGGCGGCAGCCACAGTTGGGGTTGCTAGGTTACCCACAAGGCTATCCCACTCATCTGGAATAATAGTCTCGGCGGGAGTTGTGTTTGTCTTATTCGCTTCGGTCGATGGCGGGAAAAAACTATCTGAAAGGTCGAAAGACGGTGTGGCAGAATTGTTAGAGACAACAGTTTTCGGTTCGCTCTGCTTGGCCTGATTATTCAACGCGCTCATGCTGAAGCCAAACTCTTCCTCAGCTGCTGCTAATTTTGACGGGTTGTCGTTTAATATCTGCGGATGTACAGGCTCGCTAGTAGCGTGCTTATCATCGTTCACTTTTTCACCCGAGGAGATTTCGATTTCGTAATCTCCCAGTGTTAGCAAGTCGCCTTCAGTTAATAGGTGCTCGTCATCACCCAAGGGGCTAACTGCGCGATTAACATACAAACCATTTGTTGACGTATCACGAACAACCCAACCTTCAGCGGATTGGCATATATCAGCATGACGTCCAGAGATAACTCGCTCAGGATCAGGAAGCTGCCATTCACAATCAGGCGCTCGTCCGATGGTAAGCCGCTCATCACTGTGCTTTGTCAGCGTCTTTGAGATTTCCAGACCAGAGGTAAAACGATGGTAGCTAACAACAGAAAGGGTCAATTCCATTTCTAATCTCTTCTTCATTCCATGAAGGTACTAAGGCGAGTTGAGACTCGCTAAACATCTTCAACTCAATATTTAACAAGGCAAGGCTAATTTGACTTACATTGAATGTCAAATCATTGACACTCAAATTGGATCGGCGACAGCTTATTGACCAAAATGCTTGTTTTCTAAACTTAGGATCGCTAAAGTCCGACGTCAGCTCATTTGCAGACAGTTAGGTCAGTAGTAATCAGGTTGTCTGCGCGAGGTTGAAGGTAACTCACTGGAATAGGTCGTGACATGGAAAGTCAAAAATCCCGCAATACAGATCCACGAAAAACTGACGGCACTGCAACAACATCTTCGAAGCCAAGCCAACCCGCTATTGCAAAGAATACTCCCCCATCATCTGCAGATAAAACCCTTATACGCAGTGAAAATGGCGCGGGTAAACGCGCAAAAAAACCGACAACAGACGCACCAAATCAACTTATCGGCAAAGTAATCAATGGTCGGTACAAAATTGATAGCTTGCTTGGTAGAGGGGGAATGAGCGATGTATACAAAGCACACGACCTTCTTCTCCAGCAAGCGGGATTAGAAAATACCGCTGTCGCAATTAAGATCTTGCAAAAGCAATTTGTCAACCAACCAGAAGCGCGCCAGCTACTTGTCCAGGAAGCGCGCAGAACACAGCAGCTAAGTCATCCTAATATCATTCGAGTTTACGATTATGGCTTCGAAGCGGGTCAACACTACATGGTGATGGAGTGGCTAGACGGCGAAACACTAGAAGCGGTAATCAAGCGCTCTCGGCCCATCGGCCTGCCCTATAAAAACGCCAAGGCACTGTTAAACCAACTAGCCGATGCCCTGAGCTATGCTCACAGCCAAGGGGTTGTGCATGCTGATCTTAAACCCGCCAACATCATGCTAACCCGGGATGGCACCATCAAAGTTTTCGATTTTGGTGTCGCGCACGCCAAGCATAAATTTAATGACAAATACTCAGCTGTCATTGCAAACACAAACGCACCGGTAAATGGCTATACCCCAACATATGCGTCTCCTGAACTTATCGCAGGTAAAGAGCCTAAAACCAGTGACGATATCTACGCATTCAGCTGTATTGCCTATGAGCTAGCATCCAGCAAACATCCCTTTGATCGCCAGCCTGCAGATATAGCAAAAAAACAGAATATCTCAGCGAAGAAACCTAAACATATTCCGTGGTGGCGTTGGTTCACCTTACGCTCAGGCCTAGCCTTCAGTGCGGACAGCCGGATCGGCAGCATGGCTGAATTTACACACAAATTTAATCGCAACTTATGGCCGCTAGCCACCACCATCATGCTAACCAGTTGCTTGGTGTTCGGAAGCGCTCATATCTATCGCATGAAGCAAGATGAACTACTACTTGTTAGCGCCGAATTACAAGCGATGAGAAGTGAAGCGAATCAAGAGCAAGCGATTGCTGCCCTCTCGGCGGCTGAACTTATTAAACTACTGCCAGAGATCCCAGAGCATAAGCAGCTTTTTATCAATGGCGTTTTACGTTCGAACCGGACGCAGCTATTAAGTTTTTATGAACAGCGTATTGATGACATTTTAAATAATAGAGACGGCACCTACCCCGACTACTATGCCATTGAATCCGAACTGAACGCAGCTAAAACACTTTACCCAGACTCTAATCTTTTAGCGCGCTTAGATGTCGATCTACTGCAACGCTGGCAATCTACGGTCGACATCTTAGATGAACGCTTTAACAAGCTGTTAGAGAAAGGTAATTACGCTCATAGCGAAGATGGCGATGATATCTACCAGCTACTAGCGGAACTTAAAACCATAGAAAACAGATACCGGCCCAACCCAACGGAAAAAGCTGAGCAACTTTTTGCGAAAGAGTTTAACACTGCGTTAGCCAGCCATGATGTTACCCAATTGAACGTTCTCATTGACGCCGGGGAAGTCGCATTCTCAGAGAGTCCGTCCTTAAATGACCTCATCTTGCTAGGTAAAGAACTAAAGAGTGCCGTTGCCGAAGTCGCGAATTACCAGAGACAACTCGGCTTAGGAAATGCCCCAGACTACCCGTATGAAGCTGCTGATATTTTCTATCATTCAACGTTTAACAGTTTCGATGAGCGGTTAAAACATGCGAATACCGTCGCAAAAATTGACAAGATAAACAAAGATGTCAATGCCTTAGCTAGAGATCTTCCCGGCGACTTTACCCCGTTAGTTAAGATAAGACGGTCGCTCGCGAACCGCTATCTCAACTTTTCAAATTCGTTTATCAAGCAAAGAAAAGTGCGTTCAGCGCAAAAATTGATGGAGAAAGCGAATACGCTGTTTGCCCAACTTGAAGCGGCACAAGTTGCACTTTAATGCCATTCAATGAGAGTTCAATCTGTTGATTGGGCTCTCAAAATAAACCACTAAGAACTGTTAATCTTACCCTTTAGCAAGTGGTCGGATGAGATAATGTTTAAACGAATTACACTCCAGTTCGAAAACCAAGTTGCCCGCGTTACACTAAATCGCGCAGATAAACACAACGCGTTGGATATGTTGATGTTTACCGAACTAGCGGCGGCACAAAAGGTGATCAAACGGGATCGTCACTGCAGGGCGGTAATCATTGACGCAAACGGTGACGATTTTTGTTCTGGATTAGACATTAAATCGGTATTAACAGATCGTCTTGCCGGACTAAAACTACTCTGGAAATGGCACCCGTGGCAGCCTAATTTAGCTCAGCAAGTGAGTGTTGGCTGGCGAACAATGCCAATCCCTGTCATTGCGGTGATCCAAGGGCGCTGCTGGGGAGGCGGATTACAAATAGCTTTAGGCTGTGATTTTCGCTTCACAACAGCGTCAGCTGATTTTTCTGTGATGGAAACGCGTTGGGGATTAATACCAGATATGGGAGGGAATCGCGCCCTAATGGAGCTATCGCGTCGTGACATAGCGATGAAACTGGCAATGTCAGCGGATACCTTTGACGCAAACGAGGCTCTGCGCTTTGGTGTCATCACCGAAATCCACGACGAACCATTGGCTGCAGCAAAAGCATTCATCGACTCTCTTTGCCAGCGTTCACCTGATGCCATTTCGGCAATTAAGACTTTGTATCAAAAGCACTGGCTAAGCCCCCTTCCACGTATCTTACGGCGGGAAACTTGGTATCAATGGCGTATTCTACTCAGCCGAAACCAATCTATCGCCGTTGCCAAGCAAAAAGGCAAAGATAAGAGCTATCAAAGACGCCAATCTTGGTAGCTCTTAACCGCGAGAAGTTAATTACTGATCTGCCGGCAGGTTGCCGTTACTGCTTGGTTTCACATCAACAGTGACGGGATCGGCAGATGGAAACAGGTGAACATCCCTTTGTGGGAATGGAATACATATCCCCTCTTTATCAAAGCGCTGTTTGACTGACTTTGTTAGGTCCCAAAATACATCCCAGTAGTCCTCAGTCTTAACCCAGGGGCGCACCCAAAAATCAACCGAAGACTCCCCTAAGTTGGCTACTTTTATCATGATTTCTGGTCGTTTTAGTACCGCCGGATGTGAAGAAACAACGTCATGGAGCACCCTTTCGGCATGGTCAATGTCGTCTTTGTAACTGATGCCAAACACCATATCGACGCGTCGTACTTTTTCCGCGGTGATATTGGTGATCACATCGTTCCAAATCATATTATTCGGTACGACAATCCGTTGATTATCGATTGTTTGAATAGTGGCACTAACGAGACTTAGCTTCTTCACATTGCCCTGCACGCCACCAGCTATCACCATGTCACCAACGTCGAACGGCCGGTAAATCAGGATCATCATTCCAGATGCAAAATTAGACAAGGTGCCCTGTAAAGCGAAACCAATCACTATCCCTGCCACACCAAAACCAGCCAACAGCGGTGCGAGCTGCACCCCCAATTGGCTTAAACCAATCATCAAGCCAATAAAAAATACGACCTTACCAGCCATAGAGATAAAGAACTCTTGCAGTAGCTTGCTCAATTTTAGCTTTGAATTACTGACCGCTTTGGTCGCGACGGTACGGGCAACATCAGCTAAAAGGTGAAAACCGAACAAAATTGCACAAAATACAATTAACTTAACAATGAAGCTGATCGAATTTTCTCCAAACCAATTCGTTGCAGCTTCTGTCCAATTTTCGAGCAGTCTTGATAGTACTTTCACCTCAAAGATATCTTCACTAACAGCCCCTGTACTGGTGATCAATACCTGCTTAAAATAGTCAGAATTCACATCAAGAGATTCAAGCACTGTCACTGCAGCCTCAATACTCTCGGTGCAAATTTCTCGTTTAATTCGCAAGCGGCGTAACGCGTATTCGATATCTTCTTTTTCATAGGAAGTGGCTTTGGGGAGCTCTGCCGCCAACTCACCAATTCTAGTGTTGGCGAAATTCAGCAGTAAGCTAAGCTCATTCGCGCGCAACGTAACATCTGCAACCAACAACGCACTCTGTTCAGTCACATCAACGCCAAGCTTGGACTCCCAACCCAATAGTGCCAAGCGTAACGATAACAAGCGGTTAATCCCCCTCTCTACATTAGCCATGGCTAACTCATTTTTTAGAGCTTGCTTACTGTCCAAGCCATCAAATGCCGCCCGTTTATCTTCTAGATCGCTATTCCTTTGCTGAAAGGATCGGTTGAGTATTTGCCCTTGAGCCACCAAGGTATTAGTGATCAAGGTCCGCGTCTCATCGCTAACCGTCGCATCAGGATTAGCGAGCTCCTCTAGCAATCCAGGTAAAACTTCTGTTTGATAATCGAGCAGAGACTGCACGCGCAGATGCAAAAGCAACCTTTGCTCTCCTTTGGCCGTAGCATACTCATCAATAAGCAATTTGCTTGTTTCATGATTATCAACGATACGCCTAACTTCTGAGTCAATATCATCTGCAAGCGCGGGGAATGTAGCGACGGCCAGCAAGATGGAAAACACCTTGCAGAGAAAAAAGGAGGTGAAGCAACGCTTCCTTTGCATATCTAAGTTCCTGAAGAAGTTATAGATCTAACTACTAGTATGCATGAAAATCCTATAATTCAAGTAATCACCGTGTTGAATGTTCACAGGGTGTTACCAAATACAACTGGCATCTCAGCGGTTCAGAGTAGATATTAGTTATTAAGCGCGTTTAGAAGAGGCGAAGCATGATGAAAAAGGTACTACTCACAATCACTGGCGTCACATTAATATTATTGGGCGCAGCGCTAATCATTACACCAGTACCTGGAATACTATTTATGATCATAGGGCTAGCCTGTTTGAGCCTGGTGTATGAACGTCCTAAATCTTTACTGCGCTTGCTGCAAGCAAAGCTACATCACGGCGCACGACGCATTGATAAACGCCGTATGCAGAAAAAACTCTATCGTTAACATCAATATTGAGGAAATTTGCTTTACCCACGCCATAGGGTTGGTGACAATGTAACAATCATTAAGCTGATTGCCCGCTACAGATGTCTAAGAAATTATCCTCATTTGCCGATCTCGCTGCACTAACCGGTCAGGCAGCACCGTCCACGGTGTCGACCAATGAATCACAACAAGATCTTGTTTATAGCACCGACGGTGGTCGCGTGGTAACACAAAAGCATGTCGATACGACGGCGATAATTGGAGACGGTCGTGTTCGGATATCTCGCTCAACGAAGGGCCGCGGAGGGAAAACTGTTTCAGTTGTGACTGGGCTAGCTCTTACTCATTCAGACCTGCAAAAGCTTTGTAAAACCCTAAAGAAACAACTTGGTTGTGGTGGTGTGGTTCGAAACGGCGAACTTGAATTTCAAGGCGACAAACGCGACCAACTGCTTAACGAACTAACTAAAGCTGGCTACCAAGCCAAATTAAGCGGTGGCTAAAACAATGAAAAAATATCTTACTCTTCTAGTGCTGCTTATCGTTTGTGCCTGCGCTGGTCCATTCTTTATTAAAGGCCCCGATGGCAAACCATTGCTAACCACCGCAACGATCTTTCCTCAAGATCAAAGTACCGTTTGGCGATACTGGAAAAACCGTATTTTGTTATCGTTTAAAATGCTAAGCCGACAGGCGCAGGAGAAATTAGGTGTCGAAGCTGACGCACCTAACGTGTACCGGTGGCAGGACGAACAAGGCAATTGGCATTACGGAGATGCTGAAGCGGGCAATAAAGCGGGCGCTCAAACCGAGCAAGTAAAACTTAAACCGGCAAAAATTGTTGGGCTTGACGGGCCATTACAGGAAGAAGATAAACCCACCGAAGCACCGGCGGCTGCTGATGGTGTCTCTCTCAGTGAATACACCGAGCGTCTCGGTAATATTAAGGCTGATGCAGAAGAAGCAAAGCGACTAATGGAACAAAGAAACGCTGCGCTGGAAAAATCAGAGTAGAAAACTCAACAGAAACGTCAACTCCTGGCGTTTCTGGTATTGCTCCCCTATTTCATCATTTGCATCAGTTATGGCCCGCCTTAACATGAGCAGTTGTAAAACTATTGCCACTATTTAGTTAAAACTCATTTATAATTGCTCTCGGCCAAGGGGTGTTCTTGTTCAGAACTGAGACATCAATGATGAACCCTTTGAACCTGAACCGGCTGGTACCGGCGTAGGAATGGCGCTTTTCATCGAGCACAAATACCAGCCCCGATCTTCCCCAAAAACTGGTAAATGCATATATGCTCTTTTCCACTCTACCCCGTAAAACTAAGCTTGCCGCCGCCATCATTACCTCTTTGGGTATCCCTCTGCCTGTATTCAGCGCAGCACCTACGGTAGCAGATGAAGATATAGAGCGTATCAAAGTTACCTCCAGCTTCCGCTCCGAGTCACTACAACACTCAGCTTCGAGCATTACTGTTCTAGACAGTAACCTGATCCAAGACGAGGGCGGCGAACATTTTGAAGACCTCTTACACAACGTTGCCAATTTAAGTTGGGCAGGTGGAAGTTCGCGGCCAAAGTACTTTCAAATCCGAGGCGTAGGTGAACAAGAGGAGTATCAAGGCGCTCCCAACAGTTCAGTTGGTTTTGTTGTCGATGACATTGATCTTTCTGGCTTGGGAATGACCTCCAGTCTTTATGACATAGAGCAGGTGGAAGTGTTGCGTGGCCCCCAAGGCACCCGTTTTGGCGCTAATGCCCTAGCAGGTATGATCTATACGACCAGTAATGATCCGACTGACACGAGAGAGTTTGGTGCAGAGATCAGTGGTGGCCAAGAAGACCTATTCAGTTATGCAGGTTTTGCCTCTGGCCCAGTTGATAACAGCGGTGATCTGCTCTACCGCGTTTCGATACAGCAACATAGCGAAAATGGCTTCAGAGATAACGATTATCTCGGTTCAGACGATAGCAACGAACGTGACGAACTAACATTACGTAGTAAGTTTCGCTGGTTTGCGAGTGATGAATTGCAAGTTGATTTAGCCCTGCTCTACGCCAATTTTGACAATGGCTATGACGCTTGGACATTAGACAATAATGGTTTTACCACCCTAACCGACCAACCTGGTAAGGATAAGCAGGAAACAACAGGCGGCTCCCTTAAGCTAAACTGGGAGCTTAATGAATTTGTTGATCTGGTATCAATATCCAGTGCTGCACATACCAATCACCGTCATGCCTATGATGGCGACTGGGCAAATCCAGAATATTGGTCTGCGTTGAGCTGTACTGATTATTATGATGAAAACGGCAATGGCGATTTCACTGACCAGATCCCCTGTCAGTACGACTACACTTGGGACAAACAGGCCACTCGTGACACTTACACTCAAGAAGTTCGCTTGTTATCTACTGAACAATCAAGGCTTTTTAGCGGCACTACCGACTGGTTGACTGGGTTGTATATACAACACTTAGAGGAAGATAATGACCTGGAAAGCTACTATAACGGCTTCCCCGATCTGTTCCTGCAGAGTGACTACGAAGCAACTAGCATTGCGCTATTTGGTCAGTTAGATACACAGCTCAATGCCGCAGCCAGTTTGTCATTAGGACTTAGAGTAGAACAGCGCGACGCTTCATACGATGACAATGGTGGTGACTCCTTTGATCCAGACGAAACGATGTGGGGCGGCCACATCACACTCAACTACTTAATCAATGAACGCTGGCAAAGTTACGGCAAACTGGCGCGCGGATATAAGGCTGGAGGATTCAACACCGGTTTACCCGATGATTTCAGTGACAACCGAGAGTTCGACAGTGAAACACTGGATAATCTTGAATTCGGCATAAAGGGATACTGGCCAGAGCAGCAAGTATCAGTGCAGGCTGCCCTGTTTTATATGCATCGAGACGATCAACAAGTGGAAGCCTCTACTCAAGATCCGAACAACCCTCAGCGCTTCTTCCTATATACCGCGAATGCAACCAATTCCGATAGCTATGGCTTAGAGTTAGAAACGTCTTGGCAAGCGACGGATAATCTTACCCTGTACTCAAGTCTAGGCTTATTAGATACTGAATTTGACGACTATGTCGTCACCCAAGCAGATGGCTCTGAGCTCGATCTATCTGGTCGGGAATTAGCACATTCTCCCAATTATCAGTTCAGTATTGGAGCCACGTGGCGTAACGATGAAGGCTGGTTTGCCAATATCAACTTGAACGGCTCTGATGGCTATTACTACTCAGATAATCACGATCAGAAAGCTGACAGCTACGAGTTGCTTAACGCACGTTTAGGCTATGAAAAAGAAGATTGGTCCGTGTATCTGTGGGGCAGAAACATCACAGACGAAAAGTATGGTGTCCGTGGCTTCTACTTTGGGAACGAACCCGATCAGGATTGGGCTCCCAAACTTTATGAACGCTACGGCGATCCGCAACAATTCGGTGTTACTTTCCGCTATCACTATCTATAGGAATTATCATGAAAACGGCCGTCGAAATTAGTCTCTACCCGCTACAGGATAACTACATCGATATCATCAAGTGGTTTATTGGTCGCTTAGATGCTTACCCCGAATTGGAGCGTAAAACCAATGGCATGAGCACTCAAATTCAAGGCGACCACAATGCCATTATGACTATTTTAAGTGATGAGATGGCGAACGCCTATGAGAAATGGGGACGCGGTGTGTTTGTGTGTAAGTTTATTCCCGGCGGGGTCAATCTTGACCATAGTGAATAGCGTCATATCTGATGACTGAACAATCTTTTTCATGGTGGCAGCAAGCGATAAACCAACTTCATGGTATGTGGGGATGGGAGTTGGTGGCTGTCATACTTGCTCTGGCCTACCTAATACTAGCGATGAACCGCAACCAATGGTGCTGGCCTGCTGCATTCGCGAGCACACTCATATATACCGTGCTTTTTTGGCAAGTTGCACTACTCATGGAATCAGCCCTAAATGTCTACTACATGATAATGGCGATTTATGGCTTTTATATCTGGCACAGGGACACGGCTGAGAACCAACAACTAATGGTTATATCTTGGTCAGGGCAAAAGCACTTTGCTATCGTCAGCGTAGTCACTCTGCTTTCTTTGATTGCAGGCTACCTGATGTCTACCTACACCCATGCTGAGTTTGCGTACTTAGATGCCGCGACCACCTGTTTTGCAGTTTACACCACCTACCTTGTCGCCATCCGTGTGCTACAAAACTGGTTGTATTGGATAGTTATCGATGGCGTATCGATCTATCTTTATTTCGAAAAAGGCCTCTATCTAACCGCGTTGCTTTTCGTTATCTACATTGTGTTGGCAATACTGGGCTACTTCAGCTGGCAACGTAAGCATAGGCAGCAGGAACTATCACAGTGTCATCAGAGCTGATCGCCAGAGACTGCTTAGCGCGCGTTCCTCAAGCGCTTCTTTGTGGGCCACAGGAGAGCTTATCCATAAGCCCACTCAATCAAGGCCTTGGCAATACGGTCTTTGCCATCAGCCAGGGGGATAAGCCGCCTAAACAAGTCCTACGCCTTCTCAATCAAAACTTGGCGCTGATTAATCGCCACAATGAAGCTTTGGTCTGGCAACGATGCGCTGATATAGGTATCGCACCCGCACTCCTGTTCTGGAGTCATGAGCATCAATTCTGTGTCACAGACTATGTATGCCAACAAACGCCTTTCGTATTGGATATAGAGGCTCTGAGCCGCTTATTGGTTCGTCTGCATGCTTTACCTGCGCTGCCCACCACGTCATATTCATATCAGCACCGCGTTGAATACTACTGGAATAACCTGACTGAAAAATCGCATGCTCAGTGGCTCACTGCGCTGAAGCCGTATATCACTCAAATACCAAACATCGTCAGTTCAATTGAACAGAGTAAACTGCCCTCGTGTGTTTGCCATCACGACTTAACACCTGAGAATATTTTGATCGGCAACGACAGAATGCAGTTAATCGATTTTGAGTATGCAGATCAAGGTCATCCACTATTTGACCTTGCCAGCGCAACCGACGCGCTAGATAGCTACAATAGTGACCTGTTATGGCGACATTACGCAGCACAACGGGGCATTAGTACGAGTAATCGGAACGAACAATTAGCGTGGCAGAGCGCACAAACGCTATACACGTTACTCAGTCTATTGTGGGTATTGTCGGAGCAAGTCGTTCATTATCGATGCGAACAACGCGCATCAACACTGAACCTTCTTGCCAAACGCTATATGCAACGGCTCTCCAACAACGATTTTTCGTTATAGCAACAGAAAGACGCCGTCGAACGCCGCGCCGGAACCCTACTCTGGGCTCGATAAACACCTGCCACTCCCTGCGGCGTCACAGATTAGCTAATAAAAAGCAGGAAAAGCAGCCCAAGCCACCTTCCCTGCTGGTTTGCTAAAAGTTTGCCAAAAAGAATGGGATCATCAGTGCATTCACCAAATCAATAAAGAATGCACAAACCAAAGGCACAATAATAAACGCCAAATGGGATGTACCATAACGCTGTGAGACTGCAGACATATTCGCCATGGCTGTGGGAGTGGAGCCCAGGGAGATACCACCAAAACCGGAGCACACAACCGCTGCGTCATAGTTTTTACCCATGGCAGGAAAGATAACAAAGATGTTAATCAATATTGCCATGACAAATTGCGCAGCGAGGATGGTAAACATAGGGCCAGCAAGATCGATTAAGCTCCATAACTGCATGCTCATCAAAGACATCGCTAAAAAAGTACCCAATGCCAGATCAGCGATTAATGCGACTTCAGGTGTTCTTGAGGGCCACTTGGTACCGCTGATCCGAGGAAAAGAATCAGGTAACAAGTTAGTAATTAGTATACCGGCGAACAGACAGGTCACAAACAGAGGTAATTGCAAGCCAAGTGAAGCAACACCTTCGTTCAAGAACATACCTAAAATGGCGCTGATATGAATAGCAAGCACGGCATCGAGGAAACCAAACGCGGTGATGTTTTGTCCGCCCGCTTTTTCATCAACAACACCAATATCTATCGGCGCTTGCTGCGCTGGTTTAAGATCATGTCGATTAATAAGGTACTTGGCAATTGGACCGCCCATCAGACTGGCCAATATCAAACCAAAAGTGGCACTGGCAATACCGATCTCCATGGCATTCGAAATACCAAACTCTTCACTGATGCGAGGAGCCCACGCGATAGCAGTACCATGCCCACCAATCAGCGAGACCGAACCACTGAGCATACCCACAGCGCCTTCAAGCCCAAAAGCTGCAGCGACACCTATCCCCGTTAGGTTCTGAATGACCATATAGCTAACGGTCAGCCCCAGCAGAATAACCAAGGGCAAACCGCCTTTAAGCAGGTCTTTCAGGCTGGCGTTAATACCTATGGTGGTAAAGAAATAGATCAGCAGTACATCTCTGGCCTGCAGATCAAACTGTACTTCCACACCAAATAGCCCATAAACAATACCAATAAGGATAGAAATAAGTAGTCCACCGGTAACAGGCTCTGGAATACTAAACTCTTTGAGAAACCCGATCGCACTGTTCAGCCGTCGACCAATAAACAGAACCACAATCCCGATTGTTACAGTAAGGTATGAATCTAAACTTAGTACGCCGTCGATAAACGTTAATTCCATAATTCCCCCATTATCAACCCCTTTGAAAACGTTTGTTTGGGTCTCGTCGACGCTTTCGCCGAACTCGGTTATGCAGTTGAGTCTATCAGCTCTGTTACAAATCGTTACTGTAAAACTAAATAATTCAGATCTTTAACTCCACTAGGCGGTTAGAATGAACCAGTTACGACCACCTTTACTGCACTATAGTTACAAGCGGTATAGCAACATGCGCCGTAAAACAACCTAACGTAGTTTCGGCTATACAAAACTCTTACCTGATAATTAAGGATGCGCTTCTATTATGTGGCGGAGCGTTCTACTTCTTGCCTCTATCGTTGCACTGACTCCCCTTGCTATCGATATGTATTTGCCAGCGATGCCAAGTATGGCGCGCGATTTTTCTACGCCGTTAAGCACCATTCAGGGTTCAATGAGTACATTTTTGATCGGCTTTGCCATCGGGCAGCTGATTCACGGTCCGTTAACCGATGCATTGGGCCGACGCCCCATCGCCCTGCTCGGTTTAACGATCTTTTCGTTGTCCAGTTTTTATCTCGCTAACGTTACTACGCCTAACGAATTCCTTTGGGTCAGAGTGTTACAAGCACTCGGCGGCGCATCCGGCTCCGTGGTCATCAACGCGATCATTACTGATCGCTATCGTGGACATGAAGCGATCGTAGTGCGTTCAACCATTATTATGGTGATGACGTTAGCGCCAATGTTAGCACCGACATTAGGCGGCATGCTGCTACACTTTTTCGGCTGGCGGAGTATTTTTGTGTTCTTAGGTGCTTGGTCATTAATGGTGCTGCTATGGAGCTTTTTTGCGCTCAAAGAATCAAACAAACATAGACATGCGCTTAACTTTGGCAACATAAAGAACAACTACCTTAGCGTAGTAAAACGGCCATTATTGTGGCCTTGGTTGCTTGGTATGGCGCTCAATAGTGGCGCTTTCTTTGCCTTTCTAACGGCTTCGCCTTATGTCTACATTGAAGTATTAAAGATCGATCCACAGAATTTTGGTTTTTACTTTGGGGCTAACGTGGTGGTGATGATGTTAGGAGCCGCGTTTAATAGCCGTTTAGCACGACTATTTGGCCCAAGAACCGTGCTACGTAAGGCGCAACACTGTCAGTTGGCAGCTATTTCAACATTAGCTATATGTGTCTCCATGGACATCGTCTCCCTTTGGCTCCTTGTCCCTTTATGTGCAATATTTATGGGGTTAAATAGTTTTGTATTTCCCAACGCCAGTAGCCTGTTACTAGAGAGGTTTAGCATGAACGCTGGTTCGACATCGGCGCTGCTTGGTGCGACTCAATTCGCTATGGGCGCGCTATTTAGTATCGCTGTTGCCCAGGGCCATGGCGACGGTGCAGCGCCAATGGTCATAGCCATGTTCTTCGGTGGTTTATGCGCCCATATACTGATTGGGCGAGGATTGAAATTACTCGCACCCGGTGATGTAAAACAACACGCTTAGCCAAACTGTGTGTTAAGTAATACTTTGAACATAAAACAATCAAAATCTAAGAACACTTCGCTATGATATCCCCATAATTAGAGTGAAGGCTGTCAAATGATTGATCTGTACCAGTTTCCTCCCTCTTTGGGCGTGCCTAATGCGAGTTCATTGTGCCTTAAGCTTGAGACCTTTTTAAAAATTGCAGGACTAGATTACCGCAACCATTACGGGGCAGATCTGCGCAACGCGCCCAAAAGCAAAATGCCCTACGTTGTTATGAACGGTAAGGTACTAGGCGATTCAGAGCTTATCATTGAACATTTGCTAGCTAACGAGGCAAAGCAAGTTGACGCGTGGCTAACTCAAGAGCAAAAGGCGATCTCTAAGAGCTTCTCCCGTTTATGTAATGAGCACCTTTACTGGGTGCTGGTCTATAGCCGCTGGCAGGACGACACCGGATGGGCGCACATAAGGCAGGAGTTCTTTAAACCACTTCCTGGAATTATCCGTCCATTAGTAGCTACTGTACTCCGCAGGAAGATAAAGCGTGACCTTTGGGGTCAAGGGTTGTCTAGGCACTCAGCAAAAGAGATATGGCAGATTGCTGATAAGGATTTACAAGCATTGTCTTTCTACCTGGCAGATAAGCCATATATGATGGGCGAGCAACCCTGCAGTGTTGATGCCAGCGTATTCGGCGTACTCGCCAACGTATGTCTCTCCAAGCCATCAACCCCCCTCACACAACTGAGCCATAACTATCCAAACTTAAACCAATATTGCGATAGGATGATGGCGCGTTTCTACGAGTAGCGGATACAAAAAAGTCAGCCCATAGGCTGACTTTTTTGAAATGACGCAGTTAAAACCGAAGCGTTAGTCTAACTTGTCAGCAGCAACATGATATGACGGATCTTCAATCACATTCACTTCAACCAAGTTACCCGCTTTACTTAACAACATTCGACATTCAGCACTTAAATGGCGCAGGTGCAAACGTTTACCTTCCGCTAAGTATTTTTCGGCGATCGAATCAATCGCTTCCAAGCCAGAGTGATCACATACCCTCGCCCGTTTAAACTCAATAACGACATCATCAGGATCGTTTTTCGGATCGAACAACTCTTTAAAATCACTGACTGAACCAAAAAATAGCGGTCCATCCAGTTTATAGATCTTCCAGCCATCTTTATCGATAGAATCCCTGACACCGATATGTTTAGCGTGCTCCCAGGCAAAAACTAACGCAGCGACGATAACACCGACAACAACGGCGATCGCCAGATCTGTCACCACAGTTACACCAGATACCAGGATCAGCACAAATGCGTCATGCCTCGGCACCTTGCTCAAAATACGGAAACTAGACCATTCAAATGTTGCGATTACCACCATAAACATCACACCGACCAGCGCGGCGATGGGGATCTGTTCGATCAGCGGTGCCCCCCACAAAATGAAGCCAAGCAAGAATAAGGCTGCGGCGATACCAGATAAACGACCCCGACCACCTGAGCTGACATTGATCATACTTTGCCCGATCATGGCACAGCCACCCATGCCACCAAAACTACCCGTCACGACGTTAGCCACACCCTGTGCGACACACTCTTTATTACCTTTACCGCGGGTATCTGTCATATCGTCAATCACAGTCACGGTTAGCAATGACTCGATCAAACCAATTGCAGCGAAGATAATTGAATAAGGTAAGATTAACTGCAGCGTTTCCCAGTTCAACGGCACCTGGGGCAACGCAAAACTTGGTAGTTCACCAGCGATACTAGCGAGGTCACCAACGCGCTTGGTGTCTAAATCAAACATCAAAACAACCACACTAACAGTCACAATCGCTACCAGAGCAGATGGAATCGCTTTAGTGAATCGGGGTAGAAAGTGGGTGATCGCCATTGTAATACCCACGGCTCCCAACATGAGGACAAGTTGCATCCCACTTAGCCAGTCACCAGATAACCAGCCCCACTTCCCTTCCGGTGTAAATGACTGTAATTGTGGCAGTTGAGCAAGGAAGATGACAATAGCCAGACCGTTAACGAAACCAAGCATTACAGGTGTCGGCACCATACGAATGAACTTGCCCAGTTTTAACGCCCCAGCTGTGATCTGAATAAAGCCCATCAAAACCACTGACGCGAAGAGGTATTGCACACCTGCATCCGCACCATAGCGCCGAGTAGCTTCGGCCACTAGCGCCACCATCACAACAGCCAAAGCCCCGGTTGCCCCAGAGATCATGCCTGGGCGACCACCGATACAAGCCGTGATCAAACCGACCATAAATGCTGCATACAATCCCACCAGCGGGTGCACACCAGCAACAAAGGCGAACGCGACTGCTTCAGGGATCAGGGCCAAAGCCACTGTCAAACCTGAGAGCAAATCCGCCCGTGGATTTTGCGTTAAAGATGCAAATAACTTGGATAACATTTAAGACCCGACACTTTTTGAAGTAGCTCACAAAAACAGCCGCGTATGCTAACAGAATGTGACATAAAACGCAGCGTCTATTTCTTTTAGGCTAGCTGCATAGTAGTCCACATTAACCGTGCCAAAACACTTACTGACCTCTATTAGTGACAAATAATAAAGATCTGGCATTCTTTAGCTTAAGACAGATTAGTCGTCACGCTATCTAACAGATAAGAACCGAAGATGAACAACACCCCCACGCCTAAGCAGATAGTTTCCCCTTGCATTGGCAACTGCAAGCTCATCGATAATGCGTGTATTGGCTGTAAGCGCACGTTAATTCAGATCACTAACTGGCGCTCGATGTCCTCACAACAGCGGGATCAAATCATCAGTGAACTCAATAAAAAGCGTTCGTTGGCACCGTTGCAGACTTCAGCACCCTAATTACATTCGCAAACAGATTGCCCCAGATCCCATTCGCCGCGTTTAACAGGGAAACAGCGCGAACAACTAAGGTGATCAAATGCGCCACATTATCCTGCTTTCAATTATTACGGGTGTATTCACCACGGCATGTAGCTATTACAACGAAACCGATAACGAGGAAACGGCCGGTAACGCCGTGGAAGCGGAGATCCAGGCGCGACAAGTAGCGATGGAAAAACGGCAACAAAAGTCCGTTGCCCACAGTGATATGAGTATAGCCTTGGTCATGCCCCGTCCTGCTCGCCAAGCACCCGCAGAAAAAAATCGAGAAAACTATCAGGCATACACCTCAAATCCTATTACTAAGGTTCTCGAGCAACCTGTTTCGACTTTCTCCATTGACGTCGACACCAGCAGCTATAGCAATGTGCGTCGTATCTTAAATCAGGGGGCCTTGCCTAATCATCACGCTGTTCGCGTAGAAGAGATGGTGAATTATTTTAGTTATGACTACCCGGCCCCGAACTCAGTAGAGCAACCCTTCACCGTCAGTACGGAAATAGCCCCTTCGCCTTGGGACAATGATCGTTTACTTCTCCAGATCGGTTTAAAAGGGTATGAGCTCAGTAGCAATAAGGCATTACCACCCGCCAACTTAGTTTTCCTGGTTGATGTCAGTGGCTCTATGCAAAGTGAAGCCAAGCTGCCTTTGGTCAAACGATCATTGCGAATGCTGGCATCGCAAATGCGAGACATAGATACGCTGTCGCTCGTTGTCTATGCAGGTCAAGCGGGCATCGTTTTGTCACCCACCACAGGCGATCAAAAAGCAACCATTTTTCAAGCGATTGACCAGCTTGAAGCGGGTGGTTCAACCAATGGCGAAGCTGGCATTATGTTGGCGTATCAGTTGGCCGAAGATGCACTAGTGGCAGACGGTGTTAACCGCATCATATTGTGTAGTGACGGCGATCTTAATGTTGGTACCACCAATATTGACGCGCTAAAACAGCTGGTGGCTCGAAAGCGCGAGGATGGCATCAGTCTCACCACACTGAGCTTTGGCCATGGTAACTACAACGACGAATTGATGGAACAGATTGCTGATGTCGGTAACGGAAACGCTGCCTATATTGATACGCTGCTGGAAGCTAAGAAAGTGCTGATAGATCAGATGGGCGGTACTTTGCTAACGATCGCCAAGGATGTAAAGATCCAAGTAGAATTTAATCCCTCCCACGTTCTTGAATATCGTCTGATTGGTTACGAGAATCGGATGCTATCAAATGATGAGTTTAATAATGACAAAGTAGATGCCGGTGATATTGGCGCAGGTCACACAGTGACGGCCCTGTACGAGCTCACCATGGTCGATGCAAAACAACCTTCCACAGACCCGTTACGTTACCAAAATGAGCATCAACCACAACCAAGCAAGAGTGAAGAAATTGCGTTTATTAAGTTGCGATATAAGCAGCCAGAAAGCAAACAGTCATTGCTGATTGAACGCCCTGTCACTGCCGACCAGATTAAGAATCCAGCCGCTGTTAGCAATAACTTTAAACTGGCAACCGCGGTCGCTGCGTTTGGACAAAAGTTACAAGGGGGGAAATTTATTGGTGATTTCGATTATGATGCCATTCTGACATTGGCTAATCCGGCCAGCGAGACAAACGCCACACCGCTTCAGAGCCAATTCATCGAACTAGTTGAGCTGGCGAAGCTTAATAGCGAATCAGGTGTATAAGGAGCAGGTGCAATGACCGAGATGGTCACCGATGAACAGTTGATGCAGCGTTTCGCCAAAGGTGATTCGACCGCGTTTAATCGACTGTTCAGTCGTTATAAACAGCGTCTATACGGCTTTCTAAGGCAACAGCTGCCGGGCGCGTTAGCAGATGAACTATGCCAAGAGACATGGGAATCGGTTATTCGGCACTCTGCAAGTTATCAACCAACAGCAAAGTTTCAAACCTACTTGTTCACCATAGGTCGTCGTAAAGTGATCGACCACTGGCGGACACAGAAGCCCAGCGAATCGCTTGATGATAATTTGCTCTACACCACTGGGCCCGAAGTGCGGCTAGCCAGTGAACAAACCGCCAGCGCCTTGATGACGCAAGTTGCCGCACTGCCTTTCGTTCAAAAAGAAGCATTTTTGCTCAAAGAATCAGGCATGAGTGTACAGGAAGTCGCGGATATTACCGGCGTGGGTTATGAAACAGCAAAAAGCAGACTAAAACTGGCATTTAGAAAACTTCGTTCAACACTGGAGGCCCAATATGCAGAGGCCTGATTATGAATTCGAAAAGTACCTGGATGGCGATCATCCAATATCTCAGCAGTTCCAGAAGGAACAAACGGCTGAGCCATCGATGCCAGCTGATCTCGAGCAAAGCATACTCAGCATGGCTCATAAAAGCGCGCGGCGACGCTCTCCTCAGTGGCGCTGGTTAGCCATTGCCGCCAGCTTCGTTCTGGTATCGGTGATCTATCGCGGTAGCGAATGGGCGATAGTGGACAGTCTGACACCATCCGAAACCATGCCTCTGAGTTTTGACGAAGTAGCACAACTTAAGCCGGTACCGCAAAATACCGGCGGAGGCCCAGGCGAGGTAACGCTTGCGAAAAAGTCGATGCGAAGCCAACAAGCTATCGTTGCGGAATCCGAGATTGCAATGCCGATAGTCCCTGACAGTAAGGCGAAGTTTCATGCGCAGTTAAGACCGTCTGGTGATACCGATCTAAGCTATCTGGTCGCCGCAGCGCCAGCAGCAGTAGGCGAATATCAATCTGGCTTAAACAAGCAATGTCTGTTATCTCAGTTCGACCGATATACAGAACAACAGTTGGCATTAGAGCAATGGTCGAGACATTGGTTACAGATGCGCTATCCACAGTTGGCGCAGTTGGCGGTTGCACGCCAAGAGCAACGCAGTTGGAAGCTTCAGTTCGAACAGCAGTTAGTTCGACAGGTCGGTAGAGATGCGCCACAGGCTTTGCCAGCGGCTTTGCCATTCGCCGATTGGGCGGCAAGCTTTGACACCGATACACTAGAAGCAGCTTGCCAAAGTAACGGTGCGCTCTGCGCGTCACTCGCGTCTTGGCAATACCAGCTAGCGCAACAACCTGAAACTCTGGCAGAAGGATTCAGCGACCTGTTCCGCTCAACAGAGTATCAGAGCAAACTACAAGCCATACCGGCACACGTGGAAGGTTGTCAGTAGTCGATGCCCAAGCAACCTGAAGAGAAACGACAGCGCTGTTTGGTGTGCCACTATCCGCGCAAAACCTGCGTTTGTGCTTGGGTCTCTCGAACGCAAAACAAAACGCAGGTCTACGTTTTGCAGCACCCGAGTGAGGTTAATAAGGCAAAAGGCACTGTACGACTGCTGCAACTGGCGCTGAGTAATATCAAAGTGGTGGTTGGCGAATCGGAAAGCGATTTCACCTCACTACGAGATGAAATAGTTAAACAGGCGGCCCAAGGAACAAGCGTCGCGGTTCTGTTTCCCACGGACAGCTCAATCTCAGTAGAACATTGGGGCGCCACTGTTGCTCTGCGCCAGCCACAAGCTATCATCGTACTCGATGGAACTTGGCGTAAAGCGCTGAAACTTTACCATCACAACCCTTGGCTAGCCCAATTTAGAAGTATTGTTCTAAGCACCGCCAGCGAGTCACAATACACCATAAGAAAAGCCCCTAAACCGGAACAGCTGTCAACACTCGAGGCCGTAGCTTGCACGCTTGAACACTTAGAAGAGTTCAATACGCAGCCGCTCTATCGGGTATTCGAAGCAATGATTACTCAGCAGATGAAGATGATGCCCGCCGAAGTGAAAGGAAGGTACCGATGCGGCTAGTACGTTACCTGTTATCCGCCTCACAAGTGATCGCTCTGTTAGTCTTGTTGCTTCCAAATGGCTTTGCCAACACCATTGAATTGAAGCCCTTCACAACTGATGGATGCAGCCTCTTCCCCGACGGTACACTTATGCAACGAACGCTTTGGCTAGCCTGTTGTGAATCTCACGACATTGCCTACTGGATGGGCGGAACATCGAAGCAACGTGTCGAAGCTGATTTAGCATTAAAACAGTGTGTCGCCGATATAGGTGAACCCATGGTTGCCGAGCTCATGCTAAACGGTGTACGTATTGGAGGCACTCCTTTCTTACCCACGCAATTTCGTTGGGGATACGGCTGGCCATACCCAAGAGGCTACGAACCATTAACAGCGAAAGAAAAACAAGAGGCAAGCCAACTTCTGCGAACTTTTATGCAACTAAAAGACTCGAACAAAAAGGTAAACTAGGCCGTTTCGCCCAACTTTATCCAACACTTTTGTCATGGTATGGTTCAAATCTGATATGGCCTGCCCATTTTTCTAATTAGAAAACGATTTTGTTATAAATTTTAAATCATCTATTTGTATTTTAAGGCTTTAAATATGCGTTCAGTTATAACCTCTACAATTTTGATATCTGTATTAGCGCTCTCTGGCTGTCAGACAACACGGCAAAACGCCATAACAGGGGAAGAAGAAACTAACTCAACCACGAAAGGCGCGCTTTTAGGTTGTGCTGGCGGTGCACTGCTTGGTGCCATGATTAAAGATAAAAAAGCCGCGGCGATCGGTTGTGTGGCCGGGGGAGCAACAGGTGGCGCCATCGGTTATCAACTAGACGAACAGGAGGCGGCACTGCGCAAAGAGTTGGTTAATAGTGGTGTTCAGGTGCAGCGAGAAGATGACCGCATACGCTTAATTATGCGTGATCAAATCGCATTTGAAACAGGTAAATCCAGCCTGAGCCCAGCCATTTACAACCCGCTCAATAGCGTAGCTAAGGTACTCGGTGAGTTCGATGACACCGAACTGGTTATCAGTGGCCACACTGATAGCACAGGCTCAGATGCAATAAACGATCGGTTATCCAATGAACGCGCTATGGCTGTTCTGGTATATATGCGTGGTGTTGGTGTAGAGAGCCGGAAAATGCACGCTCAAGGCTACGGTAAGCGTATGCCAATGTGTAGCAACGACACGCAAGATGGTCGCGCATGTAACCGCAGAGTTGAATTGGAATTAATCCCCGCTTCAAAGAGCTAATGCCATGCTTGGTGCCAATAGCAAGTCAGACATAAAACTGGCTATTGGTGCCAAGCATATCGCTTCATATCGACGCGCCCTCGCCTCACCAGCACCCCCTCCTTTGTCAAGCAGGCTATCTGGCGACGTTCAGAGTCTGAGCCCGACATAAAGGCTAACCGCCCATCGGCTTTAATCACCCTATGCCAGGGCAAAGTTGAAGACGGTGGCAAATTACGCAGTACTCTACCTACATATCGCGCATAGCCAGGCAAGCCAGCGCGCTTTGCTACATCGCCATAGCTAGCGACCGTACCAACGGGAATTGCTGAGACGACCTGCCAAATTCGTTGATTCAATGTATCACTTGCTTCAGGCATAGCTACTTACAACAGGGCATCTTCAGTCACGCCAAGCGATGCTAATGCTTCATGATCCGCTAGCCACTCGAGTTTAGGCGGGATCACTAAGGTAGTAATAGTTTTAAAACTGGCATTGGGTAATTCAGATAAAGGCAACCTTTCTTCGCGATGCCCCTCAATGGGTAGAACTGCCGCTTCATAAAGGATCACTTCATGTTCTGGTTCATACCAACGCAACAACTTGGTCACGAGTGCCTGTACACGATCGCTATAAGTGTGAAACTGAGTGCACGTCAGATCGCCGACCACACCAATTTGCCAAAGCACCACCAAAGCCGACGGATCTAACGGTCGCTGATAAACTAAGAATTGTGTCGCCTCATAGGACTGCAAACCACTCATGCCAGGATCTAAACCTAGATCAGCATACAAGCAGGCGTCTGCAGAGATCGCGGGTTCCATAATCGCTTCATAGCCCTCTTCCCTCGCCTGCTTAATAGCGGCGTGAGGCACATCAGCGAAAACCCCCGGGTGACCATAAAAGATAGCGCATACATTCTTTCCTGCTCGTAAAGGCTCCAGTATAGCGAGTTCCATTTCCCGATAGGTTTGCCTGCGATCTTTCTCTCCATCTTTGCCATACAACAGCGAAAGGTCTATCAACGCCGGATACTTGCCTTTTAACCAGGTCAACGAAAAATCATCCATCATCGCCAACACAACATCTGCTTTATCAAGTTCCGACTCGACGCGTCGAGTCAAATGACGACCTAACTGTATCCCAAACCCAGTGATCACCAATTTACCTCTAAGCAAATTATTCGCCTTTAACAATGGCTAACTCCTTGTCGCTCTTCGCCGGGTTCTCTTCAATCTCGCGGTACAAAGAGATGCGGTTACGACCACTATTTTTCGACGCGTATAACGCTTGATCGGCTTGTTCTACCAGTTCACTTAATGTAATAGCTTGTCCTTCAGCAACCGATATACCGAAGCTTAATGTAATCGTGACAGTCCTGTTTTCAGCCTGAATAGGTCGTAAGGCGCTTTTGCATCGCTCAGCAATATGCATCGCCTGCTGATAACTGGCCCGCGGTAAAAACAATACGAACTCTTCGCCACCGGCTCTGGCGATAATGTCATGACCGCGTAATCCCTCTTTTAGCTGATTCGCTACCGTTTGCAATACGCGATCACCGATACGGTGACCATAACTGTCATTGACAGCTTTAAAGTGATCGATATCCGCCATAATTACTGCAAAGGGTTCGCTACAAGCCAAACTGGACTTAAGCAGTTTCTCGCCATGCTCATAGGCATGTCTGCGGTTAAACACTTTCGTTAAACCATCAACTTCGGAGAGTTGGCGATAATATAAATTTCGTTGCCGATAGCGAGTCAGCGCCATCAACAGCACAATCAATAGCAATACTGCGCCAGCTAAAATAGAGGCCAATAACCAGCGTTGTTGATTTATAGTGTGCTCACGCAACGTCAACAGTACTTTATCTTTTTCAAGCAGCTCTAGCTGTTGCGCTTGCTGCTCAGTTTCAAATTCTGTCTGCAGGTAAGCGATACGCATCGCCTTGTTGTCATCCATCACTTTCTGCACCGCGACCATATACTGGCGATAGTAGATAAGTGCGGATTTCAGATCCCCTTGCTGTTCACTTAACTCAGCAGCGAGCAGAAAAGGTTGTTGTAACTCGTCCCAAAGGTTGTTTTCTATCGCGTTGGGGATCAAGGATGCTAACATCGCTAATGATGTTGCTGGCGTACCGAGTTCTACGGCCAAACTGGCTTTGGCTAAACGGGTATTTATCACGCCATAGAGGTAGTTGAGCTCAACAAAATCATTTTCCGCCAGCTCGTAGTGCTCTAAGGCTTGCTCATAAGCTAAGCGATTCACATAAACATCCGCTATCACGCTGTGGGCATTGGCAGCATAAAGCTTTTCTGAAGATAACTGGCAATACCCTAACTGTTGCTCTGCTGTCTTTAATGCGGCGTCATACCGTGACATGTTGAGGTAGATGACCGAAGCGGTCTTCGCCACCATGCAACGTTCACTATCTGTCACACCATCCGCAATCGTCGATATAGCTACCGCCTGCTCGACATATTGCAACGCCTTGTCATGAGCACTAGCACGGGAAAACAGCTCCGCAGCCAAGCTTAATATAATGAGTTTGGCATTATCCGATGTCACTTTCGGCAGAAGCTGTAGTGCATAATTTAGATAAGAGAACGCTCGGCTATAGTCGCTTTCCAGGTCAGCTATCTGACTCAACAGATGGTAAGCGCGTAATTCCTGAGAAGGTGTCAAATCACTATAAAACAGCTCAGAAAGTCGATGCTTAGCAGATTCATATTCCCCACGCAGCGCATGTTGGTGAGCCTGCAACAAAGCCAACCGAACGGACTGTGTCGTAGTTAGGGTAGGATCAGTTTGCAAACGACTGATTAAGGCCCTCACTTGCTCTGTATCGCTAACTCGAAGACGTTCGGCCTGCTCTAACAGCGCTTCTGAATCAGTAAGCTGGGCACTCGTTAGTGACGGTGCCAGTAAAACCAGCACCACCATAACCTTGACAAATGTATTGAACATTAACGTGAGTATGAATTAATTGTCTTCTTGGGGTTGGCCTTGGCCTGCAACCCAGTCAAAACTTCCAAAGCAGCCACATCCTGGGCTAACAGCAGCTGCTGTTCTTGCGCTGACAGCTCAGCATCAGCCATTAACTTTTCAGGTTCTAATTGGTATGCAGTAGCAAATGAAGCATCAGCTCCTAACTTATGCATGAAATCAATTAATTTGGACATAGTTCCTTCCTTATTCCGTCAATGGTTCATCTCTCGAATCTACGAATAGTGCAAGAATAATTAATGACTGCACTGCGATCTACCTAATCAAAACTAGCGACATTTACTCGGTAGAGCAAGGTTAAATAAGCAAAAACTGGTTTAAATTCATTATTATAAGAAAGACAGACTAAAATATACCATTGCAGCGCTATTGATAAAGTGACTAATCGGAGAGTGTGCTTAAGGCGGGGTTCAATGGCGCTTGATAGAATTCGACCCGATCGCGCCCAGCTCTTTTGGCTGAATAGAGTGCTTTATCCGCACAGTCGATCAACTTATCTAACGATGCCGTTTTATCGGCCTCATCGACTACTGCAGCACCATAACTAAGCGTAACGGTAACCATACGTCCCTGCTCATGAACTGGCACCATAGACAAACGACATCTGTCTATCACAGCCTGCGCTTGTGCTTTGTTGGCACCGGGCAAAAACAGGGTAAATTCTTCACCGCCGGTACGGGCTAAAATATCGTTTTGTCGAATGCTACTACGTAATTGGCTTGCAACTGCTTTTAACATACGGTCACCGGCAGCATGACCATAGGTGTCATTCACCTGTTTAAACCAATCGATATCAGCCATGATGACGGTAAAAGGTAAACTACGTTTTTGATGAGAAGCGTATACCCGTTCAGCAATTTCCAATCCGTGTCGACGATTATAGATCTCGGTTAATCCATCCACGGATGCCAAATGCCGGAACTGATGACTATTACTTTTATAACGGGTCATCAGGTAGAAAAGCAGTAAACAGACGCCGACCGTCACAGCCAACACCGAACCCAATATCCATAACCGCTGGCTACTGGCTGACTCACGTAACTCGAAAAGCTGTTGTTCTTTCTCCAACAGCGCGAGTTGACGATTCTTTTCATTGGTTTCAAATTGGGTTTGTAAAAAGGCCATGCGCTGGGCCTTTGCATCATCCATAATGCGGTTGGAAATAATCCGCTGCTTTTTATAATACTCCGCCACAGCCTTGTGATTGCCCTTCTTCTCTTCTAGTTCAGCGGACAATAGCAATGCATCTGCATACTCAACTAGCATTTCAAATCGTTCCGCCTCAGGCACAACGATGTCTAACAATTGCTCAGCAGCCTGATCATCGCCCATTAATACCAATAGCTTTGCTATCTGCAACTTCGACTCAATGATCCCCCAGCGATAGTCAACAGCTTCTAAATGAGCCAGACCTTCAAGTGCTTTTTCATAAGCTTGTTGATAACCGCCACGGGAAGACAACATTTCTGAATAAGTCAGCTTAGCCATGCCCAGGTAAAGCACCTCATTGCCAGCCTCGCAAAACTTTAACGCTTGGTTGTAAGTTTCTTCAACCGCCAGATCATTTTTCATCTCTTGATAGACAAACATCAAACCAATCAGTGCGTCACATTGCGCTTTATCCGTGCCGATTTGCTTGGCAATAGCCACATCACTTAATGCGTACTCTTTGGCTTTCTCATGGTCTCCGGCACCGATGAACTGCTCGGCAGCAACACTGTACACAATCTGTTGTGAGGCAATATCTGTGGTTAACTCGACCAACGGCAACATCTCATTCAGATAACGAAACGCTCGCTCGTAGTCACTTTCCACGTAAGCCATCTGTGACAGCAACGAATAGGCGCGGATCATCTGCTCGGTAGCGAGGTCATGATAAAACAGGGAATTGATTTTCTGTTTGGCGTGTTCATAAGCACCTTTCAGTATCAACTGATGTGCGTCGACCAAAAGTAACCTATCCCGCTCTTTTTGCGACAGCTGGTCAAAATTGCGATTTAATTCAGTAAGTAGCGCTTGCACTTTGGCTGGTTCAGAGTGGCTGAGTGCTTCAGCCTCAGTCAATAGGCTATGGTAATGAGAAGAGGTTGCGTGAGCTTGAATGCTAGTAAAAAAGATTAACATCAAGGCACAAAAGCATACTGAAGACAGTCTGAACTTCAGTATTTTCTGCTCACTCAACTTTTTTCCTAACAAAAAATAGATACTCACATAGTATGCGGCATTAAACAGGCCGCTTTCCCTTGTATATTTCGCTAGTTTACTTAATCCAACGATGAGGCGCCACGGTTCCTTTAGCGATAACGAAAATTCTGGTCAGGCCAAAATAATGCAGGGAGGGTTTCCCAAACTGGGTCTATATTTAGAGTGATTCGATTAATTAGGGATGATAACGAATGTCTAACCCCGCCCACAAAATATTGGTATTAGCTACCACATCCTCACTACCCGATGCTGAATCAAATATGTTGGTCGAATTAACTAGCGATGCTGATCGATTCATCAATCATAACTTCCCAATAGATTGGCGGGGGCAACATCGCTGTGGCTTGGCCTTACGAGCAACGCCCATCAAAGCCTAAACTTACAACAAGTCTTAGATTTGGCTGATTAGGCAGCTTCATCGGCCCGCAGCATTACCATAGGATAGAAGGAGATATACAATGTCTGTACCCATAACGAAAGTCATGTTGATTGTTTCAACTGCTACAGAGGCAAATGCTGATTCTGATATGTTTGTCGAGTTGCATATCGCCGGCCTATCAGGTGCTGAACTCCCCTTAGCAGGCACGCAAGGTGCCTCAAAAATATTTGAGATTCCAACATCAGGCGATCTAAACCTAGATCAGGTATCGCCAACAGATATTGAGCTCAGCGTCGATGGCGATGCGCCATCAAGCTTTAACGCATGGTTACCTGGCAGTTGCTATGTGCTTGGCAAAGGGGATTCAACCGATTATCAGTTACTCTGCGCCATTCCTGAGTGGCCCAGTTCAATCTGGTTTTGTGCTGATAGTAGTGCCCATGAGGATCCGCCCGCCTTTAACGGCGTAGTGACATTACAGATGGTGCTTGACGCCATGTAGCACCGAAAGGGGCGAGGTGCTGCCCCTTGAGTTTTTCCTAATCTTTGACAAACACGCGAAAAGAAACGTCAATAGTCAGCGTTAAATGCTCAAGTGAGGTCACCTTCTCTATCCCCTCTTTCGGTGCGCGATGCATGTGTGGCGTCATTCCCAACAACCGTTCAATATCTGCACTAGGCAGATCACGTTTCACTGTCAGTCGTTCACTGTGAGACAGCGAAAAACCTGCCTCTATCGCCCCATCATTGGACGCCGGCTGAAACGGTTTGATTGTCGGATAGAGCAACTTGCGCATTTCGATCAAATGATCTTCATACGTATCAACCAGTATTAGCACGCCACCGGATTTAAGCGTACCAGCAAAAGAGTCATAGCAATGGAAGCCGAATGCACAAAGAATAAGGTCAGTACTCGCCCTATTTACGGGAATAGACTTATTACTCGCTACAATCCATTGAATCGATTTGTCGCGTTTGGCCGCAGCTTGCACTGCCCATTTTGATATATCTAATCCGCAGAGAAGCACCTCTGTCGCCAGTGATAAGCGGCGCAGATGAGTGGCTAATTCAGTCAAATAGTAACCCTCACCACACCCGCCATCAATCACTGTATAACTCTCTAGCGAAGAACGAGTAGTGAGTTGTTTGCTTACAAGATCATTGATCTTTTCAGCTATCGCGTCGTAATACCCGCCGGCCAAAAACGCGTGGCGCCACTGCACCATTTGCTTAGAATCTCCAGGGGAAAGGCTGCGTTTGTTTTGCACCGGTAGCAAATTCACATGACCATTACGTGACTTATCAAAACTATGCCCGGCACCACAAACCAAACGCGAGGGCTCGGCGACCAATGGTTTTGCACATAGCGGACAGACAAGCTTATTCAATGGGGAAACTATCATTAACGGATGCCACTTAGAGACTTTCAGCGCATATAGTAAGCCAACCTGCGAACAGCGGCCATCTCTCTATTAAACAAGGCCTGCTTAACTACACATGGCGCCTTGTCGATAGACAATAACGATAGAAAGTTGCCGATGACTTAAATTGCTTTGCAATCGGGCGCTCTAGCGTTCAATTTCAACGCAATCACGTCCATTTTCCTTGGCGCGGTATAGTGCATTATCCGCCCTCTGGATCAGTTCAGACAAATTACTGTCATCTGCTGTTAATTGCGCCACCCCAATACTGACTGAAACCTTCATATCAACGGCAATAGTCGAGGTATCAATGTCTGAGATCTTTTGACGCAACCGCTCTGCAACCTTTGCCGCATGATCCAGTCCGGCTCCAGGTAATAGCGCTAAAAACTCCTCTCCCCCTGTTCTGCCAACACGATCCTGATAACGCATGACAGACAACGATGCTGGTGCAATCAGTCGTAGCACTTCATCTCCACCGTGGTGGCCATAGGTATCATTTATGCGTTTAAAGAAATCAATATCAAACACAAGTACTGAGAATGGCGCGTGTTCAGCTCTCGCATGATCGATCATCTCTTTGCCACGCTGAAGGATGTCACGCCGGTTAGGTAATCCAGTAAGCTCATCAGTTGATGCTAACCGGTGTAGCTGCCGCTTACTGTTCACTTGTCGAATGAGAAACACCAAGGCAACCAATAAAAGTATGCCACCGAGAAACAGCACTATCAGTTGCCATCTCCGTCGCTCCTCTAACGACTCGACCTGCTTTTGCTTAATTAAAGTGTCGGCTTTCAAACGCTCATTTTCAGCTTCTTTTCTTGCGACATCGAACTCAACCTGCATTCGAACCGTTTGCTGTTTACGCAACATAAGATCGAGTTGTTCATGATTGCGCTGATACTCTTCAGTGGTTTCATAGGCTTCCTGCCAGCGTTTCTCTGCTGACAAGGCTTTAGCTTTTGCTTGCAGCAACCAAGCTAAATATCGAAAATTCTTCTCTTTACGAATGCTGGGTTCAGCGAGGTCAAAATAATCAAGTGCCTTTTGGTTGTCACCCAACTGGTAATGTGCTCGTCCGATAAATAAGTGCACTAATGCCGATGTGCCAAAATCTGGATGTTCGTCGAAAATAGCTTCCGACAACGACAAATGCTTAAGCGCTTGCGTAGGTTTCTCTAGAGCAAGCATTACCCCGGCAATGTTTAAACGCGAAAATGCAACACCGTAATCATCAGATTGAGCTAAATAGTAATCTAATGCATCGCTATATAGCGTATAAGCTTGTTGATATTGGCCTTGGTCCTCAAGCACCAAGGCAATCTGTTCACGTATCTCTAACAAGGCACTGACCTTGTCCTCTTCAAGAAAAATACGCTCCAACTGTTGGTAATACTCCAGCGCACGATCAAAGTTGCCTATTCGGCGGTAGGTATTCGCTATCGAAGCCATGTTTTGCCGGATCCAATAGGTGATATCAGCTGATTCGTAATACTTCTGCGCAACAAGTAGATCGCCGAGACCAAGCGCTAACTCCCCTTGATAGGCATAGAGATCGCCACGGCTCGAATATGCATCGGCGATCAACTGCTCATGTTCGCTGTTGGTAACTAGCTCAATTGCGAGGTTGTAATCTTGCAAGGCCAGATCTACATCACCATATACTTGCTCGTAGTAGCCGCGACAGAGATGGAAGTCCGCTATCGCAGCCAAGTCGTTAGCGGCTTCAGCCTCAGCAATATAGTTAGTAGCCACCGCAATGAGCTTAGGTGGTGTCTGAACATCGTTCGGTTCCAAGCTCCAGCAATGCAGACGTTTCCAACGCATTAACAACGCATTGTCGGCCACATCAATGGTGTTATAAAGCGACTGTAAACGCCGTTGGAATTCTGCCGTAGTGACATACTGCCCAGCTTCTAGCGCATCAAACTCGCGCTCAATTTCTGATGGCGCGGCAGCCCAAATAATGCTGCTGCCCAAAATGACAATCAGCGTTGCCGTTGCTAACCGGCTGAAAATTTTAAACAAGATGAAACCTTATAGCTTTTAAGTTGGAAATATTGGGTATATAGCCCTCAGAACCGCATTTTACCGTTGAACAACGATAAGTTTAGTACTGAATGCAATAGGCTTGATCTCAAACAGACATGTCTAATGCATATTAACGGATCGTAGATAGGGTTGGCTAAGCTGGCGTTAATGGCGCCGTAATTACAAACCGCAAACCACCACTTTGACCATGAGAGGCTGTTATCTTTCCGCCTAGTTTTTGCGTCACCATATTGTAGACGATATGCATCCCCAGCCCGGTGCAGCCCCGGTTTCGACCCGTCGTAAAAAAGGGTTCAAAAAGGCGACTCATCACCTCATCGGAGACACCAGCGCCATCATCTTCATAGCTGAGTGTTAAATTATCCGCCGTTACTTCATAACTAATGGCTATGCGATGGATCTGGCTTTTCTCAAAGCCATGCTTAAGACTATTTAAAACAAAGTTGCAGATAATATGGCTAAATGCACCTGGATAACTGTCAAGTTCTAAGCTCTCATCGCCCTTCACTTCTATTTCTACCTGATACTTCTTGGTTTCCGCTTTCAGGCTAGCGACGACCTCACGCACATACGTACCCAACCCGAAAATTCTGCGATAGCCACTGGACTGGTCGACAGAAACTTCCTTGAAGGTTCTAACCAGTTCTGCTCCCCGATGGAGGTTATATTCGAGAAGTGAGAGCACTTCGTCTGATCGCCCAAAAAAACGCTGTAGTTCGCTACGTTTTAATTTTCCAGCGTCAAAACTATTCACGATAGATCTAAGATCATCGGCCATGGTCGTCGTGGCAGTTAATGAGATACCTAATGGCGTGTTTATTTCATGGGCTACGCCAGCAACTAACTGGCCAAGTTGAGCATTTTTTTCTGTTTCCACCAAATGGCTTTGTAGCTTTCTTAACTGTTCAAGGGTATCTGACAATTCAACATTCGTTGAGCGTAACAACTCGGTACGTTCCAAAACCTTGCACTCTAGCTGAGCCTGATCTTCTATCACTCGGCTGGTAAGCCTATTAACCAGGGCTAAAAGCTGCGCTGGCTCTCGGTAACGGACGTCTACAGAAGACTGGCCATAGTCACCAAGGGAGATACGTGCGACAAGGTTAGACAACTGTTTAAACGGTGCTAGGAGTCGCTTTGCCACGATAAACGATACGATAAGGACAGCCGTCAATAGCGCTGCCAGCACTAAGCTAAGTTGAATAATGGTTTTATTAACCTGCGTCGACACCATGGATTTCGGTACGCCGACTTCAATCACTAACGATACGTCAGCACCAGCATCCTGCTCCACGACGTAAGTAATATAGTCGCCGCGATCATACTGGCTGTTATACGCATCGTGATCGTTAATCACGATGGAAAACAATCGCGCCCCATCCAATGTGCCAGACACCTTATCTACCATCTCATCAACATCAATGAACATAACTAACGCACCAGTTAAAGTGGTGGTCGGCGCATCTTTCAAGCTAACAAGATGCAGTGGAGTCATAAAAGTGACAACTGAGCGAGAGCCTCCTTCGTCAAACGATAACGAAATAATATCGACTTTGATTTCATCGGTGTGATCGGCGAGAAGGTTTGTTTTCAAAAAGTCCTGCAATTGAGAATCGATCGCTGATAAGTCGTACAACAGATACTCAATAGGGCTTGCTTCTGTGGCTACACCAAGACTATCGAATATCACTGCGCCGACACCGGATTGCTCTCTAACCAGCCAGCGATCGAGTTTTGCAGTAGCATAGCCGGCGAAAGCACCATTTCGTGACGCTTGCGCTACATCATTGTCGCTCCCAATTTCGACGACGCGCTCCATTGTTCCGGTGATATCTGCTGCAATTAGCCCACCAACAGCATCGGCTTGCAACCTGGCGCGGTTTTGACTTTGATCGACAAGAACTTCCTGTAAGGTGGATACAAAACCAACGCTGATTAACAGAGCAGGCAGCAAAGCAAAGCCAACAATGACTGCGACTAAAATACGACTTAACTGTGGTTGATCTTTATCCGTAATATTCATTGTTTCTGCGTTTCTGACTGCCGTCGCAGCTCTCGCTCAGCATGGGTTTGCATAAACTCAACCGCCTGCTCTCCGGTCGCTTTACCTCGCATATAGAGCGCAACTCCCTTAGCCATACCGATCCATGCGGCGGACATTTCTGGCGACGGAGGCATGGGGATCGTGTGCTCCATCTGCGCAAAAAACACCGCCATATCTGGATCATCTTTGAATGATTGCTTAATCTCGCTATACGCCTGTGTTGTTGTCGGCATCATCCCAGTCTCTTGATACATCACTCTCTGGGCATCTGCCGTCAGCATGAACCGAACAAAACTGTCGATATCTGATTTTCGGTGTCCGTTTAAAGCGTCCCCCGGAAACATCAAGGTAATTGAAGAGCTCATTGACCGCATTCGAGCGCCGTCGACCTTTGGTAACATGGCAACACCAAAATCTTGTCCAAGCTTTTGCTTTAGCTGGTTAAATGCCCAGTCGCCATTGATCGCATAGGCGTACTCACCGGCAATGAACTTTTCATAAACACACTCATAGGAACAGCGCATGTTAATAGCGCCGAGTTCAGTTTGTTGCCGATAGTACTCTAAGCCTTTCGCAATCTCCGGCGAGCCAAGTTGTATGCCATTGTCATCAACAGGTACTCCACCAAACGCCGTCAAAAATGGTATCACCCAGTACATTTCCATCGGCTTCCAGGCAATTAGATTTACTCCTTTCCCCTCTACAATCTCTCGTTGAGCGATTAGCCCTGCCCAACTGTTCGCAGACTCAGCAACCAGGCTCTTATTGAAGTAAAGCATCAAGTGGTTGCCGTAAAGCAAAGGAACGCCATACTGTTTGCCACCATCAGTCACACTGCTTGTTGCCCCCTTGATAATCGGTTGGCTAAACGGTTCGGCGATCTCTGAAAGCTTCAAAATGGCACGGTTGCCAATAAAGTCTGATGGTGCAAAGATAATGTCAGGGGCGACGCCCTCTCCCACAGCTCGAATCGAAGAGGCTTTCAGGTCACCAGTCGGCATGTGCTGCACAACAAGCGTTATCCCGGTCTCAGCTTGAAATTGCTGACCAAGCTTGGTAAACGCACTTTCTGCTTCAAATTTTTCGTACCAAAGTACGAGTTGGCGCTCTTTGCCCGATACCCCCGCACTGATCGGCAATGAAGCGACTAAGATCAACCAAATAAATCTAACGAAAAAAGTGTATCTCATTGTCATGTCGCCCTATTTCTCCTGAGTAGTAAGCATGGCTAAGATAGAATATTTTTTCATCTTCTTGGGTCAAATAATCATTCGTTAACGGGGAACCAAATCACGGTCTAGCAATCAGACTGCCTAAGTCTGCTCCGTATTGGCATTATCATCACCGAGCAACTATATCTAGCTAACTGTAGCCAGTACATTTTCATCCAGAATAATAAGGTGGAACCCACATTGATAAGAATGCCCATTGATGAGTTAAAGCACCGCAGCGAACAACACCCCGACAAGATCTATTTACGCCAACCGGACAATGGCCAGGTTCAAGACTATAGCTGGGCACAGGTATACAGCACTGCAACGCAGCTTGCCGGAGCGTTAGTACATCAAGGGTTAAAAAAAGGCGATCGTGTCGCTATTATCGGGAAGAATTGCGCAGAGTGGTTTATAGCTGACTGGGCGATCATGATGGCAGGAATGATATCGGTTCCTATCTATCCAACGGTCGGTAGAAAAACGCTGGCTCACATACTTAATCACAGTGAAGTAAAGCTAGCGTTTATCGGTAAGTTAGACAATAGCCATGCCCTATCTGAGGTGGTAAAGAATACCGCATTCAGCACGTTGCTAACCGTTGCCATGCCTTATCCAACAGTTCCATGTGATTTTAGCTGGGCCAATTTCTTAAACGTGGCACCGCCTCTTGCTGACCTTCATACACCTGATGATGATGAAGTGATGACCATCATCTATACCTCTGGCAGCACCGGTACCCCAAAAGGCGTTGTGATGAGTTACGAGGCCTACCGCTATGCCAGTGCCCAAACCCAATTGAGTTTAGGCGTACTTGATAGTGATCGCGTGATATCTTATCTGCCTCTAGCTCATATCACCGAGCGAGGCGTGATCCAAGGTCCTAGCTTGTATGCGGGCTGTACCGTCTATTTTGTTGAATCGTTAGCTACCTTTATCGACGATCTCAACCGCGCACAACCTACATTTTTCCTATCCGTGCCCAGGCTTTGGAACAAATTTCTTGCCAATATTCATGCGCGACTGTCGCCGAAGAAGCTGTCCTTTCTTCTGTCACTCCCTATCGTAGGTAACCTCGTTGCGCAAAAAATACGCCGCACGTTGGGGCTGGATAAAGTCAGGGTTTTCGGCTCCGGCTCGGCACCGATATCGCCGGAAATACTCCGTTGGTATAAAAAACTGGGAATGAACATTTCCGAAGGCTGGGGGATGACAGAAACCGGTGGGCTTTCCTGCTGTAACCTACCTTTCAACGAACTGCATATCGGTAGCATCGGCAATCCTATAGAAGGTACTGAAATTAAACTGTCGAAGCAGGGAGAGATACTGATACGCAGCCCCGGACTGTTCCAAGAGTACTATCAGGATCCTGAACTCACCGAAGCCAGTTTCACTGAAGATGGCTTCTTTTGTACCGGCGACAAGGGCACTTTTAATAGCGAAATAGGCGCCTATCAGATCACCGGGCGAGTCAAAGAGCTATTCAAAACAGAAAAGGGAAAATATGTTGCCCCCGTGCCACTGGAGTCTCGCCTTGGTGAAAGCGAATTACTAGAGCAGATCTGTGTCATGGGCACGCTAATGCCACAACCGGTCGCCGTTGTCGTATTAAGCGAGACCTCCACTAAAATGAGTAACTCGGCGATCGAACTTAGCTTATCGGCAACACTCGAAAAGATTAATCAACGCTTGGAAGCCCATGAAAAGATCGCTCAGATATTCGTAGCTAAAGACGAGTGGACAATAGAAAACGATCTATTAACCCCAACCCTTAAGATAAAACGAGCGGATATCGAGGAGCGTTATCTTCCGTTAATCGCCAACCTCTCAGAAAAAAAGGTAGCTTGGGAACAATAGCTGCCCAGGTAAAATTAGAAATAGCGTACTGAATCGATATCAGCACGCTATTTCAATTAAAGAGAGATCAAAATGAGGTACGTTTGTAACGACGGTATTCCGGCTTCCAAAAGCTGTCATCAATCGCTTGCTCTAGGGCGTCGTCACTGATCTGAGTAGCCACGCCATCCGCCATTGCAGCAATAGCGACATCAAACGCAATTTTCCGACTAACTAACTGCACATCTTCCATCGGTGGCAGCAACGCACCTACACCATCAATAGCCAGCGGAGACGTGTCAGCTAAAGCGCGACTGGCAGCCATCAACATATTATCAGTGATACGCTTAGCACCGCAGGCCAGCGCCCCCAGTCCAATACCTGGGAATATGTAACTGTTATTGCACTGTGCTATCTCAAACACCTGCTCACCTAATGCAACGGGCGAAAATGGGCTACCCGTAGCAACAAGCGCTTCTCCCTGTGTCCATTGCAATATCTCTGCGGGCGTTGCTTCAACGCGACTGGTCGGGTTCGACAGTGGCAACACAATCGGCCGAGAGCAATGCTGATGCATCTCTCTAATTATCTGTTCAGTAAATAGCCCTGGCACCCCAGAAACGCCGATCAATACACTCGGTTTCCCCTGCTTCACGACGTCGAGCAGCGACACATTGCCCTCTTCGTCACTCCAGTGGCCGGTTGACTCGATACTTTGGGTCAATTTTTGTTGAAACGGCAACAAATTGGGCATCCCATCTTGGAGAAGGCCCCAACGATCGACCATATAAACCTGTGATCTCGCTTGGCTATCTGAGATCCCTTCGGCCACCATCTGCGCAATAATTGCTTCAGCGATCCCACAACCAGCGGAACCGGCACCAAGAAAAGCTATACGTTGTTGGTGCAGAGCGCTGCCAGCCGCTTTACAGGCCGCGAGTAATGAACCAACCGTAACCGCTGCAGTACCCTGAATGTCATCATTAAAACAACATAGTTTATCTCGATAGCGTTCTAGTACGGGCATCGCATTCTTCTGAGCGAAATCTTCAAACTGCACCAGCGCGTCAGGCCAGCGTACTTTAATCGCTTCCATCACATCATCAACAAATCGGTAGTACTCATCGCCGGATATACGGGGATGACGCCACCCCAGATACATGGGATCATCAATGAGCTGGGGGTTGTTGGTGCCCACATCTAAGACTAGGGGCAGCGTGTAGGCGGGGCTAATGCCACCACAAGCGGTATAAAGGCTCAGTTTTCCTATCGGGATCCCCATGCCACCAATACCTTGATCGCCCAACCCCAAAATACGTTCGCCATCGGTAATAACGATCACTTTTACGTTATGACGAATAGAGTTATTAAGAATATCTTCGATACGTTCCCTGTCGGGATAACTAACAAATAGGCCACGAGAACGACGGTAATTGCGAGAAAACTGTTCACAGGCGTGACCAACCGTCGGCGTATAGATAATCGGCATCATCTCGGAAATATGATCAGCAACCAGCTTATAGAACAGTGTCTCATTGGTATCTTGAATGTTACGTAGATAGATATGCTTATCTATGTCAGATTCAAACGCTTTATACTGCAGATACGCACGCTCACCTTGCTCCTCGATGCTCTCAATAGCACTAGGAACCAGCCCTTCAAGATTGAACTCTCGCCGTTCAAGCTCGGAGAAACCACTGCCCTTGTTGAGTAAGGCAGTTTCTAACAGAATAGGGCCAGCATAAGGAATGTAGACGGGGCGTTTATCAGGCATCAGATGACTCGTTATTGGCGCCAACGGGCGATTGTTTTGTTTAGATATATCTTAAAACGCAGTTAAGACTGCAATTTCAGACAGTGTACCACCGCCATCCTTTTGATAGAAAAACAAAAGAATGGCGCTTCAAGTCATTTTTAATCTCGAAAATTATCGAACTGAAGCGCTTGCTCTAACTCTTCCGCCCTTAGCATTGCGATAACGGACTGCAGGTCGTCACGCTTTTTGCCGGTAACCCGCACCTTTTCACCTTGAATAGACGCCTGAACCTTTAGCTTTTTCTCTTTGATTAACTTGACTATTTTTTTTGAAAGCAAAGTATCGAGTCCCTGCTGAAAACGCACAATACGACTAAATGACTTACCTCTATGGATATCCTTTTCGTCGATTTTAATCGCTTTGGGATCGACATTTCGTTTAACCATTGCGGCACGCAGCATGTCTTCCATCTGCTGCAGTTGGAAATCACCTCCTTCCGCTTTAATGGTTACCACCAGTTCCTTTAAATCAAAGCTTGCTTCGACATTTCTAAAATCAAAACGGTTGTTCAGCTCCCGACTCGCATTTTCCACAGCGTGTTTCACATCCACGACATCGACTTCAGAAACAACATCAAACGTAGGCATCTCTATTATTCCTCATACACAAAAACATAGGGTTAGAAGCGGTCAACGTATTCTAAACCCTAATCTGCTTTGAATCATGGCTTTGGATGCACAGATATTGCAAAATTAACCCTCACTGGAAGAATAGATTTGCTGCTATTTCAAGCAGTATTATGCATATCCATAGCTAAAACCTAAATATTCATGCATATTTTTCGAATAAAAAGCGAGAAATTACCCACGCATAATGGTATAAACCACGGTTCGGATCTTTCTTAATTGTACGGAGCCTAATGCTCTGCGCATAAAAATGCGCGTCTGACCAAGCGTGTTCCCCCTTGGTCGTCGTATTAAAGAAAGTGACATTACAGGGATCGATCGGCACTGAGGCGGTAACACGCGCCCAGCTACTCATAGAAGTAAACGCAATAGCGTAAATGCCTGATCCAACGAAAATAGGTGCATCCCGTTAACCGACACGCACCCAGATATAGGAAGTGTTAGATGACCACTAGTAGCAAACAATCTACTGGCCTTTATCGCTCTGATTTCGAGCATGATAGTTGTGGAATTGGCTTTGTCGCCAGCTTAAAAGGCGAGAAGTCTCACGACATTATTGAAAACGCTCTGACCATGCTGACCTGCATGGAACATAGGGGTGGTACCGGCTGTGACGTTGATAGTGGTGATGGTGCCGGTATTCTGATCCAGATCCCTCACGATTTTTTCAATGCAGAGTCAAAAAAGCTTGGCTTTGCCTTACCTGCAGCCGGTGGTTACGGTGTTGGTATGGTGTTCTTCCCACCAAGCCTCGAAGAAGCAGCCAAATGTCGTAACATTCTGAATCAAAACATTCAGAAATTAGGTATGACCTTGCTTGGCTACCGCCCAGTGCCAAGAGACAACTCTAGCCTCGGTCAAGCCGCGCTCGATACCGAACCAACTACCGAACAGGTATTTATCGAAAAGCCGGCCGAGCTGACTCAGCAAGAATTTGAGCGTAAGCTTTTTGTATTGCGCAAATACACTGGCCACACACTGAATAACAGTGTGGTGAAAGAGAAAGACGATTGTTATATCGCTTCACTTTCAACACGCACAATTGTCTATAAAGGGCAGTTAACGACCGCTCAGGTGCGTAAGTATTATCTGGATCTGCAAAACGATGATGTAACTTCATCGTTGGCCATGTTCCATTCGCGCTTCTCTACCAATACATTCCCAGCATGGCGTCGCGCCCAACCATTCCGTTATATGTCTCACAACGGCGAGATCAACACGGTAAAAGGTAACGTCAACTGGATGGCCGCCCGTGAAGCGCTGTTTGAAACAGTCAACTTCACCGATGCAGAGATGGAGATGTTGCTTCCTATCTGTAACCGCGGAAATTCTGACTCAGCTAACTTGGATATGGCGGTTGAGCTATTAGTACTCAGCGGTCGCCCACTGGCACAAGTGATGATGATGGTGGTACCAGAAGCCTGGCAGAGTCAGACCGACATGGACCCTGTTAAGCGTGCGTTCTACGAGTACTACAGCTGCATCATGGAACCATGGGACGGACCTGCGTCTATCTCGTTCACAGACGGTAACGTCATTGGTGCAACACTAGACCGGAACGGCTTACGCCCTTCTCGCTATCTTGTCACTGATGATGGCATCGTTGTCATGGGTTCAGAAACCGGTGCATTGGTTGTTGACCAATCAAAAGTGGTACAAAAGGGCCGCCTCCAACCCGGTAAGATCTTCATCGCTGATCTGGAGCAAGGTCGCATCATTGCCGATGATGAAGTGAAAACAGATATCTGTTCACGCCAGCCTTATGCAAAATGGTTAGACGAGAACAAGATCGTTATTGATGACCTCCCTACCCCTGCCGCATCAGTTGCTCAACCCGTGCTTACCGATCTGCGTAAACGCCAGAAAGCGTTTGGTTATAGCAACGAAGACTTGAACCTGATTCTGGCTCAAATGGTCGGTACAGCAAAAGAGCCTTTAGGCGCCATGGGCATAGACAGCCCGCTGGCTATCCTGTCTGACAAGTCGCAGAACTTGTCGAACTACTTTAAGCAGTTGTTCGCCCAGGTAACTAACCCGCCTATCGACCCTATCCGTGAAGAGATGGTGATGTCGCTGCGCACATATGTTGGCGGTAACCAAAATCTACTCACTGAAACACCGCTTCACTGCCATAAGGTTGAGATTAAGCAACCCGTCCTCAGCAATGCGCAGTTAATGAAGTTGAAGCACATTGATCATAACCATTTCCAGTCAAAAACACTGGATACGGTATTCGCAACGACAGGAAAAGATGGCGAACTAGAGAAAGCGATTGATCGCGTTTGCCGTTATGCGAAAGATGCCGTCGAAGATGGCTACTCAATCATTATCTTGAGTGACCGCGCTACCGATAGCGATCATGCCGCCATCCCTTCACTGCTGATCACTTCAGCCGTTCACCATTATCTGATCCGCGAAGGCCTACGCACTAAAGCGGACCTGATCATTGAAGCGGGTGACGTACGTGAAACCCATCACTTTGCAACACTGATCGGTTATGGTGCATCTGCAGTAAACCCTTATCTGGCGCTGGAAACATTGCTGGAACTGCGCAATGACGGCGTAATTAAAAGCGAATTCAGCGACCAACAGGTTTTCGATAAGTACGTTAAAGCCGTCAATAGCGGCTTGCTGAAGATCTTCTCCAAGATGGGTATTTCGACGTTGCAGTCATACCAAGGCGCTCAGATCTTCGAAGCCCTGGGTATCAGCTCTGACGTGGTTCAGAAATACTTCACCGGCACAGTAACTCGTATCGAAGGTATCGGCCTTAACGAGATAGCTAAAGAAACCCTTGATAGCCACCGTGAAGGATTCCCACCAGCGGATCGTATTCATGTCGATGACTTGTTGAAGTCAGGCGGTGATTACGCATGGCGTAAAGACGGTGAACGTCACCTCTTCAACCCAACAACCATTCGTCTGTTACAGCACGCAACAGAAGAAAATAACTACGACACGTTCCGTGAATACGCGAAAAACGTTGATAACCAAAGCACCGAGGCATTCACCCTCCGTGGTTTGATGAAGTTCAAATCTGATCGCGCTTCCGTACCGTTAGAAGAAGTCGAATCAGTAGAAAACATCTTCAAACGCTTCGCGACTGGCGCCATGTCATTTGGCTCCATCTCTTGGGAAGCCCATACAACATTGGCTATGGCCATGAACCGTATTGGCGGCAAGAGTAACTCTGGTGAGGGCGGCGAAGATCCAATCCGCTTCACACCTGAAGCCAATGGCGATTCGAAGTTATCGAAGATTAAGCAGGTTGCTTCCGGTCGTTTCGGTGTCACTAGCTACTATCTGGCAAACGCAGAAGAATTGCAGATTAAGATGGCACAGGGCGCTAAGCCAGGTGAAGGTGGTCAGCTGCCTGGTCACAAGGTCGATGCATGGATCGGTAAGACACGTGGCTCAACCCCAGGCGTAGGTCTGATTTCACCGCCGCCACACCACGACATCTATTCCATCGAAGATTTAGCGCAGCTAATCTACGATCTGAAGAACGCAAACCGCGAAGCACGTGTCAACGTTAAGCTAGTATCAGAAGCCGGTGTTGGCACCATTGCCTCCGGTGTATGTAAAGGTTACGCAGACGTTGTCCTTATCGCTGGCTACGACGGTGGTACAGGTGCATCGCCTCTGAGTTCAATTAAGCATGCAGGGCTGCCATGGGAACTTGGCCTATCTGAAACGCATCAAACCCTAGTACGCAACAAGTTGCGTAGCCGTATTACGGTACAGGCCGATGGCCAGATGAAGACGCCACGTGACTTGGCCGTTGCCACACTGCTGGGTGCCGAAGAATGGGGTATTGCAACCGCAGCCTTGATTGTTGAAGGTTGTACCATGATGCGTAAGTGCCACCTCAATACCTGCCCTGTCGGTATTGCGACTCAGGATCCTGAGCTGCGCGCACGCTACAAAGGTAAAGTAGATAACGTCGTTAACTTCTTCACCATGATGGCCGAAGGTCTGCGTGAACTGATGGCTGAACTGGGCTTCCGCACCATTAATGAAATGGTTGGTCAGACTCAGTGCCTCGAGATTCGTGACGATATCGACCACTGGAAATTCAAGAGCGTTGACCTCACCCCAGTACTGTTTAAAGCAGACAACCATGGTGGTGAAACCCTTTATAACAGCATCCCACAAAAGCATCTGATTGATGACATTGTCGACCGCAAGTTAATTGCTGATGCCAAGCCTGCTCTCGACAATCAGACCGAGGTCAACCTGGCCTACGAAATCATCAACACAGACCGCAGTGTCGGCACCATGTTGTCCAACGAGATTTCGAAGAAGTATAAAGGCGAAGGCCTGCCGGAAGACACGGTTAAGGTTAAGTTCAACGGTTCTGCGGGCCAAAGCTTCGGTTGCTTTGCGGCCAAGGGGATCCGTTTCGAGCTCGAAGGTGACTCTAATGATTACTTCGGTAAAGGGCTTTCCGGCGGTAAATTAGTTGTTTACCCAGCCAAAGAGGCGCCTTTCGCACCACGTGACAACATCCTTATCGGTAACGTTGCCTTCTTTGGTGGCACTGACGGTATCTCCTTTATTCGCGGTATCGCTGGCGAACGCTTCTGCGTACGTAACTCTGGCGTCACTGCGGTTGTTGAAGGTGTAGGTGACCACGGTTGTGAGTACATGACCGGAGGTAAAGCCGTGATTTTGGGTGCAACAGGCCGTAACTTCGCTGCAGGTATGTCCGGCGGTGTGGCTTACGTACTAGACGTCAATGGCGACTTCGCTGACAAGTGCAACATGGAGATGGTTGAGCTTGAGAAGATCGAAGATGCGGCAGAAAGCGCAGAGCTCAAGGCCCTGATCGAACAACACAAAGAAAATACCGGTTCAGATGTGGCAGAAGAACTCTTAGCGGATTGGGATGCAGCCATCGCCAAGTTCGTTAAAGTAATGCCTGTCGATTACAAACAGATGCAAGCCTACATGAATGTTGCACGTGCCAGTGGCAAGTTTGAATCCGACTATGACGTGGCTGTAGAAGCCTTCGACATGCACCTGAAAAATCTGGCAGCTCAGAAAGCCTGAGCCGGAAAGGAGAAGAAATCATGGGTAACCCAACAGGATTTTTGAAAGTAGAACGTGCGCTGCCAGCTGATCGTCATCCAGAAGAGCGCCTGATCGATTGGTTAGAAGTGCATGAACATATGCCGGAAGATGGCATCAAAGAGCAAGCCGGTCGTTGTATGGATTGCGGCGTGCCATTTTGCCAATCAGGCGAATCACAGTACGCCCCAGCCGTTGCTGGCTGCCCGGTAAACAACGTCATCCCGGAATGGAATGATTTGGTTTATAACGGTCGCTGGAAGCAAGCGCTGCAGTTACTGCACAAAACCAACAACTTCCCCGAGTTTACCGGTCGCGTCTGCCCTGCCCCGTGTGAAGGCAGCTGTGTTCTCGGCATCAATGCCGATCCGGTCACTATTAAGCATCACGAATACGCGATCATTGAACGCGGTTTTGAGGAGGGCTGGGTAGTTGCTGAGCCTCCTTCACGCCGCACAGGTAAAACTGTCGCTGTTATCGGTTCAGGCCCTGCGGGCCTCGCCGCCGCTGCGCAACTTAATCGTGCTGGCCATATGGTGACCGTTTATGAGCGTGCTGACCGTATCGGTGGCTTACTGATGTATGGCATTCCTAACATGAAGCTGCAGAAAGAGATCGTTCAGCGCCGTGTGGATCTGTTGGCTGAAGAAGGCATCGTCTTCGTCACCAACACTGAAATCGGTAAAGATATCTCTGCAGACGAACTGAAGAGCAACTTTGATTCTGTTGTTATCGCAACGGGTGCAACCGTGCCAAGGGATCTGCCTGCAGAAGGTCGCCAGCTGAATGGCATTCACTTCGCGATGGAGTTCTTGGGTAAAAACACCAAGAGCCTGCTCGACAGTGAACATAAAGACGGTAACTACATCAATGCCAAAGACAAAAATGTCGTGGTTATTGGTGGTGGTGATACCGGAACCGACTGTGTGGGCACATCATTACGCCACGGCTGTAAGAGCGTTATTCAGCTTGAAATCATGCCTGAGCCGGCAGCAGAACGTGCTGATAACAACCCTTGGCCTCAGTGGCCGAAGGTGAAATTGGTTGATTATGGTCAGCAGGAAGCCGTCGCGGTACAGGGTGATGATCCGCGTGATTACCAGATGATGACTAAGCACATCGAAGATGATGGCAAAGGCAACGTCAAAGCTGTTCATACTGTCGCCATTGAATGGCAAAAGACTGACGATGGCCGTATGGCGCCAGTTGAAGTACCAGGTAGTGAGAAGGTCTACCCAGCGGATATCGTGCTGTTAGCCATGGGCTTCATGGGTCCAGAAGGTGGTTTGCTTGATTCATTGGGCGTTGAAAAAGATGCGCGCTCAAACGCCAAAGCTGACTATGACAAGTTCGCCACAAACGTGCCGGGCGTATTCGCTGCGGGTGATGCCCGTCGCGGACAAAGCTTAATTGTTTGGGCTATCGACGAAGGCCGCCGCGCAGCACGCGAAGTAGATACGTTCTTGATGGGTAAAAGCTACCTGCCGTAAGGTATTACGCTGATACTCGCTGTATATAGAAAGCCCTTCTCTGAAGGGCTTTTTTTATTTCCCAATTAGCCAATGTTAGACTTTTCAATAAAATACAAATACTACAAACATCTAACTAGAAAGCTCTTCATCAAAGCTCTCCTTCCGACAGTACGTTTTTGGTATGTTTTATTCGCTAATTTTCTGAGCAAACTAACCCTTTGTAACCTTGGAAATTATATCAATAACCAGAATAATAGGTGGGTCTGGCACCACACAAGTAACGATACCTCACCCATAATTACTAGACGGTCTATCAAGCTGGAGTTTAGTCATGGGGTATCGGCCGTCTATTTCACGCTTAAAGATTTTATTACAGATAGTGCTAGTCTCGATAATCAGCTTCTACGGCTGGCAATGGTTAACTTTTGTAGACAAGTACCAGCATAGGCAAGTAGCTAACTACCCAAATGTAAATCGGACGATACCGATATTGTCGACAGTAAAACGGCACATACGTGATACCCCGCGGCCTGTTGAGTCATTTCCATTTCCAATCCCACTGGGGGGCGTAGGCCCTGACAAGCCGCTTTATGCCGGCACCAACCAATACCCATTCTTTTGCATGAGTGTGGACTCCCAATTGGGACAGCCGTTGGTCGATAATAATGCAGGCTTAGGGGTGCCGATCTACCAACAAGCCTTTGCAGGGAACGAAAGTCATAAAATTGGATATAGTAAAGATTGCCTAATAGAGACGACGTTGCACTACTACTATCAAGAAAAAGATGGCTCATTTACACGCTTTAATTTCGACGCCCCACCAGAATACGAAGACGTTGCAAAAATAGACTTAGGCAGTGAATTAACGCCTTATATTATCCGCGTAGAAACGGGCAGTATTAATCGCTATCTCTATATGATTGCGATGCCGGTAAGCTGGCCAAAATCGCCCGAAAGAGATTCATCACAGCTTTGGAACAAGCGCCTTATCTACCAATTCAAGGGCGGTTCGGGGATTGGTTTTAGGCAAGGAAAGCTTAGGATACGTGGGCTTATTGAGAAACGCTCAGCACAATTGGCGCAAGGCTACGCGTTAGTTACATCAACAGCTAATCGCACCAGCTATACCTATAATATGCTGCTCGCCGAAGATACCGTTGCCAGAGTGAAATCCCAGTTTGTCAGCTTGTATGGCGATCCTATTTATACTGTAGGTGTTGGTGGTTCTGGCGGGGGGTTGGCGCAATACCTGATTGCTCAAAATCGACCGGGGTTGATTGATGCTGCCCTCCCCCTATATAGCTACTCTGACATGGTGTCGCAGACAATATATGGCTTAGATTGTGAACTAATTGAGCATTATTTTTCTGTCACGTCACTCAATCGTTCTAAGTGGAGCGACTGGAATTTAAGACGCTCGATCTTGGGTGTTAACACCAAGCAAGGACATATCCATAGATACGCTTGGCTACAACCCATAAACCAACTAGCGGCTGGGGTATGGCCCGAATATCCCCAAGGAAACAGTGAATGTCAAAATGGCTGGTTTGGTTTAACTTCACTCATACACAATCCAAGACAAAGCTACCTACGATCCTATTTTTCCAAAGCGGTTAGACAACAAGTTCACTGGAGCTACTGGGAAGATATGGTCGGATTCTTTGGTCGTGACAAGAGCGGTCATGCCAACACGACATGGGACAACCGTGGTGTGCAATACGGTCTTAACGCACTTATAAATCGAGAAATATCGCCTGACGAGTTCCTTGATTTAAACCGGCAAATAGGAGGATGGAAGCCACAAAACGAGATGGCGCCAGAAAAGCTATATACCGTTTTCGGTCCACAAAAAAAACCATTATGGATGAGCTTATGGAGCCGGCACAATATTACAGCACCAGATCCGAACACCGGAGTAGCGCCTCGCACTAAGGCCAGCTTAAAAGCAATAAAATCAGCCTATCGCAGTGGCCAAATATTTATCGGTAATATCAACATCCCAGTTTTGGATATAAGACACTATCTCGAACCAGAGCTTAACATGCACCATGTTTCAGCGAGCTTCGAAGCAAGACAGCGCATAATCAACTGGAAAGGTAACCGAGACAATCAGGTGATCTGGGTGGCGCACCCAGATTTCGATCCACAAAAAGAAGCATTCAAGGCGATGGACAACTGGATGATGAACTTATTATCTAGTCCAGAGCGCACGGCAGCAAACAGCCGCCCTACCGCCATCCAAGATCGTTGCATTGATGCCAATGGTGACACCATCGCACAAGGCCCAACCGTATGGGATGGGAAATGGAATGCAAGAAAACAAGGGAAGTGCCACCAAACATACCCCATGTTTAGCACATCTCGGATCCAAGCAGGAGGACCTTGGCAAGGTAGTGTATTTATTTGTCATCGAATACCTATCAAACAAGCCATTGCTTCAGGCATATATGGTGATATAGATATGACTAAGCACCTTCACACATTAGGCAAAATATTTCCTGATGGTGTCTGCGACTATACGAAGGGAGATAAAGGGCGCCCCTTAGACCTAATGCCAAGAATCAAGAACTAAGTCTACGTATAACAACGATCCAAGCCATACAAGTTAGGTATGGGTTTGATGCTTTTAATTGCCTCCAAGATACATTTGCAATATGTTGGCTATATATCATCAAGTTACGAACCGCAGGCGAATCAATCCAAATGAAGTTCCTCCCCAAAAGCTTCCAAATCTTTATCGCATTGTTTCTATCTGTTGGCATATCTGGTTGTAACTTCATGCGCTTGGGTAATGATTTGGAGGAGATGCGCGAAGAGAGGCGTCTCATTTCCGGGCAGGTAGTTGTAAATGATGCAGTACCGGCTGAAGGTCCTATCATCCTAGTTCGTTATCAGAAACAGGGTGAAAATTATCTAATGCGAACATTTGAGAGGTTACCTGAAAGTCTTTCTTTTTTAGTGATTTTATCAAAGCAGCCCTCTTTCTTAATAGCTATCGAAGATCGAAATAGCGATGGGAGATATAACCCAGGGGAGCGCTACGGCTTCTGGGGACAACCATCGCCACTAACAATGAACATGACGACCGGAACTTTGGAAATAGTTATCGACCAGACGGCAGCACTTAACAAAACGTTTATAGATGATGTGTTGAATTTTGACATTGCATACCTACCAGGTCAGCAACTAAATATGGTTGGTGCTGTCACTGACTTAAACGACTTGAATATTGGCGTAAGCGGCGCTCAAATCGGCGTATGGCAACCTAATAAGTTTGTTAAAACAAAACCTTTGGGTATATTTCAGCTACAACCCTACGTAGCTGATAAAATCCCCGTTCTTTTTGTTCATGGAATGGGTGGTTATCCAGAACAATTTTCTCTCTTCATCGACAACCTGGATCTTACTAAATTTCAACCTTGGGTATACTCCTACCCCTCAGGCCTGCGCCTGAGCGTAGTTAGCTATCATTTGAACCTCGTTCTACAGCACCTGCATCAAGCGCAGCACTTTGAAGAGATTCATATTGTCGCGCATAGTATGGGAGGACTGATTAGTCGAGGCGCACTTAATAGGTGTGGGCCGTCTTGCACATATGGCGGTAGCCTAACAACAATCGCCACTCCTTGGCTTGGACATAAAAGTGCACGTTCAGGCGTAAGAATGGCACCGCAAGTGGTTCCATCTTGGTTTGACATGCAACCGGAAAGCAAATTTCTCAGCCAACTTGTGGAACAAAACATGGTAAACACATTTGATTTCAATTTGGCTTTTGCTTACAGAAATCAAGGCTTAAGCCGGGAAAATAGCGATGGTTCAGTAACTCTCGAAAGTCAGTTAGCTACTTCTTATCAAAAGTCAGCCACCCATATCAGAGGAATAAACGCGACACATACCACCATACTTAAAACCCAAGAGTTATTCGAATGGTGGGAAAACAGTGTTACCAAGGAAGCTAGGTAAAATGAACCAGCATGAATAATGAAGATGCAATAGGTATTAAGTTACGTCAGGTTGAGCATTCACAGACTAAACCTGACTTAACTTAGACAATCTATAGTGGTTACAAAGAGACAATCATTCCTTTTAGAGCCACACCAGCAATCACCGTACCGGCACCACACTCAAACTTCTCTTCACTACTATAGCTTCTTTTCTTATAGTATGAGGTGATGCCAACAACTGCATTGTGCCCCTCTTTCACTGCACGCTGCTGAAGTGCTTTAATTGCAGATAAAAACACCCATGCACATGCTTCTTCATCACTTTTCGCAAATGCGTTAGTCTTCTTGTTCGTGACAACTTCACCAAATGTCTTCGCTGGCGTAGCGTGAGTTTGCTCACCAAAAAATAGTTTTACGTCTGGATTAAGCACTTTCACGCCATCAGCAGAATTCAATACTTGCTTGATATTCACATGCACAAGATCATCTCGAGCAAATGCTGATTGCATACCGAACATCGATAATGCCAATATCAAAGTGACAACTACCTTCATTATTTATCCCTATTTCGTATCTCGATTTAGACGGTGCAGTGGAATTAGGCACTTACCCGGCGACACTCAATCAACGTATGTCCAAGACCCACGTTATCAACTTCCCGCGTCACTGTAAGACCAGCCTCACCCATAAGCGCCTTCATATCGCTCGAGTGATACATGCGACTATTACCGTTAGCCATCACAGTAAAATAAAGCGATGTAGCGTTAACAGACAAGGCTGCCATCTCAAACGGCTGTCTATCCCAAAATGTCTCCATAATGTAGAGATAACCGTTTTCTGGCAATGCATTACAGCACTTTTTCAATATGTCCAAGATCTGTGCTTCGGAAAAGCAATCTAGAAATTGACTCATCCAAATAGCATCGGCGCCACTGGGCAGTGTCGCGCCGCTTTCTAACATATTAACAGCCCTTCCGCTAACGCGATCCGTGGCTGCATGACCGGTCATACTTTCCTGCAATAAATCAATCTGCTCTGGCAGGTCGACGACGATAACCTTTAGCTCATCATCATTTTCGACACAATAACGGGCCCATTGACCAGTGTTACCGCCGATATCAATCAAGGTCTTAGGTCGATGAGTTAACACGATTGGAAACGCTTCTGGAAAAGAGTGATCAGAATAATAATGATCAAACCCAAACCAACTCGACTGAGCAGGCTCAGGCAAAGACGAAAGAGCGGGATAGATTGTTGGCCAATCACCAAATACTTTTAATCCTTCAGGCTTACCAGACTTAATTGAAGCCTCTAGCGCATTCAGTCCCTCGTAACAAACATCTTTCGTAAAGTCGAGGTTCACCTTTGTCATTGGATCATTGAGGATAAAGAAACCTGTTTTCGACAAAACATAATTAGTTTCTTTCTTCCAAACGATACCAGCACTAAGCCCCATATCTAAGAGGACCTTAACGCCATAAACCGATACAGATGTCTCTTCTGACAGTTCTTCGGCACTTAGCCCAACCTCTCGCGCGTCATACAGCGCTTTAAGCAAACCCAGATTCCTAGCGGCAATTGTCGCTTGAAAAATAAACGGAGCAAATGCAATTCGCTGGGCCTCGGAACGAGCTTCAAGTGCTGAACGCTCATCATTCGAATAATAATCTGGCATGTTAATTTCTTTTAATTACAATGTGTTAATCAGCAGTGAGTTGTGAATGTCTAAATTTAGATTATTTACCCACTGATTATATTTTTTATGAATGTTTTGGCCGTCATACTTTAGATTGTCACTATCTCTATAAGAGAGGTGATAATTCTTTTCGTTATATCGAATATCAACAGCAGCAAAGTGTGAGCGAACATGGATCTCGGCGACAATATGCCCTTCCTCAACTTTATTCATTAACCACCCCCTAGTATTACCCGCTTTAAGTATTGCTTTCGACACTTGTGCAATCGATAAACCAGGAGGTATTGATTGATTATTCAAATCATTAACAGGCGTTGAGCGACAGCCACCGATAAACATCGAAAGTATGCTTATCACAAACAAAAAGTATATTTTCCTGGACACCTTTAATCATCCTTAAAGTTAATTGACTACCGCTAGCCAGCGTTCACCAGAAGTTGGCGCGACCTTAACATATAATGCTAAATCTCCTCGACTGGTTTTAGCTAATCGTCACAAATTTGTTGCTGCGGCTCAAACTATCCAACCTTTAAGTTAGAATTTTAAGATATACATTTGCATACGAGGATGCAGAATCGGTAAAATCGCGCCCCTTTGTTAAACTAGTCACCAACAACGTCGGAATCGGTAAGTAAGCAGTGGAAGAATTCCCTCTACAACTCGTCAATTGGTCAGCATGGGCACCCACGCTTGAAACCAAAGTAGCCTGGGAAAACTGGGCTGGTGTACCGCCGACAATGGAAGAGCCAAAAGTACCTCAGGCAAAATGCATTCCGCCAATGCAAAGACGTCGATGCAGTCGACTAACCAAAATGGCGTTACAAGTCGCTAACGAGGCTTGTGAAGAGTTGTCCGTAGACTTCAGCCTATTTTGCAGCCGACATGGAGAACTCCACAGAACCGTTAAATTGCTGGAAGATGTTGTAACGCAAAATGAGCTATCGCCAATGGCTTTTGCGCAGTCGGTTCATAACACCGCATCAGGCCTGCATGGGATCATCAATCAAACCTATATCCCCTCAACTTCGATTGCCGCGACAAGGGATATGGTTGAACAAGCATGGATTGAAGCCTACGCGTTTCTGAGACTAAACCGTGACAAAAAGGTACTGATGATCGTGTTTGACGAAACAGTGCCATCACAATACCGCCCATATGTATCACATCAAGAGGATATAGCATTTGCTCTGGTGTTAGAGTCAAACCCCTTGTCCATAACCAGCCAAACTATTTCACTAATAAAGAATTCGGCCAGCCAAGTTCAACCTACAAAAAATAATAGTTTATCAAGTCCCTGGCAATTCATGCAGTCAATGCTAATTGGAAACGCCGAAGAAATTGACAAGCGGTGGATTTGGCAATTTCAATGATAAATACAATTTCTAAGACATGGCGAGTCATAGCTACAGGGTTTTGCTTCTTAAGCTTTGGGCTGGGTGGTTTCTTGTTGACAATTTTTGTTTTTCCCGCGATTTATCTTATCGCTCCTAAACCTGCACGCCGTCGAAACCTGACACAATCAACGATTAGCAAGGCATTTCTATTTTTTACAAGGGTGATGCAACAACTGGGCGTTATGGAATTATCCACGCAAGGTATTGAAGCTCTCAAGCTCCAACGCGGCGCGATTATTGTAGCAAACCACCCTAGCCTTATTGATATCGTGCTGCTGGGGGCGATGATGGAAAGGTTTGACTGCATCGTAAAACAAAAATTGTGGCAACATCCTTTACTTGGCGGTGTCATGCGCGCAGCTGGCTTCATACCCAACAACGCTGGCGAGTCAGTGATCCAAACCTGCCAATCGCATTTGCAAGAAGGTCGAAATATTGTCATTTTTCCTGAAGGAACTCGGACCGTGCCTGCCCAACCTCTTAAGTTACAGCGAGGTGCAGCACAAATTGCGTTACGCACGGGTGCCCCTATTAGGCTTATTCACATAACTTGCGTTCCAACAACACTTGCGAAAAACGAACCTTGGTATAATGTGCCGACGATCAAACCCCACTTTTCGCTAAAAGTAGGCAAACTGATCCAATCAAATGAGTTTCTCGGCGACGGCAAAGAGTATTCAGTCGCAGCCCGACAACTAACAAGATATTTAGCTCAGTGTTTAGAAGAAGAGAGAAAGTAAAGTGACAGAATTAAAAGTCGAGATTAAACAGTTGATAATAGATGCGTTGAATCTTGAAGATATTTCGATACAAGATATCGAAGACGAGGCTCCGCTGTTCGTCGACGGGTTAGGCTTGGACTCTATTGATGCACTAGAACTCGGCGTCGCGATAAAGAAGCGTTACAATGTAATGCTGGAAACTGATTCCAAGGAAACGCGCAAGCATTTCTATTCAGTACAAACTTTAGCTGAATTCGTCAGTAGTAAAACCGAGTAAGGGCGACGTGATGTACACAAAAGAGCAAATACTTGATGAGGTTAGAAGCGCTATGGTTGATCTATTTGAGCTCAACCCAGCCGAAATCACGGTAGAAGCCAATTTGTATAAAGATCTTGATTTAGACTCAATTGATGCTGTCGACCTTGTTGTGAGAATGCAAAATTTTACAGGTGAGAAACTGGCTCCGAACCAGTTTAAGAGCGTCCGAACAGTTGGTGATGTCGTCGAAGCAATAGCTGGCCTTGTGCGCTAGACCTATTTTGTATGTTAAAGGCTCTTGTCACCATCACACTATTGGTACTAGTCATAAGCTACCCCGTTTTGGTGTATTTGGGTCTCAAACATCTAAAAGTAAGTGAGCTTGGGGTTATCCTGATTGGGTTATTTATTGCCCGGCTTTGCTTCACAGCGAAATCAACCAGCAAGAAATTGGTTTTGCCGCTCTCTATCATCGGCTGTGCGCTAGCGCTGATCGCTATCGCTTCAGATTCAACACTATCGCTGACCTTTTATCCTGTTGTAGTAAACACAACCATGTTTATCTTGTTTGGTCAAAGCTTGCTCTACGGACAAACAATTATTGAACAACTAGCGAGACTGAAGCATCCAGAGTTACCCGAAGAGGGCATCATTTATACTCGGAAAGTGACTTGGATATGGACGGTGTTCTTTGTGGTTAACGGAAGTATTGCACTTTATACTGCCCTCTATTGCTCATTGGAGGAGTGGACATTTTATAATGGCTTCATCGCATACATTATGATGGGAATACTGCTTCTTGGAGAATTAATTTTTCGACGTTTTGTATTGAAAGTCGGCTAAATTATGACGCAAGAAAATCACATCAAAATCATGGAGAAGTTAACCCAAGAAGATGAGGTGCTGGTCGCATTTTCGCTTGACGGAACGCTCATAAGACGAGGTGAATTTCGTCGCGCGATCGGGGCACTGCAGTTACGTTTACGACAAACGCTCGGCGATAAACAAAAGCACTTAGCGTTATGTTGCGACAATGCCTACTCTTTCGCTGTCGCACTCTATGCAAGTATCGGTCTTGACCAACATATTGTCATGTTACCAAATTCGCTGAGTGAAACCTTAGAAGCCCATTCGAACGTATTCGATGCAGTCATCTCAGATCAGCCTCTAACGTTTCGCAAGCACCCTGTAATAGCAACCAACTCGACTTCACTTACCGAGCAAGAACACAACGTGGAGCTAGATTTATCACTCAGTAAAAGTCAGATACACATGTTTACTTCTGGCTCTACCAGTGAGCCTAAAAAAATCACTAAAAGTTTCCATCAACTGCTAGATGAAGTCTTAACGCTAAGAACCTTGTTTAAAGATCAGCTCGAAGGCTGCCATTTTATCGCAACGGTATCCCACCAACACATTTATGGCACCCTGTTCCAGGTACTTCTGCCAATACAAAGCCTGCAGCCGTTTTGCTGCGATCAGATAGAATTTCAGGAGCAACTTTCAGCTTTACCTGAAGAACGCTATGCCCTAATTTCAAGTCCCGCTTTTCTGAAGTGCCTGCAGCATAATGATGGCACCACCTCACGGTTATCATGTACATTTTCCTCAGGTGGGCCACTCTTACTTGGGGACAGTCAACGTGCGTCAGCCATACTTGGAAGTGCCATTTATGAGATTTTAGGAAGTACAGAAACGGGTGGTATAGCATGGCGCCAACAACTCGCTGATGACTCGGCCTGGCGACCACTGCCTCAAGTTAAGATTGATATGTCAGAAGACAGTACGTTAGTCGTTAGCTCACCGTACGCGGGGGGAACTCAACATATTCAAGATCAAATTGAAATTCTGGACGACGGAAGTTTCCTCCATAAAGGTCGCGCAGACCGCGTTGTTAAAATTGGTGAAAAGCGTTTAAATCTCCTGGAATTAGAAGCTCACGCCCAATCATCACCATTAGTTGCAGAGGCCGCTGCACTCACTGTCATTAAGAGGGGAAGAGAGCGCGTTGCCCTTGTGGTTGCCTTAACCCAAAACGGCAATAACTTACTAGCGGAGAATGGAAAACATCACTGTAACGAAGCCATAAGGCTATATCTGCAACAGCGTTTCGATCGTGTATTATTGCCAAGGTACTTTCGCTATTGCACGCATCTACCAATAAACAAACAGGGAAAACGTGTTGAGCGGCAGCTACAAGCGCTATTCATCGAGGAGAATACATAGATGGAACTACCTACAGTGAGTGACGTAATAACTAGTGAAGCGTCTGTCACACTTCAAATGACGATAGACGATGCTCTCCCCTATTTTAAAGGACACTTCCCGAATGCCCCTATCCTGCCCGGCGTTGCACTACTCAATTGGGCTGAGCACTTCGCCAAACAATATTTCATACTGAACGCTGTCTTCAAAGGGGTAGACAACCTAAAGTTTCAGCAAGTTGTAAAACCCTGTTCATTACTTAATTTGTCGCTAAGCTATAACCAAGAGAAGCAGTCCGTTCAATTTGAATATACGTCGCCTGAGCATAAGCATGCCTCCGGCAGGATTTTGTTCACATCGTGAATTACTCACCTTGCATAATAATCCCAATCTACAACCACGGTAGCACTATTGGTGCGACGGTTTCTTCCCTGCTTACCTACAACCTGCCAATACTCATAGTCGATGATGGTAGTGATGCATCAACGCATGAAATTTTGGATACGTTGGCGACTCAAAATACGCTAGTTAGTGTTGACCATTTGCCAAGTAACCTAGGGAAAGGCGGCGCAGTAATGGCTGGCATCAGGAAAGCCGCTAAATTAGGGTATAGCCATGCCATACAGGTTGACGCAGATGGACAACATGATCTTAATGATCTGACCAAGTTAGTGAAACTCGCCCACGAAAACCCTAACGCACTCGTTAGTGGACAGCCTGAATATGATGAATCGGTACCGACACACCGCTACATCGCACGCTATATAACACACGTTTGGGTATGGATAGAGACGCTATCTTTTAGTATCAAAGACTCTATGTGTGGTTTTAGAGCTTACCCTATAAAACCATGTGTAGAGGTACTAGATTCTGCCAACCTAGGGCAGCGCATGGACTTTGATCCTGAGATCATGGTTCGCCTTTATTGGCATGGTGTTCAAATAATCACTATGCCAACAAAAGTCATTTATCCCAAAGATGGGGTGTCGCACTTTCGCGGGCTAGAAGATAACCTCCGTATATCTTGGATGCACACACGCTTATTCTTTGGCATGTTGAAAAGGCTGCCCTTTCTAGTATTCCGAAAACGTAAAGCACACTGGTCAGACACTCCTGAGCGTGGTGGTGTCAGGCTCATGCTCGCGCTATACCACAGCTATCGTTTACTTGGCAGGCCAGTATTCTCCCTACTCCTTAAATTCGTCATGCTGTATTACGTGGCAACGAGCAGCGAAGTAAGATTTGTATGCAAAAAGTACTGGTCGCACGTTCTTAGGTTTAGCAGAACAGGCACATCCAGTAAGCCTGGTTGGCGGCAAACCTATAAACACTTACTAAGCTTTGGCGAAGCGATGCTCGATAAGCTAGCCGTTTGGGCTGGTGATATCACCATCGATGATTTAGACATTACTGGTGAAAACGCGCTAAGGAACGCTTTAAAGCATGGTAAAGGCGCGATACTGTTTGTCAGCCATTTTGGTAATATTGAGGTTTGCCGAGCGCTCGGGAGAAAGGTTCCGGAAATCACAAAAATTAATGCTCTGGTGTTCAATACCCATGCGCAAAAATTTAATAAAGTATTGAAGCACATTAACGCTGAAGCTGACTTCAATTTGATCCACCTAGATGAAATAGGTATTGATACATCAATCCAGCTGAAAGATATGGTCGACAACGGCGAGATTATCGTTATTGCAGCAGATCGAACCCCCGTAGGAGCGCGAAATCGTATCACTCAAGCTGAATTTCTTGGTCAAAAAGCCTCTTTTTCACAAGGACCGTTTATTTTAGCCAGTATATTGCAATGCCCTACATTCACCATGTTTTGTGCGCGTAATGGTAAGCGCTTTGAGGTTGGATTTAAGCCGTTTTCAGATCAAATAGTGCTACCAAGGAAAACGCGCGATGAGGCACTGGGTCGATATGTCACACAATATAGTGAAGCCCTTGAAAGCTGGGTAGTACGATACCCTGAGCAATGGTTTAATTTTTTTGATTTCTGGCAAGCACCAGAAACTTCTGAGAAGAGAAGCAAATAGAGTGAACGCAGTAAAAAATACAGTCTGTTTTGGCGCAGAATCAGTATCCATTGAGGATGTTGTCGCCATTAGTTGCCAACGGCGCAAAGTATCTTTCACTGATGCCCCCTCCTTCTGGAGACGCGTGGACGCCGGAGTTGAGTTTCTTGAGCGTCTATTAACGGAAGATGGAGCAATCTATGGTGTAACAACGGGCTATGGCGATTCATGTACGGTCGCAGTACCGCCTCACTTAGTCCCTGAGTTACCGCTGCATTTAACACGCTTCCATGGTTGCGGCTTAGGTGACCATTTCTCGAAACAAGAGACCAGAGCTATTTTGGCCAGCAGGCTAGCATCTCTTGCTCAAGGCTACTCAGGCGTTAGTCGTGACCTTCTGGAATTGTTACGCGAGTTCATAAATCGGGATTTATTGCCCTTGATACCACAAGAGGGATCCGTCGGTGCCAGTGGTGATTTAACACCGTTATCTTATGTAGCTGCAGCACTCATTGGTGAAAGAGATGCATACTTTGGAGACGATGTATTGCCAGTTAAAGACGTGATGGCAAGACTAAACCTCGTCCCTATTAAATTGCGTCCCAAAGAGGGACTTGCCGTAATGAATGGCACAGCTGTCATGACAGGTATTGCATGTATTGCCCACTACCGAGCAACATATTTGGCAAAGTTATGTACCAGGATCACATCTATGGCCGTGGTCGGCCTCCAAGGCAATGAGTTTCATTTTGATGAAGTTCTGTTTTCGGTCAAACCACACCCAGGTCAACAACAGATCGCATCTTGGCTGCGCTCAGACCTCACCCATGAAGAGATGCCTCGCAATTCTTCTCGACTGCAGGATCGATACTCTCTACGCTGTGCACCTCACGTTATAGGCGTGCTGCAGGACGCCCTGCCCTTTACGCGCCAACTCATAGAAAATGAGTTAAACAGCGCAAACGATAACCCCATCATTGATGGAGAAGGGGAGCATGTCATGCATGGGGGACACTTCTATGGAGGCCATATCGCATTCGCCATGGATTCAATGAAAAATGCAGTAGCGAATTTGGCTGATCTGATGGACCGTCAAATGGCCTTGATGATGGACACACGGTTTAATCATGGCTTACCCGCAAACTTATCTGGTGCCACCAGCGAAAGAAGCATGATCAACCATGGTTTCAAAGCTGTCCAAATTGGAACATCCGCGTGGACAGCAGAAGCACTAAAACTCACTATGCCAGCGAGTGTTTTTAGTCGGTCAACTGAGTGCCATAATCAAGACAAAGTCAGTATGGGCACGATCGCTGCTCGAGATTGTCTACGGGTATTGCAACTCACCGAACAAGTCGCCGCGGCGGTTCTTCTTGCAGCGAAGCAATCACTAGAGCTTCGAATTCGAAATGGCGAATTGGGCAGCCAGCAACTAACACCTAACGTTCGAGCAATGAAAGAAGATTTGGATCGCTTATGCCCTGTGATCGATGAAGATCGGCCTCTCGAAGAAACGCTTCGAACTACTGTAGCCCTGATCCAAGAACAGAAGTGGCCACTCTATGGCTAAATCAAAATCACTTTTAACGTCACATACTATCGAAGTGGAAGTGCCCTTTTTTGACACTGATCCAATGGGGATCACATGGCATGGAAACTACGTAAAATACTTTGAACTTGTTCGTTGTGCGTTATTGGAAAAAATTGGCTACGGCTATCGAGATATGGCCAAGTCAGGCTTTTCATGGCCTATCGTCGACATGCGAGTAAAGTACGTTAAGAGCTCGACTTTTTTTCAAAAGATTAACGTGCAAGCAACTATAGTCGAGTATGAAAACAGATTAAAAATTGAGTATCGCATCACAGATAAAGAGACGGCTGTTACGATTACCAAGGGCTTTACAATACAGGTAGCCGTCGATATCGAGTCGGGAGAAATGTGTTTCTGTTCACCCTCAATACTTATTGAGAAGTTGCAACCATGATAAAAGTCCTCTTTTTAATCAGTTTAGTGTATTTGAGTCTCTCAGTTACTCATGCCAATGAACTATTCTCTCCAGAGAATGCTGTTGAAGACACATCAACGCTGCCAAATTTCGGCAATGCAGACCTTGTCATCAGTGCTGAATATACTCAAGTTAGACATATTGCTAGCATGGATGCAGCTATTCGTAGTCATGGGGACTTCATCCTTGCACCAGAACTAGGCCTGCTTTGGGCCCAAAAAAAGCCTTTCATTTCTCGTTTGTGGATGGACCAAGAGAAAATGGTTCAACAAATTGCAGATGCATCACCGATCGAGATAAATGCCACTCAAAACCCTCTGCCATTTTCGATTGGCCGTATATTTTTTGCCATTTTCCGCGGCGATCACAGTGGGCTTAATGACAGCTTTTCCGCCTACTTGATGCATTCAGATAAAGACTGGCAACTTGGCTTAATACCCCGCGATCCACTTATATCGAAGGCATTAAAGCAGATAATAGTCACAGGCAACAAAAAGATCCGAAGCATTGATATCACGGATATAAAAGGCAATCGGCAAGAACTAATATTTGACAACCTTAACTCATCATTACAATTAACCCCTCAACAGAAACAAAGATTGATTCATTAATGAAGGCAAAAAGACTCTTTTTTTCTATTTGGCTAACGAAAATTTTTACACTGGCCGTCCTATCGTTTGTCATTTTTAAGCAAGGTTTTCAAGTTAATACAAACCTAATGGCGCTGTTTCCTGAAGCGGAACAATCCCCGATAGAAAGCCACGCATCAAAGCGATTAGCCTTAACCCAGGGTCGACGAATTGCTTTACTTATTTCGCACGCAGCCCCTGAAAAACTGAAAATACTGGCCCCACTCATTGAGTCAGAGCTACTGGAATCTCAGCTATTTGATATCAAAGAACAACTCAGTGAACAATCACAACTGGCCGACCTCTATCGGAACTACCATCATCAGCTGTTTTCTGACACGACAAGAAGACAATTAGAAGTAGATGCCGACACGCTGCTCACATCTGGTTTGGTGGCTTTCTATAATCCTTTTGTCGGCATATCTCCCCAAGAATACTTGAATGATCCAGCATTAACGCTCCGGAATTTCATGATGTCACGCGCCCAAAGTGACAAACTCATTCTCGAGAATGGACGCTTATGGCATAAAAGCGACGATGCCAACTGGTTGTTTCTTCCACTAATGCTCAAAGCGGATCCATATAATTTTCGTGTACAAGAAAAACTGCTAACTACAATTAACGACGTAAAGCTGCGACACCCAGAGCTCACTATCAATTATACTGGCACAGCCTTTTATGCCGCGTACGGTGCTGACTCCGCCCGCAGTGAAATAAGCACAATCGGCGTCGGTTCTATTCTTGGTATATTACTATTAATGGTATGGGTGTTTAGATCATTAACACCACTAATCCTAGCAGGAGTGGCTATTAGTGTAGGTATCGTTGCGGCTGCACTTTTAACACATATCGTTTTTGGCTCTATACATATTTTCACTTTGGTATTTGGTGCCTGCCTTATTGGAGTATCAATTGATTATGCCTTCCATTATTTCTCACACCAAAGCCAAGCCAACAAAGACAACCCTGGTCTAGATACTGTAAGCAAGATTTTCCCAGGTATCAGCCTCGGGTTATTTTCTAGCGCAACGGCCTATGCAGCTTTATCGCTTGCGCCATTCCCAGGTCTTCGCCAAGTCGCGCTTTTTTCTGCTACCGGTCTTTGCTCGGCTTACCTCACGGTCATTTTGGCGTTTCCAACGTTCATGTCTTCAAGACGTAAGCCTGCCAATAAAGTGCCTTGGGCTAACAAAGCCCTCATCGAGTTTTGGCAGCAGTTAAACATGTCCAAGCGGGGTATCATCGCGGCAGTTGTCATGCTTACTTGCATTCCAGCACTTATTTTGCAAAAAAATGATGACAATATTCGTAATTTACAAAGCTTAGATCCCACCCTGCAATCCATGGAACAGCAATTCAAGCAGCTGTTAGGGGGGGCAAACTCGCCACGTTTTCTATTATCAACAAGTGATGATGCGGAATCGCTTTTGCAGATGGATGAAGAGGTCGTCGAACTTATTCAACAATCTTCAAATGACAGCAAGGTTATTGGGCTGTCTCGATTTGTTCCGAGTGCTCGACAGCAGGAATTAGATTACAACCTGTATCTAAGGCAAGTCGTACCAAAAACCTACACGGCATTGGTCACTGCCGGCTTTCCAGAAGAGACTGCGCACAAGCAAGTCAATCGGCTAAAGGGCGCCTCGTTTAACGCGTTAACATTAACGGAATGGTTAGATAGCCCGGCATCTGCGCCGTGGCGCTTTTTATGGATTGATGATGCCGCAAATAAGAAAAACGCTGCGATCACCTTAATGCAAAGCACACTATCCACTCACGAGCTTAAACAAATCTTACCTCACGACGTTCGCGTGATTGACCCAGCTGAACAGTACTCCGAGCTATTCGGACGCTACAGACAACAGATCAGTTGGCTACTCCTACTAGCATACGTAGTCATTTTTGCTCTGCTAAATTTCCGTTATTCATGGCGTCGTGCTGTTGCTGTTATTTCAGTACCAGCCGGAGGGTGTTTACTAACACTTGGAGCACTGTCCTTGGCTAGCGTCCCACTAAACTTATTTCATGCACTAGCGCTTATCCTCGTCACCGGAATAAGCATCGATTATTCAATCTTCTTCGCCGAAACCCAGAAAAATCCAGAAACCACACTTCTCTCAATTGCGCTGGCATCAACTACAACAATGCTTAGCTTCGGGCTGCTAGGGCTGAGTGCTACGCCAGCGGTCAGCGCGGTTGGGATAACCGTTAGTCTAGGAATTATATTTGCCTACCTTTTGAGTCCCCTTGCCTTCCAGCACGATACGGATCAAAAAGGGGGATATTCTTGATAGTCCTGAGCAGTTGAAACCCGTAAAATTCGCGTTTGTCGAACGGAATAGTCAGCCCGGAGTCCACTTGCGTTTTGTTTTTTGCACTATCGTCAGCCTCACTATCTTCATATTAGCTAGCTGTGCTCACCCACAAAAAGGCGAATCACTTCCTAAGCCCATATCCAACGCACTTTATGATGTTAGACCGGCATTACTCGGCGACACCGAACCTTATCCTGACAGCCTTTCTCAACTCGTTACGTTTCATTATGATACGAGGACAGAAGCGCTACCCTTTGTGATTAGCTTATCATCGGACGAGATATTAATGAGTGCCATCGCTAGTTGGGGCTCACCTTTGTTCGTTTTACGATATGACGGGCACGATATTACGTTTTTGCAAGCTCCGATTGTTGATATTGCACTAAAACCTGAATATATACTTGGTGATTTCTTTTTAACCTACTGGCCAACCAACTCGTTGGCCAACGCCTTAAAACCATTAGGGTTTACGATTGCAGATGACGGTTTAACTCGCCAAGTATGGCAGGATGGATTGTTAGTTATGACGATTCAGTACCAGCACAATAGCCGCTGGCGATCTGCCGTTGAACTAGTGCATCATCAACTAAACTATCAGCTTAATATTCAACCGCTATCTGAGAGTGACGAACATGGGCAGTAAATTGTATATCAATGGATTTGGTATCTCTTGTCCCTTAGGTGACCATAGATTCGGTGTCACGCAAAAATTAATTTCAGGCGACACGAATGCACTACAACCATCTGGAGCGCTCAACAGTGGTCGCAGTACCTACATTGCCAGAGTGCAGTATCCTCTTCCAAAATTGCCACTATCGTTAACTGATTACAATTGTCGTAACACCCAATTGTTGATGCACAGCTATCTTCAAGTTCAAGAAACGATAGACGAAATGAAGAGCCTCTTTGGTAAAGCGCGTATAGGGGTAGTTTTAGGCTCAAGTACAGCAGGTATCGCCGAAGGTGAACGCCTAATCGATAGTCTTTCGAATGATCATCCTTTTCCAAAAGAGTATCGCTACCTACAGCAAGAGTTAGGCAGCGTCTCTGATTTTCTATCTAAATTGGCTGATGTTGATGGGCCTGTATATACGGTTTCTACCGCTTGCTCTTCATCGGGTAAAGTATTTGCTTCAGCCTCCCGGCTAATCAGCTCCGGTGTATGTGATGCGGTAATTGTCGGCGGAGCAGATAGCTTGTGCGGATTGACTCTAAACGGATTCGATGCTTTGGAGTCTTTGTCGCCTGACAGATGCCAGCCATTTAGTCTGAACAGACAGGGAATCAACATCGGAGAAGGCTCTGCATTATTCGTTGTCTCAAGTGAGCCAGCTGACATAGCGATTTTAGGCGTCGGAGAATCATCTGATGGCTACCATATTTCAGCACCGGAGCCCTCAGGGAAAGGCGCAGAGCGCGCAATTAGAGCAGCGCTTAATGACGCAGAGTTATCCCCAAATGATATCGGCTATTTGAACCTCCATGGTACGGCAACGCCGAAAAACGACGAAATGGAAAGCGAAGTTGTTCACCGCATATTTGGCAACAAGATCCCCTGTAGCTCAACCAAAGCGATGATTGGTCATACGCTAGGGGCTGCAGGTGCTATCGAACTCGCCTTTTGCTGCCTGCTTCTTAAACTTACCGGTAAACAGGCTGGCTTGCTTCCACCACACATTTGGGATGGCATAAAGGATCCCGATTTAAAAGGTATTCACTTAGCGACACCTGAGGACAGCTTGAGAGCCCCTATTTGTATGAGTAATAATTTTGCTTTTGGCGGAAGTAACGTCAGTATTATTGTCGGAAAGGTAAAGTAATATGGACGTAAAAAAATACCCTATTGAAGAGATTGTTCCCCATTCATACCCAATGATTTTAATCGACGAACTCCTCTCTATTACCCAAAAATCAGCTATCGCCAGGGTGGATATTAAACCTGACTGCATTCTCCTGGATCCCAATGGTGAATGCTCTGCTGCGACGGGAATTGAGTGGATGGCACAAACAATTGCCGCGCATGCAGGATATTTTGCACGCCAGCAACAAAAAACGGTTGAAATAGGGTTTTTATTAGGTACTCGTCGTTATCGCAGCACGAGAAGCACTTTTTTTTCTGGTGACCAGTACATAGTGAAAGTAGAGCAACTCTACTTAGAAGATGGCATGGCTTCATTCGCATGTGAAATCATCGACAATGAGGATGTTATCGTCACCGCCACAATTAACACCTACCAGCCCGACCATAGCAAGATAGCAGACGTAATTGGAGAACCAAGTGAGTAGAAGAGTTCTAGTAACAGGTGCCAGTAAAGGTATCGGGCAAGCCATTGCGAAGAAACTAGCCAACGATGGCTTCCATATTGTTGTTCATTATGGCAGTGACCGTAATGGTGCGCAGCTGACTCTGGATGATATCCATCAAGCTGGTGGTAGCGGCGAGCTTATTCAGTTCATGCTTACCGATAGAGAGAATATCTCCGACAAACTCGAACAGCAAATCAATGATTACGGCGCATATTATGGCGTCGTATGTAATGCAGGTGTGCTAGACGATGCTGCATTTCCAGCGATGGATGGCGAGATGTGGGACCGTGTTATTCACACCAATTTAGATGGATTTTATAATGTCTTACACCCATGCATAATGCCTATGGTGCGCGCAAAAAGTGGCGGCCGCATTATCACATTATCATCAGTGTCCGGCGTTGTGGGTAATCGTGGGCAGGTTAATTACAGCGCATCGAAAGCCGGAATAATAGGGGCAACAAAATCACTTGCCTTAGAATTAGCTAGCAGGAAGATAACCGTGAACTGTGTCGCTCCGGGGCTTATTGAGACGGGCATGGTTGACGAAGAGGTTGTAGAGCAAGCGATGGCAATGATACCAGCAAAACGTATGGGGCAACCTGACGAAGTAGCAGCGACTGTCGCCTTTTTAATGTCTGATAGCGCGGCCTATATCACCAGACAAGTAATTTCCGTGAATGGGGGGTTGGCTTAATGAGCCAATTAAAACGCGTGGTTGTCACCGGCATGGCTGGCATCTCGCCAATGGGTACCGACTGGGTTTCCACCTTAGCGAGCCTCAAAGAAAAACAAAACTTTGTCGAATATATTCGCGAATGGGATAAATTTTCCGGTCTCAACACCCGCTTAGGAGCGCCGGTTAAAGGCTTTCAAGTTCCGACTTCTTTCCCTAGAAAAAAAGTGCGAAGCATGGGGCGAGTTTCTAGGTTAGCAACCGTTGCAACGCAAGCTGCACTAGCAGATGCAGATCTAATTGATCACCCGGTTTTAACGAATGGCGCCACTGGAATATCTTATGGCTCGTCGGTGGGAAGTACCGAGCCATTTGCTGCGTTTGGCAAAATGCTTAACGATGGGGATTGCTCCGGTATTAACGCAACGTCCTATATCAAAATGATGGCGCACACCACGGCTGTCAACCTGAGCCTCTTTTTTGAATTAAAAGGAAGAGTTCATACAACGAGCAGTGCCTGCACATCAGGTAGCCAAGGCATAGGGTACGCTTATGAAGCAATTAAGCACGGCTACCAAACCGTTATGGTTGCAGGTGGTGCAGAAGAGTTATGTCCTACTGAGGCGGTAGTATTCGACACTCTTTACGCAACCAGTCTACTGAACGACACACCAACCCGTAGCCCTCGCCCTTTTGACCAAGAAAGAGACGGCTTAGTCATTGGTGAAGGCGCTGGAACCCTCATTTTGGAGGAGTTGGAGCATGCCCAGCAACGAGGCGCTACGATTTACGCTGAGCTGATTGGATTCGGTACTAACTGTGACGCGATGCATGTCACCCAGCCAACGGCCGAGACAATGCAAGTGGCAATGGAACTTGCACTTAGTGATGCCGGCGTTAGTCGAGACGACGTAGGTTATGTGTGTGCCCATGGCACTGCAACCGAACGAGGTGACATCGCAGAATCACAAGCTACCGCATCCACATTTGGGAGACCGATAGCGATAAGTTCGTTAAAGAGCTACATAGGTCATACGCTTGGCGCGTGCGGTGCACTGGAAGCATGGATGTCAATAGAGATGATGCGCACAGGCTGGTTCGCTCCCACCATTAACTTAGACAGAGTTGACGAACGTTGTGGTGAACTTGACTATGTGACAGGCAATGGAAGATGTATCGACACGGACCTAATCATGACGAATAATTTTGCTTTTGGCGGAATTAATACGTCTCTTATTTTTCAGCGCTGGCCAGAGTAGACACTAATAAAGTGGCTATCAAAGCCCCGCAGCCAGTTACGGTCAAATGTGCAATAAGCAGATTACTACCTGCCTCTGGCAATCACTACCAGCAATTGAGCTATGCAGAGCAAGCTATGTTAGCGTCTATTTCCAGTGAACTTAGGCGCCAACAATATGCTACAGGGCGACTGCTAGTAAAACACATTCTGTCGCAAGCTCTCAATTGCCAAACTGCTGACATTGATATTTGGGTCAATCACAACGGGAAGCCATACAGTTCTTGCCGCAACGCTCCTGAATTTAGCATTTCCCACACAAAAGACTACGTTGTTGTCGCTGAAGCCTCTGTGCCTGTTGGCGTAGATTATGAACACCGCAAGCATACACGGAACTTCTTAGGGATCTCTGAGCACTATTTTTCCGAAAACGAGTGCATATGGATTAGAAAGCCGTACTCAACCGCACAACAAGAGGAACGGTTTTATCATTTATGGGTGCTTAAGGAGGCACATGCGAAAGCCACAGGGCGCGGGTTAAGCGACTCTTTGGCATTAGACTACTTAGCTACAAAACCTGAAGGAAGCAAGCTGACGTTAGGGCCAAACATACAGCTCTACCATAGTAAACATGGTCGAGACTTTCACCTAGGGCTCGCAGCGATAACGCGAAGTCCTCTCCAGATAGAAATTACCAACGTCGCCCCAGAGACAATAAAATAGGCACGTCGAGCCCATCATTTGGACTAAATAAATTAGCGTTAGAGAAGTGTTTGTACGACACGCTTACTAGCCAAGATTCATTCGCACCAAAGTACACCCCCGCGCCTACCTGCGCTTGAAATGCAAAACGCTTCCCCTGCTCCCTCTCACCAAGCTTTCTGCTAGAGAGATAGGTCGGACCGAGCGCGCGAACAAAAAAGTATGGCTGATTTTCACCCCATTTATCAGTGTATAAATTTAACTGCGGGAAAACAGAGATGGCATATATCTCTTCATTAACATCCTCATCCGTACCCAAATAAGTGATGCCCGTACCTAAGAATAAAGTCTGACGGCTGCTACGTTCATATTGCCAAAAGATCAAGTCTGCACCGGCCGTATAATTTGTTTGACTCCCACCGGGCTGCGGCCCACCACCGGCATTCAATAGAAGCTGCGTTTTTGCTTTGCAAAAGCTGACTGAGAATAAAAACATCGAGATTAAGAGAAGTGGGTAAATAGCGATCTTCACAACTTAAAACACCTTTATAAACAACACGTAGTAATACTTTTTTTGACAGATCTGCTTAGCCCAACCCATGTCGGCTGATGACTTAGAGTGGTTACAGCGATACCAACTACTATACTTGGATTAAATTAAGTAGTTGATCTATTTCCATACAGCCCGCGTAAGAAGCGTCATGAAGCTAAAGGTTGGAAAAAAAGATGATCAGCAAATTACTAGTTATGTTCTCAGTATGCTTCTTAACGGCATGCAGTAGCAACTGGGCTTTTTACGCCCCAAAAGCTGAGTCAACGAGAGCTGAGTCACAATACCATTTTCCTTATCAAAATATTCAAGTCACTAGTCAGTCAGGCAACAAGCTTGACGCACAACTTCACAAAACATCAGTAAGATCCCCTCTCGGCTTAGTCATGCACTTTCATGGCAACCGAGGCAACATATCAGAGACTTTCGACAAGGTTGAATGGCTACTAGACGAAGGATATGACGTTTTGGTTTTCGATTACTCCGGCTATGGGCGTAGTGAGGGAGCAGCTGATCCCAAAGTAACTTATTTGGATGCCAGATCGATGCTAAAGATCTTTAGTGAACTGTCTCGGCCCCATGATGACTACAAGAAGATCGTTTGGGGGACGTCCCTAGGAGGTGTAATACTGATCAGCGGTCTATCTGAGCCTGGCTCACGTTTGGATATTGACCTGATGATCGTCGATTCAAGTTTCTATCGCTATTCAGACACAGCGAGCCACATTGCCAGTCGCTACCCGTTAGGTGAACTCGTATCTTGGATCCCTGCCTTAATTTTTGATGATCATTATGCGCCCGAAGGGCGTCTATCTCAGCTGCCCAATGTGCCGCTTCTCTTTACTCATTGTGAAACCGACACTCTCATACCCATAGAGTTCACTGAACAGCTTTATGAAGAAGCCGTTGGAGCTAAAGGATTATGGAGGTTACCAAACTGCAAGCACGCACGCAGCTTTGCAAACGAGAACAGGCAAAATCAAAAGATATTGCTTCAAGTGCTAGAGCAACCCGGCTTAGTAGCACCAGAATTCACATACTATGCAGCGCGAACTGCACTTTACAATTCGGTTTTAGCCGGACGCTAACAACTGTGAAGAAACTTATTTCTGGATAAGCAGCAACTCACTAATCGTTTTCTTTTCCATCGAAAAGTGACCGTGTGCGTTACCTTTGTATGTCGGCGAAGTTACTCGACTTAAAGACATAATCAACAAAGAGGGTTCTTCAACTGAAATGGCGTTGCTGGTGCCAACCACAGAGACACCCGCCACATCTACCCGGCTATCGCTAACTTGAAACCCAATGGGGGCGGTAATTTGGCCATTCGTTATTTCAAGAACTGACTGAGTAATCGTAACCCCGGTTCCATTTGACATAATGATCAAATTTTTTGCTTTAACTTTAGACTGCTTCAAAGTTAACGATTGCGCCTTAATGCTCTCTAAACGGATATTGGAACAATTATCAAAAGTAATATGTCGATAGACACCACGATAACTAACACCCGACTTACCCTTGCACAATAAGTCAACATCACTGTTGGCTAAATCGACTGGCTCAGCGCTTAGTTCAGTTTCAGGTGGATAGGACAGCTCTTTGAGAATCAGTTCATTTATTACTTGAGCATGAGATTTCATCGGTACATGCTGAGCGTCATTCAACACGTATAGTCGGCTGGCAGGTATTAAGTACTCTAGCACTTCCCCCGTTCGCAATGGAGCCACACCATCCTGACGCCCCCATATTATGGTTGTCGGTACGGCTATTTTCCGAACCACGTCACTAAAATCATCGTTCACTAATGCCAACGCAGCATTAATATTTGGCGTATCCGACAACAGCAAAGACCAAGCGGTATCTGATGCATTAAGAGGGGCTGTTGGATCTGGCCCTCCGGCAATAGACTCTAGCCAGGCGTCACTCACATTCTGGACATCACCGATCACCCTTCGCAACTCATCAGATAATAAGGTGTTGTCGAGAGGTAATGTGGCCAAACTCTTGATAAAGGCCGTACGCTCAAGGATTCCTGCCGCATTAATAATCACGAGTTGTTTTACATCAACAGGAAAGTCAGAGGCATAGCGCAACGCAATAGCTCCTCCCATCGAATGACCAATGACGACGCTCGCGCCATGAGCATAAGTCTCGTTCACCCAATGCAGAGTCTTCGCATAGAGGCTGGGTGACATTTTTCCTTTTTGTATTCGAGAGAATCCAAAGCCCGGCAGGTCAATCGCAATAACGTGATAGTGTTTAGCTAACGCAGGTATCTGAGCTAACCAGTCCTGACTGGCCAATGAACCTAAGCCATGCACTAGAATGATAGTTTGGTCATTAGCCTGACCCGCTTCAATTTTTAGAATATGGCTATTAAAAGCGGGCTCCAACACATATTCTGCATGCCAAGCGGACGCAAAGTCTGGTAGCGAGCTTGGCGCAGGTAAAGGCTCATCTAACGCGAGGTACTCATCAACCTTGCCTTTAACGTCTTCCAAAGCTGCTTTCAATTTGTCGTTGAAACCACCCGCGATGGCAACATTGATGCTAAAAAGGATCACCAATGCTACCCATGATACCTTCTTGCATACGCCGATATAACTTTGTTCCAATTTACTTAAATTCACTTTAATCCTAACAGCGCTAGCATCACGACTATAAAGAAAATAGGTCTATATTCCGAAAGGTATAGAGACGATTAGCTTGGTAGCATTGCCCCCAATGATTTGCCACCTAGCAGGTGCATATGAATGTGATAAACCTCCTGACCACCATGGTGATTGCAGTTGACTATTAATCGATAGCCATCATCGGCGATCCCCTGCGCTTTCGCTAATTTTGCAGCCACAGTGAATAAGCGTCCCAAAGCGAGTTCATCTTGTTCTGTGACATCGTTGATTGTCGGGATAAGTTTATTTGGGATAATCAGAATATGTTGAGGCGCCTTAGGGGATATATCTCTAAAAGCTGTCACCAATTCATCTTGATAAAGCAACTCTGTAGGGATCTCTTGGCGTATTATTTTACTAAAGATAGTTTCTTCGGCCATGACTAACTTCCAATGTAGATAAGTAAGCTCTTTTTTTAGCGCATTCCTCACGGTTTATCGAGTACTAGCGTGCGACAATTTGCAGTGGCTTACTAACCTTAACTTTTCCGGTTCAATTTTCATACAAATGATCGAATACACGCTCTGCCCGTCCGATCCTCACGCCCACCTTTTTGATGTGGCCATAAAATTCACCCCTAACACTGGTGATCCTCATCGCCTTTGGCTGCCGAATTGGATCCCCGGCAGTTACATGATTAGGGATTTTGCCCGCCACGTTGTCGAAATTACGGCTGACCAAAAAGGGTGTGTTTTACCAATTAGCAAGCTCGACAAACATAGCTGGCAAGTTACACCTCTTAATGGTGAACCAATAGAGATCAGGTACCGAGTATTTGCGTTTGATAGCTCAGTGCGTGCCGCCTTCCTGGATCAATTACGTGGTTTTTTTAATGGCACGAGCGTATTTCTTGCCATCGAAGGACGGGAGGATGAGCCTGTTCAGCTAAACTTGGAGCCTCCCACGGATCCACAGTGGGCGCACTGGCGTGTAGCGACCTCTTTGCAGGAAGCTGGCGCAGAACGCTACGGTTTTGGCCTTTATAGCGCAGAAAATTATGACGAACTGATCGACCACCCTGTCGAGCTTGGCGACTTTTCACTTGCCACGTTCAGCGTGTTCGGCGTGCAACACGACATTGTTATAGCTGGTCAGCATAATGCTTGTTTAGAAAGGCTTTGCCGAGACCTAAGAGAGATATGTCACCACCATATAAATTTCTTTGGTAAGCCAGCACCAATGGAACGTTACCTGTTTTTGATCAATGCCGTCGGTAAAGGATATGGAGGCCTAGAGCATCGCAACTCAACAGCCCTGCTCTGTAGCCGCTATGACCTACCCGAAACAGGTAGCGACAAGAAAGATAAAGCTTATCGCACATTTTTGGCTCTTTGCAGCCATGAGTATTTTCACAGCTGGAATGTCAAAAGGATCAAGCCAGATACCTTTATGCCTTATCAGCTCACGCGAGAGACACATACAGAGCAACTTTGGCTGTATGAGGGGGTCACCTCCTACTACGACGAGCTAAGCCTGGTTAGGTGCGGATTAATCGGTCATGATGACTATTTGGAGATGCTTGCCGAAACAATCACCAGAGTACAACGAGGGTTAGGCAGAAAACGCCAAACCGTCGCAGAATCAAGCTTCGATGCTTGGACCCGTTTTTACCTGCAAGACGCTAACGCAGCCAATGCGATTGTCAGTTATTACACCAAAGGGAGCTTAATTGCCTTAGCATTAGATCTGTCATTAAGGCGAAATACGCAACACCAATGCTCCCTCGACCTCGTTATGCAGACCTTATGGCAAGAGTTTGGCCGGACAGGGCAACCAACACGTAACCATACCGTAATCGATATTATCGAGCGCCTTACCGGGCTGGACTACGAGCCGTTTTTCGATAAGTACCTATACAACACTGATGAGATCCCTCTCGAAGAATTGTTAACAGAAGTAGGCATAGGGCTCAAGCTAAGAGTAACTGCGTCGATACAAGATAAAGGAGGCAAGCAAACCACAGAGCACTCCCTCTTTTGGCAATTTGGCGCAACCATTAGTAGTGATATTGCAGGCGTAAAAATAGTTTCAGTCCATAATGGAAGTGCAGCAGAAGATGCTGGAATGTCTCCAGGCGACTTGCTAGTCGCTTTTGATGGCGTGCGCGTTAGTGCAGAAAATTTTAATGAGAGATTTCAGCGACACACGAAACAGTGTCAACGTGGTGACCAAATAACGATGCATGTATTTAGAGACGATAGGATGTTAGTGATGGCCCTCCCGCTCCGTGCGCCAATGCCGGATACCGCTGTGTTGAGCATCACAAATCATCAACGTGCAATTGACTGGCTAGACGGTTGCGCATTTAACTAATTGAGAGAATATGTTTAAGGCTGAATCAATGAGCAATAATAAACGTCCCAAAGGCAATCTTCTGGCCATGTTTCAAAACATCTCTGTCGTACTGAGGGTAAGCCTTGGCTTCGCCATTTTAGTAGTGCTGATGTTAATAATCAGTGGTGTATCGCTGTTAGGGATGACCGGGTTAAACTCGCAACTGCTCAAAGTGACCAATGAAGCAGTACCTCTGGTTGAAGAAGCAAATAAGGCGAGCATCGCACTGCTTACAGCTAATCGCCACTTTAAAGACTTTATCACTTCAAAAGATTCGGCGGCGATGGACGCTGCCGAACTCGCCTTTTCCACCAGCGAAACTCAGTTCAAAGAACAACTAGCCGGGTTAACCTCGTTAACTAAAAATCAAAACGACATTAATAACCTGCTAGAGCAACTTGGTAGTCTTGATGAGTCGTTCTTTGGCGAAGCAAAGGCGGCGATGGCAAGCTATCGTTCGATTCAGGCCAGTAAAAAAGATGTAAGCAGCCAAGTGGCTGATTTTTATATTATGTTGCCGCAGTTGAAGAAGTTTATCGCTGATAAAGTGCAAAAATTGCAAGATGACTATATTCGCAACTTAGCTGACGAATACTATGTCGCGTTAAATGGCCTAGAAGGCCCAACCGTAAAAGCGCTAAGTTCAGATCAACTGAGCGATATCGACAATACGATCTCCCAGAATGAAAAACGCCGGGGAAATTACGAGTCTAAATTAGTTGATCTTGAAGATGAGATTCCAGATCTACGAAACGATGTAGGTTTTATGCTTGACCGTCTTGATAAAGCACTGACTGCGCCAGATGGGGCCTTGGCTAATCATCGACAACTCATTTTCCTTACCGACGATGTATTTAACAAAGCCAGCGCAGCAGCACAATCGATTGCCGATGCGGTGTCGGTGTTCGATCAGGTAACCTCTGCTGCTACCACCTTTGTAAACACCGCTTCCGATGATGCCAGCTCTGCGCTAAATAAGGGACTAAGCCTTGTTGCCATCCTCGGTCTGTTATCTATCCTTATCGCCGCGGTAATTGGTTGGAGCACAGCAATTGGTATCCGCCGCCCGCTAAAGAATATCCTCGATGTACTGTCTGCCATTGTCGATGGCGACATGACCCACACTGTGACAGTGAAAGGCGAGAACGAATTTGGCCAATTAGGCAGTTGGGTGAACAAGCTCAATCAACAAATGCGCGATATTCTGGGCCAGCTAACCACCGCTTCCCATCACCTATCTCAGGTCGCAGTTTCAAATCAACAAACCAGCACGCATTCGCGGGATGAGCTGGACCGCCAGCGACATGAAACGGCGAGTGTGGCGACAGCGATGACAGAGATGTCCGCTTCGGTAAAAGAGGTCACCTACTCCGCTAATATTACGCTAGAAAAAGTCCTTGAAGTTGAGTCAGCTGCCAACACCGGACGCGAAGTGATGAGTCATAACATCACCACGACCCATCAACTCTCCGAAAAGCTTAAGCAGTCTAATGAAGTAATTGGCCAGGTTGACGGCTACAGCAATAATATCGGTGGGATCTTGGTGGTTATTCGAGGAATAGCGGACCAGACCAACTTACTCGCCTTGAATGCTGCTATCGAAGCGGCACGGGCTGGAGAGCAAGGCAGAGGCTTTGCGGTCGTCGCCGACGAAGTAAGAAACCTTGCACAAAAAACGGGGGAATCGATCACTGAGATTCAAAGTATGATTGAGAGCCTGCAGTCCAGTGCCAAACAAGCCGTTGAGGTTGTTTCTGAGTGCTTTAATGAGATGGAAGCCAGTGTCATGCAAGCCTCTGATGCCAATAGCTCAATGGAAGAGATACAAGGAATTATCGCGCAGATAAGCGATATGAGTAGTCAAATTGCTGCAGCAGCAGAGGAGCAGCAATGCACTGCCGACGAGATCACCCGCAACATAAATCATATCTCTGATATCTCTGATGAGAACTACGAAGGAATTGAAGCGATCGCCAAAGGTAGCGCTGAACTTGAACGCTTAGCAAAAGAGCAAGATCAACTGGTCGACCGATTCAAACTATGACGTAAAGCAAATCATGAGAAGCCACACTCTCGTGTGGCTTTTTTGCATTTGCAGTCAGCTAAAATCCCACCACAGCTAAATAAATGACAAACAATTTATATGTCTGTTTTTTATACACTTAACATCACGTTTAATCCAGATCACAACTCTTTATTAGAATGTGCGTATCCTCCCAAGCTAAACAATCGAAAGGGTTTTCCGTTTTACAAGAGTGCAAAGATTACCCAAAATATAGTCACTTGTTAGCGAGAACACAGAGTATGAAAATGACGAAAGGCGTTAAAAGTTTTGTTAAGTCACTGGCGTGTGCAACCCTGCTTTGGTTGTTCTTCAGCTGGCTTACTGGCTCACCTACACTTTCTATCGTTACTGCCGCCCTAGTATTATCTGCCGGCGTACTTGCGTTGATAGAAGAGCTTGTTCACACAAAGAAAAGTGATCATTTGGTGTTATAGACATCAGCTTATAGCCTGCTTCTCTTGCCTTGTGGCAGGCACTCACTTTATTTTTCAAAGTCCCTAATAGAAACTCAATCTAGCTTCCCAAGCTATCAGTTGACGCAACACCGCTCTTGCAGTTTTTCCTTTATCGATAATCATAAAAAAGGCCACCAATTAGGCAGCCTATTGGCAATCTGTTAACGAACAGACGCTTACTTGTCGAGCAAAATACGTAACATGCGACGTAACGGTTCTGCAGCGCCCCATAACAGCTGATCACCGACTGTAAAGGCTGATATGTATTCAGGCCCCATAGAGAGCTTTCTAATACGCCCAATCGGAACACTCAACGTGCCAGTCACCTTGGTCGGTGTCAGCTCTTCAACCGTGATTTCACGATCGTTAGGGATCACCTTGACCCAGTCATTGTGAGAAGCGAGTATTGATTCAATTTCACTGACAGGTAGGTCTTTATTTAGCTTAATAGTCAGCGCCTGACTATGACAACGCATCGCGCCAATACGAACACAAAGGCCATCGATAGGTACGGGCGACTCACTACGGCCTATGATCTTATTAGCTTCAACTTCAGCCTTCCACTCTTCGCGGCTCTGACCGCTAGGCATTGGCGTATCAATCCAAGGGATCAGAGATCCAGCTAGCGGCACACCAAATTGATCGGTAGGGAATTCACCGTTACGCATTCTATCTGCAACTTTACGGTCAATATCCAAAATGGCCGATGCCGGGTCATCCAGCTCTGCTTTCACTTCATCACGCAAATCGCCCATTTGACTGATCAATTCACGCATATTGCGTGCACCGGCACCCGACGCCGCTTGATATGTCATTGGGCTAACCCAGTCTACTAGGCCTTTTTCAACCAAACCGCCAATCGCCATCAATAGCAAGGAGACGGTACAGTTCCCACCGACGAAGGTTTTCACCCCAGCGTCAAGGCCTTGTGAAATAACGTCAGCATTGACCGGATCAAGAACAATAATGGCGTCATCGTCCATACGTAGGCTTGATGCCGCATCAATCCAATAACCTTGCCAGCCAGCTTCACGTAATGGTTCAAACACAGCCTTGGTATAATCACCACCCTGACAGGTAATAATCACATCCATCGCTTTAAGCGCATCAATGTCGTAAGCATCTTTCAACGGTGTCACCGGTTTACCAATATCCGGGCCGGGCTGTCCCGCCTGAGATGTGGTGAAGAAAGTGGTATCGACCAATGAAAAATCGTTCTCTTCTTGCATACGCTGCATCAACACAGAGCCAACCATGCCGCGCCAGCCTACTAAACCTACGTTCATCATGCTGCTTTCGCTATCCTCTGATTACAGGCCAAACCATAAGTCGCGGTTTAGCACAAGGGGGTTCAAACCAAACTGAACAGGCTTTATGGCAAGTCAAAGTGCCACTCTGGCAAGCCTACTGAACAGAGCAGCCCACAATACCGATTTTTGAGCTAAAAAGGAATCCTCACAGCGGGGGAAATAACTCCCCCCAACACGCTTATATGCTTGCAAACACTATGACTGTGCCGCGTCTTTAACCGCGCGCTTTACAAATCCCTCTAAACCTTCCAGCTTTACTTCATATACTAAAGCAAGTAATTCGCCTAGCTCTCCTTTCGGAAAGCCCTGCTTTGCCAACCAAACCATGTAAGGCTCGGGTATGTCGATCAATGGCCTACCCGCATACTTACCGAATGGCATCGACATCTCTGTTAGCTTTCTTAGCACACTGGCATCCAACGTTTAGCCCTCGTCCGACGGATCTGACAGTCGTTTGCTGCTAGGCCCACCATATTGTTCAAACCACCACAAGATATGAGCAACTTTACTCATGAGATTTGATGGCCGCGCTGCAATCCCATGACCTGCACCAGGGATCCTAACCATTGCGGTATCGACCCCAGCAAGCTTTAACGCTTGATAGTATTGCTCTGTTTCAGAAATTGGCGTGCGGTAATCAGATTCCCCGGTCAACAGCATGGTGGGTGTTTTAACGTTTCCAACATAACTGATCGGCGAACGTTTCATATAAGCCTCCATATCGTCCCAAGGTAACGAATCAAACCAGTATTGGGTAAAAAATGGATAGGCGTCTGCCGTTAAACTAAAGCTATACCAGTTGATCACAGGCTTAGCTACTACAGCGGCTTTGAAGCGATCGGTATGACCAACGATCCACGCAGTCAGCGTTCCACCACCACTACCGCCGGTCACATAGAGTTGCTCAGGGTCAACAAAACCTTTGGCAATAACGGCATCAACACCAGAGATCAGATCATCGTAATCCTCAGATGGATAATTATGATGGATATAATTCGCAAAGACTTCACCGTAACTGTCGCTACCACGCGGGTTAACATACAAAACCACGTAACCAGCCGCGGCAAACAGCTGGATCTCCGCAGCAAAGCGGGCGCCATAATTCGCCACCGGTCCACCATGAATCTCTAGCATCAAAGGATATTTCTTTGTGGCATCGAAGCTTGGTGGGTATGCGATCCAACCTTGTATCTCCAAGCCATCAGCGGACGACGGGTAGCGGATCTCTTCAATCGTCGCTAACTGCTTGCGGGATAATAGTGTCTTGTTTAAATGGGTAATCCTTTTGGCTTTACCACCACGGTAGTTCACAACAGCAATTTCGGCAGGGGAAAGCCCGTCTGTCGTCGTAAACGCGATTTGCCGACCTTTTACAGTGAACTGGCCACCAGCATAAGGTCGGCCTAAAGAAAGCCCTCCGACATCGCTGACCACCTGCTTAAAGCGACCGTTGAGATCTGTACGGCCTATGTAGGTGTTGCCTTGGTCATCATATTGAAAATAGAGATGCTTGCCATTGTCAGACCACACAGGTGCCGCCACACTTCTATCCAGATCTGCAGTTAAAACGCGCGAATTCCCTGTCGCTAAATTCAACAGGTAAAGTTGGCGATTCTGATAGATCACTTTCCTGTCATCGAAGCCGATATAAGCAATGTACTTACCGTCAGGAGACAACGCTGGATGCGCATCTGGACCTACCCGGTCGGTTAAAGGCTTCACCTTGCCATTGTTCAAAGACAGTGCAAACAATTCACTGTTTAATGGTGCCTTTTCAGCATCTGGAACGGCAGAGAAATAGATGGTTTTAACATCCGGGGAAAATGTTAGTGGACCATCATGATCGTACTGTGCCTGAGTTAATTGGATCGCCGAGCCGCCGTCGGCCGACATCATGAAGATTTGTTGGTTACCAGCCGGTAGGTACCCTGCCCCATCAAATCGGTAAAACGTCGAGGAGACCACTTTGGCTGGTGGCGCCCAATCAGCAGTCCTAGGCTTGCCAGGCAATGCCACTAACGGTTTTTCTTGGCGCGGAACAAACGCAGTGAATAGTAACGAAGCACCGTCCGGCGACCAAGTAAGATTAGTCGGACCTTCAGGTAACTGGCTTAGCACAGCGATCTGTCCGGTGTCTTGCCAGCGCATATAAAGCTGAGTAGAGCCGCCACGGTTAGAGATAAATGCTAGACGTTTGCCGTCTGGTGATAGTCTCGGGGACCGATCATTGAACAACCCTGTCGTTAACGGCCTGAGTTCACCACTAGCGATATTCGCCACCCACAAATTACTGCGTTTCCTGTCCTTTTCAATATCCATAAAGTTGCGAACAAAAATAACTTGTTCACCACTACGACTGAGTTGCGGATCGGAGGCATATTCTAGGGCAAACACATCCTCCAATTGCAACGTTTCAAGAGGCGCAGCGAATAACAAATGACTTTGTGCTAACAGACAAAACGATACCAATGCAGCAAAGCAGCGCATAATGGTCTCCCTGGAATATGGAATTATTTTGATTATGAGCCAAACACACTAACGGACGGAGCTGCGCCGTTCAATAAAGCGATAGGAATTGAAATAGTTAGTAACATTTGTTTCGATGATAGGAGAGTGAGGTCACCAACAATAAACGGCTTATAAAGGAGCCCGAGTGATCAATGAAAGCTGCTCGTTCACTTCATACAGATGAGACTCGAACTCTGTCACTCCCAACGCCTCTAATCGCTTCCTGTGAGTTAGCAGGAAATCTTCTGCATCAGCCTCATTTGCGAAAAGGTAGATCCCACCGGCAAGTCGTGTATCGCGATTTTCGGTCCAAATCTTCCACTTCAAACCAGGCGCTTGCGCTATTTCCTCGGCCAAACCGCGACATGCATCTTCAAGCTGCTGATGCCATGGGCCGCGACTATGAAAGTGGATTTCGAGAATAACGTCTGCCATAAGTTAGCCAAACAAAAGATACCTATGCTGAGTTTAGCTAATAGCAAGGTTTCTGGTATGCGCAATATCAAGCCGATATAACTGACCGTCTGATCAGGCGGAACTACTCAATACCTAAATACTTATGGGTCTGTATCGACAAGCGCCAATTTCTAGCGATACATGTTTTCACGGCAAGTTCAGTGGCGCGAGGTTTTTGGCTTATCGGCTGTAGGCAGATTGTTTTTCCTGACAGTTGACCCGACGCTGATATGGGCGCCAACAATGCATCAAGTTCATCAATATGTGATTGCTTCGCCACAGGGTGTTTAATCTCGTTCGCCCTGAGTAGTGCGGATGCTAAAACATCATATCCACCTTTCATCGCCACTTTAGGCGAGACCGTTACCCAGGTTTTGTCATCTGCCAAAACTTCAAAAGTCCCTGAGGTCTCTATTTGGCAATCATAGCCATGCGAGAAAAGTGTGGAAGTTAAGTCACTTAGGTTGTATACACAAGGCTCTCCGCCAGTAATAACAACATGCTTAGCGGTATACCCCTGTTCAGCAAACAACTTCAGCAACTGCTTACTGGTCATTTCACTCCAACACTCAGTTTCACCCTGCTCTGCTAACAGATCAACAACATCAATTTTGGCGTCATCATCTAACGGCCAGGTATGCTTAGTGTCACACCATGAGCAGCCGACGGGACAGCCCTGCAAGCGCACAAAGATTGCCGGAACGCCGGTATACCCCCCTTCGCCTTGAATGGTTTCAAACACTTCATTGACTGGATAGGCGATTTGCTTCATTGAATACCTGTTGTATGTGAGATAGATCGCGTAAAATGCCGGCGATTTATACGTTAAGCGCGAGCATTAAACAACCATCATGAACGAAAAAGTCGTCGTAATATACTCAGGTGGCATGGACTCTTATACCGTGCTGAATAAAGCGATTAAGCAAGGCTATGATGTCTATGCCTTGAGCTTTGACTACGGCCAACGCCATGTCAAAGAGCTCGAGGTCGCAGCCAGCGTCTGTAAAGAGTTATCTATTCACCATAAAGTAGTTGATATCAGTGCCATCAATAGCCTGATTGGCGGATCTTCACTGACCGATGACATTGCAGTTGCCGAAGGCCATTACGAAGAAGAAAGCATGAAGTCAACGGTGGTACCCAACCGCAATATGATCCTGCTGTCACTTGCTGTTGGTTATGCCGTATCATTAAAAGCGGGCAAGGTCTTTTATGGCGCCCACTCCGGCGATCATGCTATATACCCCGACTGTCGGCCAGAATTCGTGCTGAAGATGAATGAGGTGGCAAAAATTGCCAACTATGAAATTGTCGAAATATGCAGCCCTTATCTAAACGATAGTAAAATAGATATCCTCACCGATGGCCTGAAAATGGGGCTGGATTATAGTAAAACGTGGACATGTTATAACGGCAGAGAAAGAGCCTGTGGCAAATGCGGTGCATGTGTCGAACGACTCGAAGCATTTGAAAAAAATGCGTTGAAGGATCCGCTCTCTTACGAAGCCTAGTAACAAGGAAAAGCGCCCAACGGCGCTTTTCCCCAGCTAGGAACGCTCACTTATTCAATATCTAATTCAGTGGCGTCATGTTTCTTAAGCAGCGGCAAAACACTCTCAAATTGCTCTGCGTACTTGTCACACAATTCACCAATGGGGTTTTCTTTCTTCAACACCTCAAACTCTGCAGCTGCTGTCGCTTTAACCTGCTCCCAGTCAACCTGAATATCACCTGAAAAGCCGTTGGCATAAAGATAAAGCTTGGAGATCTCCTGCACTTTTTCTTTTTCTATTGTGACGCCACAGCTGTCATTCATATACATTAACTTACTAATCCCTTCAGCCAACATATCTTGCGCAAGCTCTTCCGCCGCAAACGTCGGCGCAGCACAGAAAAGCAACACGCCCATAAATGCAGTTCTCTTTAACATCTAATTATACCTCTGGCATCTCTTGTTATTGATGGGATTAAACCTGATGGCATAAACGAAGCCAACCAAGGTCAATATGAATAATTAAAATTATTACCAAACCTGCAAATGCGCCTGCTACCGCAAACACGGCTACAACTATCTATACAGTTTGAGCTATCTCGCCATGCATCCTAAGTAACATCCGCACCACCCAAGACACCGGCTTATGCACGTTAAGATAGCGCGCCAATGGCTCTTCTACCATAGCTCGTTTTGCTTAATTCAGCTTTCCAGCAGCACTAACATCTATCTGAAACTCTTGATCATTGCGCCATGGATTAACTATATGACTACGAAGTAACAAAATAATTCGCTCATAGAAATAACGACTCGAAAAGTATAGTTATTAAGCAGCCTAGCCTTCAAACTTAGCTTCGTATGCTGCAAGCGTCGACACAGCGTGTATCTGGCGTACTTACGTCTTAAACTTAAACGCGCAATGCACCGGTGAGCAAGGTCGACCTCACCCATGTTAGATCACGCATTGCAGTCATCGCTCACTCGACATCAGCGATCATTGTTAGCAGAATAGCCTTTTTGCTTGGCTTTCGTAATCCAACTACAGGCCACCCTATTCATTAGGAGACATAAGTGGTTACTAAGAAATGATACCAGCGCCAATCAGATCTGTGTGCCATTGGCCCAAAAGGCATTTGCCTATATCGCTAATTATAGGGTTATGTTTTGTCAGCCAATTCACATGGCTGATCTTCCCTGAGCTTAAGGAATTGCTAGCCTTTAACCATCAAGCAGTTGAGCGAGGTGGTTGGTATCGCCTCATTTCAGGCGCCATGATCCACACCAATGGGTATCACCTATTGATGAATGTTGCGGGACTGGTCGCGATTACCCTGCTTTTTGGCAAAACGGTTAGCAGTGTTCGTGGGTTCGTGGCTTGGCTATCTATTACCGTGCTCAGTGGGTTAGCCATTTATCTTCTGGTCCCGGAAGTTAAATGGTTTGTTGGCTTATCAGGCAGCTTACATGGCCTGCTAGCGTGGGCTGCACTAACCCAGTTACCCAAGCACCTCTATTCAAATATCGCTTTGTTGATTGGATTAACGATTAAGATAGTGTTTGAGCAGGTAACCGGTGGTGATACTGGCACCAGTGAACTGATTGGTGCCAGAGTTTTAATCGAGGGGCACCTCATGGGGGCGCTGAGCGGTGTGGTGGTGGCATTCGTAACTCAAATACTTGTTCGGCTGAAAAAATAATCAGAGCATTATTGGCTGCCGATTAAATTTACTGGCTTTAGCTCGCCTCGATAGCCAATGGCCGAACAATAGAGCAGGAACTACTATTTAACTAGGCAATGAAGCATTGATTTGTTGCAATGTCAGAAGCGGATCCGCAGATTGGGTGATCGGTCGACCAATGACTAAGTAATCGGAACCAGCAACAATGGCCTGTTCAGGCGTCATAATCCTTTGCTGATCACCAGCATCCGCGCCTGCAGGACGTATCCCCGGCGTCACCAATTGAAACCCCTGACCCAATGCAGCTTTCAAAGAGGTCGCTTCTTGCGCGGAACAAACCACACCATCTAAGCCTGCGTCCTTGGTTAAATGAGCGAGATTCATAACGTGCTCTGCTGGGCTAATCGGAATACCAATGCCGCGGAGATCATCAGCGCTCATGCTGGTCAATACAGTTACAGCGATCAATTTAGGACGTTCACTGCCGAAACTGGTTAACGCTTCAGCGGCCTTAACCATCATCTGCCGCCCACCACTGGCATGAACATTCACCATCCACACGCCTAACTCTGCTGAAGCGGCAACAGCACGAGCAACAGTATTTGGTATGTCATGAAACTTAAGATCAAGAAACACATCAAAGCCACGACTTTGTAACGCCTTTACGTATTCAGGCCCATACAAGGTGAACATCTCTTTGCCTACTTTCAAGCGGCATAGAGATGGATCAATTCGGTCAACAAAAGCAAGTGCGGCGTCTTGAGTTGGATAATCAAGGGCGACGATGACTTTTGGATCTTGCATGGGGGCTCCTATCTACTTGAGTTACTCGCCATCCAAACCGCGGATAGGCTTAATACGGCCCCAGCTTTTACATGATGGGCACTGCCAAAGCAAGCTCCCGCTGGAAAATCCACAATTACAACAGCGATATTTTGGTTTTATACGGATCTGCGTAGATACCAGCTCTTGCAACGACTTCAGACTTGAACGTGCCTTTGATGATTCGGCTGAGTTGATATGATAGTGCATCAGATGACAAAAGCCTTTCATGGTCGGATGACGCACCAACTCTTGCCTAACTAATGCTTCTGCCGCATCATCACCATCGGTTATAGCAACCCGCTGCGCAAGCTTAATCAGAATGGATACGCCAGCGCCAAGCTGTAACAGGTCACGAAGGAAATGTTCAAACGCTTTTGGGTCTCTATGCCCTTGATATAGATCTTCCACCGCAGCAACGATTTCACTGCAGAAATCAACGTCCTGATTAGGGATCTCTTGGTAGCATTTCAGAGCCCCTTTACGGTCGCCCTTTTCAATAAGTACTGATGCTTTAAGTAGGTAAGCTCGAATACAGGCATTATCAGCTTTAAGCGCTTGATTAATAAGCTTGAGTCCATCATTGTCCCCACGCGCTAATAAGGGCTCCGCCAACTCGCAATAGTAATGTGCCAATGATGTGGCAATTTTTGCTTTTTGTTGCAGCTTATATGATTCAACCACTGCAACGGCCTTTTCCCAATCCTTGGTATATTCATAGATATGCAGAAGTTGTTCAGCAGACTTGAGTTGGTAGCCTTCATGCTCGAGTAGCTCAATAAAAATCGTTTCAGCTCGATCGAAAAGACCCGCAACCAAATAATCATGGCCAAGTTCAAACATCGCAAAATCGCGTTGCTCTATGGGTAAGCTGGGGCGTGCAATAAGGTTTTGATGAAGACGAATAGCGCGGTCGACCTCACCACGCTTTCGAAACAGGCTTGCTAACGCCAGGTGTGTATCAATGGTTTCGCTATCCACCTTAATCATGTCAATAAAGAGGTCAACGGCTTTATCTGATTGATCTGAGAATAGGTAATTTAGACCGGCAACATATTTTTCAGACAGCTTTAAGCTAGTGTCCTTTAACTCCTGGTCTCCGCTTCGTCGGCCCATATACCAACCGTAAGCGACTGCGATAGGCAGCAGAAGAAAAAGCAACTCGCTCATTAGATCGGTTCGCCTTTGGAGTGAATCGAATTCTCCAGTTTCTTCTTCAATTTATCTCTTTCACTACTAACGAAGCGCAACTTGATCCGAGTGCGGAGATTAAAAAGAAACAGCGTAAATGCGCCGATACAAAACCCAAGCACTAAGAAGACACCTAACAGCGTCGCTAATTGATACTCACCCATCGCAATGAGGTAATTGAACTCAACTAATTGACCGTTCCTGGCGCCGATTAAGACACAGAGGACAAATATAAGTGCCCATAATAGTAGGTAGATGACAAGTTTCACGAATGGGCCTCCAAGCGCAATTCCAAAACCTAACGCACGCCCGGTATTATGACATAAAAAAACGGCATACCTAAGCATACCGTTTTTTTATCATTGACTATCAGCCGCTTACAAATGCGTCATTCACTCGGTCACGAAGTTCTTTACCCGGCTTAAAATGTGGGACAGACTTTCCTGACAGTGTTACCGAATCTCCGGTTTTAGGGTTACGCCCCACCCGCGGAGCACGGTAGTGCAGTGAGAAACTGCCAAAACCACGAATTTCGATCCGCTCACCTTCTTCAAGGGTTGCAGCCATCTGTTCGAGTATCTCTTTAATCGCCGACTCAACCTCTTTGGCAGACAAGTGCGTCTGCGTGGTGGCAAGTCGCTCAATCAGATCTGACTTTGTCATAACAATCATCACCGTTTGACTTAAGGGCCGATAAGCTATTCGGCAGTTAAAAAAAAAGGGCCGCATAAGCGGCCCTTTTTTCAAAAGGATGGCTTATGCATCGCCTTTCGCATTCTTGAAAGCTTCTGCCATGGCACTGCTGAAACCAGCAGTTTCAGTAGGCTGAGCATTCAAGTCTTCAATCGCAGTCTTTTCGTCTGCTTCATCTTTCGCACGGATAGACAAGCTAACTACACGGTTCTTACGATCGATACCCATGAACTTGGCTTCAACATCATCGCCAACGCTCAATACGGTAGAAGCGTCTTCAACACGGTCACGAGAGATATCTGAAGCGCGGATATAACCTTCTACGCTAGAAGACAGCTCAACAGTCGCGCCTTTGGCGTCAACTGCAGTAACCTTACCATTAACGATAGCACCTTTCTTGTTATCATTCAGATAATTATTGAAAGGATCTTCGTTCAACTGCTTCACGCCCAAGCTGATGCGCTCACGCTCAGGATCGACCTGCAGAACAACGGCGTTAACTTCGTCGCCCTTCTTGAACTCACGTACTGCATCTTCGCCTTGACCATTCCAGCTGATGTCTGACAAGTGAACCAGACCATCAATGCCGCCGTCCAAGCCGATAAAGATACCGAAGTCAGTGATTGACTTGATCTTACCGCTAACTTCATCGCCTTTAGCATGGTTGCTAGCGAACTCTTCCCATGGGTTAGCTTTACACTGCTTAAGACCCAGAGAGATACGACGACGATCTTCATCGATATCAAGAACCATAACGTCAACAGCATCACCCAGGTTAACAACCTTGCTTGGGTGGATGTTTTTGTTAGTCCAATCCATTTCAGAAACGTGTACCAGACCTTCAACACCTTCTTCGATCTCTACGAAACAACCGTAGTCAGTCAGGTTGGTCACAACACCGCTTACGCGAGTGCCTTCAGGGTAACGACCAGCGATAGCTACCCATGGATCTTCACCCAGCTGTTTCAGACCAAGTGATACGCGAGTGCGCTCACGGTCGAACTTAAGGATCTTAACTAGGATCTCATCACCAACATTTACGATTTCACTTGGGTGCTTAACGCGCTTCCAAGCCATGTCAGTGATATGCAACAGGCCGTCAACGCCACCTAAGTCTACGAATGCACCGTAGTCAGTCAGGTTCTTAACGATACCTTTAACTTCCAGGCCTTCCTGCAGAGACTCAAGCAGCTGATCACGTTCAACGCTGTTCTCAGTTTCAATAACTGCACGACGAGAAACAACAACGTTGTTACGCTTTTGATCTAGCTTGATTACTTTGAATTCGAGTTCTTTACCTTCCAAGTGCGCAGTGTCGCGTACTGGACGAACGTCAACCAAAGAACCTGGCAAGAACGCACGGATACCATTAAGGTCAACAGTGAAGCCACCCTTCACTTTACCCGTCATGATACCGATTACAGTTTCTGCTTCTTCGAAGGCGCGTTCCAGAACGATCCACGCTTCATGACGCTTAGCTTTCTCGCGAGACAGAATAGTCTCACCGAAGCCGTCTTCAACAGCGTCTAGTGCAACATCAACCTGGTCACCCACTTGAACTTCAACAACGCCTTCAGCGTTCTTGAACTGTTCAGCAGGAATAACTGCTTCTGACTTAAGACCTGCGTCAACCAACACAGCTTCTTTAGTAACAGAGATTACAGTACCTTTAACGATGGCACCCGGGCGGGTTTCGATTGTCTGTAAGCTTTCTTCGAATAATTGAGCAAAAGATTCAGTCATGTTTGATTTTAAACCATACTCATCCACGCAGCTTCCTTCTGTGCGGGGTAGTTAACGTTATTCGTTACCATCCTTAGCAACGAAGAACCGCAACTTTCACCTAGTTAGGCGGAAGCTGTCGGCGATAATTTTCCATATATGTAATCAAATGCGGTTGCTTCAACCTCATCGATTGACATTTTACTACTGTCGATGACCAATGCGTCTTCCGCTGGAACCAACGGAGCTACGCTCCGATTAGTGTCGCGTTCATCACGAGCTTGGACATCGGCTAAAATTTGCGCGAGGTTAGCATCATGGCCAGCGCTTTGCAACTGCAGATAACGGCGGTTAGCCCGGTCCTCGGCGCTTGCGGTTAAGAATAGCTTCACTGGGGCGTCCTGAAAAACCACCGTTCCCATATCACGGCCATCAGCCACTAGACCGGGTAGCGCCTTAAACGCCCTTTGTCGTCGAAGTAATGCCTCACGCACACGAGGGAATGCAGCGATCTTTGATGCAACAGCACCGCACTCTTCGGTACGAATGCTTTTACTGACCTCTTCGCCTTCCAGAATTACTTGGATTTTCTTGGTGTTCTCGTCTGACACAAACTGCACATCTAAATGCGCGGCCAAAGGCACCAGTGCATCTTCATTTTCGATATCCACACCATGGTGCAAGGAAGCTAATGCCAACACACGATAAATAGCGCCACTATCAAGCAGATGCCAGCCCAGTTGCTGCGCCAATCGCTGAGCGAGTGTCCCTTTCCCTGAACCGCTGGGACCATCAATAGTGATCACTGGTGCGCCTGAAGGCATAAAAACTCCGGTATTCTAATAAAAATCAGTACATTAGGGTGAGCAGATGACGTGTTTACAGCTCTCCCCCTATAAAGCGCGCCTATTATAGTGAGAAAGTATTAAAGGTAAAATGCAGTTCAACGATAAAAACCGTCGGACGAAAGCGTCACATCACATTGCTAGGAATAAAAAAGGGACCGCAACGGGTCCCTTCTTAATCTTCAGTCCTATTATAGCTCGCTTAACGATGCCAAACGCTCAAAATAGTCAGGAAAAGTTTTCGATGTGCACTTAGGATCATTAATAGTCACGGGTGTATCACTTAATGCGACTAACGAAAAACACATCGCCATACGGTGATCATTATAAGTATCGATCGCCGCATGAGATAGCTTGGCTGGTGGTTGGATCACAATGTAATCTTCTCCCTCTTCCACTTCAGCCCCCACTTTACGCAGCTCTGTCGCCATCGCGGATAAACGGTCAGTTTCCTTAACGCGCCAGTTATATACGTTACGAATTGCCGTTGTGCCCTCAGCAAACAAAGCCGCTGTAGCAATAGTCATTGCCGCATCTGGAATATGGTTCATATCCATATCCACCGCCTTTAGTTCGCCCACACGAGAAATGATATATTCGTCACCCCACTCTATTTGGGCGCCCATAGCCTCAAGCACATCAGCAAAATGGATATCGCCTTGAATGCTGTTACGACCAATGCCAGTCACTTTAATCTCGCCGCCCTTAATGGCAGCTGCAGCCAAGAAATAGGACGCAGACGACGCATCGCCCTCAACCATAAAGCGGCCTGGTGCTTTGTAGGTTTGATTACCCTTGATGATGAACTTCTGATAATCGATATTTTCTACACTGACTCCGAATTGCTCCATGATATGTAGCGTAATATCGATGTAAGGTTTGGATACCAGTTCACCACTAATCACAATTTCAGTGTCGCCACCAGCCATTGGTGCGGCCATCAGGAAAGCGGTCAAAAACTGACTGGACACGCTGCCATCAATAGATACTGTGCCACCAGACAACCCGGTTCCATAAATCTTCAGAGGTGGATAATCGGCATTTTTTAAGTATTCAACATTAGCGCCTGCTTGCACCAAGGCATCGACTAAAGCACCGATTGGGCGCTCTTCCATACGCGGTTCGCCGGTCAGGACGAACTCGCCTGCACCCAAACAGAGAGCCGCGCATAGTGGCCGCATCGCAGTACCCGCATTGCCTAAAAACAGCTCTAAAGACTCAGACGCGTTAAACGCACGGCCAAGTCCTTGCACTGTGCATTCGGTCTTATCATCGGAAAGCTGATAGCTGACGCCCAAGGCTTTCAATGCATTAAGCATATGGCGAATATCATCGCTATCGAGCAAATTGGTTAATATCGTCTCGCCTTCAGCTAACGCTGCTAGCAGTAGCGCACGATTTGAAACGCTTTTTGAGCCGGGTAAATTGACGGTGCCATTAACCCGCTGAATAGGTTGAAGTGTCAGTTGTTCCATTGAATTCATCTATATCAAAGCTTACAAAGAAAGCACTGATGTCAGTGCGTCGATAAAACGGTTATTTTCTTCTGAAGTGCCGATACTTACGCGGAGATGATTTGGTAATCCATACCCACCAATCGGACGCACTATCACCCCTTGATGCAGCAATGCATCATAGACATCAGTGCCATTTCTACCGGTATCAAAAGTAACAAAATTGCCCCATGATGGGATAAAATTTATCTGCTGCTGACGAAAGAAATCAGTCAGTTGAGTCATCCCTTGGCGGTTAACAGAAACAGATTCGTGTAGAAACTCGTTATCATCTAGCGCTACTTCAGCGGCTTTCAATGCCAGTGAATTAACATTAAACGGCTGACGTAATCGATTTAACAGGCCAGCCATATCTGCACTACTAACACTGTAACCAACACGCAGACCAGCTAATCCATATGCCTTTGAGAAGGTACGCGTAACCACAAGGTTGGGGTAATCATTTAACCATTCAACACTGTTAGCACGATCACTGGCATCAACATACTCATCGTAGGCTTCGTCCAACACCACAATGACATCTTTTGGTACAGCGGCAATGAATGCTTTCAGACACTCTTTCGAGAGGAAAGTACCTGTCGGATTATTAGGGTTAGCGATAAAGATCATTTTGGTCTTGTCGCTAATCGCCGCTGCCATTGCATCTAGATCGTGTCCATATGCCTTAGCCGGCACAACACAGGGTTTAGCCCCTATTGCTTGCGTCACTAGGGGATATACAACAAAAGCGTGTTCTGCAAACATCACTTCATGTTCGGCGGATACAAAGGTACGTGCGATCAGCTCCAGCACATCATTAGAACCATTGCCCAGGGTAATCTGTGCCGATTCTACGCCGAGACGACTCGCCAGCTTCTCTTTCAGATAAAAGCCATTGGCATCAGGGTATCTGCTCAGCTCAGTAAACTCACTAACCAGCGCCTGTTTCACCTTGTCACTGATCCCCAAAGGGTTCTCGTTTGACGCAAGCTTCACTACATTTGAGATACCGAGCTCTCGTTCCAACTCGCTAACTGGCTTACCCGCCTGATAAGGATGTAATCCACGGATCCCAGCATTTGCTAAGGCAATCAAATCACAGCTCACGCCACGCTTCCTTTTTATCAGAGATAGAAACCTATCTATTAACCGAATTTTTTCTCAAAATCCGCCATGAAGTCGACTAATGCCTGAACGCCACTTAACGGCATCGCGTTATAGATACTGGCACGCATACCACCGACAATACGATGACCCTTAAGCGCTTTTAACCCAGCCGCATCAGAGAGTTCGAGAAACTTACTATCCAGATTATCATCGGCTAACTGAAATGGAACATTCATTTTGCTGCGGCAGTTGTCATCGACATTATTTCGGTAAAAATCACTGCCATCGATAAACCGGTACAGGGTATCAGCCTTGGCCCGATTGACCTTGGCCATTTCTGTTAAACCGCCATTGGACTTAAGCCATTTAAACACTAAGCCTGCAAGATACCAGGCGTAGGTAGGTGGTGTGTTATACATAGAATCATGTTTAACGGCCAAGCCATAATCAAGGATCGATGGTGTTTCCTGCCGTGCATTGCCAATAAGATCCTCACGAACAATTACGACGGACAATCCACTAGGCCCGATGTTTTTCTGTGCACCGGCATAAATCACCCCAAAACGACTAACGTCTAGCGGTTGGGAGAGGATGGTTGACGACATATCCGCCACTACCGGCACATGGCCAGCATCAGGAATATAAGAAAACTCCACCCCTTCAATGGTTTCATTGGGACAATAATGGAAATAAGCGGCGTCTGGGTTGATATTCAATGCCGACTGTGGGGGCAGCGCAACCTTGCCATCAATAAGGTTCGGCTCACCGGCGACCTTACAGTGAAGGTACTTTTCCCCTTCCGCCAACGCGCCTCGAGACCACTGCCCCGAAAGCAGGTAGTCCGCTGAATCAGCCGAACGACTTAGGTTAAGTGGTATGCCAGCAAATTGACCTCGCCCACCACCATGCAAGAACAGCACTTTGTAATTTGACGGTATCGCCATCAAATCTCTGAGGTCCTGCTCGGCCTCTGCCGCCATCTGCATATAAGGCTTTGAACGGTGACTCATTTCCATGACAGAGACACCTTGCCCCTGCCAATCAAGCATCTCTGCTTGGGCCTGCTTCATAACAGAGGCCGGCAACATTGCCGGCCCCGCGCAGAAATTAAACACTGCTTGTGTCATAGGTATTTCTTTACCTGATTACTCGTCGGTGTTGGTTTCTGATGCATCAGATTCAACTGACACTGCGTCACCGTCACCATCTTCAATCAATTCACCATCAATGAGTTCGTCAGTTTCAACTTCATCAATCCGCTGCAAACCAACAACATGTTCATTTTCCGATGTTCGGATCAGGCGAACACCTTGAGTATTTCGGCCAACACTGCTCACTTCTGATACTCGGGTACGAACAAGGGTACCAGCATCGGTGATCAACATGATCTCTTCGTTTTCATCGACCTGTACAGCGCCAACGACAGAGCCATTACGATCACTGACTTTGATTGAAACAACCCCTTGCGTACCACGTCCTTTGGTCGGGTACTCCAGCTCAGAGGTACGCTTACCAAAGCCATTTTCTGTCACGGTAAGGATCTGCCCTTCCCCACGAGGGATAATCAGCGAGATAACCTTTTGACCAGGCTTCAACGTGATCCCTTTGACCCCGGCGGCTGTTCTGCCCATGGCACGAACATGCTCTTCGTCAAATCGAACCACCTTACCGCCATCAGTAAACAGCATGACTTCATTGCTACCATCTGTAATGTCGACACCCACCAAGGTGTTGCCTTCATCCAGATTAATGGCTCGAATACCGCTGGCCAATGGACGAGAGAATGCCGTAAGCGGCGTTTTCTTCACTCGGCCCGATGCTGTTGCGAAGAAGATATTGAGCCCCTCTTCGTACTCTTTCACCGGCAGGATTGCAGTAATCCGCTCGTCTTCGTCCAGCGGAAGTAGGTTCACGATCGGACGACCGCGCGCCGTACGGCTAGCCAATGGCAGCTGATACACCTTCAACCAGTACACTTTACCGGCGCTGGAGAAACACAAAATGGTATCGTGGGTATTGGCAACCAATAAACGTTCAATGAAGTCTTCTTCCTTCATTTTGGTTGCTGCTTTACCCTTACCGCCACGACGCTGGGCTTCGTAGTCAGATAGAATTTGATACTTCACGTAACCCTGATGTGACAGTGTCACCACCACATCCTCTTGGGTGATCAAATCTTCAAGGTTGATCTCAGCAGATGCGGCCGTGATCTCAGTCCGACGCTCATCACCGAATTCGTCCTTGATCGCTTCCAATTCCTCTCGGATCACTTCCATCAAACGTGCTGGATTAGCAAGGATATATAAAAGTTCAGCGATTAACTCGAGCAGCTCTTTATATTCATCAAGAATTTTTTCGTGCTCAAGACCGGTTAGCTTATGCAAACGCAAGTCAAGGATCGCTTGTGCTTGTTGCTCTGTAAGGAAATATTTACCTTCACGGATGCCAAACTCAGGCTCTAACCACTCTGGACGAGCAGCATCAACACCTGCGCGTTCCAGCATCTGGGCAACATCACCTAACGCCCAACCCTGTGCGATCAAGCCAGCTTTTGCTTCCGCTGGATTTGCAGAGTTTTTGATCAACTCAATAACGGGATCGACGTTTGACAGCGCGATGGCCAAACCTTCGAGAATGTGTGCTCGTTCACGGGCTTTACGTAGTTCAAAAACGGTACGACGAGTCACTACTTCACGGCGGTGATTAATGAACGCTGACAACATATCAACCAGCGTCATCAAACGTGGCTGGCCATGGTCGAGGGCAACCATGTTGATACCAAACACGTTCTGCAATTGAGTCTGCGCATAAAGGTTGTTAATCACAACCTCACTCACTTCACCCTTACGCAGTTCAATCACGATACGCATGCCGTCTTTATCCGACTCATCACGCAGCGCGGTAATGCCTTCGATCTTTTTATCTTTCACCAGCTCAGCGATCTTCTCGATCAGCCTTGCTTTGTTCACCATATAGGGGATTTCAGTGACGATAATGGACTCTTTACCATTCTTTTCGTCTGTCTCTATATCGTGTTTTGCTCGCAAATAGATCTTACCGCGGCCCGTGCGATAAGCTTCTTCGATGCCTCTCCGGCCGTTAATCTGAGCTGCGGTAGGGAAATCAGGACCAGGAATATACTCCAGCAGCTCATCAACCGTAATTTCCGGCTTATCGATCATTGCCAAGCAACCGTCGATCACTTCATTCAGGTTATGAGGTGGAATATTGGTAGCCATACCAACAGCGATACCAGAGCTACCATTAACCAATAGGTTTGGCACCCGTGTCGGCATAACCGCAGGGATCTGCTCTGTACCATCATAGTTAGGTACGTAGTCAACGGTTTCCTTTTCAAGATCGGCCAACAAAGAGTGGGCGATCTTTGACATACGGACTTCGGTATAACGCATGGCTGCGGCAGAGTCGCCGTCAATAGAGCCAAAGTTACCCTGGCCATCAACCAATGTGTAACGAAGAGAGAATGGCTGTGCCATTCGAACAATGGTGTCATACACCGCCGAATCGCCGTGGGGGTGATATTTACCGATGACGTCACCAACGACACGGGCTGATTTTTTATACGGCTTGTTAAAATCGTTCTTTAGTTCATTCATCGCGAATAAAACACGACGGTGAACCGGTTTCAAGCCATCCCTGACATCAGGTAGTGCGCGCCCCACGATAACGCTCATCGCATAATCAAGGTACGAGCTTTTCAGCTCCTCCTCGATGTTAATCGGGGTGATCTCTTTTGCGAGTTCGCTCATAAAAGGTCTAGTTCCCTACACGGATACTGAAGTTTCTAGTTATGGTATTTTGCCGCGGCATGCTAGCACGTTTTAATGGCCTCGTCAGCGCTCACGAATGACGCTGGCGCACACTTTTAACCTGCGTATAATCGGCAGTCACGAAATTGCCGAGGATTTGCACAATAAATGACAACCACAATGAATGTCGATCCGAAAGAAATTGCGAAATTTGAAGCTCTTGCACATAAGTGGTGGGACGAGCAAGGCGAGTTCAAACCATTACATCGAATGAATCCTGTACGGCTAAAATTTGTCGCCGACAGTGTCGGTGGCTTATTCGGCAAACGTATTCTCGATGTCGGTTGTGGCGGCGGTATTCTCGCAGAGAGTATGGCTCGCAGTGGCGCCGACGTTACCGGCATCGACATGGGTGAAGCTCCTCTTTCTGTTGCCCGCCTGCATGCATTGGAAACAGGTACAGCCCTGAACTATCAGCAGCAAACCGCCGAACAGCACGCAGAGCAACACCAAAACACCTATGACGTTGTGACCTGCATGGAGATGCTGGAACACGTTCCTGACCCAGCAGCAACGATCGCCGCCTGTGCTAGCATGGTAAAACCTGGCGGTCAGATATTTTTTTCAACACTCAACAAAACAGCAAAAGCCTGGTTGTTAGCCATTGTCGGCGCAGAGTATGTGCTGAAATTGCTACCCAAAGGTACCCACGAATTCGATAAATTCATTCGCCCAGCCGATCTCGTCAGCTATGCCGAGCATGCAGGGTTATCTCCAAAACAGATGACTGGGATCCACTACAACCCACTTCTGCAAACGTTTAAATTAAAGCCAAACGTGGACGTTAATTACATGCTGTATTGTACTCGCGAGGAATGAATCAGATGAATGTCGAAGGCGTATTATTTGATCTTGACGGCACCTTGCTAGATACAGCACCGGATCTTGGCGCAGCGTTAAATTATTTACTGGTTAAAGAGAATCTATCCACGCTGCCACTCGAACTTATCCGCCCTGTCGCCTCTCACGGCGCAAAAGGGCTCATTGACCTCGGTTTTGGAAAAAACATAGACGCCACTTTTTTCGCCGAATTAAGGCAAAGCTTATTGGATTACTACAGCGCAAATATCTGCGAGCACACTAATCTGTTTGATGGCGTTGCAGAGATCTTGGCAGAGCTCGACGCCAAGCATATTCCGTGGGGGGTGGTAACGAATAAGCCTGGTTGGTTAACCGATCCGCTTTTAGCTGATTTTAGCGAATTCTCATCCGCTCGTTGTATTATCAGTGGTGATACATTGCCAGTCAGAAAGCCCGACCCTGCGCCCTTATTTCACGCTGCAGAGTTGCTCGGTGTCGCCGCGAATAGCTGTATCTATGTTGGGGATGCAGAACGAGATATTGAAGCTGGAAGGCGCGCAGGGATGACAACAATGCTCGCCGCTTACGGCTATATTGCTGAACATGACACACCTGAAACTTGGCAAGCAGATATTAGTGTGTCCCACCCTGATGAGCTAAGCCTCTGGCTGCTCGAAAACCTGCAAGGTATTTAAGTAACACGCTCATGGTTAAACAAAGCATTCTCATCGTCGGTGCTGGCATTGCCGGTCTATCGCTCTACCGCGCGCTACGCCAACGCGGCCTAGATGCCACATTAGTTGAGAGATCGGCAAGCTTGTCGGCGAGCGGCGCAGGGATCTGTCTACCTGCAAATGCCATGGCTGGACTTCAATCTATTGGCTTAAAGCACAAAGTGTTAGATGCCGCTCATCAAGTCACTGAGATTGAATATGCCAAAGCCAATGGGCGTACATTAACGAAAGGCAGCCTGACCAGCTCACCTTTTGATGAACAGCCTTTCGTTGCCCTGCGACGGGATGCGCTTGTCGATATTCTTGCAGACGGCATAGAGCCCATCAGATTCAACTGCGCGCCACAACGATTAGAGCATACCCAAGAAGGAACACTCGTCGAATTCAGTGATGGATACAGCCAATTTTTCGACCTTATCATTGGTGCCGACGGGATCCACTCGAAGGTTAGAACGCTTGCCTTCGGCGAGGAGCCAATTGCAGATCTGGGGGTGAGTTGCTGGCGCTTTATTACTGAACTCACAGACGTTCCACAACATCCTCGATACCTGATAGGCAAAGACGATGCCTTCATGTTCTATCCGCTAGGGAACAACAGATTCTATTGCTACGCTCAAAGCCAGGACAGAAAAAAACGACTGTTAACTGCGCCGAAGAACGACTTGCTGAAAAGATTCAAACGCTACGAGCCCTGTGTCATTGACGCTCTGACCCAAGCAATTGATAGTGACGCCCTTATCAGTGGTCGATTAGAGAGCACTACCGGGACGCAATTTTATCACGGCAACATTGTACTCGTTGGGGACGCCCTACACGGTTGTCCGCCGAGTCTGCAACAAGGCGTCGCGTTAACACTTGAAGACACCATTATTTTGGCACGACTATTAAGTCGGTATCCGTATATACAAGCCCTTCCGCGTTACCAGCAACACAGAGAAAAACGAGTACAATGGGTAGTCAACGAATCGAATAGGATCATAAAGCTAGCAAATAAAGGGCGTTTTTTTCCTGGCAGGTTAATACGCAATATGATGCTCAGAAGCAAAGGCCCTGCAAACATGATTGGGTGGCAACGTTTGCTACAGGACGATCCTCTAACCAAAGTGCTCTAGAATTCCTCTTACCTTTACAAATCAGCATCTTAAGCTAGAGTAAAAACGGACAAAGGAGAGTCATCATGCCATCCTCAGCATTTAAATTTAGCAAAATGAGCATTCCCATTCCTAAGTTCAGCTTTCATATTCTGCTGACCAGCTTGATATTATTGATCATCATACCGCCCCACCTCACAGATATCGTTGGCAAGGTATTAACCATGGTGCTCTTTAATCTGGTTATGCTTGCCTCCTTGTACGTCGTTGCACAACAGAAGCGCACTTTTTATATCGGAATATTGTTGGCCATCCCTACCGTTTTAGTCGGCTGGGGTGACTTCTACTCAAGCGCTCATCTTGCTAATTACTTAAGAGCCTTAACCCTTATCGCTTTCTTCGGTTTTGTCAGTTTCCACCTTTTGAAATACCTAATTAAGCAGTTACACCCAAATACAGAGATGATTATTGCTGCCATCTCACTCTACTTTATCATCGCCCTGCTTTGGGCAATGATTTACGTCTCTCTTGAGATCCACTACCCGGGTTCATTCAACTTAAAAGCAGGGATTGACGGCGGTGATTTAACCGGTTTGATTAACGAATTGACCTACTTCAGTTTCGTTACTATTTCGACCCTAGGCTACGGCGATATTAGCCCACAAACCACTTTCACTCAGGGCTGGGTGGTGCTTGAAGCTATCGTCGGTCAGTTCTATATCGCCATCGTACTGGCACGACTTCTCGGGCTTTTCGTGGCAGAAGAAACAGCAAAAGAAGCGGAAAAAAATCACGTTAAAGAGATGCTGAAGAAGGCACAGTCAACACATAAGGATGACGGTACGCATCATTAATTTGCGGTGCATTCATCAACCGGGAACCTTGCAACACCATCATCAACAGCCGTTAGCAAGTCATGCAACCCAGACGATAATTGCGGCAACGATTCCTATGCAGGGAATAGCCGCTTATCTTCCCAAATCCCCCCGGATAGTGTTACTTTCGAATCACGAACTAATGAAGATCTTAAGGCACCATGAAGCAGGTCGAAAAATCTCACAAACTCAATGACGTATGCTACGAAATTCGAGGCCCAGTATTGCAAGAGGCAAAACGCCTTGAAGAAGATGGTCATCGCGTATTGAAGCTCAATATAGGTAATCCTGGACCTTGGGGCTTCGAAGCGCCAGAAGAGCTACTGATCGACGTCATTCATAACCTGCCTACCTCACAAGGCTATTGCGATTCCAAAGGTCTTTTTTCTGCGCGAAAAGCTGTCATGCAGCAATATCAACAACGTCAGGTATTTGGCCTCGATATTGAAGATATCTACATTGGCAATGGTGTCAGTGAACTCATATTGATGGCGATGCAGGCTCTCCTTAATAACCACGAGGAGATGCTGATCCCTGCGCCAGATTATCCCTTATGGACAGCCGCCGTCACCCTAGCCGGCGGCCAGCCAGTTCACTACGTCTGCGATGAAGCTGCCGACTGGCAGCCTGACATTGATGATATTCGTAGTAAAATCACCCCAAATACCCGTGGCATTGTCGTTATTAACCCTAATAACCCAACAGGGGCTGTTTACAGCAAAGAGATTTTACTGGAAATAGTGGAGTTAGCCCGTCAACACGACCTAATTATTTACGCCGACGAAATCTACGATAAGATCCTCTACGATGGTGCTGAGCATATTACCCTCGCCTCATTGGCCGATGATGTATTGATGGTGTCATTTAATGGATTGTCCAAGAGCTATCGAGCTGCAGGGTTTCGTGCTGGATGGATGGCTGTTACTGGACCAAAGATCCGTGCCCAAGGCTATATCGAAGGGCTGACCATGCTGGCATCCATGCGCCTTTGTGCCAACGTACCCTGTCAGCACGCAATACAGGCAGCATTAGGGGGGTACCAGAGTATTAATGAACTGATCCTCCCCGGTGGCAGACTATTAGCTCAGAGAGACATCGCTTACGAGATGCTGAATCAAATTCCAGGGGTCAGCTGCACCAAGCCAAAAGGCGCGCTATACGTCTTTCCAAAGCTCGATCCCAAGCGTTACCCGATCCACAATGATGAAAGATTTGTCCTAGACCTCCTCCGCCAGGAAAAACTCCTGATTGTCCAAGGCAGCGCATTTAATCTTCCGACAACAGATCATTTTCGCCTAGTCACCTTGCCACGAGAAGATCAGCTAAAAGACGCGATTAACCGTATCGCGCACTTTCTGGAGAGCTACAAACCGTCATGAGTGATAACAGCCACTTCTTCGCGCATATGGCGAGACTAAAACTGATCCAACGCTGGCCGTTAATGCGCAATACTCAAGTAGAAAATGTACAAGAACATAGTCTGCAAGTGGCAATGATCTCCCATGCCCTGGCAGTCATTAGAAATAGATTTTTTGACGGTTCGCTGAACGCTGCTGAAATTGCACTGCAAGCGCTCTATCATGACGCTAGCGAAGTTATTACCGGCGACCTTCCTACCCCCATCAAATATCACAACCCTGAGATCGCTAAAGAGTACAAAAAGATAGAAACGGCCGCGGAACAACGTTTACTAGAGATGCTTCCCAACGAACTATGCGCCGACTTTGAGGGGTTGCTCATTGGGGCTAAGCAGTTACCAGAACACAAATTAATTATCAAAGCCGCTGATACACTTTGCGCTTACTTGAAATGTCTTGAAGAGCAAAACGCAGGCAATAGTGAATTCAATCAAGCGAAACAGCGATTGGAACAGCAACTGGCGCAGTTTGCACTGCCCGAGGTGGACTACTTTATTCGTCACTTTGTAGCGAGCTTTAACTTAACCCTCGATGAGATCAGTTAGCAGGAGCGAAAACGATGGAAAGTCTTGTTTGGCAGCAGCGCCGGCTCGAAGAAACGAAGACAAGGCGTAATGATCATCGCTCTGCTTACCAACGAGATCGCGCTAGGATCCTGCATTCGGCAGCATTCCGGCGACTCCAGGCCAAAACCCAAGTGCTTGGCGCAGGGATGAATGACTTCTACCGCACTCGGCTAACCCATTCATTAGAAGCGGCACAAATCGGCACAGGCATTCGTGCCCAATTAGCATTAAAACATCCTCAGCATCATCAACTACTCGATAGCGACGCGTTAATCGAAGCGATCTGCCTCGCCCATGACATTGGTCATCCCCCCTTTGGTCATGGCGGTGAAATAGCCCTGAATTACATGACAGCTGAACATGGCGGGTTTGAAGGGAATGCACAAACATTTCGCATTTTGGCGAGGTTAGAGCCCTATACGAAAAGCCATGGCATGAACCTTTCAAGACGCACACTTCTCGGCGTACTTAAATACCCGCAAACACTGAATAACCTTTGCCATCAGCGCTATCCAGCTAAGTCCGACAATCACAGAAAAGTAGTGGCTAGCACATGGCACCCACCTAAAGGCATATTTGACTGTGACCAACCACTACTGGATTGGGTACTCGCTCCCTTTTCCAACAGTGACAAAGAGTTGTTTATGCGCTTTGAGTCGAGCGAAGGACATGCAAAAACAGCATTCAAATCATTAGACTGCTCGTTGATGGAGCTAGCAGACGACATCGCCTACGGCATACATGACATGGAGGATGCCGTTGTCATGGGTATCGTTACGCGCGATGAATGGCAACAACATGTCATAAAACCGCTTCTCGCACTGCATGAACCTTGGTTTACAGAAAATATTGACCGTATAACCAACCAACTGTTTAGTCGATACCAATACGATCGAAAAGACGCCATTGGCGCTTTAGTTAACACCCTTATCTCATCGGTAGAGCTATCGCACGACGAACGCTTTGAGTCCCCTTTGCTCGCATCTAACGCAAAACTCGGCCCACTGATGCACCAGGCTCTGGCTGTATTTAAGCGGTTTGTATTCAATTTTGTCATTCGTAAACCGGAACTACAGCTACTTGAATTTAAAGGACAACAAGTCGTAATGGCGCTTTTTGAGGCATTCGAAACCGATCCTACTCGTCTACTGCCTGACGATGTTAATAACCGCTGGCAGCACGCACGAGCACAAGAAGGTATCACCTCTGGTTACCGCGTTATTTCCGATTACATATCGGGCATGACCGACGCATTTGCCAACCGCCTTTATCAAACACTGTTCCTACCAAATTCCAGCACACTCAACAGCCGGCATGATTTTTAATAGATATCAGTGCGTTACAAAAAACTCACAGCAACAAAGCTAGATCGGCGTGTGAATTTTTAATAAAATTACACTTCCCCCCAACTGTCGGCACCACCAGCGCGCCACACATCACAAAGGCGCGCCAAAATGAGACTTAAAACTTTCATTTATGTAATTAAATTACAATTGATCCATATCAAGCATACCTAGATAGAGGCATCTATACTCTCAGCCACGCAAAAAATTTATTAAACAGGCTTACCGAACAGCAGCAAAAGCTGGACTATACTCTACATCTCGTTAAGCTACGGCTTTTGTAAGTAAACTGTTGGTCTGTTTAATAAATTTCACATCTCACCAGGAGACACAGTCGATGCCTGTCACCAATATGGAAGAGTTAAACGCTCTTGTTGAACGCGTCAAAACGGCACAACGTACATTTGCAACATACAGTCAGGAGCAGGTTGATCAGATCTTCCGCGCTGCTTCTCTAGCTGCTTCTACTGCTCGTATCGAGCTGGCCAAAATGGCTGCAGAAGAATCAGGCATGGGTATCATGGAAGACAAAGTGATCAAGAACCACTTTGCTTCAGAATTCATCTACAACAAGTATAAAGATGACAAGACCTGTGGCGTAATCGAAAGCAACGAAGAAGGCGGTACTATTACTATCGCTGAGCCAGTAGGTATCGTTTGTGCGATCGTTCCGACCACTAACCCAACCTCTACTGCCATCTTTAAAGCGTTAATCTCGCTTAAGACTCGCAACGGTTGTATTTTTTCTCCGCACCCACGTGCTAAGAACGCTACGAACTACGCAGCGAAACTGGTTCTGGATGCCGCAGTAGCTGCAGGCGCACCTAAAGACATCATCGGTTGGATTGATCAACCGTCAGTTGAACTGTCTAACGCCCTAATGACTCACAACGACATCAACTTGATCCTCGCTACGGGTGGTCCAGGTATGGTGAAAGCAGCTTACTCTTCTGGTAAGCCAGCGATCGGCGTAGGTGCAGGTAACACACCTGTAGTTATTGACGAAACTGCAGATGTTAAGCGTGCTGTTTCTTCCATCCTTATGTCTAAGACATTCGATAACGGTGTTATCTGTGCGTCTGAGCAAGCAGCCATCATCGTTGAGTCTAAGTACGACGAAGTGATCGCTCGTTTCGCTAAATATGGCGCCGCTGTATTGAACAAGTCTGATGCAGACAAAGTACGTAAGGTATTGATGATCGATGGCGCGTTGAACGCCAAGATTGTTGGTCAACCAGCATATAAGATCGCTGAATTAGCAGGCGTGACTGTACCTGTAGCGACCAAAATCCTTATCGGTGAAGGTCTTGAAGCGTCATACGATGACGAGTTTTCTCACGAGAAACTCTCTCCAACGCTGGGTGTTTACAAAGCGAAAGACTTTGAAGACGCTGTTCGTCAAGCTGGTATCATTTTGGATATCGGTGGTGTCGGCCACACTTCTGTGCTCTATACCGACCAAGACGCCAATGCTGATCGTATCGCTTACTTCGGCGACAAGATGAAGACTGCTCGTATTCTTATCAATACGCCTTCTTCACACGGCGGTATCGGTGACCTTTACAACTTCGAACTTGCACCATCACTGACCTTGGGTTGTGGTTCTTGGGGTGGCAACGCAATCTCTGAAAACGTAGGTCCTAAGCACCTAATTAACAAGAAAATTGTTGCTAAGCGAGCTGAGAACATGTTGTGGCACAAACTACCTAAATCAATCTACTTCCGTCGTGGCTCTCTGCCTATTGCAATGGACGACCTGGAAGGTAAGAAACGCGCACTTATCGTTACTGACCGTTTCTTATTTAACAACGGCTACATTGATGACCTTCGCGCTATTCTTAAAGATAAAGGCATGGAAGTTGAAATCTTCCACGAAGTAGAAGCCGATCCTACTCTGACTATCGTGCAGAAAGGTGCTGAGGCATGCCACAGCTACCAACCTGACGTTATCTTGGCTGTTGGTGGTGGTTCACCAATGGATGCGGCGAAGATCATGTGGGTTATGTACGAGCACCCAGAAACAGACTTCGCAGACCTGTCTATGCGCTTCATGGACATCCGTAAGCGTATCTACAAGTTCCCTAAAATGGGTTCTAAAGCTGAACTGGTTTGTATCACTACCACTTCAGGTACTGGCTCTGAAGTAACACCTTTCGCAGTTGTTACAGACGACAAGACTGGCCAAAAATACCCACTGGCTGACTACGAATTGACACCTAACATGGCTGTTGTAGACGCCAACTTAGTTATGGACATGCCGAAGTCTTTATGTGCCTTTGGTGGTTACGATGCTGTGACTCACGCTATGGAAGCTTATGTTTCTGTTCTCGCAAATGAGTACTCAGATGGCCAGGCGCTGCAAGCACTTAAACTTCTGAAGCAGTTCCTGCCAAGTTCATATCAAAATGGCAAGGCTGATCCAGTTGCTCGTGAAAAAGTTCACAACGCAGCCACAATCGCTGGTGTTGCTTTTGCGAATGCTTTCTTGGGTGTTTGTCACTCAATGGCTCACAAACTGGGCGCAGAGTTCCATGTACCTCACGGTCTGGCGAACGCACTGTTATTGGCTAACACTATCCGTTTCAATGCCACTAACACACCAACTAAGCAGACTGCATTCTCACAGTATGACCGTCCAAAAGCCCGTGCTCGCTACGCCGAAGTAGCTGATCACCTGGGTCTGGGTGGTAAAAACACTGAAGAGAAAATTAACAACCTGCTGACTTGGTTGGAAGAGCTGAAAGTTGAGTTAAATATCCCACTGTCAATTAAAGACGCGGGTGTTGACGAAGCAGCATTTATGGCGAAAGTTGACCAATTGGCTGTTGACGCGTTTGATGACCAGTGTACTGGTGCCAACCCTCGCTACCCACTGATCAGTGAACTGAAGCAGGTATTGATCGACTCCTACTACGGTCGTCCATACCAAGAAGGCGATGATAGCGCTGATGCCCTGAACAAGGCCGTTAAAGCTAAGAAGTCACCTGCTAAGAAGAAGTAATTTCTAACTTAGTATGAAAAAGCCCGCTTAATAGCGGGCTTTTTTATGCATGAAACTCACGGAGACAACTGTCACGGCTAGGTTTCGTGATTTATAGCGCTGTTTGTGAGCTGCTATGCAGCTTATTCAGTAGTTCAATCATCGGCTCGCTCGAAGAGTATTCAGACTTTGGGCAGACGTCAGCCCGTTTCCAATGAGGCAGAATATCGAGAATATCCGCAGGTAAAGAGTTATCGTCCTCTTTCTTAGCCACTAACGCCGTCGGCGCGAGCGCAGCGAGTAGCCTTACGTCAGTGATCGAACCACCTTCAGCAAATAGTTGACTCTGATTTGTCGCACGCAGCATCGTTTCAGCATCGCTGAATAACGGCGCACTCTCTGGTAACGAAAACTCTTTCCTTAATTGCGTCTCATCTGGCGCGGGTTTGATACTGTCAAAACAAGCAAACTGAAACTGCGGCTGATCAAGCACATCATCCGACAACATACTTAGCAGATAAGCGAACTTAGCAGAATCGCCGCTACCAACCGCTTTATTTAGCGATTGGCCGAGCTGAAGCTCATTAACGATGATTGACGAATTGACCTGTTCGGACTGCACAATTCTTTTCCAGTATGAAACCTAACTTCATATCGGCTTCATTATTAGATTCTTTAACTGTTTCTCTTCCAGTTGTTGATCAACGCCACTCAACGCATTGACATCGCTATGCTATATTCCAGCGAAGGGACTAATCCGCAGCTGTAAAGGAAGTGAACTTGAGCCTGACCCACTCCCACGTGCTTGTAGTTGATGACCAACGTTCATTTCAGGTAATGCTTAAAGGCATGCTGAATAATATCGGCTTTAACAACATCGAAATGTGTGAAACCGGTGAGCAAGCCTGTAAGTACTGTGATGACCGCCCTTTTCAACTGCTCTTAGTCGACTATAACCTGGGCGTAAACAAAAAAAATGGCCGCCAACTTTTGGAAGAGCTGCGCGGGAAAGGGCTGATTACAACAGAGGCTATCTTTATCATTGTGACGGGTGAAAATAGTCGAGCCATGGTTTTGGGGGCGTTAGAAAACCAACCTGACGACTACATAATGAAGCCATTTTCCCAACGTCAGCTCAGTTCACGTATCGAGAGAGCGCATCAAAAACGACAAGCGATGCAAAGTGTATTGCAGCCGTTAAACGATAAAAACTACCCAGAAGCAATTGCAGCTTGTCATACGTTGATCGCCGCGGGCAGCAAATACAGCAACCATTGCAAAAATTTATTGGCTGAACTCTATTGCAAGGTGGGGCAGTATGAGAAATCAGAACAATTTCTAAAAGCACTGTTAGCCGAGCGAGATATCACGTGGGCAAAAGTAGCATTAGCCAAAGCGCACATGGGTCTGAAACGTTATGATGTCGCCATCCAAACACTGGAAGAGTTGCTAACCCAGCACCCATTACTATTAGATGCTCATGATCTTAAAGCACAATGCCAATATATGCTCGATCAACCAGAACAAGCCCTGCAGTCTTTACAAGATGCAGCAGAGATATCTCCCCATTCGATTGAAAGGCAGCAACACATAGCTCGGTTATCCCGGGAAGTTGAACTCTCAGAGCTAACACAAAATACCTATCAAACAATCTATGAACTAAGTAAACGTTCATTACATCACAACGTCGAACACCTGCTCAATTATGTACGGAGTACGTTTGAAGCAGCAGAGAGCGCAGAGGAAGCGACCCGGCGTCACAAGTACCAACATGAAGCCATGAATGCGCTATTCCGTGCTAGACACGATAATCTCTATGGGAATTTTGACTTTGCAACGTTTGAAGGGCTCTGCCAAGCCAAGCTTGAAGCTGCGAAAGGTGAATTAATCAAAGCAAAGAAAAGCTATTACAACGCTTTGAAAGGGCTTGTCGAGCAAGGGAAGGACAAACTACCCATAGAGTTTTCCGGTGAAGGGCTGATAACACTATGCCAGATTGGCGAGTTTGAAGAGATGCAACACCTCGCAGAGCGAATGCAAAAAAGTACTAACTTAGGCACCTATGCTCGCGACGCACTACAAAGCTATCAAGCGGATGACGCACAACATGAACGGGTTGCGCAATTCCGCCAATGCCACCAAGACGGTAGCAGATATTACGAGCAGGGCAATTACGACGCAGCCGTGCGCGCATTTCGCACGGCGCTTAGCCTCGCGCCAACCAATACCGGTGCTGCACTAAATATGATCCAATCACTATTGCAACTTTGTAAAGCGGAGAAAAAGCCACACGAGCTGCTACGCGAATGCAAAGAGTTTTTCCGCTTGCTCGACGGCGTCTCCCTCCCCTCGCGCCACAAAATACGCTATCAAGACCTAAAGCAAAGCTACAACAAGCTTCAACAAAAATAGTAATTTTCTTTTTCAATTATCTATTTGACCGTTTACACTTCATCAAAATAGATAATTGAACTTTCCTATGCATCCAATAGTCAAAACTCTTTCGGCCAGCACTTTCGTTTTATCGACAGTATTCATTCTGAGCGCCTGCACAACTCAAAATGGTTGTGAAAACATTGAAGAAGTTCTTGCGCAAGAGAAAATGTGTAAAGACTTACAAAAACAGATAAGCAGCACATCAAGCCTACAGGTACGTGGCGCCCTAAAAGACCAGTATCAACAAGAGTGTGTCGATTTCCGCTATTATCGAGACAACTTCGAAGGTGGCAACATCTGCACATTAGAGGATAAAGAAGCTGTCGGTAAAGAAAGCGACTAAGCCTCCTAGCAACTCCTCTTCACCAATCTATAATTAGGTCAACGAGTTATCATTCTTTGACCTAATGCCTAGTATAACCAAACATAAATGCGGATTTGTTGGCGCGGGATCCCGCCAGTGTAGCCAAGAAGCGTTAGCTCACGGCTACTGCTTTTGGCACGATCCCAATAGCGACAAATCTGGCATAGATATAAAAACGCCACTCGAAAAATACGTGCGTAATGGTGAAGTATCCCAAGGACTTCAACTCAAACGCGCTAGGCTTGAACAACTTGATTTGGTTAACCGGGGCGCCAGCTCAGGGTTTGACCTCCGAGGAAGCGACCTATATCGCGCGTCACTGCGTGGTGCACATCTTTTTTCCATTGATTTATCCAACTCGTCACTGATGAAAGCTGATCTTAGCGGCGCCAACCTTCATTGTGCCAATCTGAAGCAATGCAATCTATTGGGCACAAAACTTAAAGGTACGCGATTAGACAACGTTAACATCGGCAAGCAGCTATTGCAGGAGAAAAGAGGACATAAGCTATGGAAGGCTGGCCATAAGCAAGAAGCGTTTGATAATTTTCAGCAAGCCGAGGAGGTATACCGAGATCTACACAAGGCAGCTGATAGCCAAGGCCTATTTGAGATGGCTGGCTATTGCCTACACAAAGAACTGACCATGCGCCGCTACCAAATGCCGAAGCCCTCCCTTAAGCGGGCGATATCTAAAGGAATAGATCTCTTTTGTGGTTACGGCGAGCGGCCATTTAATGTTGTCTTATTCGCCATGCTTTTTATTCTGGTTTGCGCCGTGGCTTACTTCCTGCTGGGGATCACACATCAAGGACAACTACTGATGTTTACGCCTGAAACGTTAGGTATGGAGGACGTTAATAGTGCGCTTGCCTGTCTCTACTTCAGTGTCGTCACATTCACGACATTAGGTTATGGTGACATAGCCCCTGTTGGACTATCGCGTTTCATTGCCGCGTTTGAAGCATTTACCGGCAGCTTTACTATTGCTTTGTTTGTTGTCGTGTTCGTAAAAAAGATGACTCGTTGAAGCGTGCTGGAAATCCCTGCTATTTGCCCCTAGACTGGTCATACCAGAAGAAGACTAGTGGTACTTATGAATAATCTGCTCAATGACTTCCCGGTTGTAATTGAACAAGCAGTTGCTTGGGGTGAAATGGATGCACTGAATCACGTCAATAACAGTGTCTACTTCAAGTATTTCGAAAACGCCCGGATCGCCTACTTCGGCAAAATTAAAGTGATGCAACAAATGCAGACACTCGCGTTAGCCCCTGTACTGGCATCAACGCAATGTCGATATAAAATGCCACTAACCTACCCGGACTCTATCTCAATAGGCGCAAGGATCAGCGAACTCAATAACGACAGGTTCATGATGGAGTACCGAGTGGTCAGTCATAAAAATCAACGCACTGCCGCCGAAGGTTCAGCGCTTGTCGTTGCTTATAACACCAAAGCACAGCGTAAAGACAACCTGCCCTCATCAGTCGTCGAAGTGATTAGATCAGTCGAAAGAATTAATCTTGTAGACAACACGTTACTCTAATTTACTCAGGTAGTTAGAAAAGACATATAAGAAAGAGAACTCACCATGAACCCTAACAGCTTTCAGCCACCAAGACGCACCTTAATGGGCCCTGGCCCATCCGATATATCAGACCGAGTATTAAGCGCCCTGTCACGCCCAACCATAGGTCATTTGGACCCTCTATTTATCGGCATGATGGATGAAGTTAAAGCGCTACTTCAATATGCGTTCCAAACAAAGAACGAGATGACCCTGGCCATTTCAGCACCGGGCTCTGCAGGTATGGAAGCCTGTTTTGTAAATCTTTTGCAACCTGGTGACAAAGTTATCGTTTGCCGCAACGGCGTATTCGGCAGCAGGATGGTTGAAAACGTCCAACGCTGCGGCGGCATCGCAGTGACAGTCGATGATCCATGGGGGCGTGCAATCACCCCTGAAAAGCTCGAAGAGGCATTGCTAAAGCACCCTGACAGCAAATTTGTTGCATTCGTTCATGCAGAAACGTCAACTGGGGCTAAATCAGATGCGAAAACGCTCTGTGCTATCGCCAAAGCTCATAATTGTTTAACTATTGTTGATGCTGTTACATCGCTCGGCGGTATCGAATTAAAAGTCGACGAATGGGGTATCGACGCTATCTATTCAGGCAGTCAGAAGTGTCTTTCTTGCGTACCAGGCCTCTCCCCTGTCAGCTTCAGCCCTGCCGCAGTTGAACATATTAAGCAGCGCACCCACAAGGTTCAAAGCTGGTTTTTAGATCAGTCTCTGGTTATGGATTACTGGGCTGGTGAAGGGAAACGGTCGTACCATCATACTGCGCCCGTCAATGCGCTTTATGGCCTCCATGAGGCACTTGTACTACTGCATAACGAAGGGTTAGAAAAAGCGTGGGCCAGACACCAGCATATGCACCAACAATTGCACGAGGGGTTAGCACTACTCGACATCGATTTTATCGTTCCCAAGGAAGAGCGACTGCCACAACTCAATGCTGTGCACATCCCAAATAATGCGAACGATGCAGAGGTTAGAAATAGACTACTGGCGGAATACAACCTTGAGATTGGTGCTGGGCTCGGAGAATTAGCCGGAAAAGCATGGCGTATCGGATTAATGGGTTATGGTGCGCGGCGAGAAAACATCACATTACTACTTGGCGCGCTTAGAGAAATTCTATGACGCTACAGAAACAAACAAGCGCCTCTATGGCGCTTGTTGTTAAACAATTATCGACGACGAGAAGGCCAAGGAAAACGCCAACTGTCCCAAGGGATCCCTTGAGGACCAGATTGGTTCGCGTACTGATAAAGGTACTGTGTTGTTAATACTTGTTCAGGTTCTAAATTCAATTTTTCACGGATCTTACTGCGCACCCGTTGGTAGCTGAGAGATAGCCTTTGACTGCGCGCCCATGCATTAAAATCACTTTCGGATAAGAAAATAGCATAAGCTTGTTCTGCTGCACGCTCGCCAAGTAAACCACAACGATCTAATCCAATATTTACTTCATCAATCGTATAGCTGTTTCTGTCACCATAACAAGCGCGAAGATATGGGGAAACAAGAGTGATAACTTTTATGAGTTGTTTCCGGGTCGAGAACAAACTAAAAAAGGACATAAATCAGTTATCTCCGTGACTGAGGAGGCCGCATCATACCAAAAACGTGACACAGTTCAAATATTTTGCGTTCTTAGTTTTGACCTATTCGCTTTTTAGAGTGCGGTGTTGCCATTTACCGGCAAGGGTTTAGCATGCAAGAAAAGCGCAGATAATAAGATGCGGCCGGAGACTCGATCTTAAATGGTAACAATAAAGCTACTTCCGAGTGACGTTAAGCAGCGAGCTTTGACCGAACGCTTTTTGCTATCAGCATCAGCCTACATACTTTGTGTATCACTCGCGTGGATGTCTTCCGCTTTTGGCTTGGCTGAAATTAACTCCTCCATTCTTATATGGTCTACGGCCATCATCTCCGCTTACATCATCACGCTGTTTGTAGTCTATCGTTCAGGTCTCAACACCTTGATCGAAGATTCCGTCTTAACCCGCTTACAAATGCTTGCAGCAATCGGCTGGAGTAGCTTTTTTATTAGCCAAACCCAAGAGTTACGCGGCGCATTCCTGATGGTGTATCTGTTTATTACCATGTTTAGTTTTTTCACCCTAAACAGAGCACAAACCATCATCATGTCGTTTTTTATCTCCGCCTCATACGGTTGGGTGATCCTATACGATTGGGTAACGCAAACACCAAATTTTAACCCTCATGCCAATTTGTTGCAGTGGACAATATTGACTGCCGTATTGATATGGCTTTGTGCCATCGCCGGGTATATGACTCATGTCAGAGATAAGGTTCGTCGCTCTTCGCTACAAATTAAACAGCAAAACAGTCAGATACAGGAAACCAACGAAGAGTTAGCCTTAGCCCTATCACGCGTAGAAGAGCTAGCGAGCACCGATGAACTAACCGGATTGGGTAATCGTAGGTATTTACGAAAGGAAGCTACCAAGCTGGCTTCGGAACAATACCAGGAGAACAAGGCATTCGCCGTTTGTTTGTTGGATGTCGACCATTTTAAGCGGATTAACGATACCTACGGCCATCAAAAGGGCGACGAGTTGTTACGAGAGATCGCTGAAGTCATGAGAAATCAGCTGTCAGAAGCGGCAACTCTCGCTCGTTTTGGGGGCGAAGAGTTTGTACTTCTGTTGCCGGAAGCAACAATGGAATCCACTAAAGCCGTTTGTGAAAAGCTACTTAAGCAGATAACGTCACACCATTTTGTCGCTATCAATGGCTCGCAAAAGATAAGCTTATCGATCGGAGCAACACTCTTTTGTAGTGGCGACAATATGGATAAAGCACTCCGCCGCGCAGACCAATCTATGTACCAAGCCAAGGCCAACGGTCGCAACCAGTGCGCATACGATTTCTCATTAGACGCAAGTATTGTAAATATATCCAATTAGTAAGTTAGAATTTTAATGCCCGTTGTCATTCATTTAGAAAGTAAGAGATAACATGAAAATCGTCAGTTTTAATATCAATGGCCTTAGAGCACGCCTTCATCAATTGGAAGCGCTAATAGACAAACATCAACCGGATGTCATTGGGCTACAAGAGACCAAAGTGCATGACGAAGTATTTCCATTAGCAGCTGTAGAAGCTCTCGGTTACCACGTAGAGTTTTATGGCCAGAAAGCCCATTACGGCGTCGCCATGTTAAGTAAACAAAAGCCTATTTCCGTCGAAAAAGGATTTCCTAATGACAGTGAAGATGCGCAAAAACGGATGATTAAAGCGACATTTGAACTCGAAGATGGTTCGCTACTGCATGTTATGAACGGCTACTTCCCCCAAGGCGAAAGTCGCGATCACCCAGTAAAGTTCCCATATAAAAAGAAGTTCTATCAAGATCTACAAACCTATTTAGAAGACACCCACACTCCCGATGACAAGCTGATTGTCATGGGTGATATCAACATCTCTCCCACCGATTTAGACATAGGCATCGGAGATAACAACGCGAAGCGCTGGCTAAAAACGGGGAAATGCAGTTTCCTACCGGAAGAACGAGAATGGTTAGCAAAGCTGCAAGGTTGGGGATTTACCGATACTTTTAGATACCTAAGCCCTGAAACTACAGAGAAATATAGCTGGTTTGACTATCGCTCCCGCGGTTTCGACGACAATAGAGGGCTACGTATCGACGTTATACTAGCGACAGCGCCGTTGGTTGATTGCCTAGTCGAATCTGATATCGATTATCAACTCAGGGGAATTGAAAAGCCGTCCGATCACGCGCCGATTTGGAGTTCATTCAAATTTTAACGGAACGATTAGCGACGATCGATGCAACACTTATAAGTTATCCAGCCCGTAACAAGACTGGATAACTACTCGGGAACATTTTTCATCATCTTGTAAGTAAAGCGATGAAGTTACATTTGCTTCAGTCTAACTATGGCCGAACAGGGAACCTCAGGTTAAGATAGTGGTCTTAATCAGCTGTAAAACAAGATTACAACCAAAGGTTGCGGCGGTGGCCTCAGCCAACAGGGAAATAAGGAAAAGCTATGAGCGTGGTTTCAACAGCGTCACAAGGCGTTATTCAGGAACAGAACAAAGTATTAAAAAATACCTTTTTCATGGTGGGATTACAGTTCGCTACTGCAGCCGCCGTAGGTGTAGCTGCCACCCTACTCGCTTTGCCACCTGTGCATTGGATCATCTTCCTGGCCGGGTTTTATGGCCTTTCATTCATGGTTGAGAAAAACCGTTACAACATGACCGGTTTCTTCTGCGCACTCGCTGCTGCAGGCTTGTTGGGATACGCCAGTGGTCCAATCATCAGTATGTATTTAGCAGTGAAGCCTGACGCCGTATTTATGGCGTTAGCGATGACCGGCCTATCTATGTTTGGTTTATCTCTCTACGCCACCACGACGAAGAAAGACCTTAACCTGCTCGGCGGCGCAATGAGTATCGCATTTTGGGTATTATTGGGCGGTGTCGTCTTAAATATCTTTATGGGTAGCAGCTTAATCAGCCTGATGATTTCCGGCGGTATCGCCATATTCTCTGGTCTAGCCATCATGATGACAATCCAAGCTATCATCCGCGGTGGTGAAACAAGCTATGTATCAGCCTCACTGACAATCTTTGTCGGTATCTACAACATATTCATGTTCTTCTTGCGTTTCTTTGGATCTGACGATTAAGCGAGAGAATGACTTAAATAAAAGCCCGGCCAAATGGCCGGGCTTTTTGCTATTGAAGGCGTGTTCTAATTCAGATTAACGACGGCATCACCATCTAAAGACTCAAGCTTTGCCGCTATAGTGTTCGGTTCGACATCCTGCGGCAATCTGAGCTTCATTTGTGCGGTAAATATATTAGAGCCCAGCTCCACCACACCTACGCGGTGGCTTTCCATATGTTCAACCTTCACTCCCTCTTCGGTCAGTAAATGAGTAATTTCACTCACCAATCCAGGGCGATCACTGGAGTCGTAACTCACATTGACCGTAGCGCCAACTTCAGCGTCCTTAATCGGGCTGAAAAGCACATTAAATCCTTCAAGTGCAGCAAACTCCCCTTTCATCTGCGTTTCATTCTCTGCAGGGATATCTATTTTAATTAATCCCGCAAACTGTCCGCCTAGATGATTAGTTTTGCTATCTAACCAGCGCCCCCCCAAACTATGCGTCTTCTCCGCCATGAGTTTCAACATACCCTGATGCTCAGGACCAACAATGCTAACCATGAACTGCACACTCATGAGATTACCCTCCGTTTAGGGGTTGATGTGTAGCGCACCTAAACCTAATAAAATAGCAGAGCCTACATACGCGACAGGAAAAAAACTTACGTCATAAGTGTAACACTTGATCGAACATTTCACTGGTTAGCTACGGCTTAAAATCAAACAGTTAGTTTCTGAATCTGCGTACGATCATGAATAGTTACAGTTTGCGGCACTAAATATAAAAAAAGCCGCTTATCACAGATAAGCGGCTTCGAAACTATTGTATATTAACTAGTTACAGCTATAGCAATGCTGGTATACCAAACTTACCTTCCAGCATACCAACAGCCAACATCGCTGCGGCACAAACAATCAATACCACGGTAGGAATGACAAGACGATCCAACTTGCTCAGTCTCTTCGGACGCTCTTTATCACCAATCAAGCCGTTATTATCAAGCAGCATGGTCAGTGCCCAAGCTAAAACTGGATTAGTAACCATCGCAGCAAAAATACAGATCCCAGCGGACTGAGAGTCTTTCGCATCTTTAATCATCTGCATGCCAGCTTCCAACAGAGGCAAGGCAACACCAACTAACAAAGCGATACGCATCACTGGTGGCCAAACTGCGGCATCCATCGGGTAGCCCACGATAGCAATAACCATAACCAGAGCACCAAGAAGAATCGCACCGCCAGGGATTGGGCGCTTAGCAATTGCAGCAGGGATCATATAAGTACCCCAACTAGACGTGATATTACCGCCACCAACCGCTGTACCGACCATTTGACGAACTGAACACATGGTCATGGTGTCATCTACATCCATCAATACTTTTTCGGTCTTCTTCGGATAGTTCAGTTCTTGGAAAATACGATGCCCAAGGAAGTCTGGTGACCACATAGCAACGGCCAAGATAGCGAACGGCAATGATGCAATAAAGTGCTGCATATTGGGCAAGCCCAACATCCAACCCTCTTCAGTAGAACCCCACCAATACACAGGATTGAGGTTGGGTAAACCAGGTTGCGTAGTGAAGTTTAGGTCAAAACTGGCGCCTGATAGCATCGCTACGACAAAACCAGTGACAGCACACAACGGAATAGCGAGCCAGCGCTTACCTAATTTAGCGAGAACCGCATAAACAACGACAGTAATAGCCAAAACAATTAAGGCAATATATCCCATATCACCAGCAGCAACGCCTTCAGCTTCATTACTCAAGCCATTCGCCCAAGCAATCAGAGAATCTATTTGGCTGATGGAGCCAGTAAAGCCGAGGAACACCAACAAGCCACCGGCGACACCTTCACTGGTTAAATTAACTAATCGGGAGCCCCCCTTTACCGCACTCAAAATCAAGCCGAATACGCCGATTAAGATAGCCAGTGCTAATGGATGTGCACCGGCCATAGCAATCATAAAGATCATTGGGATCATGGGGCCATGATTACCCGCTAAGTTTGCTCTGGGATTGATGAAACCCGACGCCAGAATACAAAACAAGAAAGCAGGGATAATCATCTCTACACGTGCCACTTCAATGGCAAACTCAACCCCAAGGTCAATATGTTCCCATTTATCAGAGAGACCCGCGGCCCAAGCCATCATCACTGCTGAATACATTGCAATAATGCCGATAGTACCAGCGATCGCAGGTACTAAATCTTCCAGTTCAAATCGGAAATCACGTCCAGGTAAATTCAAACCATAGCGTCGAGGCTTCATGATCTGAAGTTCATGGTCCAAATAGTCGGCACGAGTATCAAACTCCCGACTAGGGCGATGCAGTTCGCGATAGCTGCGCTCTTCTGTGGTGTCAGCGTTAGCCGGATTCACCGGATCAATATCTTGATGGTTACCCATAGCGACGTTGGCTTCCTCTAAATGATTAAAAACAAAACAGTGTCAGTGCTCGATGGACGAATCTAAATAAGATAGCCGAATGGCCAGAAATAGCAGTGTCGCCAGCAAGCATACAGATCATGGAAAGGAGTGTAGTTTTTTTTCAACTTTTTTAGTTGATGTTGATCATAATTAGATAACTGTCTGTAACAAATAAATAAGCAGAATCAACCCTCTGAATTAGCGCTGCAATGTGGCTAGAAGCCGGCACCCTGACAGGTTTAAACCCCATAACTGCTGGGGTTTTAGATGGTTCCCTACCTCACCAGTAATCAGCAAAACAAGTACAAACAGATAACATATTAATTTAATGTTATATTTTCAATTGGTTAACAAACACCCTGACAATTTCTGTAATAAAATTACAAAAAATAAAAATAACTGATCCAGATCAATTATTACGGCCTACCTACTGGTAAGATGACAGCGTGAATTTTGGTTTATCCACCCATTTCTTTGATACTGAAGTAAGTGGTATGTAATTGCCTTACAACGTATGAAATAAGCATTTCATCGGTGACGAAACGACATTGCACCAATGGTTACAATGTGTCGCCTAGAGCGCAAAAAATCATATAAACTGAGGCAAACAAGCTATCCTTTTAGCAGGTGCGCAAGCCCGAGCAGACATTGGCACCAGCTTCAAATGTAGTCTTAATTTATGTCACGTGTGACAAGGGGAAACGTAATGCCAGAGTCAAAATCAGTTAACGCCTGGGACGGTTTTACAGCAGGTGATTGGCAAACAGAAGTTAACGTTCGCGACTTCATCCAAAAGAACTACACGCCATATGAAGGTGATGAGAGCTTCCTTGCCGGTGCCACCGAAGCCACAACTCAGTTGTGGAATACCGTCATGGAAGGTATCAAGCAAGAAAACACAACCCACGCACCTGTCGATTTCGATACCGACAACCCAGCAACCATTACTTCTCACGACGCCGGGTATATCCATAAAGACTTAGAAACCATCGTTGGTTTGCAGACTGATAAGCCGCTGAAGCGTGCGATCATCTGTAACGGTGGTATTCGCATGGTTGAGACATCTTGCAAAGTCTACGGCCGCGAACTCGACCCTATGGTCAACAAAGTTTTCAGTGAATATCGTAAAACCCACAACCAGGGTGTATTCGATGTTTACACAGCAGATATCCGTAACTGTCGTAAATCAGGTGTTATCACCGGCTTACCTGACGCCTATGGTCGTGGCCGTATCATTGGTGACTACCGTCGCGTTGCCCTCTATGGCATCGACGCGCTGATGAAAGACAAGGTTAAACAACATATCAGCCTTGAAGAAGATATGTACTCTGCCCCTGACGGCGCAAACCTTGAAAAATCGATTCGTCTGCGCGAAGAGATTAGCGAACAACATCGTGCCTTAGGCCAGATGAAAGAGATGGCCGCTAAGTACGGTTGTGACATCAGCAAGCCTGCACAAACAGCACAAGAAGCGATCCAATGGACATACTTCGGCTACCTCGCTGCAGTTAAGAGCCAAAACGGCGCCGCAATGAGCTTAGGCCGAGTATCTACGTTCCTCGACATCTACATTGAACGTGACATCGCGGCTGGTAAGCTTACTGAAGAACAAGCTCAGGAAATGATTGACCATTTCGTAATGAAACTGCGTATGGTTCGTTTCCTTCGTACCCCTGAGTACGACGATCTGTTCTCTGGTGATCCTATCTGGGCAACGGAATCAATTGGTGGTATGGGCCTTGACGGTCGTCCCTTGGTTGCTAAAACCAGCTTCCGCTTCTTGAATACGCTATACACCATGGGCCCAAGCCCAGAGCCAAACACCACTGTACTTTGGTCAGAGCAATTACCAGAAAACTTTAAAAAGTACTGTGCAAAAGTATCTATCGACACCTCATCTATTCAGTACGAAAACGATGATTTGATGCGTACAGACTTTGATTATGATGACTATGCGATCGCATGCTGTGTAAGCCCAATGCGTATCGGTAAAGATATGCAGTTCTTTGGTGCCCGAGCCAACTTGGCCAAGACCTTACTGTACGCAATCAACGGTGGTATGGACGAGAAGCTGAAGATCCAGATCGGTCCTAAAGAAGCACCAATTACAGATGAGTTCCTCGACTACGACGTTGTGATGGAGCGCCTGGATCACTTCATGGATTGGTTGGCCAAGCAATATGTTGGTGCGTTGAACTGCATCCACTATATGCACGACAAGTACAGCTATGAAGCCGCGCTGATGGCACTGCATGATCGTGACGTTCGTCGTACAATGGCATGTGGTATCGCAGGCCTTTCGATCACTGCTGATTCCCTTGCTGCAATCAAGTACGCAAAAGTTAAGCCTGTACGTGACGAAGATGGTATCGCCACAGATTTCGAAACTGTTGGTGATTTCCCTAAATTTGGTAACAACGACACTCGTGTAGACGAAATTGCTTGTGATTTGGTTGAGCGCTTCATGAAGAAAATTCAGAAGTTGTCCACTTATCGCGATGCTGTACCTACTCAGTCAGTTCTCACCATTACTTCTAACGTTGTTTATGGTAAGAAAACGGGTAACACGCCAGATGGCCGCGCTGCCGGTGCTCCTTTTGCTCCGGGTGCTAACCCAATGCATGGTCGCGATGAAAAAGGTGCCGTGGCATCACTGACATCAGTTGCTAAACTGCCATTTGCTTATGCAAAAGATGGCATCAGCTACACTTTCTCTATCGTGCCTAACGCGTTGGGTAAAGATGATGACACCCGTAAGCAGAACTTGGCAGGTTTGATGGATGGTTACTTCCACCATGAATCAGCTATCGAAGGTGGTCAGCATCTGAACGTTAATGTCATGAACCGCGAAATGTTACTTGATGCGATGGAAAACCCTGAGAAGTATCCTCAGTTAACTATCCGTGTCTCTGGTTATGCAGTACGTTTTAACTCTCTGACCAAAGAACAGCAGCAAGACGTTATTACCCGGACATTCACCGCAACGCTGTAAGTTGCTAGAAATTAGGGTATAAAAGTAAGGCCTTGCGTATTCGGTACTCAAGGCCTTTTTTTATGGAGATATCATGGCAGCAATAAAAGGTAGAGTTCACTCCACTGAATCCTGCGGCACCGTGGACGGCCCTGGCATTCGTTACATCGTATTTATGCAAGGCTGTTTGATGCGCTGTAAGTATTGCCATAACCGCGATACATGGGATCTAGACGGTGGACGAGAAGTCACCGTTGAAGAGTTGATGTCAGAGATGCAAAGTTATCGTCACTTTATGAATGCCAGTGGTGGTGGCGTAACGGCATCGGGAGGCGAGGCAATTTTACAGGCAGCCTTCGTTAAAGAGTTATTCAAAGCCTGCCAAGCCGAGGGGATCCACACCTGTCTCGACACCAATGGCTTCGTTCGTGTCTATAACGACGATATTCATGAGCTTATCGACGTCTCTGATTTGGTGATGTTGGACATTAAGCAGATTGATGATGCCAAGCATATTGACCTAACAAAAGTGAGCAACAAAAGAACACTGCAATTTGCTCAATACTTGGCAGACAAGAACCAACCTGTTTGGCTACGTTATGTGGTCGTCGGTGGTTATACAGACGATATTGAGTCAGCACATGCCCTTGGCAATTTTATCAAGGAGATGAAAAATATTGAAAAAGTAGAACTACTTCCCTATCACGAGTTGGGCAAACACAAGTGGGAAGCCATGGGTGAAAAATATGACCTTGATGGTGTCAAGCCACCAAGTAAAGAAACAATGGAAGCAATAAAAGATGTGATCGCTAGCTATGGCCATCACGTGATGTATTAGTTATTGCCGATATTACTTGGCCTAGCGAGTTAAAAGATCTCGGCGGTAGGAGTTAGTCACTGCCGCCACCTTTCACAGCAGGCTCGATCTCCTTTTTATCATCACAATAGTCAACTCTATTTAGAGAGCAATTATGGCGCGCGCTCGTTGGTATAACGTCGATATCAGGCCAACGCAGTTTATTCATGTTCATGGCAGATGGCACTATGAATGAAGGAGCAATAAGCTTTATTACCACCTGTAAAACAGCCAAATAAAACTCGTTGAATGGAACACGATTCTGAACTGAAACGTGTGATGGCCTTGGCTAGAAAATACGCTGCAGCCTTGAAGATTCTAACTGCTTGAACGCTTGGTTTAGCAAAGCGCCCATATCCAAAAACTGCGGTTGTGATTTTACTGGAGATATCTGACACCCTTCAGCATTCATCCGAGCGTGGATATCTCGATACCATCCACTTAATGAGGGCGGTAAAGGTTGAGTAGCGCGATGCCCAAGCCAGAGTAAGCCTTGAAACGGAATCGACATAAGCAGTAGGCTCACAGCAATCATCTGAGCAAAAAACAAACCATCAACCAACAGATATTGCAAAGCAGGTAACATCACCGCAAAGCCGGGCAGCCAACGAGTCGCCCAGCGAGTAAACTGTATTACCCGAATCTCAGGGAAATGACGATACAGTTCAGGTCGGATAGGCCAAATGTTCATGTAGCGTTGCCCTTGCTGCAGTAACTCTGTTAGTTGCGACACCACGTACCCCTGCTTAAAACTTGATTCACATCTATGAGTGTACCTCATGTGACAACATTTTCGCCAAAACTATCCCATAACCCAGGTCCGGCGTTGCCGATTGATCATATAGTGCTAAAAATTGACCTAAGTTAAGGCGAGCACAGGGATTTTTTGTAATTTTATTACATTAGATATATATTTGCTCGCGCCTACACTCCATCATCAGCAGAGCGCACCGAACAATGCTTTTTGTTCTATTCTTATGTGACTTTAACTGATGAACGGGTGTTTCATCCCCCAAACAACTTGACTCAGGCTAAACGACTATTATGAGTGCCAACTTAGTTCTTGTTCTTAATTGCGGTAGTTCGTCTCTCAAGTTCGCCATTATTGATGCAGATAACGGCGACGAAATTCTTTCCGGCTTAGCCGAATGCCTCCACCTTCCCGAATCTCGCATTAAGTGGAAACTCAAAGGTGAGAAGGATGAAGCAAAATTAGGTGCTGGCTCAGCCCACAGAGAAGCGCTTGATTTCATAGTTGCATTAATTAATAAGCAACCTGGTCTAGCTGAATCGCTCGTAGCAATCGGTCATCGCGTGGTTCATGGCGGCGAACGTTTCACCAGTTCAATCGTTATTGATGACACTGTTATAGAGGGAATCGAAGCCTGTGCCACACTTGCTCCTCTGCACAACCCGGCGCACCTAATCGGTATTCGTGCAGCTCAAGCTGCGTTTCCTGCGCTTAAGCAAGTAGCCGTATTCGATACAGCATTCCATCAAACCATGCCTGAGCAGGCTTACCTTTACGCCCTACCCTATAAAATGTACCGTCAACACAGTATTCGACGTTACGGCATGCATGGCACCAGCCATTATTTCGTCAGCCAAGAAGCCGCTAAGATGCTTGGCAAACCGATAGCTGAAACGAATGTTATTGTTGCTCACCTAGGTAATGGTGGTTCTGTTTGTGCGGTAAAAGGTGGCAAAAGTGTAGACACCAGCATGGGTCTGACACCTCTTGAAGGGCTTGTCATGGGTACCCGTTCAGGCGATATTGATCCGGCTATCATTTTCCATTTGGTTGACAACGTTGGCTACACCCTCACAGAAGTAAACAACATGCTGCACAAGCAAAGCGGCTTGTTAGGATTAACCGAAGTCACCAGCGACTGTCGTTATGTTGAAGATGGCCTCGAGAGCGGCAAGCCGGAAGCGATCCGTGCTCATGAGGTATTTATTTATCGATTAGCTAAATACATCGCCAGTTATGCAGCTGCGCTGCCTAGCATTGATGCTGTCGTATTTACTGGTGGTATCGGCGAAAACGCAGCAGCGATCAGAAAAGATACCTTAGAGCTGCTACCTGTGTTTGGCTTTGAAGTTGATGACGACGCAAACATGAATTGCCGCTTTGGCAAAGCAGGTGAAATAACCTCTGCTGAGAGTCGTATTAAAGCATTGGTTATTCCAACCAACGAAGAGCTTGTCATCGCCAGAGATAGTGTTCGTTTGGCTAAGTAGTACTAAGCGGCCCGAGTCATTTACTCGGGCTTATCTTACTCAAGTACAAAAGGAAGTTCATAGTGTCACGCACTATAATGCTTATTCCCATCGGTGGCGGCGTCGGTCTCACAACCATCAGCTTAGGTATGGTTCGCGCATTAGAACGCCAAGGTGCCCGTGTCGGTTTTTACAAGCCAGTTGCACAGCTCAGGCTTGGTGATAAAGGCCCTGAACGTTCAACCGCGATTATTAATAATGCGACCAGCCTGACACCAGCTGAGCCATTGCGCATGCACTACGCAGAATCATTGATCAGTAGTGACCAACGCGATGTCTTACTTGAAGAGGTCGTCGCCCGCTATCAACAGTTCTGCGGCAATGACGATACCGTAGTGGTCGAAGGTTTAGTGCCCACTCGCCGCTCACCCTGGGCAAATCGTGCAAATATCGATATCGCCAAAGCGCTGGACGCAGAAGTTGTATTCGTTGCGACCCCAGGAGTTGATGATGCAGGGCAGCTGCGAGAGCGCGTAGAAATCGCCCACAACAATATGGGCGGAGACAAGAACACCCAACTATTGGGAGTTATCGTCAACAAGGTCGGCGCACCAGTGGACGATCAAGGACGTACCCGCCCTGACCTTAGTGAAATATTTGAAGGTAGCGAAGCCCATAGTAATGCGTCCGTCGATGCTATTATCAAAGCATTTAAGCATTCGAAAGTTTCACTATTAGGCTGTATTCCATGGACATACGATCTAATTGCACCACGAGTTAAAGACCTCGCTGACCACCTGAACGCCGAAGTCATTAACGAAGGGGAATTAGCCGGTCGCCGCCTGCGTAGCGTGACGTTTTGTGCCCGCAGCGTGCCCAATATGATCAGCCACTTTAAACCTGGTAGCTTGCTCGTGACATCAGCGGATCGCCCAGATGTCATCGTCTCAGCTTGCCTAGCTGCGATGAATGGCGTCGAGATTGGTGCATTATTGCTCACTGGCGGCTTCCAGCCTGATGCAAGCTTAATGGAGCTGTGTAAACCCGCGATGGTTGGTGGACTGCCTGTTATCTTGGTGGATACCAACACGTGGCAAACATCACTCAACCTGCAAGCATTTAATCTTGAAGTGCCAACTGACGACCCCCAACGGATCGAACAGGTGCAGGATTACACAGCCAGCCACATTGACGAAGGCTGGATCCACCAGATAGTGGCAGGTACAGATCGTAAGCGGAAACTCTCACCTCCGGCATTCCGTTATAAGCTGACAGAGTTAGCGCGCCAGGCGAATAAACGGATCGTGCTGCCAGAAGGCACAGAGCCAAGAACCATTAAAGCAGCAGCTATGTGCGCAGAACGCGGTATCGCACGTTGCGTACTCTTGGGTAATCCCGATGAAGTCGCTCGTATCGCTAGTCAACAAGGGGTAACCCTTGGTGAAGGCGTAGAGATTATCGACCCGCTCGCAGTACGTGAAAAATACATCGCACCGATGGTTGAAATGCGTAAGCATAAAGGGCTGACCGAAGTCGTTGCCGACGAGCAACTAGAAGATGAAGTCGTGCTAGGCACGATGATGCTAGCGCAAAATGAAGTCGACGGCTTGGTTTCTGGTGCTGTTCACACCACAGCACACACCATCAGGCCACCACTGCAACTTATCAAAACGGCGCCAGGTTGCAGTTTGGTATCATCAATCTTCTTTATGTTGTTACCTGACCAAGTTCTGGTTTACGGCGATTGCGCGATTAACCCAGATCCTACTGCAGAACAATTGGCTGATATCGCTATCCAATCTGCAGACTCAGCAACAGCATTTGGCATTGAACCCAAAGTTGCCATGATCAGCTACAGCACAGGTACTAGCGGCACAGGTACAGATGTAGACAAGGTTCGCTTGGCAACCGAAATTGCCAAACAGAAGCGTCCAGAACTGATTATTGATGGCCCACTGCAGTACGATGCTGCTGTCATGGAAAATGTAGCGAAGAAGAAAGCGCCTAACAGCCCAGTGGCTGGTCAAGCGACTGTCTTCATCTTTCCAGATCTGAACACTGGCAACACAACCTATAAAGCCGTTCAACGTTCAGCAGACTTAATCAGTATTGGCCCCATGCTGCAAGGCATGCGCAAGCCTGTTAATGATTTATCTCGCGGTGCGTTAGTGGAAGATATTGTCTATACAATCGCTTTAACAGCGATCCAATCCAGACAGTTGGATAACGTAAGCTAAAGTCGCCAATTCAGACCATAAAAGTAAAAAAAAAGGAGCTTAGCTCCTTTTTTTTTACTTGACATTTATTCGCGGGGATATTGAGAATTTGATTGTTCACTCTTCGATCAATAATTTTTATTGCATAAAAACAACAAGATAACGCCAACCACTTAATTCATCAACAAAGTTATCCACAAAATCTGTGGATAGTAATACGCACCATAAAACGTCTAACTAAGAAATTTGGTTAGTTGCAACTGTTTTCTTAATAGAGATTACATAAAAGTAAGACTATTAAGAGCCATTAAGCGCAAAACCTTTAATAACAATGTTGTTGTAACTGACGACACCTAACACCCGCCCTTCATCGATCACCGGAGCACGATGGATCCCAAAGCTATCGAACAAGCGAGCACAATACCTGACATCCATGCCTGAGCTAACAGACACTACAGGCTTAGCCATGATCTCATACAGATTGACCCTCGCAGGCGATTTGTCTTTCGCAATAACCTGCTTTGCAATATCGGAAAGCAGTACCATGCCAAATTCGTCATGTTCATCTCGTTTATCAATAATTAGTGCTTCAAGCCCCTTATCACCAATTAACTGCAGCGCTGCTTCGACCGTGATCAAGCCATCCACTAATTCAAATTTGTCGACCATTACTTGTTTCACCGGTACTCGCCGAATAGTCATAGTGTTTCCTCCACCTGTTTCTTAAGTGCAGCAACCTGATGGGCAACGCCAACGGCATCTTCTACGTCTAACTGGATTGCGATCCCTGCCCCTTTAGTTGCGTCAAATCGTCCTAGTTCAGAGATCTTTTCTAATACTTTTCTGGAAAGATGCTCCTCAACGAGAAAGAGTAAAACATCGCGCTGGGTTTCAAGGTCAAGCCCAAAAAATGTCTTATGCTTGCTTAACCCTTCGCCTCTCGCATTATTTATCACCGTCGCGCCCGTCGCCCCCGCGACCCTTGCAGCTTCCATGATAGATTCAGTTAACCCGTCTTCGACAAAAGCAATGATCAGTTTGAAATGCATGTTAATTTTGCTCCTGTTTTTTTGGCGAACCTTTGCGGTGTTCCTGCCATTCAGAAAGCTGCGCATACGCCATTACAGTAATAATGGGAAATAGGCTGGCAAAAGCGATCAGACCAAAGCCATCGACCAACGGATTACGTCCTGGTACTGTTTCAGCCAATCCCAACCCTAACGCGGCCACTAGCGGTACAGTTACGGTTGAAGTAGTGACGCCACCGGAATCGTAAGCCAATGGAATAATCAACTTAGGCGCCACGAAGGTCTGGATCACTACCACGACGTACCCTGCCAAAATATAGAAGTGCAGAGGGTCGCCCACCACAATGCGGTAACTTCCCAAGCTAATGCCGATAGCCACCCCTAACGCAACGGCAACCCTTAACCCCCAAACACCAATCGCGCCGCCAGAAACCTCGTGGGCTTTAATCGCCACCGCGATTAAGCTAGGCTCGGCAATTGTCGTGCTAAAGCCAATTGCCGCAGCGAAGATATAGATCCAGTAGTAATCTTTCCAATCAACGTGAAGGTCTAACTCGTGCGCGTGAGTGTAGATAAACTCTGGACGCGTTAACTGCTTTGCCATTAACTCGCCAAGCGGAAATAGCGCTTTTTCTAACCCAACCAAAAACAAGCTTAAGCCAATAATCACGTAGACAAAGCCGAGCATCACACGCTTAGTTCGTGGGATGGGCCGTCGTAACAGCACCAATTGAAAAACCAAGATGATGGTAATGATAGGCAACACATCAAGCATCGTATTAGCCGTGCTATAGAGTAGTTCTAGTAACAAGCCACTCATATCAACATCCCGTATATCATGACAAATATCATCGGTGTCAGCGACGCGAACGCAATCAAACCAAAACCATCCAGCATGGGATTACGCCCTTTAATCACACTGGATAGCCCGACACCTAATGCGGTCACCAAAGGGACAGTAATCGTTGATGTGGTGACGCCGCCAGAGTCATAGGCGATCCCAATAATCTCTCTCGGCGCAAAAACCGTCGTGATCAGCACCAAGATATAACCACCGGTGATCATCAAATGGATCGGCCACCCCCTAAGGATCCGCAATACACCTATCACAATCGCGACGCCTACAGACAAAGCAACCGTGAGCCTAAGGCCATCGGCATAAGACTCCATAGCTTCCTCGGTGCGAGCAATCATGTCACCTTCAGCCGCAACCTCCGCCGCTTCATCGGCCACGGCAATCAGGGCGGGTTCAGCAACGGTGGTACCAAAACCTAAACAAAACGCGAATGCTAAGAGCAACCAGACATTACCCTTCTGCGCAAAGGCATGGGCGAGATTTTCCCCCAGGGGGAAAAGACCAATTTCCAAGCCACGAATAAAGAACGCCAGTCCAGCCACAACTAGCAGCAAACCTATAAGAATTTCGGAGAAATTAGGTAACGGTTGTTGCAGCACAACCAATTGGAAAAAAGCGACAACGATGACAATTGGAAGCAGATCGCGAACCCGCCCCATCAAGGAAGAAAGTAGATTACTTAGCAGTTCCTTCAAAAGCCACCTAGAGAATCAGATAAACTTGTTGAATTAATAATGGGTTAGTTATCTGCTTAACGAAATACGATTATTCAGTTATGTGATGCATAGCGTAATCATTGGTATGTTTTGACCTATGAAAATGATTTATGCACTATAGACTGTGAAAAAAATTAAATGTGATGAAAATGAAAGCACGTCGTATTAACGCTCTTATCTCTTTGCTGTGTGCCTTTTTACTGCTAACTGGCTGTGAAGAGAAAGTCAGTACGCCTGAACAGGCGGCTATTGATTTCTTTGCTGCTATCTACATTCGCGCTGACGTAAACGAGGCTACCAAATACTGCATGCCGGAGTTGGCCGAGCTGTTAGTTCATTATCGCTCAGCACATTCCGTCAAACGCCATGTGGTTGGGCTGTCAATGAATGACGTTGAACTAACACTTAGCGACACGGATGCCGATTTTTTCCGTAAAGTAGCTACCCAAGCACAAGTAACCGTGCACTTTAAAGGAAAAATAGACGGTGGTGTTCGCGAGGATGAGCGCACGGTTATTGTTGTTAAGAAAGGTCTTGAATGGTACGTAGAATCGATCAAGCCAGATATATTCATGACCAATGGCTAACGTAATCAACGCTAGCCATTGCTGACTCAGGCACTATTCTGCCAACGCTAACCCTTCCCGCCGCGGGTCCGCTGCTGCGTCAATAAAGGTGTCCCCTACCTCAATAGCATGGATACCACTATTAAGGTCAATCAATCTCACCCTATGTCCTCTCACCTCTAAGGCTTTTTTTAGTAGAGCAATTTCAGTGCCCTTTTCCAGCGCAGTGTAATCATTTCTGTTAGTGACGCGAGGGAAGTCAATCGCTTGCTGTAAAGCCATGTTCCAATCGATACGCGCCAATAGGCTCCAGGCAACGTAGTCAATAATCCGACTTCCGCCCGGTGAGCCGATAACCAACCAGAGGCGGCCATCCGGTCTAAACACCATCGTCGGTGCCATTGAGCTTCTTGGCCTTTTACCTGGTTCAATACGATTAGCCACCGGCAATGCGCCACGTGTAGGTTGCAGCGAAAAGTCGGTTAACTGGTTATTAAGTAAAAAGCCTGCGACCATCAGTGAAGAGCCAAACCCCATTTCAATACTCGTCGTCATCGATACTGCATTACCACTCTTATCAACGATAGAAAGGTGACTAGTGCTCTCAAATTCGGGACTTGCATCCAAAGCTCTCAGGTAGTCGACCGGCTGCCCGGCTTCAACCACCCCGTCATCGCGGCCTGTAATTAAGCCTTGGCGCAATTTGATATACCTATCATCCAGCATCTCAGAAACCGGTACAGCGACGAAATCGCTATCAGCCATATAAATATTGCGATCTGCAAATGCTAACTTAGATGCTTGGGTAAACAGATGAACAGCATCAGCAGAAGTCGGCTTTAGGGCCTGTAAATCGCTTCCTTCTAACAGTTTAAGTAACTGTAGAACCGCCACGCCACCGGAGCTCGGCGGTGCCATGCCGCAAACTTTATAGCCTCGATACAGACCACAGATAGGTGTTCGTTCCAGCGCGGTATAATGATTTAAATCCTTTTCGCTCAGTAACCCAGGGTTAACCTTGGCATTGTTAACCACATAGGCGATGCGGCGAGCCAGCTCACCTTGGTAAAATGCTTTCGGCCCAAACTCGGCAATCGCCGTCAACGTATCTGCCAGTGGCTGATTAACCAATAAGCTACCCTCAGCTATCGGTTTACCATCAGGGAAAAAATAGGCCTTGTTCGATTCAAACAATCCCATGCCTGGATTAATATTGGCAGCCACCAACTTAGCCAATCTGGGAGAGACAATGAAGCCCTCTTTTGAGAGCTTGATTGCGGGCTCGAACAACACTTTCCATGGCAACACGCCATGCTTGTCATGAGCCATTTTCAACATGGCGACCACACCAGGGACACCAACCGAGCGCCCGCCCACCAAGGCATCTTTCCACGCCATTGGCTTACCATCTGGCAGTAGAAACATATCGGGCGTCGCTGCTTGCGGGGCGCTTTCCCGACCATCCAGGCTGGTCAACGCACCTTCTTTAGCATCGTAGTGCAGCATGAATGCGCCACCACCAATGCCGGATGATTGCGGCTCAACCAGGGTCAATACCATCTGCGCCGCAATAGCTGCATCCACGGCACTGCCGCCCGCTTTTAGCATAGCCATCGCAGCTTCACTGGCGTGCTTATTCGCCGTGGCAACCGCAATGCTACTGCCGCGCGCTGTTGTTTTCGCACTTAATCCTAACGCTTTTTCCGGCTCTAGCTGCTCCTGTGACTCCAGCGGGGTGGCCAATAATCCCAACGGAAAAAGAAGCACGACCAACAGCCACCAGCGATTTATCCCACCCACGTTATCTCTCCCTATGATGCACAGCGCCTGAACAGTTAAGACTAAAAAATACTACAATCACTCAGTTTAACAGACTCACTTCTCAGATCCGTGGCGCTTTCAACATGTTAGAAATAAATAGATACTATTTTGTTAATAAACACTTTAATTTTCACTGGCTTGCTGGCATTCAAGGCTTGTATGCTGTTATAAAGATCAATGACGGTTGGATTGGCTAGATGGGCAAAATTAAACCCACGCCCCCTAATTAAGGAGTTAATAAATGAGTGGCAATATGATGATTGTTGTTTTAGTGGCGATTGTGTTCGCTTACTTGGCCTTAACACAGTTCAGCGCCAGAGGCCGCCGTCATAATGCATTAAAGCAGCGGGTGGATATGCTTGAAACCGAACTGGCAATCTATAAGCAATATGTGAATAAAGAAACACTTGAAGCAATAAACCAGCGCCTACAAGTCGTTGAAAAAATTGTCACCGACGAAAGCTATGATTTAAAAAAAGAGATTAACGATCTTTGATAGCTAACAGGAGAGCCTGTTAGCTATCTGCTATTAGCTACCATACCTGTAATGTAAAACCTTGAGCGCCTTTTCAGGAAAACGATCAGCAAAGGCTGCGGGGTTTGGCAAACGCTGCACAAAACTCAATTCAGGCGCCCCTTCTTCAACCATCGCGGTTAGATATTCACTGTCTTTTTCTGGCGCATTTAAACAAAGTAATATATCTGCTCCCTCTTCTGCCAAAGAACTGAGCCGCCTAATCACTTTCGGATAGTGTTTATCCAGGGTGAAACTACTGCCTTGGAAAGAGGGTGGATCAACGATAATCAAACCATAGGGTCCGAAACGTTTTAGCTTTCCCCAACTATTAAAAAGGTCGTGTCCGAGGAACCTTGCTCCATGCAGATCATTTTTTACATGATTTTGCTTACCGACACTCAGTGCACCTTTGCTCATATCCAAGTTCACCACACTGTCTGCGCCACCCGCTAGTGCAGCAACAGAAAAGCCACAGGTATAACTGAATAGATTGAGAACAGAACGCGCTTTGGCATGTTCCAACACCCACTTCCGCCCTTCCGCCATATCTAAAAATAAGCCATGATTTTGATGGTTGAGCAGATTGACCTTGTATTGCAGCTCGTGTTCGGTGACCCATAAAGGCTGTGAAACCTCACCATGCAGGCACTCTACTGGCGCACCTTTTAAATAGCGACGTTGGCAAAGGACATCTTGGATAGGCATCTGCCATTGCCGAAACTGATCCACTACCGCATCAACAAGCGTATTCACATCATCGTCACTTACTTCACTATAAAAAGTGAACAACAGATGGCTCGCATACCAATCGATAGCAATCGACTCTGCACCAGCGGTTAGCTGGCCTCGACCATGTAATAATCGTTCAGCATTTTCCACAGATTTAGGTTTTAAAAGTGAAGATAGGATATTTTTTGTACAGTTCATGCTATTCTTGTCACCAATTCGTCATCAAAATGTTGTAAACTTACAGAATTAGATGACATTGCATCGCATTCATGGGTTTTAAGGAGGTCAAGATGTTGACCTTAGTATTGAGCGCTATTTTTATTGCTACTATTCACGGCTATCAAAGGCTAAAAAGCGTAGACCGCACCTTTGCAGACCGGCTAATCAAGTCGATGATCCTATGTGTTTTAGCCACCGCACTGGCGATGTTTAGCGACACAATGACCACAGAAACAATGGCTAGCAAAAGCTTACAGGCAGGCGCTCGTATGGCTGCTGTCGGTATTGCCATGGCGGCTGTCAGCCGTGCTTTGCTAGTCATACTGCAATTTGCCAATCATCGTCGCGAAAGTGGCTCTTACGAGATCACCTCTTCATCCAATGATAATTCGGAGGATGACCTACTGCCCTGCCGAGGATAGTGTATAGTTTATCGGGTTTCGTTTGTGACACAATCCGTTATCACTTTGCACAGCATAGGTGACCTCATTGAACATATTGATCACTGGCGGCACAGGCTTCATTGGCAGCGCACTCACCAAGCACCTTAAAAACCAGCATAAGGTGACAGTGTTAAGCCGCCACCCCTCATCAGCACAAAAACAGCTTGGCTTCGACGTCAAGATCATCTCCTGCCTTAACGACCTTAATGATCTTGACCCATTTGATGCAGTGATCAACCTTGCCGGCGAACCAATAGCCAACAAGCGCTGGAGTAAAAGTCAGAAGTCTAGAATTACTGGCAGTCGTTGGCACATTACCAGTACGCTCGTGCAGCTCATGCACACTAGCAACAACCCACCATCCATTTTCCTGAGCGGCTCCGCGATAGGGATCTATGGGCGACAAGGCAACGAGGCTATTGATGAATCGTTTACAGATCATCATGACGAATTTTCCCACCGGATCTGCCAACGGTGGGAAGAGTTAGCGGAAGGTAAGCCAGACAATGTCCGCCTCTGTATATTGCGAACGGGGATCGTACTTGGCACCAAAGGCGGAGCCCTGAAACGTATGCTACCGCCATTTCGATTTGGGCTCGGCGGGCCGCTTGCCAGCGGCGAACAGTACATGTCGTGGATCCACATTAACGACATGGTTAAAGCCATAATATTCTTACTTGATCACCCAACAGCAAACGGCGTTTTTAATCTAACCGCCCCCTCTCCCTGCACTAACCAGGAGTTTACCGATGCGCTAGGTAAACAGCTGGAACGTCCAGCGGAATTCAGATTACCACGCTTTTTACTGCGCCTATTGTTTGGCGAAATGGCCGATTTATTGATTTACGGCCAACGGGTCGTACCATCACGACTACACGAGCATGGCTTTCATTTCTGTCATAGCCGATTAGATGAGGCATTGGCGAGCCTACTGGCTCGCCCTAAAACAAAGTAGTGTTGTCAGTGCGTTGCCACGCGCGATTTTGACGCCCGTAGCAACCTACTGGTTAGCCAAAACGCCAGCGGTAATGTCGCCAACATGCCGACAACAGGTCCCAGCAACCACAACTGCCCATGCCAGCGGGGAGATTGTTCGAATATCCATAAGGCCTGCGCACCTAACAGCGCCTCTGCGATCACCGACGCAATCACACCAGCCAATATGCCAACCAAAACAAACTCCGCCATCAACAGACGTTTTAAGGCACTATCACTGGCACCAAGTATGCGATAAATATGCAGTTCACGGTGGCGGCGGACAAAACTCCCCATCACCAACGAAGCCGTCACCAGTAACGCTGTTATTAACACCAACACCACTAGCAAGGTCACCACTTGCACGATCTGCACTAGATAGCCGGCAAATTTCGCTAATATTTGCTCAATATCAATCAAGCTCACAGCGGGATATTGCCGCATATTGGTATACAACCAATCCCTACTCTCATACGGCAAGTAGAAGCTGGTAATATAAGTATGTGCATAAGCATCCAAACTACTTTTTGGGAAGATCACAAAAAAGTTCGGACGCATCGATTTCCAGTCTAATGAACGTATGCTAGTGATCGGTAGAGATATCTCGCCACCGGTAACAACAAAAGTAAGCCGATCACCCAATTCAAGTTCGAGCCGCTTAGCCATACCCTCTTCAACAGATAAACCTTCGCCGTTGACGGTTTTCTGCCAGTCACCCGCTTCGATTACATTATCTTCAGGTAACGCATCAGTCCAGGTCAGGTTCAACTCTCTATTGATCCCTCGACGTCGTCCTTGCTGCTCTTTTATGGCGGCTTTGCCATCACGATCATCGACCACCTTTTCACCATTAATGCTAGTTAAGCGGCCACGAATAATGGGATAAAAACCGCTTAAGCGTCCTTTCTGGTTGGTGATCTGCTGCGCCAGCACAGTGCGCTCATCTGGGTTTACATTGACCAAAAAGAAATTAGCCGTTTGCTCGGGTACCAGGCGTTGCCATTCATCAATAAGATCTGAACGCACAAATACCATCGCCAAAGTCAGTGCAATGGCGAGAGTTAAGCCGACCATCTGGATCGTCACTCGAACCCGTTGCCGCACCAATAGCAGCATTGCCAAGTGCAATGTTTTCATCTGCGCCGGTACACGAATTCGTTCGACCAATAGCAGAACACCACTGCTCAACAGCGTTAAAACGATGATTAACCCAAGCATAAGTAGCAGATTTAACCAACCACTCACTAATCCGGTTAACAGCACAAAACCGACCCCGAGTAACACACCGCCTTTCACAGCTGGCGCCTTGGGGGCGCGCTCCGCAGATTCCAGTAATTGACGTGGTCCAACACGGAACAGGTAAGCCAGCAGAGGTGCCAACAAGCAAACGCAAGCCACAACCCCACTGAGCGCAGCCAACAAGTATGGCCGCACGCCGATTGATTGTTCGGCTAGCAGCGGCGCAAAAGAGGCCATCTGCTGAGCCGCCATATAATCAAGACCACTACCAACCAATAACCCAAACGCAACGCCTGCAAATACAGTGATACCTAAGTGCAGGCCAAACTGCGCCAATAACAAACGTTGAGAAGCACCCAATATCCGCAGTACACCGATCCGCCGAGTTAATGGGCCGGCATAGGACTGTAACGAAGACCACATCGCGATCAGGGTCAGCGCTAATGCTGACACCATGGCCAAAAATAGCACCTGTTGTGCACGTTGATAGGCATCCCCCAAATTAGATTCGCTATCAACTAACGAGGTCAGGGTGTGGCGCTCTTTTTTGTTCTGCTTGAGCCACTGGTACCAGTCATCAACGAGCTGTGAATCGCCACTAAAGAGATAACGGTAATTAACGCGGCTACCCGGCCTTATAACACCGCTTCTTGCAACATCGTCGAGGTGGATTAAGCTAGGAGGCGACGAGCTAAACACCCCAAAAGCAACATCCGGTTGCTCCAGCAAGTAGTGGCTGAAAGTCAATTCAGTATCGCCAACTTCAACATTCTCCCCCACAGCAACTGACAGCTGTAGCGCCAGCGTTTCACTCAACCAAACCGTGCCTTGCTCGGGGCCATGCGTCACCCAGTAGCCTTCGCTGCCAATGGTATCGCTGATGCGGAGTTCACCCCGGAGTGGGTAACCATGAGCTACCGCTTTCACTGATGACAACTGCAAGCGGTCTCCAGCGAACATCATGGTAGAAAAACGCAACATCTGGGTACTGTTCAGCCCCCTTAATTGGGCATCATCTAACCATGACTGGTCAACCGGTTGCGGTGCAGAGAGGACAATATCGGCGGCTAAGAAACCAGAAGTGGAACGTTGTAAAAACACCTCGATACGCTGGCTGAGAGCCAAAAACCAGAACAGGATTGCCACCGCCGCGGCCAGGGATATCCACCAAAGATAGAGCGACGCACCTCTGCGCTCCCCTTTAAGCATGTTTAAGCTGTTTGCCAGCAAACTCATTGCTTCACGACCTCCAATTGGCCATTGGTGAGCCTAAGTACCCGCTGACACTTTGCTGCTAACGCCTCATCGTGGGTCACAAGCAAAAGTGTGGTTCCTTGCGCTTCATTTAGCTCAAACAGCAGCTCACTAATGTGCTCACCGTTGGCACGATCCAGATTACCTGTCGGCTCATCTGCAAGCAGAATGTTAGGTTGATGGACAAATGCGCGAGCGATCGCCAGACGCTGTTGCTCACCGCCCGACATCTGTTGTGGATAGTGGCGCGCCCTTTGCGCAAGGCCAACCTTTTCCAGCATCCCTTCAGCCTGACCTTTGGCGAGTATTTTTCCACACAGCTGCGAGGGCACCGTCAGGTTCTCAACCGCCGTTAACTCGGGGATAAGCAAAAATGATTGGAAAACAAAACCAATATGCTCAGCACGCATTGCTGCTAATGCTGATTCGGAGATATTAGTGATGCTCTGCCCCGCCACCGACACTCCTCCTGCCGAAACGCGCTCGAGCCCGGCGGCTAAAGAGAGTAATGAACTCTTACCCGCGCCAGACGGCCCGATAATGGCGACCGTTTCACCCTGCTTGACTTGTAACGACACACCATCGAGGATGGAGAGGCTGCCTTCAGGGCCGTCAACTGTATAACTGACTTGTTGGAATTCAATCATGTTTAACGCTGTTTCGTCTCGCATTAGCGCTTTTTTCCTCATACTTATTTTTGCGTTGCCTGCCTATACGTATGCCCAAGAGAAATCGACCATTATTGTTCTGGGTGACAGTCTCAGCGCGGCCTATGGCATGTCGATTGAACAGGGTTGGGTGCACTTATTGAGTGACCGGTTAATTGCCGAAGGTAACAAAACTAGCGTGGTCAACGCCAGCATCACCGGCGATACCAGCGACGGTGGATTACGCCGGCTGCCAGATCTCCTTACCAAGCACCAGCCAGATGTTGTCATCATAGAGCTAGGCGGAAACGATGGCTTACGTGGGTTTGATCTGCAACATACAGAACAACAGCTAGCACAATTGATTACCGCATCGAAAGCCGCAGGGGCAACCCCGCTGTTAGTTGAGATCCTACTACCACCAAACTATGGAAAGCGCTACACAGCGGCGTTTCAAGCGATCTACCATCGCTTGGCGGAAACACATCAAATTACACTTGTTCCCAGCTTTTTACCTGCTGTCGCAGAAAACCCCGCGCTGATGCAAGCCGATGGTATTCATCCGGCAGCAGACGCGCAACCAATCATTGCCACCCACATGCTACCGTTTATCAAGCAGGTGATCGCCAAGTAGAAATGACGAATTCAAGGAGGATCTGTTTATGTCTGGTTACAAAAAAACACTCTCCCCGTATCAAAAGCAAAAATACAAAATGGCTTTAATAGGCGCAGTTGTCGCCTTTCTCGCATTTATTATCGCGCTTCAGGGAATTGCCACGCTAGGTGCTGGCTTCGTTTCGCTGTATGGCATATTGATGTGTCTCTACAATCTTTTACTCGGAAAATTCAACTACGACGAGGTCGATTCAGACATCGACAATCGCCACGAAAGTGCCGCAAAGACTGTAACTAATGCATCTAAACAAGATAGACAACGCTAACCCCGCGAGCAGATCGCACTCGTTAACAACCTATATTTCAGGCAAAAAAAAGGAGCCAATGGCTCCTTTTTTATTGCTGCAACGAAATGCAGAACTAACTAGGTCAGCGGATCCTACTTAATCGCAGCACGTGCCGCTTTTACATGATCGGCGATCATAAACGCCAACTCTAACGCCTGATCAGCATTCAAACGCGGATCGCAGTAGGTGTGATAACGCTCAGCCAAGTCATGGTCGGTTATCTGGAATGCACCGCCGGTACACTCTGTCACGTTACGGCCGGTCATTTCGAAATGCACACCGCCCGCCACCGAGCCTTCAGCACCATGGATCTCGAAGAAGCTTTGCACCTCTTTCAACACATCCTCAACCCGACGCGTCTTATATCCGGTAGACGATTTAATGGTGTTGCCATGCATAGGATCACAGCTCCACACCACGTTCTTCCCTTCCCGTTGCACGGCACGAATTAACTCCGGCAAATGAGCACCAACGTTGTCCGCACCCATGCGTACGATAAGGTTCAAGCGCCCTTCTTCGTTATTCGGGTTAATAATATCGATGTTGCGCAATAGATCTTCGATCTTAGTGCTGGGTCCAGCTTTTAGACCGATCGGGTTATTAATACCGCGACAAAACTCCAAATGAGCCCCATCAGGCTGACGGGTACGATCGCCAACCCAGAGCATATGTGCTGCACAGTCGTACCATTCACCGGTCAAATGATCTTTACGGGTCAATGCCTGCTCATAAGGCAACAACAGCGCCTCATGAGAGGTATATAGAGTGGTCTCATGCAACTGCGGCGTGGTATTGCCATTGATGCCACAGGCAGCCATAAACTCGAGGGATTCGTCAATGCGATCTGCCAGATGCTTGTAGCGGTCTCCCAGCGGGCTCTTTTCGATAAAGTCGAGATTCCAGCGCTGTACCTGATGCAGATCTGCCAAGCCCCCTTGGGCAAAAGCACGTAACAGATTCAAAGTTGAAGTCGATTGCTGGTACGCCTTCAACATACGCTCAGGATCGGGCACCCGTGATGCGCTAGTGAACGCAATATCATTGATGATATCGCCACGATACGACGGTAATGTCACACCATCAATGGTTTCACTGTCCGCTGAACGCGGCTTAGCAAACTGTCCAGCGATCCGTCCGATCTTAACTACGGGGCTTTTCGCACTGAATGTCAGCACCACAGCCATTTGCAGTAACACTTTAAACGTATCGCGAATATGACTGGTTCTAAACTCAGCAAAACTTTCAGCGCAATCGCCACCCTGCAGTAAAAAGGCCTCACCACGGCCAACACGGGCTAGGTCTGCTTTTAAAGCGCGCGCTTCACCGGCAAACACCAACGGTGGTTGGTCAGCCAATTCCTTCTCAACACGTGCCAACGCTTCAGTATCTGGATACTGAGGCAACTGCTGCACTGGCTTATCGCGCCAGCTGCTAGGGGTCCACTGAGTCATCTCTTTGTCCGCTTACATTATTTGAGGCACGCATTATAGAGACTGTTGCCCCTGCAGAACAGCAGAACCACTAAGGAAAGTCTGGATTTAGGCTGTTTCACCATTAGCTCTCTTAAACTGTTTAGTCCAAATGTAAGGATTGGTTATTTTTTAATCGCTATTGCATAATTTTGTGATCCATGTATCATGCCGCCTCCTTACCAAGAGTGGTTAATTCTGTTCTTTGGTGTGTTTGAGGTCGTAGCGCCTGTTTTCGCCGCGTGAGTTCATGGCGAAACTACAATTCTTCAGGGCTGTCACCTCGTATTAGTGATTCGCATGCGCCGTGCTCGATGATGTTTCGAGATGAACGCCGCGCCGCTTGCCCAATATGAAGAATGTGAAATGTCAGAAGTTGAAACTCTTGACAGCGGCTTCGCTGTACTCAATCTCCCAGAAAACTTGTCTAGTGCGTTAGACAGCCTTGGATTCAAAACACCTACTCCGATCCAGCTAGAAGCTATCCCGCACCTCCTCGAAGGTCGCGATCTGCTGGGCGAAGCACAAACCGGTACCGGTAAAACCGCTGCGTTCGGCTTACCCGCACTTGCTTTAATCGACCCTAGCGTACGTAAAACCCAATTAATGGTCTTAGCACCAACTCGCGAACTGGCTATTCAGGTAGCGGAAGCGATTGAAAGCTTCGCCAAACATATGCGTGGCCTTCGTGTTGCGACTGTTTATGGTGGCCAATCATACGGTCCTCAGTTAGCTGAACTGGAACGTGGCCCACAGGTTATCGTTGCTACCCCTGGTCGTTTGATGGATCACATCCGTCGCGGTCGTATCAAATTTGATGATCTGAAAACACTGGTTCTCGACGAAGCTGATGAGATGCTCAACATGGGCTTCCTGGAAGACGTAGAGTGGATCATGAGCCACGTGCCAGAAACTACGCAGATGGCGTTGTTCTCTGCCACCATGCCCCCAGCGATCCGCAAGATCACTGAACGCTTCCTGAAAAATCCAGCCCACGTCAAAATTGCCGTGAGCGAAACCAAGAAAGCGAACATTCGCCAGCGCGCCTGGGAAGTTCGTGGTATCAACAAACTGACCGCACTAGAGCGTTTAGTTGAAACAGTCGAATACGACGCCATGTTGGTGTTCGTTCGTACTCGTAACGATACCGTAGAGTTGGCTGAGCGTTTGGAATCACAAGGTTTCAAAGCATCTGCACTTAATGGTGATATGAACCAGCAGATGCGTGAGCGTACAGTTAACCAACTGAAAGAAGGCAAGATCAATATCTTGGTAGCAACTGACGTTGTTGCACGCGGCCTTGATGTTCCCCGTATCTCACACGTATTGAACTTCGATCTGCCTGACGATCACGAATCTTATGTTCACCGTATCGGTCGTACTGGCCGTGCTGGTCGCAGTGGCGAAGCCTTATTGTTTGTTCGCCCTCGCGAGCGTTACCTGCTGCGCCACTATATGCGTGCAACCGGTGGTGACATCGAAAGCATGGAGCTGCCAAGCCCAGTAGAACTAGGCGCACATCGCCAAGAGAAGTGTCGCGAAGAGCTGACCAAGCTAGTCGACAATCCAAACCTGGAAGCGATGCGCGAAATGATCAACGCCATGGCCGAGCAATCTGAAACTTCTGTTTTAGATCTTGCCGCAGCGTTGCTCTACAAGTATCAGCAGAAGCGTCCACTGCAACCTAAGCCTGATCCAGAGCGCCCGCAACGTGATACTCGTGGTCGTAATGATCGCTTTGACCGTAACGACCGTGGTGGTCAGCGGAATGGCCGTGGCCGTAACGAACGCGGTGGCCAGCGCTTTGATCGCAATGACCGCGGTGGTGATCGTCCACCTCGCGCTCGTCAAGGCCAAGGTCGTCGTAACGACATCGATTGGAAAACCTATCGCTTAGCCGTTGGTCGTGACCATGGTGTACAGGTGAAAGATATCGTCGGCGCTATTGCCAACGAAGCTTCTATCGACAGTGGTAACATTGGCGCTATCCGTTTGTTTGATGGACACAGCACTGTACAGCTGCCAAGTGGCATGCCAGCGGAAGTGTTCAGTCAATTGTCTAATGCACGGGTACGCAATAAGCCGATGGGGATTAGCGCTGACACAGGTGGCGCACCACGTCCGCGTCCACGCAATCAAGAGTCTCGCGCTGACGCATAACCGCTAGCCCGTTGATCTGATTTAACGCCGCAGCTCGCTTTTCGCGTCTGCGGCGTTTTACTGTCTGGAGTTCCACTTACGCCATGGTTGCTTTTACAGGTGAAATAGCTGCATTAACCGCCGCCCTATTCTGGGCGATCGCAACCTGGATCTACAGCCACTGCAGTCAGCGTTTTGGCGCCATGCCCCTCAACGTTATCAAGGGCGTCATCGCGTCGCTTCTGCTACTCATTGCTCTCCTGCTCAGTGATGCCTCTGTCGGCATACCAAGTGGCAGCGCATGGGGTTGGCTCATCATCAGTGGCGTGATAGGTATTGCGATTGGTGATACAGCCTACTTCGCAGCGCTACGGCGCATGGGCCCCAGGAAAGTATTGCTCATGGAATCGCTGGCGCCTCCCCTCACCGGCGTATTAGCGCTGTTGGTCCTCAACGAAGCAATCACCGTGACCGCTGCTTTGGGTATGCTAGTCACACTCACGGGGGTCATCTATGTGCTGAGGCAGCAAAGTCACGATGACAATGAACCATCGATATGCAAAAAAGGCCTTTTTTACGGCGCATTGGCGGCTGTCTGTCAGGCGGTGGGGGTGTTACTTTCACACTATGCCTTGGTTGATGCTGATGTCGCGCCACTGTGGGGGGCACTGATAAGACTAGTTGCCGGTACCTTAGTGATCGCTCTATTGCTAGGCTTACGCCAAGAGATCCATAAGCAATTGATAAAACCCCTGTTAGCGATGGATATGCGAAACGGCGCGATACTGACCGTCGCCATCGTCGTTGGCACGTTTTTGGCCATTTGGTTGCAACAGGTATCGCTGAAGTATGCCAATGCCGCTGTCGCCCAAACGCTGATGGCGACCAGTCCATTATTCGCCCTGCCTATCGCCTGGTTAAGAGGAAATCCGCCCACCTTTAAAATTTGGCTAGGTACCTTATCTGCTGTCGCAGGGATCGCCATGATCATGTTTGGCTAAGCACTTGTCGCCATACGGGACGTCATGCTCTTTTCAACGGCGCGCTGTGCTCTCCACTATTGTTCGAATCTGCCACCAGTTTTGAATAGATAGCAATATACTCCTCTGCCACCCGCTGCCAATCAAACCTTGTGCTCATTGCATTACGTCGTAACAGTTGCAAGAGAAACGGATCATCATGGTAGTGTTTAATGGCCTGTTTAACCGTGGCCAAAAAACTCTTCAGCGTAGGCTCGAAGAACTGATAGCCATTGGCCTTGCTGCGATTGGCTGTTAGCGCATCAAGCCCGGTGACACTGTCCTTTAACCCACCAACCCCATGCACAATTGGTACAGTCCCGTAACGCATAGCGTAGAGCTGGCTTAAGCCACACGGCTCAAACAAAGAGGGCATCAACATATAGTCGCTAGCAGCCAATGTATTGTGGGTACCTTCGCGGCTGAAATCAGCAAGGTATCGGAAACTATGAGGATAGTGTGCAGCCAGCTTCTCTAGCTCTTTAACAAAGCCCTCCTCACCATGCCCCATCACTACGCAGCGCATCGCATCAGCTTGTAACAACTGCCGCAATAACGGCAGCAGCAAGGAAAAACCTTTTTGCTGTGCAATGCGGCCGATGAAGCAAAACAGCGGCTTGTCTTCAAGACTGTCCAATCCCAGCTGCTTCAACCGTTGCTGTTTGCACTTCTGTTTTCCTGCTGGCTGATCAGCGGAATAATTGAACGGCAGACAACTGTCACTGGCCGGATCCCATTCCACCAGGTCAACACCATTAAGCACCCCAGTAAAATCGGCTCGGCGGTAATTAAATACGCCAGCCATACCATGACTCGTTGCATTGGCTAACAGCTCATCTCGATAACTCGGTGATACCGTAACAATGCGATCTGCCATCACAACACCTGCTTTTAATGGATTAAGGCACCCCATATCCTCAAACAGTTGCGGCACCATGAACTTAGGATGTATTCCCAATTGTTCATGCCAGTCATAATCGGCACGCCCCTGGTAGGCGCCATTGTGAATAGTCAGCACGGTGCGTGTTGCAGAAAAGAATGTTGATGCGGCAAAGTGCTCACGTCGATAGAACGGCACCAATGCCCCCTGCCAGTCACTACTATGGATCACATCTGGTTGCCACTTTAATGCCAACGACAAATCAAAAGCGGCGTGAGACAGCAGAGCATAGCGTAAAGGGTTGTCTTGATACGCGGCGTGTCCATCATCATAGATGCCATCACGACCATACAGAGCGTGATACTCGAGCAAATACAGCGTGACCCCTTTCAACGTGACACAGTGGATCACCGCGTGAAAGGTTTGCCAGCAACTCAAAGGAATAGCGATGGGAAAACTGTGGCTAATGCTAACTTCATCCTGTATTCGCCCGTAAAACGGCATCAATACACGAATATCTTGCCCTTGCCGCTTAAGCTGTTCAGCGAATGCGGTGCAAAAGTCCGATAAGCCACCGACTTTAACTAAGCCCTCATATTCAGAGGTAACCAATAATATCTTCACTTTGCCTCCCTTGTTCGCACATGGCTGTACCCACGACAAAGGCGTCGAGTAAATACTCTAACCTTAAGCGTAAGCCAATACAGGGAATTTTCCAGCACAGTTAATAATTTACGGATCTATACTCAGTGAAATACTAATAAGGAATATGCTGTGATCAGAAGATTGCTAACCACAATTTTACTGTTAGGTTCCGTTTTTTTACTGACGGCTATGGGAAGCGTCTTAGCAGATCCACTCATAGACGAGATTGAGTTTACAGAGGAAGAACAGGCGTGGCTGGACAGTAAAACAGCACTGCACCTGCACACCATCCGTGGCGACTACTCGCCAGTAATTTACGTAGAGGGCGGGCAATTCAAAGGCTTCGTCGTTGAACTAATTAACATCGTCTCCAATAACATCGGTTTACCGATCCATTACAGCTTTAGCAAAAGCACTGAACAAGCAATATTCCTATTTGATTCTGGCCAAACAGATGCCCTGCTACCCGTTGTTACAACCAACCTCAGAGAACACTATGCCTTGTTCACCGTTCCTATTTTAGAGGAGGAGCTAGTGATCATGGTGCCACAAGGGATGCCCGCTGGTATCGATGTACTCTCTATACCCAACGTTAGACTCGGTGTTGTCGGCGATACAACCTACCAAGCTGAGGTGGCTAGATTCGCGGCAAACAGTGCTAACCTTTCCAGTTACAATCGTCACGAAGATCTGATAACAGCACTGCAGTTAGGCGCCATCGACGCTGTTATCGCTGCCCAATCTGTCCTGCAGTACCAAATTAAGACTCGAAATATAAAGGGCTATCACCTCGTCCCCTTTACTAACGAGAAACACCGCTATCATTCTGCTATTGCCATTCATAAGCGCAACCCGCTGTTACAATCCATACTAAACAAAGGGATCAGACAAATTCCCAAAGAGGTCATTGATGCCCTCGAAGATAAGTGGTTTCTCAATAGCAGTGACGCATTGGCAGCACCCATATCTGACATTGATCTCCAGTTCTTAGCGCAACTTAAGGAGGTGGATTATTGCATCGACCCACAATGGAAACCGCTAGAGTGGCTAGAAAACGGCAAACACGTGGGGCTAAGTGCAGATCTGCTATCAGAGATCCAAAGCCGCTTACCTATCCAGTTTAAGCTACACAAAACTGAGCATTGGCAGGACTCGCTAGAAGCGTTGAAGCGTGGACAATGCCAAATGCTTATTATGGCGTCGGCGACGCTCACTAGATTAAAAGAGATGAGTTTTAGCCGCAGCTACCTAAACACGCCGATAGTCATTGTCACTAAAGAGAAAGAACCCTATATCGCTGATGCTGCAACCATAGGCAGCAAGAGGTTTGGTTATATACAGGGCTATGCCTACGAAGAGCTGGTTAAGATACGGTACCCTAACTTAGAGCTAAAACCGTACGAGTCGTTCAACGACGCTCATAAAGCCCTGCAGCGTAATGAGATTGATGGCTATATCGAGAACTATATTGTGAGCTCATATCACCTCAGTTCTGGTGACTACCCGGGCTATAGAATTGGTGGCCGTCTATCCCTCGACATGAGCCTCGGCATCGCGGTCACGAAAGAGCTTACCCCGCTGTCCAAGATAATTAACAGCATCTTCAATCAGATCCCAGCACAAGAGAGAGAAGCCATTGTTAGCAAATGGACCACGGTCGAAGTAATAAAAACAATTAACAAATCCGCAGCGATCAAAGTGATTTCAATTGCTCTGGTTATTATCGCCGTCATTATTTTCTCTAACTACAAGCTGCGCCGCTTCAACCAAAAGCTACATAAAGCGCACCATGCATTGCAGCAAGCCAATGAAGAGCTGGCACAAATGGCTGTGACAGATCCCCTCACCCGTATCGGTAACCGCGCCTATCTAGACGATATCATCGCCAAGGAAATTGAACGCAACCTGCGTTACAGCCACTCACTTTCGGTTTTGCTGATTGATGTCGACCACTTTAAAAAGATCAACGATAAGTTTGGTCATCAGGTGGGCGATGAGGTACTCAAAGAGGTATCACAACGATTGGCATCAAACATACGCCAGTCTGATAGCTTAGGGCGCTGGGGTGGTGAAGAGTTTCTTATCATCTGTCCAGAAACCGATCTGGATAATGCTGCCATTTTAGCGGAGAAGCTAAGAGAGATAATCAACGAAAAAGAGATGCCCGAAGCGGGCATTCAAAGCATCAGTATTGGTGTCGCTGAGTTAGCCCATGACAGAAAGCCAGAGCCAATGATAGCCAGAGCCGATCAAGCCCTCTACCAGGCTAAGAATAAAGGCAGAAATAGAACCGCAATCTTCCGCCAACAAGCTGATTAACCAAACACCACCAATTGTTGCAGGTCGGCGATTAAACTGCCGACTTCACCCTTAGCGGTACAACGTTGATCAGGCAGATCAATACGCTGCCTCAACGCAATAAGAGAATCCACTAAAGAGATTCGGCTTCTATCAACCGAGCTATCCCAATGATGTTCATCAACTACAAATGCCGCTTCACTCAAGGCATCAAGTGCTGCGCGCCAATCTTCGCTGGTAGACCTCGCCTCATGGCGGTGCTTTTCCAGCACTTTTCTTACCACTAACTGTAACTGTTCGGTCGAGCAAACAATCCGATCCGTCTGGTTATATACATCCATACCTACTCCTAAAACGATTCCGTTTCAGGGTAAGAATAGCTAACTCTTCGCAGAACAGATCGGCAAACAACTGCGCAATGACACTTACGACGGAATGAAAATGAAAATAGATAATCACAGCAATAAGTTGGCAGGAGGAAAAAAAATAAAAATATTTTTCAGCTGAAAATGGCGACCATCCATGGCCAGCGTGACGTCCTTATTGCCCGCAAGGGCGACGCTCTGAGAGAGCGTCAAGTCACATAAAAGAGTCCAGAGTAAGCTATTTTTCTTGCTGTAGCGGGTACTGATACTAGGTTTAAATTCGTAGTCGAAATGAGAGGTCGCTCATGAAATCTGCTCAGTCAATTAAAGCACAAGTAAAATTCCTCGACGTTGCTGACCTAGATCAAATATCGCAACCATACCCAGATATTTTGTCGGAAATTTGACCACTACGATGTTTACTCACGCAAAACCTTTCTTTCTGGTCAGACCAGATCATAATTATGCCAGTGACAACAAATTGGAAGAGGTTGAACTATGAATTACTTCGTGACCGGCGGTACAGGATTTATCGGACGCTATCTAATTGAGAAACTACTCGCTCGCGGCGGGACAGTTTATGCATTGGTTCGTAGCGATAAAGCAGAACAAAAATTACTCGACCTGTTCGCCGATCACCAACACCAGATTAAGCCCGTGCGGGGTGACATCATTCTGCCAGGACTGGGACTCTCAGACGAAGCCAAGACAAACTTAGTCGGCAAGATTGATCACCTGTTTCACTTGGCAGCGATCTACAACCTCGACGCTGATGCCGAACTGCAGCAACTGGCAAATGTCCATGGCACACTGCATACCCTGCAATGCGCAGAAGCCCTCAAGGTCGGTTGCTTTCACCATATAAGCTCTATCGCAGTAGCTGGGTTATATCCGGGTTGGTTCCGTGAAGATATGTTTGGACAAGCTGAACACTTAGATCACCCCTACCTGCAATCCAAACATGATGCAGAAAAATTGGTACGGGACAATCAGGCGGTACCATGGCGTATCTACCGACCCGGTATGGTTATTGGGCATTCAAAGACCGGACAAGCGGATAAAGCCGATGGCCCCTACTACTTTTTTAAAACGTTACAAAAACTGCGCCGCACACTGCCACCCTGGCTACCAACCATAGGTGTTGAAGGAGGTTATCTCAATATCGTACCGGTCGATTTTGTGGTTGCGGCTATGGACCATATTGCCCATCAACCAGAGCAAGATCAGACCTGCTTCCACCTCACCGATCCTAATCCCAACACCGCAGGTGAAATGCTCAACATCTTCGCCGATGCTGGCCACGCGCCACGTATGGCAATGCGAATTGACACCCGGTTGTTTAATTTCATTCCTCGGCAGGTCAAATCGGGCATCCTTAAAATGCCGCCCATTAAACGACTTATGGGTGCCGTCGTAAAAGATCTCGGCATCCCCAGCAGCGCGCTCAACTTCGTCAACTATCCAACACGATTCGACTGCCAAAACACGCTAGACGCCTTAAAGGGAAGTGATATCACTTGCCCACAGTTAGCAGACTACGCCCCCGCTATCTGGGACTACTGGGAGCGAAACCTCGATCCTGAATTGTCATTGGATAAAACCTTAGCAGGGGTACTTAAGGGCAAAACTGTACTGATCACAGGTGCTACCTCAGGCATTGGCGAAGCCACCGCGAAGATGTTGGCAGGTACAGGTGCCAAACTCGTATTGGTTGCGCGAACCCTAGCCGAACTCAAACGGGTACAAGAGGAATTAGAACAACAGGGTGGTGAAATCCATATCCATAGTTGTGACCTGTCGGACCTAGACGCCATCGAGCTAATGTTGGAGCGGATCAATGACCAGCACCTGCACATTGATCTGTTAATCAATAATGCAGGGCGTTCAATCCGCCGTTCAGTAGAGCACTCTTTTGATCGGTTTCATGATTATCAACGCACCATGCAACTTAACTATTTTGGCTGCCTAAAACTGACTATGGGGTTACTGCCCGGTATGTTAGCCAATGGCGGCGGACATGTGATTAATCTCTCCTCAATCGGTGTACTAACGAACGCGCCACGGTTTTCAGCCTATGTGGCTTCGAAATCGGCCATGGAATCTTTTACCCGCTGTGCAGCATCGGAGTTTTCCGACCGCAATGTACAGTTCACCACCATCAATATGCCGTTGGTGGCGACACCAATGATCGCCCCGACCGAAATCTACCAACAGATGCCCACCCTAACGCCGGAACAAGCAGCAGAAATGATCGCTAAGGCAATCATAGAAAAACCGAAAAGAGTGGCAACCCGACTCGGTATTTTTGGTGCCTTAATCCATGCTGTCTTTCCCAAATTGGGCGAAATCATTATGAACACAGGCTTCCGTATGTTTCCTGATTCGCCAAGGGCAACCGAAGAAGTTGAACCTAAAGAGAAAGAAAAGCCCTCTCAGGAAATGATCGCCTTCGCTGCACTGTTGCGCGGCATACACCTCTAAGGATAAGGAGCATAAGCAATGAAATGCACAGCCAGTCACCAATATAGCCACAGCCTTGATCAGGTTTATCTGTTTTTTCGCGATGCAGAAACAATCAGCGAAAAATATGCTGCACTAAAAGCGATAAATATAAGCATCATCCGCAACGAAGATACCGATGATGGCTTTATCAGTGAAACAGAGCGTGAACTTCCTGCCGATGTGCCCGCGCTGCTGGCAAGCATTCTGGGAGACTACAATAAGCTAATTCAAAAGGAGCATTGGTATAGCAAAGATGATGGCAGTCTCGGCTGCGACATGACCATAGATCTCGTTGGTGTCCCGGTTAGAATTGAAGGCCACATGCACCTTCATGAGAACGAAACTGGCGCAATAAATGATGTCACCATCGAAATCAGTTCCTCTTTACCCTTAATCGGTAGCAGCCTCGCGCGGTATGTAGCAGGCGACTGCAAAAAGAGCATGGAGCAGGAATATCAATATATTCAGGGGCAGCTACAAACAGCAGAAGTGGCCGAATAGATATTGCATGACAGAAAAAACGGGGCAAGCCCCGTTTATTTATGGATTAAGCGATAGCAGTGTTAAGCCGCCAGCTCGCTCTTCAGGCGCGTAACCACACGGCAATAACGGTCCATGGCAGCATCCTTATCCAGGCCTTTTATATGCTCCCGCGCTTCGTGCTTGGCACAGGCGCGGAAATCAAAAAAAGCGGGCCTGGGTCCGTTAACATCGCCCTCAGTGGCTTGCTTGAACAACGCATAAAGCTCGAGCAAGTCTTCATCTACGGGGCGATGAGGCAAGAGCCGGACATCGTTTTGAGCTTGTTCAAACAGATCAAACAGGTTTGAATCAGCCATTTTTTTCTCCCTTACTTTGATGAGACATTAGGTTAATAGTCATACAAAAGCAGGAGAAAAGATCCGTGGCGAGATCAATAAAGGTGTTTTTTTAACCAGTCACAATGGAGCTAAACAGGGTGAAAAATGCGTAATCGTGAGCGAGTCCTCAATCTTAGCTTAACGCTGTTTAATCAACAGGGCATCGCCCATGTGTCGACCTTACAAATCACTACCGAACTAGATATCAGTCCGGGTAACCTGTATTACCATTTCCGCAATAAAGAGGACATAGCTAAAGCATTGGTTCAAGAGTTTGACCAAGCTATTTGTCGAATGCGAACTGAATTCTCAAATCAAGTGACCACACTCGAAGACTATCCACCATTTCTGCTTAGCCTCATGGCCCTATTGGCACAGTACAGGTTTGTTCTTCGCGATCTCGAAACCCTGGTACTGGGAGAGCCTGACCTTAAACGCAACTTCAGCCACCTATACAACTCACTTAAGACGCTGAATAAACGAATGTTTGATCACCTTGATCGCTTAGACGCCTTGAACATTGAAAAAGAAGACCAGAAGTTTCTCGCTGACAATAGCCTGATGATAGCTATTGGATGGGTGAATCAGCTAAGCATGGTTAGCAACGAACAGGAACACGCAATGATACTGCGCCAAGGCGTAAGCCGTTTGGTTGCGCTGGTTCAGCCGCATCTAAATACCACTACTTAGATTCTTCTCTATAAGTATTTGCTTCAAGACGGGCGCGGGAATAAGCTCAAGAGAGCAAGAAGACACCAATGATAGCTTGGCTTCACGAGCCGATCAGGCGCTCTACTTTGCTAAAGAAAATGGTCGAGATCAGGTACGGGTTTTCTCTGTTAGTGGCGAGCACCAACCAAGTAGTGTTTTCAATAATGGTAATAAATGAACTTTCCCTTTTACAACGATAAATTATCCGACATTCGCCTCTGCCTGCGGCAATGGCTCAGCCAACCGTTCGATCTTATCCACGACAAATTGGCCACACTGCTGTATCGCCTGCTGCGCTTCAGGCAACTGATGAAAAATAGGAAATACGTGAGGCATGCCTTCCCAAATGCTCAAATTAACTTCCCCCCCGGCAGCCTTTACCTTCTCTGCTAAACGAACCGAATCATCAAGCAACACCTCTTCCGATCCCACATGGATCATCATCGGCGGTAAACCGGAGAGATCGCCATACAGCGGCGACACTAAAGGATCACACGGGCAGTGAGTATTGAGGTAACTGTTACGCATCAACAACAGCGTAGGCAAAGCAAAGAAAGGATCGACATTACGTTTAGCGAACGAAGACTCACCTGTCATCGCCAGATCCACTGACGGTGAAAACAACACGGCCGCCGCAGGCAAAGGTTGCCTATCCTGCTTCAATTTCATTAAGCAGCTTAATACCAAATTACCGCCAGCAGAATCTCCCGCCATAATGATCGACGCAGCAGGCACACCATGCGCCAATAACCAGCGGTAACCTGCCAGGCAGGCTTCTTGGGCACAGGGGAACGGATGCTCAGGTGCCAATGGATAGTCCACCATCATACCGCGCAGACCCGTCTGTTCGCTCAAGCGTGCCAGTACAGCATTGTGCACCAACGGACTTTTAAAACAGAAGCCACCACCGTGAAAGAACAGGATCACACCATCTCGGCGACAATCAGGCATCTCAATCCATTCGCACTTCAATGAACCAGCTTTAAACGGAATGGTAAACATATCGGAGGGGTGATTGATAAAAGAACCTAGCCGATCCATACCATCAATCACTTTACGCATATCAAATACATTGTCACAACGTTCCAGGCGGTTTCGCATCACCCGAAACAGGAGTTGATTAAATGCTTTGCTTTGCCAACTGGCCATTATCACCCTATAAACCGATTATTGGTTTGAACTGCGCTATTCCGTTTCTTGTAACAGGAATAACTGATCGGTGACGAGATCCACCGCGGTGTTAAGGACATCTTGCTCTAATCCAGCCAAGGCGTCTGTGAGGTAGTCGGATATCTGCTCAAAATTCGGTAGCGAGGTATTGCAACCCACTAAGCCGAAATGTACCCAACCGTCATAACTATACAGCGTGATATTCAGCGACTGACCCGGCAATAACAGTGACAAAGGGTATACCTCCGTCATCTGCGCGCCCATGTAATAACGCGGTGCATTGGGGCCCGGTACATTGGAGATAATCAGGTTACTTGCCGGCGGAACGACGCCGTTAATATTAAGCTTACCGCCTAATAATGCCGCCGCGTTTACCAAGATGGAATAGTTCACATATGCCTTCGGCGATAGATCCAACGCTTCTTGCTTCACCCCTTGGGAAGAGTGCTGAATAGCAGCTAGACGTGCCAGTGGCGTATCTTCAGGCTGTCCCATCTCCACTAAACCGATCGACATCTTGTTACATGCGGAACTCAGATCCCCTTTGGCACGCAGGTTAATCGGCATCAACGCCACCAATGGTTTCTCCGGCTGCATCTGTTGAATGTGCAAATAACGCTGCAATGCGATATCGCAAACTGCCAACGCCACATCATTCATCGACGCACCAGTCAAACGACTCACCTGCCTGAAGCTGGCCATGGGAAAACGACCAACACAGATAGAACGTCCCTGCCCCGGCTTACGATTGAACGCCGTCTTTGGCGCCGTAAAAGGGGTAGTTAATGCAGATGATCTGAGGTTAAGCGCGCTCATCGCCAAGGTACTGCCAATACGGAACAAGCCAGGCAAGGTAAACGCCTGCTTGGAAAGCTTGTAGACAGCATCCAGCCAAGCCTCAACCATACCGGTTTCATCTTCATCACAGTGCCGTTCAGGCACCATGGCGTTTTCCCAAAACGCGGTAAACTCTTCGTCTGGAGTTTCACTACAGGCGTTGATGAAAATACCACTGGCACGCATACCATCAGCCAATGCGTGATGCACTTTCAATGACAGAGCAACCTGACCATCGTCGAGACCATCAATGACCGTGAGTTCCCACAATGGACGACTACGATCCAAGCAACGGGCATGATTGCGTGAAACCAGTGCATTCAATTGCGCCCGATCACCAGGCTCTGCCAGCGTTTCTAATCGCACGTGATCAGATAAACAAACATGATCACACACCTGCCACTGCGGCAAGTTGCTGTACTTCATCTGCAATCGCCAGTTAAACGGCGCTGCAATATGCTGTTTGGTCAACAATTTTGAATAGAGGCGGCGGGCAAAACTACTCCTTTCACCCTGTTGATCTGCAGGGGGCTTTAGTAACACCAAGCCGGTCACATGCATCGGTGTATCGCTGGACTCAAACCAAACGAATGCCGTATCCATGAGAGAAAGTCCCGGCATGTAACCTCCTTAGATTAGAAATCAGGGTGTGAACCTAAGCTCACACCCCGGTCAGAGTCAGGCCATTACAGATAACCTTCCGACTATTTCTTGGACAGTGATTCAACTGCGTCAGCCAACTTGTCGAGCTTTTCGTTCATATCTTCAAGCTGCTTACGGTCGATACCGCTTAACTTCAAGAATAGGTCATTCACCCGAGTTTCCAGCTTGTCAGACGCTTTTTCTTTTTTATCTTCCAACTTCTGGCGGGTGGCGTATTCCACTTCCTGCCCACGAGTCACCAACTCTTCGAAAAGCTCGGTTGTCTTGCCGTTCAGGCCTTGTGCTTCCTCCAAACTTTTACTGTAAACCCCTAAGCCAGCCAACCAGATGTTACGGGCAAGCTGCTCACCATTCTCCATCACGCGTTTTGCGGTTTCTTTTACATTATTGGCGCTCATAATGTCGCCCTCCTCTTATCTGGTAGCTGGGCGCGGCCTTCGCTCCCTGCTACGTTAGGAATATCGCTCTAAGCGGTTTCGGTCTCTGTCGGCTTTTTCGCCGCAGGTCTCGCAACTGCCGGTTTCGCTGCAGGTTTAGGCACAGCTTTCAGTGGCGCTTTAACCTCTGCTACTTTTCCTGCTGCTTTCGGCGCTGGCTTTTTAGCCGCTGGGCGTACCGTTTTCTTTGCCGCTGTCGCAGGTGCTTTTGCCGCTGGCTTGGCTGCCGGCTTTGCCGCGGGTTTGGCTGCTGGTTTCTTTGCAACAGCACGTTTCACGGGTGCTTTTTTGGCGACAGGCTTCTTATCTTTTGCCAATAACGCATCAACCTGCTTGGTCAAATCGTCTAGCTTTTTGTCCATAGCTTTCAGCTGCATGACATCTAAGCCGGAGGCTTTCTGCATCAGATGATTAACCCGTTGCTCAAGCGCACCAGACGTTTCACTGGCCGCATCAGCCACCTTCTCTTTCGTGCTTTGCTCTACCTCTTTGCCCCGCGCTATTAACTCTTCAAACAGCGACTGGCTCTTAGCCGATAAACCACTTACCTCTTCAGCACTCTTAGCATATGCACCAAGTCCTGCTAACCAGATGTTATGCACCATGGTCTCGCGTATTGAACCAATTTTTTTCACCGCTGCACTGGCTTTTCCAATTAGGTTACTCATATTTCCTCCCTGCCTGTTTTGACTGTGCATGGGCTGATTGGACTACGACACAGGTTTTTCAGGCGCTTTTTTAACCTACTTTGAAGGTACGCCAGAGAATTAGAGTGCTCTCTCTAAAGTCAGCGTGAGAATTGATCTGGATCAATTGGGGAGATAATAAAAGCGGGTCAGAAACCAGACAGCGCACTTTCAGCTGAAAGGCAGCTGGGCACTCAATGAGAGTGTATCTATTTAAGTAATAGCGTTTTGCTTTAACTTGAAAGCAGTTTAAGGCTCAACCTGCGATGTGCTCAAAGAATAAGCCACACCGGCCATGTTAATTAGCTGTGGCTCTTGCACCACAGTGACATCCAGTTCGTTATTAGCAAACTCTGCGGTAATAATTTCACCATCACAAACTAATCGACCATGTTCCACCATATCGCCATGGGACCAGATCACTTCAGGAAAGCGAAACTGCAGATGCCAACGCTTGGCTACACTGCCCTCTGGTGTGAGTCCACCCTCCAACTCTTCAACGGAAACATAGTCCAGCTCCAATCCCGCTTGGCATATCTCGGCAGCACGCAAAGGCATTGTCAGTAGAACAAAGCTAAGCACACTCACGAATAACAACTTCACTCCTATCATATACCCTCCACCACAAACATAAGCCTCAGTCAGTGCGAGTCAAACAACCAACAACACTTGCCAGATAAAACAGGCATGATGACCAGAAAGAGGTCACCATGCCGATATCGCAGTGCTGCTTAATCCATCATCGCCTTAAGCTGATTAAAGAATTCAGCATCTGGCGCCTCTTCCTCTATCGCCACCGGCTCAACAAAAGCCCGCGCACCGGCAACGCCGCCGTCACCCTTATAGAAGTAGAAGTTAATGCTGCCCCAATCATCGTGATCTCTAACCACAGTGTAGGCGCCGTCCTTGTTCACATCCAAACCATATTCAATATCATTAGGATAGCCGTTACAGTTGTAATCAATTGCGCCCGAGTTAGGGTGACCAAAACCTACCGCATCATGCAGCGGTGCATCACCGGTCTCATCCATATCGATACTCAGGCCATGACTGTAACTGATACGGAAGTGACGATAATCATCGGTCGGCGCATTGCTTAGATAAGGCACACAAACGCTGCCATGCAGTCGGCGCATTAGGCGGTCACCCTCGTCCAGGCCGATTGTCGGCAAGCCATCCAATTGGTGCATGTAGTTCATTGTGCTTAGGTAATTTGGTTTGTAATTAACGTTGTCATTACCACCATGAAGCAGCCCCAAGTTATGACCAAATTCATGCATCACAGTGCCAGCCTGATAGTTAATCAACAAGTTGGTGTTACGTGTGGTTTTACGATTAAGTCCCCACTGGCCTAAGGAGACAATCGCTTCTTTTCCATTCACCCAAGCAACACCTGAACTACCCGCTGAACCAGTCAAGTTACGTGAACTGCCAAACACCAAGTAGTACCAAGGGGCGTTAAAGCGACGGGCATAGCTCATATGCTCGATCTTGAGATTATATAAACCCGCAATGTCTGGATTTGAGCTGTATTGCAGTTGAATGGTTTTAGTGAACGGCAACGCGTTACCGCCCCCCAAATCGAAATCGTCGGGGCTAATACCCGCATCAGCATGGTAGAGAGAGCCAGTATCAAAATGGATCGCGATCCCTTCAGCAGCGAAAGACGCTTTCACTTTCTCTAAAGCTTCACGTTGCGGAATAACACCGAGATCTGTCGTTTCCATCCAATCGATCTCAACAAACAGATCAGGCGTACCTACACGAGCACCCAGTTGATAGTAGTACTCTTCAAAGTAAGGAATACCATCCAGCTCGGCACAATCGGGGAGCCCATCTTTGTCTGTGTCACCCAAAAAGTTGATATCGCTTCGGCAAGCGTCCGGTGCCGCATCTGGGCTGCTAACAAGTACCGTGACGTTATCAGTGGCAATTAAACCACCGTCGTCCGTGACCGTTAATGTGACAACATAGTCACCTGCTGTGCCGTAGACCAAGCTAGGCGCAACACCAGACAGACCATTTGACCATTGGTAGCTAACGATCTCGCCGTCAGGGTCTTGAGACAGTGAGCCGTCAAAATAGGCAACATCACCTACTGAAATAGTAATATCCGCGCCAGCTTCCGCAATAGGAGCTTGGTTGTCGATACCAGTTTTTTCTACACGATAGCTAAAGTTACTGTCGTTAAAAGTGATCAGGTATTCCCCTGGTCCCTGTGTAATAAAGATGTCCTCACCCGCTTGCTCAGCCCAACCGTCGGCTTCGTTGTCACCATAGTTGAGGCTCCAATCACCGAGCTGGTCGAATTTAAAACGCTGTTCACTGCCAGCTGCAAAGGTGGCTGTTGCCTGCCAAGTGTTATCCTCCACCAACGCCATCTCACCGGTCGCCCAACCATTGTGGGTACCGCGCAAATAAAGGTGGGTAAAGTTCTGTTGTACGCTGTCGTCCTTCACTGTCACAACCACTGTGTCAGTAGCCGTTGCACCATCGTCATCGGTGACCGTCAGCGTGACTTGGTAACTGCCGGCATTTGGATAGGTCAGCGTAGGATTGACACCTTGCAGCCCGTTCGACCAAGCGTAAGCAACAATATCGCCATCACTATCACGGGATCCTGCCGCACTGAAATAGGCCGTTTCACCAACCAGTAAAGTAATATCATCCCCGGCATCAGCTACCGGAGGCAGGTTACTCTCACCCGCTTTGCTAACAGAATAGGTTAACGTGGCATCATTAAACGTGATGAAATAATCGCCAGCGCCCTGATCAATCAGAATATCGCCACCTGCGATCTCTGCGATACCATCGGCATTGCTATCACCATAGTTCTCAGACCAATCGCCGAAACGATCAAACTTAAATCTATCGTCAGCGTCGCCAGAAAAAGTAACTGTGGCTTCCCAGCTGTGGTTTGCCACCGCAACCATGGCAGTTGTAGACCAGTCATTATGGGTACCGCGTAAAGACAATGCCTCGAAGTTATGCTCTGCGTCAGCTGCAGTGACATTAACCAACACGGAGTCCGTGGCGGAGGCACTGTCGTTGTCAGTCACAGTGAGAACAACGGTATACAGTCCCGCCTGCTCATAAGTCAGTGACGGTGCGACGCCAGATAAACCGTTTGACCATGTATAACTAACAATTTGGCCATCACTATCATAAGACGATCCGGCGTTGAAAAAGGCTGTGTCACCGACATTCAGGCTGATGTCCTCACCGGCATCAGCCACTGGGAGCAGGTTCTCTCCACCCTGTTTTGTCACGCTGTATTGCAGCGTTTCGTCGTTTAAGGTGATCTGGTAGGTCCCCTCGCCTTGCGTCACAGCAATGTCACCGCCAGACGCATCAGCGTAACCATCCGCTTGATTATCGCCAAAGTTGGTTGACCAATCGCCATACACATCAAACTTAAAGCGCTCAGTATCAGTGGCAGCAAACTGGGCATTCACTTGCCAAGTATGATCCGCAACCAATGACATCGATGTCACTGACCAGCCATTGGAAGTACCACGTAAATTTAACTGCGGGTACGTCTGCTCAAATGCATTCGCAAATGACGGTAACCCCATAAAGGTAATCAAGATAAATAATGAAACGCCTATCCTCGACATTGAAACCACTCCTTACAACACCACGATTTAAATAGCCACGAAGAACAATGGAGATCACAACACAGATAAATTATGTGAGCGATATCACGGACAGGCTAGCGCTATGTAAATGAGTTGTAAATGGAATGTTTCAATGATTTTTCTTGAGAAAGAGGGATCGCCTCAAAATAGGCATTAAGAAAAATTGATAATAGTAAGGTAATTAGCCGCTTAGCGATCCATTAGCAAATGTTTGGGTTGAGGTCTGAACAGTCAAATCGCCACCACACTAACTCGCGTTACGCAGCGCAAACTAGGGTGGTAAAGAGAATTATCCGTAACAAGCTGTCACCCTTTCCGTCACAAAAGGGCGATACAAAAAGTTGATGAGGGGAAACTGCACTTAGGAAAACAGCATTTAGAAAATCAGCTCAACAGCCTATCCAATTGCTCGTTAATCGATGTCTCGATGCTGTCTTTAAACAGCGATAGCATAAAGCCCAGTTTGATAGAGATCTCTAACTGATGCTCCGTTGGACGCAAATGGCCATCGGCGCCGCCATCATGGGTAAAAATCAGCAACTCTTCCTGCCATTGCCACTCTATGCCGTATTTTTCGGCCAGTTTGTCAGCAACCTTTTCACTCAATTCTCTGACTTTATCGTGTCCTAAATCATGCGCTCGAACGAGCAAAATAGCAGCCATCAGTATCCCTTTCTCTAAGCTGGATTAAAGTCAGATTTAACCACAGCACTTCTTAAATTTTTTACCACTACCGCAAAGGCACGGATCATTTCGTCCCATGTTTACCACGGCGGCGGGGGCAAAGTCACCCTGGGTATAAACCCAGCGCTGCTCAAGGCGGGTAAATTGCGAATGCTCCTCGTGAACATACACCTTTCCCTGCTGCATAAACCAGGCTTTAAACCTCACCCAGCCATCATTATCCAAAGCCCCACCCTGACTCGCCAACACTTGCAGTCGTAACCATTGGGTTTCTCGTGCCGATGCGACAAAATCAGCGGCAGTGTCAGTGCCTCTAAAATCAGGGTGATGCGTAGCGTAGAGGTAGTTACCATCATGCTTAACAAAGGCACAGAAGCGGGAGCGCATTAACGCTTCACAAGTCGGCGCCAATGCCTGACCGCAATGATAAACCCCACAACACTCGCTATAAGCGTTGCTGGAGCCACAAGGGCAGCTCACACTGGTGTTATCCATCAACCATCACCTCGGTTAGCACTCCGCTGCGCCACAGTTAGCGCTTAGAACTCGCAGCGGCGCTTGTTTGCGCTTTCTGCGCCAACTTCTGCGCCTGCTTGCGTTGTTTGCGCTGCGCAATCGCCTCAGCCGCATCGGCGCCTATATGCGCTTCGCCACGGTGCTTTGCCAACTCAACCTGCTTTTGCCGTTCAGCAAAGCGCGCACGCTGTTCATCGGTCACTTTGTCATAACAATGTGGGCAACTGATCCCCAGCGCAAACTTCTCACTCTGTTTATCCTGCTCAGTGATCGGCAAGCGACAGGCATTACACTGGTCGTAATTACCCTTCTCCATTTGATGATTAACAGTGACCCGCTCATCAAAGACAAAGCACTCGCCTTGCCATAACGTATTTTCTTCAGGCACCTCTTCCAGGTATTTCAGAATGCCGCCCTTCAGATGGTAAACCTCATCGAAACCTTGCTCTTTCAGGTAAGCGGTCGATTTTTCACAACGGATCCCACCCGTACAAAACATGGCGACTTTCTTGTGCTGCTTTTTATCTAAATTCTTCGCAACATAGTCAGGAAACTCACGGAAGCTTTCAGTTTGCGGGTTCACCGCCCCCTGGAATGTGCCGACCTGGATTTCGTAATCATTACGGGTATCCACCAGCACCACGTCAGGATCGCTGATCAACTCGTTCCAATCTTTGGGTTCGACATAGGTGCCCACCACTTGCTGAGGATCTATCCCCTCAACCCCCATGGTGACAATCTCTTTTTTCAACTTGACCTTAGTGCGGTGGAAAGGAGCTTGGTCAGTGAAAGACTCTTTGTGTTCAATATTCGCCAGACGGGGATCCTGGCTGAGCCACTGCAACAAACCATCCACACCTTTGCGGCTGCCCGCTACAGTGCCGTTAATGCCTTCGGCCGCAAGCAGCAAAGTACCGCGGATCTGGTGTTGATTCATCGTATCGAGTAACGGTTGACGGAGTTGTTCAAAATCGGGCAGAGATACAAATTTATACAGTGCGCAGACAACAATATCAGACAAAACAGCGTCCCTTATATTCAGTAAAACAGCGAGCTGGAGCGTAATTCCAGAGCAAAAAGCTCAAGTATTATAAAGGAAGGTTTTTCGGATGTCTCTCAGCTTAATGGGCGCCGCCAAAGCGCTCTGTTACAGCGGTGCTCGAACAGGTGTTGCGTGGGTGCCAATATGGAAGCAATGCACTATTCCAAAATCGCCTGCACCCGTCCTACTTCACCGGAATCTAACCTGACCTTGATACCATGGGGATGACTGGGAGACTTGGTCAGTAACGATTGGATCACCCCTTCGGTTAACTGGCCGCTACGTTGATCTTGCTTCTGCACTATGGCCACAGGTAACCCGGGGTGCAACTCGCTTCTATTAGGTACAGCCATCAATCTACCCTCTTAATTTAACGCGTGCTGACAATTCGCAACGTGCCATCATCACATCGCCTCTGCTTGCCAAGCATATTCCATATAGTCCGCTGTCGCCTTCGCGGCAAGGGGGCCAAACAATCTGGCCACCATGTGTAGGCTCATATCAATTCCGGCAGAAATGCCCGCAGAAGTAATGAGCTGACCGTTATCGACAAAGCGGGACTGATGACAGATCTTGGCGTCAGGTGCTAAGCCTTGCAACAGCTCAAAACAGTGGTGGTGGGTTGTTACTTTGCACTGCGATAACAACCCGGCCTTGGCCAACAACAAAGCGCCACTGCACACTGACATCGTATGCGTTGCCGCCGCAGCACGTTCCGCTATCCACTGGATCGTTTTGGTTTGCTCTATAACGGTTCGAGTACCCGCCCCCCCAGGGACAAGCAGCAGATCTGCTGCACTTATCTCATCAATAGCGGCGTCAACATTGATCGACAAACCATTTTTGGCCACCACAGCCATACCATCGGCCGACACCAATTGTATTTCAAGTAAGCTGTTTTGATTCAGTTCGTTGGCGACCCCAAACACTTCAAATGGGCCAGCAAAATCCAGTACTTCCACATCATCAAACATCAGTACCACTAATCGCATTTTCGTCATACCTGACAACCTGCCTCTACGACTAAAACTAGATAATCAACAACCAATCTCTATAGGTACAGCGGTGCCATACGCCGCCAGTAATACGCTCGGTGGGCACGCTCATCCCACGTTAACAGCTGGTGGGCGATACCCTTGCCCCATAATATATGGCTCAAATGCTCGTTGTTTGCTTTAAACGGATCATCCCTGCCAATCACCAGCACTATCTCCATCGCCCGTAACTGCTGTAAACGCCAATCACAATGTAAATTGGGCAGAAAATGGGTGGGCGTGTGATAGTAGATATCATCATTGTAGTAGCCGCTGAACAAGTCGTTAAAGTACTCAACGTTCAGCGTCAAATCATAACGACCAGAGAAGGCAACGAGCTTTTTAAACAGGTGTGGATGACGAAATGCGATATTAGCAGCGTGAAACGCGCCTAAGCTGCAGCCGTGGGAAATAACACATTCATGCTGATTCTTGTCCTGCATAAATGGCATCACTTCATTGAGAATATACTCCTCGTACGCTTTCTGCCGTTCGATACGCCCATGGGGGTGAGCCCACCAACAGTAGAGACTTTCGGCATCAACGCTATCAACACAGTACAGTTGTAAATGCCCCTGTTCGATCTTATCCCGCAGCGATGCCACTACGCGCATATCTTCATATTCATGAAAACGCCCGCCACGAGTCGGAAATATCAACACTTTGGCACCAGCATGTCCGAACACGAGTAACTCCATGTCCCGCCCTAACCGATCACTCCACCACTTGTGATACTCCCGGTTCATAGTCCCATCCCTGTGTCCTCACTTGTTTGATATTGGCTTACATATCGTTTGGGTTGTAACCCTCACCCTTTAGTACTGACGGTTCCTCTGCAGTAAATATCAGCAGCACGTGTGCAACCGCGAAAACAACTCTTTTACTCCTTCTCCGCTAAAAAGCGAATGCAAGAACCAGTCGAGAAGGCTGGGATGAGGGGTCTTTGCTTCACACTTACGAGCTAACCCCCCCCTCACCCTAGCCCTCTCCCCTAGGAGAGGGGATCAAGCAACTGCGTTACTTCCAAGACATACGCCAAGAAACAAACCTCAAAGAAGCAAGATCCAGCCCTATAGTGGCTTAAAAAACTGGTTCAACTGGTCCATCAACTCATTGTTCTGTTGCGCTTGTCGCGGATACTCATGATGCCCAGCATCGAGCACCAGCAACTCTTTCTTTTGAGGCACCGCGTTGTACACAGCAAACTGCCCTGGTGGTGCAACCGCAGGGTCAAAGCGGGCACAGGCAAAATGTGTAGGTACCTGAATTCTCGCAGCCGCAGTAGCGGCATCGTAGTAACCCAGTGTACGCATGGTTGTTTCAGGATGATGACGATAGAAGCGCCTAACCGCCTGACCACTGCCGCGGGTTTTTAACGACACCCGTAGCGGTTGATGGCCAAAGGTCGGCACATTGAAGTGGGCACGCCGGATCCGGGAGTCATAGGCAGTCGCCATTGCGCCAAGCCCGCCGCCAAAACTTATTCCCAAATAGCCAATATGCCCAGCCAAGTTAGGAAACAGCCGCAGTAGCGAGGAAACCCCAAGCCAAATATCATCAACACAGCCACCAATCACATAGCGCTGCGGATCATCAATATCGTGTAATACATGAAACTGAGGATTGGTGGACAATGGTTCACGGTGACTTAGCGACAACCCTCGAAAGCAGGGAAACAACAATGCCGAATCGGTAAAAGGCAGATTAAAGTCGGGCGCATCTCGGCCGCCATAACCATGGCCAATCACAAAGCCCCGTTTAACCACACCGCTTTTCGGTAGCAGTAACCAACCGCGAATAGGGAATTGATCTGTCGACTGATAAGTAACATCAAACACACGCCAACCTAACCAATCGCGATTGAGATCGGCAATCACTGGCAGTGGCTGGCAAGCCAACGCACGTTGATAGCGTTTATGCCAAAAATGGTCAAAATCTGACGGTTCATCGGGGCGGCCAACGGCCATTAGCTGTTCGAGGGAATAGCCATAAGAGGGGTCAAAGTGATAAGGGTGATCTGTGATGAGATTGCCGTCTACCGCAGCAAAACCTTCTACTTCACCACTTTTAGTTTCAAGATTGACTGCCACTTCATCGTCACCACTAATGGCTCACCTCCATAACGCTGGCCTGAATGATCAACAGCGCTGCCATACTAGCAAGTGGCATATCTCCCTATTGCCACAACCTATTCACCAATCTTCGAAGCGGGTTAAATACCTGCCCCCAATATCACACTGTTGTCATAGTTAGGCGACAGGGTGACCCGATTACGACCATGTTTCTTAGATAAATATAACGCTTTGTCGGCATCAACGATCAACGCACGACTGTCATAGCCAACAACGGAAGACGCTGACACGCCAAAACTGGCAGTAATTTGAAACTTAGCGCCAGCAGGTGCGCTATCTATCCGTTCGATAGCGAGTCGGCACTGCTCGGCGACGCGGGTGGCATTCGCCATATCGCAATCAGGCAGCAGAATACCAAACTCTTCACCGCCTAAGCGGCCAACTAAATCAGCACGCCGCCCGCTACTGCTACAAACCTCACCCACAGCTTTCAATACCCAGTCACCTGCCGGATGGCCGTAACTGTCGTTAATTCGTTTAAAATGGTCCAAGTCGAACAAGACAAAGCTAACACTTTGCTGCGCTGGTTGAGCACTTACCAACGCCTTTTCAAAACATTCAGAAAAATAGCGACGGGAAAGCACGCCAGTTAACGCATCCACTTCTACCTGTTTTTTTAAGCGCAACTGATGCAGTTTGGTTTTATAAACCCAAAGGATCAGCATACAAACCACAATTAACGCCATCGATAAATACAAACGATTATTTTCAGCTTCGACTTTGGCAACTTGAGACTCGAGATCGGCGAGGGAAAGTTTTTCATTTAGAGACTCAATTTGTCTAGCTGATTCTTCAGCTTTTAACTTTGCTGAGTAAAACGCTACAGCAGAACTTACTCGTGTATGCTGTGCAGACTCATAAACCTTTTGGTAAGCTTTTAAATGCTTATTTTCCTCTCCTAAATCACCTAATATTTCGTAACTTTCAAATAGAACTCTATTAGCATTTATCTGGGCATTGTAGTTACTTTTATCAAGATCATACTCTAAGGATAATTCTGCATATCTTATGCTTTGCTCTAATCCACCATTCTTCAGCCAAGCTTCAGCCATAGTTGAGTACCAATAACCTAGTAGATTGTCATACTCTGTAGATATTACGCCTTCCAGATCAGAAACTAAAATTTTAAGCGCTTCGATTGACTTATTGTTTTTTACTAAATTATGTGACACAAACACCGTGGCGATATATGCTAAAATATGTTCCCCTATATTATGGCAATAATTAATATCTTCACTATTCCATTTTTGATCAGCTGGCATTCTTTCAAGTCTGAAATCTAATTCAGTATCCACTGTAAGCTTTAAGCAACGACTTCGCTCTTTAACACCTGAAAGGTCGAAACCTTTTATAAAGCTATCAGCTTCATTATACAACCCAGTTCGAAGAAGATTATATGCGAATAATAATGTAGCATCATGCCTTAAATTTGACTCAACTTCAGAATATTCTTGGTTCGAAAAAGAAAGTGCATATTGATATGCTCTCTCGGTCTCTCCTAGGACACTGTATATATTTGACAAAGAAATTAGACTTTTAAACGAAGCTCTAACTGAATGCTTCTGCCTAACGATCTTCTCGTATATTCTTACAGCTTCTTTTGTTTTTCCTGTTCTAGAAAAATAGAATGCTAAAAGATATTCATATTCTGCCTTCTGAGCATCAGTCAACTCAGACTCGACATATTCAATCTTAGAAAGATACTCTTTAAAATAATCTATTTCCTTAGTCCTTGCAGCATCAGCATCCAAAATCAAAGAATCTATATCTTCTGCATTCGCATTACCAATGAGGACAAGCGATAGCATTACTGCTATCGCCATACTGAAAGATATATATATAGACATTAAATCGCTTTCAAATAACTTTTAGATTCTTCTTTATCATCTTTTTTCTCTTCCCCTTCATCATCTTCAGGGTTTTCAGGGAATAAAACACAATAGACATCACCATTACCCAAATCGCGAAGACGTTTTGGCTCACGACTCAAAATAGCAGCCTGCTCTTCCTGACTCAGCTCATAGGACTGCATCGCTTCAACCAGCTCTCGCTCGGTCATTGCTCGCAGTTTCGCGCTGGAACCAAACTCAACCGCAAACTTGATTAAATTGCTCATAACACTTCCTTTTATGTGTTGGCCTAGGGCCATATTTAATTTTGAGGGGAGTAAATCATCCCTCACTGTTAAACCTGAATTAAACCGTTTCAGCGATAGCCTTTATTCGTTCTATCATTTTTTGATTACGCTTTAGTTTCTCACTGGGCGGTATCACTAATGTCGTGTGCATCGCCATTTCAGCACTTGCTAACTCACCAAGGTAAACTCTATCAGCCCTTGGATCTGCAAATGGCAGGGTCGCCGCTTCATACAACAGAACTTGATGATCAGCAGGATAGGTTTCCATCAGCAGCTCAGCCAATAACGCAATATATCGGGGATCAGGCTCGAAACGTGTCATCGCCAAATCACCGGCCATCGCTGGCTGCCAAATAACCAAGTAGGCCGCGGAATCAACTCGCCGCTGATGATACATAAATTGACTAGCTGCAAAATGTTGGCAACCAACCTCTCCGGGATCGATACCCAAATCAGTATACAAACAATCCTCAGCGGAAATGCCCGGCTCAAATACCACATTTAGATTGTCGGCTTTAGCTACTCTCACTAACTCGTGGGGTGCCCAAGCAAACACACCAGGATGACCGTAAAAAGCAGCACAAACGCGCTTGCCGAGTCGTACAGCTTCAAGCACGGTATTGACCATCAATTGATAAGTCTCTTCCCGTGACCGCCCCTCACCATAATGCTGCTGCAAGCTAACAAAATTACTGTTCAGTGAACTGAGCCAGGTCTCTGTCGCGCTATGAGAAACAGAGGCAAAAACGATGTCAGCCTCCTCAACATAGCTTTTCGCGATGGGTGTGATGTGTGCCCCAAGCATCATGCCTGTGCCAACAACAGCCAACTGACCTTTATTTGAGTGCACTTCTAAACCGTTCCTTATCAACCAACCATAAACCATCGCCATCATTTTCTGTGACAGCTTTAACAAACCTGAAACCTAACCTTTTTCCCAAATTAATAGCGGGAATGTTTTCATGCTTAATATGAGCGATGACTTGCTGCTTTTTCAGATTTTCGAATGCATATCTCAAGACTCTGCTCATCGCCTTATCGGCCAACTTCGGAACTCTTATGACTCCATTCAACATGATGCCAATTTCAGCACTATCGGTGTCTTCAAACATCAAACCAATCAAACCGCATGAACCACTGCCATCGACGCTAATAGTCCAATAAGCACACCGTGGCTGCTTGACGTTTTGCTGTTGCAAGACATAGGAAAACAACGCTTCAGTAGTTTGCTGTTTGAGTGGTGCGGCAATAAAACGCATGGTTGCAGGGGTTTGATAAAGCTTTGAGAATAATGAAAAATCAGACTTTTTTATAGGAATAAGGCGAACACCGTTCTCCGCACTACGAAGATCAGGTTGTTGGTGAAAATCCTTTTTATGACCGTCCAATTGTCTAATGGCGCATCTCTGCATTAAGCCAAATTGATCTCAATCAAAACAGATTATGTTGTTCTATCATTGTTTTTTTTATTAAACAATGCATTAACAGGCAAACAGTGAAGGATTCACACAATATGTTTGATCACTTCCGCTTCGCCGTTCTAATCACCCCTAACTCATGCTCACTACGATCAAACACGCAGAAGTAATTGCTGAGCAACGGCAACCCCAGAATCGACTGGTTTGCCCAGCCATCGAGCTGACTAATCACAGTAAACATCGCTTCGCCCTCACCGGGCGCGTTGATCTGCCAATAGTGGGTGGCGGGACAGGTTAAGGTGACGTCACCGTACTCCCCTTCCATGACAAAATGCAGATCTGGCCAATGGGGCAGATGCAATTTGCTCATGGGTAACCCAGTCAACTGCCGCGCGGCTTTTTGCCCCGCTGCGACCAGATCCAACAATCCGGGCTCTAGCTTACTCAGGCAATCAGTGAAGTATTGGTACATGGGATCGGTCAGCACCATGAAGCTGGAGCCGCAATCGAAGATACTGTTGCTCTGATAGCTCTTCTCGTATTTGGGTTGGATCCGCTCTACGTCCATCGCTGCGAACCCGTCTACCTGAAACTTCTTAATGCGGGTGTTGTAGTAAACATCATGCACCACAGACACGGCTTCCAACTCACCGTGATACAGGTGGGTGTGTTCCTCACCGCCACCCAAAATAAGAAAACCTGTATTTAACGGATCATGTAGCAGTTCACTTTCTGCTTCGTCGGCTTCCGTCATGTGGTAAAACGCCCGCTGGGTATACAGTGCAAACTTGTTGCTGCAACGGCCATCCTCTTCCATCGCGGTAAAATAGGGGGTGATATGCACGGTTGGATATTGCTTAAACAGTTTTTGAAAACTCTTAAGCTCGTTGTGATCGGCAACCGCATTAAACGGCCATGGATAGGTATGGGCGATATCACGGCCCTGCTGTTGCAAGTAGTCAGACATGTCGTGAACAGTGTCTAGCGGCGCGTAGGCCAAGCCCCAGATGCCATCCGCTTCGAAAAAATTACGTTGTGGCTCTTCAACAATCAGCGCCAGCGCCACATCATCCAACACCACTTGTTCATCATCGTGGCCGATACCAATCTGTGAATGCACCACGGGTCCCGCCCAACCACCTGCGCCATAGGCGATCGCCTGTGCCAGCGGCGTGGGTTTAAGGTGGGCGTCCTGATCGGGCAACACTTTGTCTGCCCGCACCGCTAAGGCGGAACTGCCCGTGTCGAGCAACACATTCACCAGGCGCTTCTCACTTCCCACATATATTGGCGCGGTGTAGCCGCCTTCGGCGTACGCCATGGTGATGGGAATAACGATCGCTTCATGAAAGCTTGTTTCGGCCTTGGCTTTACGCGGCTCAGCCTGCGAATGCACGAGAGTCTGCTTGTCTTGGCTGTTTTGCGTCATGGTGTACCGCTCCGTCTTTGCATTATCCGTTTATCGCTATGACTTCCATCATGGCTTGCTTTTTACTGTCATCAACGCGATACCCAGTAGCACGAGGCTACCGGCCGTTATCAAACCCTGAGTGATCGGCTCTTGCAACCAGAGCGCTGCGCCAATAGCAGCCAATATCGGCACCAGCAATTGGCTAACGGCAGCTTGACTGCCCTGTAGATAGCGTAACGCCTGATACCAAAGCGCGTAGCCCACACCAGATGCCAGAGCACCAGAAGCAACGGCAAGATACAAACCCCGGTCGTCGAGATTGATATGTATTGTGATCTCGTCTAACCAGAGCGAGGCAAACAACACAAAAATCAATGCAACTAATACGATCCAAAGCAGAGAGGCTGCAAAATGATCCCGACTCTCTTTTAACGGATCTAAGCTGCCGCGCCCCGCCAAGGTGTAGAACCCCCAGGCGATCCCCGCTACTACCATGAGGCCAACCCCGATAAAGCTGATGTTGCTAGCATCACTCTGTTTGGTTACTGCTGGTAGCACCAGCCAAACAAACCCTGCCAACGCAAATAGAAAACCTAGCCATTGTCTTTTGCTCAACGACTCGCGTTGCACTAGCGCTGCTGTCATCAATGTAAATTGCACTGTGGCAAACAATATCAGTGCGCCAAGGGCGGCACCCAGCTCAACATAAGCAAGGGAAAAACCTAAGGCATATAATGCAAGCCACAAAGCGGCACCGCGGCGCAACCAAGATCTGTTGACAGAAAGCGCTTTGCTGTCTTTGCTGGGGCATGCCGAGACCAGCGATGCACGACGCTCAATCAGCCATCGCCGCAGTAAAGTGAGTACCGCCAACATCACTGCGCCAGAGAATAATCGCACCAACGTAAAACTATACGGATCCATCGCTTGCGCTGTTTCAGCAGCGGGAGCCAATGCCTGCCGACACAACAAAGAGTTGGCTGCAAACGCCAGCAAAGCGAGGGATGTCAGCGCAACGGTACGAAGCTCGATGAGTAAGGAGTTTGATTCAACAGGCGTTTTGGCTTCCATCAACAACTCGTAAGTTAACCTTGGTTGCTAAAGCTAATGAACAACAGCCTAAAAAGCTAGTTTTGGTCATAGTGATCGCTGTCAAAAAACTTGTCAGTCATCACTCGAAATTTGTAGTAATTAATCAAAAGCTAACTAACTGATTTAAAAGTAACCAAGAAAAAGCGGTAACTAAATGTTAACATTCACCGCTGTTACTTGTAACATTGCAGTAATAAATTGATGTGCATCATAGTTACAAACGCCTATACTGTCTGTTGGACGACTACAGATTCCACATGGAAGAAATTGGTAGAGCAAGGTATACACGCCCTTCCGTTTCATCCTTACATTAACAAGTCAGTGACTTTTTAATGGTGTACCAGCGAGGTAAATAGTGCTCGCACAGTACAAGGGATGACAATAGAAAATGATGTTGCCTGGCTGGTAGTCGGTCGATAACTGTAAAAAGAATGTCCTTGTGGCGCGTGAAAGGACACATTGAAGAAAGTGGTACGTTACACCGGTAGTAGTTAGCAGTTGGCGGCGGACGTTTCAAGGAGCTCAAAATGAACCTCAGTTACAGAGATATCTTCTTGGTACTATTTGGTGCCGGGTTTACAGCATTTGTGAACTCAGTTTCCAGTAACCAAGACGCTTCTCAAGCAATTCCAGTGTCTCAAATGGCAGCAGTGGACGCAGTCATTGTGGAAGAAGCAGAACCTAAGTTAGCAACCTCCAAGCTAACCATCGAAATACCTTCCAGCAAAGCTGGCGAAAAAACCTTCTTAGAAGCATTTGATAGCGAGTCGAAACTCACTAACGCTGAGCGTTGGCATATGGTGGCAACCTATTTTTCCGAAGAGGAAGGTGCCAATAAGCCTAATTTCGATCTCAGTCAGCCTGCCCTTGCGGCGACTTACCTTAACCAACTAATCACCGACAGTGGGATCAGTTTCGACAGCAAACTGGCGATCGCTGACGCTTTGCAGAAATTGCAAGACGCGCCAAATCAGCCTGGAGTTGTTGCCTATTTCCACGATCAGTTGGATGAGATTGACGAGCCAGCACAACAAGTGCGTACACTTAAAGTGATGCACGAAGCCACCGAAGAGTACATGCTCGATGAAGTGGTGTTGCTGTTGGATAGCGACGCCAGTGAAGTTCGTTTAGCGGCACTTGAGGTCTTGGTGCATGCTCCGCACAGTGATGCGCTTGAGCAACGGTTGAATCGACTATACGAAAGTGATCAATCTGACGAAGTTAGCAAGCGAGCGTTGACCGCACTAACCAAGTTCAGAGAACAACCATAATCGTTTCTCGCTAACAAACCGGGCCTCTCGCCCGGTTTTTTGTTTTTATGCCAACCCTCTAAAAATTCGACATTTATCTGTCATAGTTTCGATTTCTGACTTACCTTTAACGAATAAGTAATAGACGTTAGAGTGCCCCCGCCATGGAAGAAAATATTGCTGATGTGCAGAAGTACTACGACCTGATCGCTGATTTCTTGGTGGAGTACAGTTTCCAACTGTTAGGTGCCATCGTAGTTCTGCTGATCGGTCTCTGGATCGCTAAGAAAGTAGGCATTTGGATCAATAACCTATGCTTGCGCCACCACGTTGATGTGACCCTGGCAAACTTTCTCGCCAATATGGTGAAGATCGCCATCATCGTGATGGTGGTCATTATGACCCTCAATCAACTTGGCATTGCCATCACACCATTTGTCGCAGCGATAGGTGCCGCATCATTAGGTGCTGGTTTGGCTTTCCAAGGCATGCTCTCTAACTATGCGGCAGGCTTAACCATCATTCTTACCCGGCTGTTTACTATCGGTAATACCATCCGAGTGCAAGGCGTTCACGGCGTGGTTAAGGAGATAAACCTTGCCACCACCTTGTTAGAAAACGAAGACGGCGAACTGATCCTGATCCCTAACAAACACATTGTCGGCGAAATAGTCCATAACTCTGCTGCGGCTCGAGTGATCGAAGCTGAAGTTGGGGTTGCCTACGATACGGATATCGACAAGGCATTAGCCGTGATCCAAGAAGCGATAGCGCAAACAGATGATAGTCAGGACAAAGCCAACAATAACGACAGTGAAGCCACAGAGAGCGACACTTTAACGCCGAATATCGGTATCGACCGCTTTGATGACAGCGCCATTGTTATCGGCTATCGGGTCTGGGTACCCAGTCTCAGCTTTTTTGAGCGCAAATACGCGCTGAATAAAGCAGTCATTGACGCTTTACGTCGCGAAAACATCCAGATCCCATTTCCACAAAGAGTTGTCCATCAGTACAAGGATCCCGCGAGCTAATCCTGCTGTACTGCCGCAGATCAAAAAAGCCGACTTAACGTCGGCTTTTTCAGGCAATAAGTATTGCTTAGTGATTACAGCTTGGACCGTGCACGTGACCATGCTCCAGTTCATCATCTTTCGGCTCACGCACAGCGGCAACACTGCCCGTAAACGTGAGTGTCTTGCCTGCTAATGGGTGGTTGCCATCAACAGTCACTGTGTCATCACTGACGTTTGTGACAACAACGCGCACCGGACCTTGATTGGTTTCAGCGGTGAAAGCCATACCAACGACGATCTCTTCAGTCTGTTGGAATGCTTCTTTAGGTACTTCCTGAACCATTTCGGCATGGATCTCACCATAACCATCTTTTGGTTCAACAACCACTTCAAATTCAGTACCCGCTTCCATGCCTGTCAGCGCATTTTCTAACCCTGGGATAAGATTGCCGTGGCCATGTAAATACTCAAGCGGCGTACCTTCGGCAGAAGCATCTAGTACTTCACCACTGGCGTCTTTAACTTGATAATTAATCGATACGACTTTGTTCTCTGCAACTGTCATTTAAATTCCTGTGCTTATCAGTGCATGGTTCATGAGCTTAAACCCATGGTAAATAGATAGTGAGGCTACGCCTAACAGCTATCCGCTCTACGGTCTTTCAAATTAGCCCGCTAACACCGTTAAGCATCAGCATTTTGCTTATCCCATTTAGTTATGGGCAGCAGGCAGTAATTTCAAGTGATAAATGGTCTGTTGCGGCAAAAAGGGTGATGGGTTGCCCTCAACCCAATCCTGATGACCAGCCTGATAGAACTCAGAGAACGGATGTCCGCTCTGCCCAGTTGGCATATGAAATATGCCATCAGCTTCCCTACCCGGCGCTACCACCATACGTTGTGACGCGCCAAACGCTCGTCCCTGTATCCGAACTACGTTTTTCCGGTCTCCAGCAATTGCTTGTTGCGGCATATCAAGAAAATAACCAAGCCCCGGTACCGCTCTGCTTAACGGGTGTTGCAGATGCAGCTGATGAGCTAGCCCCCACGTTGCTTCGTCAGCCGGCAACCCATTAAGTGTAAGGTCACTAAATGCAGTGCGAGCGCTGTTTAGCAGCAGCGCTTCCCAACTCACAAACGCCGGATTAAGCAAGTGATCGGGCTGCTCACTGATCAGCAGCCATAAAGGGTTATCAATAAAGTTGTCGATACGTTTTACGCTAAACCCTTGGTAGTCCTTCAATGTCAGTGCTTGATAAACCGGCCCTAGGCTGTTTTCAAGCACCGCTTGGCGATAAGCACTCACCAAACGATAACTGACAGACGACACTTCGGCATGCCCATCCCACTCATCTAGAATGGCTAACAGTTCTGCGGCAAACACGGGCTCAGGTTGAATATCAACCACATCCCGCAAATGGTCTGCCCAGCGCCCCAGCAACCGGTTTTCAGTGTCGAGTTGGATCGCCAACAGATCGGCCTCATTCAATTTGGTTTTAGCCGCTAAGCGCTCAGCAATGGTGCCAGCCCGGATCCCGATGTCATAACCACCATCACCAATCAAAGGGTAACGTTGATCCATTAACACCTGCGAATTAGCCGTCCACAAATAGCCGTCTAACTCATCGGCGACCACGCGGGGATAATCTTCTGCCGCACGATACCCTTGCCAGTTACCATCCTGTTGTGACCAATCCTGTACCCACTGTTTATCTAACCAAAGGCGATCGGGGATAGCGCCAAATACACTCCAGGAAAGTTTGCCCTCGGCATCCGCCAGCATCATGTTTTGCGCCGGAACACCGCTGCGGCTGGCAATCGCTAACGCTTCAGCACTGCTCAGCGCTTTAGACAGCCCCATGATCTCAAAGTTAGCCCCTTGTTGATCATGAGCGATCCAGCGATAGGCAAGCAGGTTCCCCTGTTCATCTTCACCAATCACCGGTCCCCAGATAGTTTCACGCACCGTAAATGGATTCGGGTGGTTGTTCACCATGATGATCTCTTCATGGTAATCAAATTCACGCCAGCCAGTGGGGGTCAAGTACTGGCTGCGGCGGTCATCCGTCACTAACCTAACCACCTCACTCCAGTCGCCATAGGTATTGGTAAAACCCCAGGCAATTTTTTCATTACTACCCACCACCATAGCGGGTGTACCAGGTAACGTAGCCCCGGTGACTCGGCGCCCGTCCTCCAGATACCAACTAGCGCGATACCAGGTATTAGGTACGCGAATGCCCAGATGCATATCATCCGCGACAATGGCAGCCCCATGATGGCTGCGACTGCCAGCAACGCCCCAGTTATTACTGCCAGGGATCCCTTCGTCCGCCCAATGATAAGCGGCCAGCGTATGACCTGGCGCTAAGCCGTTCAGTAGAGCAGCGATTGGCATCTCGGGCAAAGCCAGGCGGGTAGTAACGTCGCCCGCCAGCGGTGCTTCCCAATGGAATTTCGAATCGTCACCAATATCTGCTGGCTGCGGCCTGAGAAATTCAAACCAGTCAGCAGGAAGCTGCGTCTGCATAAAGTCGAGGGAGCGTTCATAGCTACCATCATGATCCTGCAGATCAACATACATAGAATAGAGACACAGCAGACTGTCTTCTGCAGACCAGGGGCGAACAGATTGCATCAACAGTAGATACTCAAAGGGGCGCGCGCCTAAACTGGCCACCCCTTCATTCACACCCGCGGTATATGAATCAATCACAGTGCGCTGTGCCTCTGGCAGCGCCTCGATGGTTTGCCTTGCCCGCGCTCTAAACCTATGGGTGCGCATTTCTCGATCCCAGTCCAGCGCTGCGCTACCAAACAATTCCGATAGTTCACCGGCAGCGTTTCTTCGCAGCAGATCCATTTGAAAATAACGATCTTGGCCATGCAGCCAACCAAGGGCATAAGCTCTATCCGCATCATTGGCGGCTGATATCGTCGGCACACCATGACTATCCCGCTCGATTTTTACCGCCTGCGTAAGCGGGTGACCACCCCACTCACCTTCTAATACAGGTAGACTGGCCGTCACCGCAAAATAGACCCCGCCGAACGCCAGCAGGGTTAGCACAAACGCCATCAGCAGCAATCGCTTAATGATTTTCATCGAATACTCGCAAACAAAGGAGATAACAATTAGGTCGTTAATAAAACTTAGCGCAGTTTTAACTTTAATTTAAATCAATCAGTTAGAAATGTGCCACGGGTTTGATATGACGACAATATTAGGGGTGACAACGGAATAAACAGGAGGAGTTTTACGGTGTTTACAAAGGTCAAACATGGCCCTTGTAGCAAGGGCCATCTACGACTCGGCTATTAAGGCTTTTTAACCCAGCCTGCGCACCAACCTTTTGCGTTCACCAGTTTACCTGGGAACAGATTGCAGGGACGCCATTCATCACCGTCGGTACCGGTGATATGCATACAATTAGCGCAGTCCTGTTCAGCATTTTCACTGGCGTGCACATACTTAAGTGCTTTCGCCGTCGCATCATCTAACGACAAGTGAGGCATGTCGCCAGCATGAGCAAATTGACGCAGTTGTGTTCCTACCGTGACTCCAACAATACCTAACGAAGCATATTTGAGGAAACGGCGACGATCATTTTGGTTAACGGGCATTTTATTATTCTCCGTGGCTATCCACAGTGTTTTTACTGTTGCCAGAGAAGAATAGTTCAATTTGAATAATTGGTATGTGAACTAACTCATTGAAGTTAATTTAGTTGTTAATAAAAAAAGGCTTCCATCAGGAAGCCTTTTTGCGGTCAAACATGGCCTATTCGTGGCCATGTCCAGAAAACAGTTGCTGGTAAACCTCTTCGGCTTCCATACCCCGACGATAAAGGGGCTCTAGCTGACGATGGGATAACTGACTGGCTTCATCAGCCATGGTTGGGTCACTTTCGGCCGCCAAGCGGGCGATCTTTTCACGCCACACAATGAAGTTACTTGCACTTGCCAAGGGAACCTCCTTGAAAATCAAATAAGAACTCTGGGTTGGCGGACTACTCACTCGCCAGCGAATAATTTTCACATTTACTTTGACAGTAAAAGTTCAAAAAGTGTCCAAAAAAATGGCTACTTTAACGATCAGTAGCCAATTTCATTTGATCGATCACATTGCCGAAACAAAGTCAGCAACGAATACAGTGCTAGATCACAAACAGCTCACAGAACAGGTTGACAGGTGTTGCTTCGAGCGCATTTTGATCCAAACAGAGGGACTCGATTTTGTCGCACCGCCCTTGTGGGAAGCGGGTTGCGAGGTTTTTTCTAAACTTAGATTCAAGCACCGGGATCCCCTCCTCCCGACGTCGACGATGGCCAATCGGATATTCTACTTCGATCTTTTCTGAGCAACTGCCGTCGTCATAAAACACTTGTACCGCGTTGGCGATCGATCGTTTTTCAGGATCGTGGTAGTCCCTGCTGTATGCAGGATCTTCAACAATCTCCATCTTCTCTCGTAACTCATCTATCAATGGATTAGCTCGATGAAAGCTATCTTCATAATGCTCTGCTACCAGATCACCGTACATCAAGGGCACCGCCGTCATATATTGCAAGCAGTGATCTCGGTCTGCTGGATTAGCAAGTTCCCCCTGCTTGGAGATAATGCGAATAGCCGATTCATGGGTGGTGATTACAATTTTTTCGATGGCGTGCAGGCGCTCTTTGACTTGCGGGTGCAATAATACCGCCGCCTCACATGCTGTTTGCGAGTGGAATTCCGCTGGGAAAGAGATTTTAAACAGCACATTTTCCATCACATAGCTGCCATAGGGGCGCTGCATCTTGAATGATTTGCCCTTAAAAGCAACATCATAAAAACCCCAGCCTGGTGCCGTAAGCACACCGGGAATCCCCATCTCACCGCGCATCACAATATCGACCAGCTTTACCGCCCTGGAGGTGGCATCGCCCGCTGCCCACGATTTGCGAGAACCGGCATTAGGAGCATGGCGATAGGTACGTAATGATTGCCCATCCACCCACGCATGTGACAATGCGGCCAGGATCTGCTCTCGATCGGCACCGTGAAGTTTGGCAACCACAGCGGTCGATGCCACTTTCACTAACACCACATGATCAAGGCCGACACGATTGAATGAGTTTTCCAGCGCTAAGCCACCTTGGATCTCGTGGGCCATGATCATCGCTTCTAACACATCACGCATCACTAATGGTGCCATACCTGAAGCTACCCGCTTCTGCGACAGATAATCAGAAACGGCTAGGATCGCACCTAAATTGTCTGACGGGTGTCCCCACTCTGCTGCCAACCAAGTGTCATTAAAATCCAGCCAGCGCACAATACAGCCGATGTCCCAGGCCGCCTTTACGGGGTCAAGTCTTAACTGGGTGCCGGGTACGCGTGCGCCATTGGGAACATGGGTACCTTCGACGATCGGCCCCAGATGCTTGGTGCACTCAGGAAAACGCAGCGCTAGCAGGCCACAGCCCAGCGTATCAATGAGACAGTTCCGTGCGGTTTGCCATGCTTCGTCACTGTCTACCTGATAGTTCAGTACGTAATCAGCGATCTCCTGCAAAATGTCGTCGTAAGGAGGACGTTCATTTAACTCTACATTCGCGCTCATCAGAATCTTCCTATTGCTATTCTTATCTATTATTCAGATGCGTAACCACACTATTTGGCTACGCGTTGTTCAATCGCTACGTAAGCGCGCGGCTCAGGCCCCACATAATCGGCACTTGGACGAATAATTCGATTATCCGCCCGCTGCTCCTTCACATGCGCTGCCCAGCCTGTAACGCGGGACATAACAAAGATCGGGGTAAACAGTTTGGTTGGGATGCCCAGATAGTGATACGCCGAAGCATGAAAGAAATCCGCATTGGGAAATAGCTCTTTTTCCCGCCACATCACCTGCTCACAACGCTCTGACACTTGATAAAGCAACGGCGAATCAGCCTCTTCAGCGAGCCGTTTAGACCACGCCTTGATGATCCCATTGCGCGGATCTGAGGTGCAATATACCGCGTGCCCAAAGCCCATCACTTTGTCTTTGTTAGCAAGCTTTTCCAGCAACAGTTGTTCGGCGTGTTCAGGGCTATCCATCTGCTGGATCAATGCCATCGCTGCTTCATTTGCACCACCATGAAGTGGCCCGCGTAAACTGCCGATGGCGGCGGTAATACAGGAGTGCATATCAGACAAAGTGGAGGCACAAACTCGCGCAGTAAAGGTCGATGCATTAAATTCATGTTCGGCATACAGCACTAACGACGCATGCATCACCGATTGATGCAACGCACTCGGCTTCTCTCCGTGGAGCATGTGTAGGAAGTGGCCGCCGACAGAATCATCATCGGTCGCTGTTTCGATGCGCTTATCGTGATGGGAATATTGATACCAGTAACAGATGATCGCAGGTAGCAGCGCGATCAGACGTTCAATCACTTGGTCTTGTTCAGCAAATGTCTGTTCCGTTTCCAGGTTACCAAGTAGCGAACAACCGGTCCGCATCACATCCATGGGATGCGCAGTCGCGGGGATCCGTTCTAACACCTCTTTCAAGGCCAAAGGGAGCCGCCTATGGTGACGTAAGCGTGCGTTAAACTCTTCCAACTGTGTCAGCGACGGTAATTCACCGTAAACGAGCAGATAAGCGACCTCTTCAAAGCTCGCATGCGCCGCCAAGTCAGCAATGTCATAACCACAATATGTCAGGCCAGAGCCCGATTGGCCAACGGTGCAGAGCGCAGTTTTACCAGCCACCTGACCACGCAGCCCTGCGCCACCCAGTACTTTTTGTACCATGATCCGATCCTCCATAAACTTGTTTGTGATGGTGCGATACGTGCCGCCCATCGATTTTTATCTGTTATGGAAGTCACTGTATGTAGGGTACAGCGACCTATATAGCTTCGATGTTAGAGTTAGTTGTTATCCTCGCTGTACAGCGCATCCAAACGCTGCTCAAAACTGTGATAGTTGAGAAACTGATAGAGTTCCTCCCGTGTTTGCATTTGTGGCACCAGATCACATTGATCACCATCGCTCTTAAGGGTTTGATACACCTTCAATGCGGCAGCATTCATCGCCCGGAATGCGCTGAGCGGATACAGCACCATGCCCACACCAGACTGTGCTAACTGTGGCAAAGTAAACAATGGTGTTTGGCCAAACTCGGTCATATTCGCCAAAATAGGGACATTCAATGCGTTGGCAAATGCAGCATAGTCGTCCAACGTATGCACTGCCTCAGCAAAAATGCCATCGGCACCCGCCTCAACACAGGCCTGGGCACGCTCAATCGCCGCTTCAAGCCCCTGCTGGGCAAACGCATCGGTACGCGCCATGATAAAGAACTGTGGATCGTGACGAGCGTCTACCGCCGCAGCAATGCGATCAACCATCTCCTGCTGACTCACGATCTGTTTATTAGGTCGATGACCACAGCGCTTCTGTTGCACCTGATCCTCTATATGAACAGCGCCCACCCCGGCACGTTCCATCTCCTTTATCGTGCGGGCAATGTTAAACGCACCGCCCCATCCGGTATCAATATCCACCAGTAAGGGCAGATCTGAGGCAGCCGTGATGCGTCTAGCATCGGTCAATACATCATCCAGGCTGGTCATTCCCAGATCGGGTAAACCATAAGAGGCATTGGCCACCCCTGCCCCGGACAAGTACAACGCCTGATGACCAGACTGCTCAGCCATCATGGCGCAATAGGCATTAATGGCACCGACCACTTGCAGCGGTGTTTCGCTATTTAGGGCACTGCGAAATCGTGCTCCGGCTGAACTCATAGTTTGGTTTCCTTTTGATCGGGCGCTTTGGCAGTGCTTGCAGGCGTCAGCTCTGTGTCATCAACATCTGGCATATCTTCTGCAAGGGTGCGTTCAATATTACGGCGAGCGGTTTGGATATGGCGCTGCATTAATAGAGCGGCGAGTTCTCCGTCTCTGGCAAGCAAAGCTTCATAGATACGTTGATGCTCGGCCAACGCTTGTTGCGGCCGTGAATGACGGTGACTGCCAGTGTAACGGTAGCGACGAACTAGCTGATAGAGCTCGTCACAGAGCAAATTAATCAGGCTTTGATTACCGCTGCCTTGGATAATGCAGTAGTGGAAATCGAGATCACCTTGTTGGTTGAAGTAGCGCTTACCCTCTTGTGCGTCGATATACTCAGCGTGTTGAGTAAGCAGCTCACCTAAATCTGTTAGCGCCTGGTCACTCATCTGGCGAGCAGCTAAGCGACACGCTAAAGCTTCCAAACTTTCACGAATAAGGTAAATTTCTGCCAGCTCTTTTAGATCTAAATCGACCACCTGTGCGCCCACATGGGGGATTTTTCGCACTAGCTTACGCCCCTCCAGTCGATTTAACGCTTCTCGTAACGGGCCACGACTGATGCCATAGGTAGCTGATAGTTCAGCCTCCTTCAGCTTACTGCCAGGCGCAATTTCACCCTTGACGATCGCTTCCTGCAAGCGGAAGAAAGCATCATTATTTCGGGTTTGCGGATCTGCAACCATTGTTGACAATATAGAAGCCCATGCAGGATATCTATCTATAAAATAGCGACATCAAACAGACATTGTCAACAATGCGTCGTAATTAGCGGTTGTCGTTATCAGGCAGTTTTTGGTAGATAGAACAGATCAGGCAGGAGCTTTGCACAAAGTGGTCAACCGTATTGCGGTAGGCACGAATATGATACGGAGAGGGACCCATCTTCTGCTCAGCAAATTTTAAATACAGCAGGTCGAAGCCGTTTACGTTTAGATCATGCCAATCTGAAGCATCTATGGCAGTGACTAGGTGATTTTGAACATCCTTGTAGCTGCTATAACCCCAACTTTGAGCAACGGCTTCCCTTAGTTTACTTAAGTGGTATTTCGGTTGGTCTAAATGAATATATTGTTCACATAATACGTGGGAAAAACGCGATACAACTTCTGAATAGCTAAGGCGAAACTTCGTCATATGATGCTCCGAAAACGAAAATTCTCATTGAGAGCGCTCCCCTGTTCGGGAGCCGGAACTCAACAAATTCAATTACGTTTTGTGCACCTATCACAAGGTAAACAAGAAATACCATTGTGAATACAGCAGGTTACAAACTAAAGGCATCTCTAATTTAAACACCTGGAACTAAGCATAGCTAAGAAATGGACAGCAATACCTTTTAAATTGTAATAAAAATAAAATATTTTCGAATGTTCATGTCGCCGAATAGCGCTCCGACCTCTCTTTATAGGTAGATCTATCGGTGTTTGAGCACATATAAAGCAGTTGCGGCATCAGGACTGACCAGTACAAACAGCAATGTTGCACTGATCATTCGTTGTAAGCGGCATAATCACAACAAATCGCTCGTCAAGCCAACATCAGGACTCTAACCATACCTCTCTAGCCCACTGCCAAATATCCTGCCAGCTGCCTTCAGTCAGCTCACCGTCCACCCAATGAACGACTTCCCCCTCCGGCGTCATACAATAATAGGTACCACGATCAGCACAAATTACTATCAGGTGGCGCTCTACCCCTTCTGACCATGCGGTCGCGGTGACCTCTGGTAAGTGGGTGTGCAGATAGGGATCAGAAGCGGTGACTGGCTCAATGCTGCCATACACGACATCACTCACCTCCTTTAGGAAGGTTTTCAGATCGCGAGGCATAGGTAGCAGGATCTCTTCCTCAATCACCACAAGATCATCGTCATCCGGCAGTTCAACGGGAACCGGCACGGACAGGCTGACTTCGCGCAGGCGTTCTATGGTTTCTTGCATTGCTCTACCTTTTTGTCATTCCCATCACTGACAACATGAGATGGGGTATGAACTGTGATTAACAAAGATTGTTAATTCTATGGATAAAAACTTATGCCGGCGATTTTGGAGGGCAAGTGCCGAAGAATCAAGTCAGTATGACAAAGAGACACTGACTTGTAGTGGTGACGCGAGTTATCGAAGAGAGCATTTAGCTCTGGGTGAGATCATTAAGCTGACGTTGATAGTATTCAGGCACCGCTTCGGCCTTCTGCAAAAGGTAGATATTATCTACCTTGGTTCTGCAAAAAGCTGCGAACGTCGCGATACTAATACCGTAAAAGCGTAGTAAACGAAAAAATGCACGGCCATTCATAAATCACCTGTTCTAACGAGTGTGGGGCGAACCCACATTGAATGCGCGAAGCATTCAAACAAACGCAGATGACAAAACGATGACCGAATTAATAGTTATCGTTATTTTTGCAAACGTTTTTCCAGCTCGGCAACACCTGCGGGTAGATCGACATTGACCCCTAACTCTTTCACGCTAGAGCCTAGGGCATGTACCGTTCTAAACAGGTGGTGAGTACGGCACTGCTCCCCCATCTGGCCAATACGAATAATATTGGGTCCAAACGAGCCCGATATCTCCACCCGATGTTTAGCTGACATTAATGCCAGAATTTCAGGCCCGGTGGTGCCGTTTGGTACGTTGATACCAACCACCGAATTCAGTCGGCTGTCAGGCTCGACATACAAGCTCATACCTAACGCTTCAATCGCCCCCTGCAGTGCCAAAGAACAGCGCTCATGGCGCTCGAAACGCCCCTGCAAAGTTTCGCTGCAGATCAGGCGTAACGCTTCATGCATCGCCAAAATACCCGACACAGGTGCCGTGTAGTGATAGGATTTTTTGTACCAAAACTGATCCGCCAAACGGGCATCTAAACACCAATGCCGTAGCGTATCTTTACGTGATTCGATCAGCGACCAAGCTTGTTCAGAAAACGCCACCAAAGACACACCAGGAATAGAGGACAAACCTTTTTGGCCGCCGGTAATTACCGCATCAACGCCCCACTCATCCATCGCCAGCGGCATGGTGCTCAAAGTACATACTGCATCGGTGATCACCAAACAGTCATGGGCTTTGGCTAACTTACAAATGGCCGGCAAGTGACGATTGTAGACCGTATTAGAGGTCTCCCCCTGTACTATGGTCAAGACCTTAGGTTTATGTTGTGCGATCAGCTGTGCAACCTGTTCTACATCAGCACAAAAACCATCTTCTACCTCAAAGCGGATCACCTTGGCTTCGGTACGCTCTGCCATTTCAGACAAACGGTGACTAAAAAAGCCGTTGCAAATACTCAGGACGGTATCGCCAGGAGCAACCAGATTCACCACGGCCATTTCCATCGCTGCAGAGCCTGGGCCTGCCACCCCTAAAATATGACGGGATTCGGTTTGAAAAACATAACGCGACATCGACTTAACCTGCTCGATGATCTGCGACATGGTGTCACCCAGATGATTGATCACAATGGAATTTGCCGCCGCTACCCGGGCAGGAATAGGCACAGGGCCCGCTCCCATCATCAATAGCGGCTCTTCAGGCAAAATATTATCCAGTGACACAATATCGGTAGGCGCTTTTACAAACACTTGATTTCCTTAATCTGTCCAACCCGAAACTCAGGCCGTATCAGTTTTCTCTGCAGTAAATTTAGCCGCCTATCATATCTGGGTTTTGTAGCAATGAGTAAACAAAAAATTACGTTTTACGCTGAATGAATTTAATCGAAGAAGTTGCGAATGGGATCTTTATTAATGTAGGACTCTGCGATGGTAAGAGTGGTGAGAGAAACCATCGCTCCCTCACCCTTGGCATGGCTTCATCAGCAATTAGATAGCGCCATGAACCTCTTTCTTAGCTGATGTAGCATTGGCTAGCATCTCATCCAGTGAGAGCTGTGCAAATCTCGGCGCGTAATCTTTCAACTCGCCGAACACTTTCAATACTTTGTCGGCCGCTTTAAGCCCTTTGAAGTCACTCTTTTCTAACCGCAGCTCTTCCGTAAGCTGAGCCCACACCATGGCATCCCACGGTAGTAGATAGCCACTAATACCATTGATCACCGTCTTCGCTTCACAATGGGCATTGGGCGCCAACAAAAAGATAAACGCATCATCAGCAAAGTCCTGACCATAGCGCTCAAGCAGCAAGCTGATATCTGCGATATCGTCGAAGCCGCCAACGATCATTTTTAGCTTTTCTCCCTCTGCCAGTAATATTGCATCGCGAAGCAACTTCACTGGTGCTTTGCGACGACCTGAATCATCGGCGATCTCACCATCGATCAGCACCAACTCACCACGATAGGCATGCAGACCAGCCTGACTTGTTTCCGCCTTAAAGTTGGTGGTAAATAACGCCCCTTGCGCTTCATAGCTATCCAACAGCATGATTTAACTCCTAAAATATTAAAGTGATACCACTGCTATATCAGCAAGAAACAAACCATCTACCCGCCGTAGTCAGTTTTAGTAATTAGGCTAAATTTCAACATGTTGCGTGACAACAAGACCTATTACCTATTGTTGGATTTGACACAACACACGCGGAATTTGGCTGATTTACTGCAAATTGTTGGCCGTCCAGCTAAACAACCCAACCCCTAACCCGCTGGCGGGACTATGTAGATTAACGGTGTGGCTCGACGCCGTAGTGGCATCAATATTGATAGAGGAACTGATAGGAATTGATAGGAACCGATAGGAATTGATAGAAGCTGAGAGTAATTCAAAGAGATTAATAGCAGTTTAGAGAGCTTAACAAGAGTTAGAGATGCAGTTGCCGCTAACCTGAAAGCCGCACGAAGAGAAAAATTGGCACTGCAGTTAAAACTATTAAGGTAACAGTTCGGAACGCTAAACCGCCCTCTCCTGACAGTCAGCATAAGCAGCTAGATAATGACAACAGACAGCAACACAGAAGCCGCGCAAGCAACAAAAATTGCTGCACAGATAAATAGCATGAGTAACATGGCCGAGCTACTGACTCTTTTTGAGATCGGCTTTAATACGACGTTTATAGAGCGCCACGGCAAAGAGGTTTACAAGCGCTTTAATGGCCACGTATTACAACAGCAACCGACTGATTGGTTTGATTATCGTCGTTGCCTCAAGCGTGCTTATTGCCATATTCAACGCGACTATATGCGCTTAGAAGGGCGTGCCACCTGCCATGGATGCACCTCGTGCGATCGTCGTTAACAGCCCTGACACCAGCTAAAATGTTAGTTAATTCAATTAAGTAACATCACAAAGTAAACAATAAAGTACGATTTGACAGCGCTGCTTTATCCCCCACAAATTGGGCGTTTGGCGTAATCACTCCTAAAGTGATGTCCAAATTATAAGCGTTGGCTGACGCCCTACGTCAGACCGAAGCAATTAAGGGGGACAGCGGTGAAACAGTGTCGCTATGTATCGAAACAGGCAGACTCAGATGGCCTTATCATCTGGAGTGACGAAGAACATCAGGTATGGCATGACCTGATCAGTCAGCAGCAAGCGGTGATGCCTGGTAAAGCCTGTGATGAATACCTTAAAGGCATGGAAGCGCTCGCCCTCCCCACAGATCGTATTCCACAACTGGATGAGATTAACCGTGTGCTCATTGCAACCAGCGGCTGGCAGGTTGTGGCGGTCCCCGCACTGATCCCATTTGAGAAGTTCTTCCAGCTGCTGGCAAACAAGCAGTTTCCCGTCGCCACCTTTATCCGCAGCCGAGAAGAGTTCGCCTACTTGCAGGAGCCTGATATCTTTCACGAGATCGTCGGCCACTGTCCGTTACTCACAAATCCCGCATTCGCCCATTTTACCCATCGCTACGGTCAGATCGGTTTGGCAGCCACCCCAGAGCAACGGGTATATCTAGCAAGGCTATATTGGTTTACCGCCGAGTTTGGCTTGGTCAACACCGACGAAGGCTTGCGTATCTATGGCGGCGGCATTCTGTCATCACCAGGGGAAACAGAGCGTGCATTACTCTCTCCAGACCCCGAGCGCCTGCCGTTAAAAATCCTCGACGCAATGCGCACCCCTTATCGTATTGATATCATGCAACCGGTCTATTATGTGTTGGATGATATCGACGAACTGGTCGAAATTGCTGAAATGAACTTGATCGCTAAAGTCGACCGAGCGCAGAAACAGGGGCTATTCCCGCCGCGATTTGCCCCCGTAGCGCAGTAAATTAAAGCAACGCGCATTCGGCGCTAATGCTATTTGTTATCACCATTGGACACAGGAACAGCTATGTCAGATCTTGCAAAAACTAACTGCGAAGCATGCCGCGCCGACGCACCGAAAGTCACTGACGCAGAGTTAGCAGCCCTAATCAAAGAGATCCCGGATTGGGCAGCCGTTAGCGAAGACAGCATCTTGATGCTCCGTCGGCAGTACAGCTTCAGTAACTTTAAGAAAGCGATGGCTTTTAGTAATCGTGTCGGCGATCTCGCTGAAGAGTATGGCCACCACCCCGCAATTTTAACCGAATGGGGCAAAGTCACGGTGACATGGTGGACACACAAGATCAGTGGACTACATAAGAATGATTTCGTGATGGCTGCAAAGACCGATTTAATTCCAACCGACTAGTAGGCGTGTCGAGTTAACGATCCTCAGCTTCCCCTGCCAAAAATCAGGACGGTACTATTCGTTAGCACTGTCCTGATCAGGCTGATCCAAAAATGGGTTTAGTTGAGCTATTCGCTATCCCTGTCCCCGTGAGATTCAGCCCCCTCACAACGTCACCAAATTATACATAGCTGCGGTACCTTCAAAGTGCTTCGTTTCTAGTTCGTTGAATTAAAACAACTAAAATTAATGGTCTTATTATTGCACCGTTGTCGTAATGAAGGCGTTCTGCCTGACTAAGGCTAGAGTGATGAAGTGGGCTACTGGCGCTAAATACTAATAAAGGGATGTTTAACCATGAAAAATTTCGTTTCTGTATTATCAGTACTACTGCTGACAAGCTGGGCGGGCATTGCACACGCAGGTTTGATGGGAGCAACGGTAGGCGCAGATTTTTACTACCCAAACGACACCAGCTTGTATTGTTCCAATGGCACTAAAACGGTAGACGCTACGGTTGAATATCCAACAAGCTGCAGTGGATTTAGTGTCGTAAGCATTGATGTGAGTGATACTCAGGTGATCGTCGGACACTCAGGCAACAGCTTTGCGAGTGGCAGCTTTAACGGCTTTGTGCTTTCAGTACTCTCTGATTTATCCATTACATCGTTAATGTATGATGCTGCGGCAAGTACCTTAGGGGTCACCTCTTATGGTTTTGACGCCAGCTCTGCCTATTTCAACTTTGCCGGACAACTTAATGGCACCGCTATTTTCGATATTAATTCTAGTACTAACGCGGCGGTTCCTGCACCTGCAAGTATTGCGCTGATCGCGCTGGTTATTGCTGCAATGGGTTGGCATCGTAAGCAAGCATAGATGTTTTCGCTTCAAGCCATATGGAAGCTCCTGTAAGGGAGCTTTTTTATTGGTCTCTTTGTAATTACTTGATGACTAAAGAAGCAACAGGCCGATCACTTACATCAACCATTCCGGCTGTTACAGCACTAAAAAACCACATAAGTTATGCAGGGTGAAAGACCTACTCTCTAGTCGATAGTAGAGGCATGATGTACAGAACCACTTACACAAGGTACGACATTCCAATTGCTGTTTTTGCTTGGCGATAGTGGCCTGTAAATTCCATTAACGGTAACTTGCATCCTCAACAATCAGATGTGGTTATCGGCACGCATCAATTCAGTTAATAAGTAATGAGCATCAGGAATATATAGATGAGAGCTTTCAACCGCATCAGTACACTAGCCATTGCCGCAACCGCTCTCACATTTGGCTCAACATTGTCCGCAGCGCCCACACCTTACCACTCTGCGCCAGCCGCTAAGCAGGCGGTAGAATTTGCGCCGGGGATCATCTCTACCAAAGACAATTTTGAGATCAACACTGTCTTCAACAAAGCGGGTGATCACGTTATCTTTGCTCGCTGCCATGACGACTTCAGTCAGTGCACCATGATGGGATCTCATTATAAGAACGGTCAATGGCAACCGCCCGTAGCACTGCCATTCTCTGGCGGCTATTTAGAAGCCGATGCCTATTACAACGAAGATTACTCAGCGATTTACTTCGTTTCCAAGCGGCCAATAAAGCCCGGCTCGGCAGTTAGCAGTTCAGTGAATCTTTGGCGTGTAGCGCTAGACAAAGGTGTCTGGCAAACGCCCCAGTACCTGCCAGATCTCAGTTCTGACTCGGATGACCTGTATCCCTCAATCACCGCCAACGGTGATCTCTACTTTCCCTCTTTTCGCGATAACCAACGTCAAATGTACGTAGCGAAGAAGACGCCTGCTGGATTTGAAGAACCAAAGCCCTTACCCGCACATATCTATGGGAAAGACGCCAAAATCGGTGACTCTGTCGTGCTTAGTGATGGTAACACCATTATTTTTAGCATCTCCGGTCGCAACGACAGCCTCGGCAAAGGCGATCTCTATATCGCCGAAAAAGTGGATGGGATCTGGAGCGAAGCGAGAAGCTTAGGCGAAAAAGTAAATACGCCAAACCATGAGTTCACACCGATCGTGTCACCCAATGGCGAATACCTGTTTTTTACCCGTATCGAAAACGGCCGAGGCAATCTCTATCAGATAAAGCTAAGTGCGATCTTGCAGTAAGCATCAAGCTGTCGGTTGCATCGATGCAACCGATACATCACTCAAACAATACACAACTTCATCGCAGTTTAAGTACTGAACCAGCAAGGCATCTGCTTTGATTTCAAGGCGCGAAAGCTATTAGTAATAGTTGCCACCGCACTACTGGCAGTGCTCGTTCAGATACATGGCCTGCCTTCTTGCTCACTTTCCGAAGCTAATACCCTGGCGCAACCAACGGCAACGTGCCGAGCACAGCATAGATATTAATTGCTAAGGCATTAGCACTGCTGACAACCACGGAACTTGCATCCCTCCCCACTTAGGCTCATTTAGACTTGCCACTTTTTCAACGATAATTGACAACGTTGCGCCGCCAAACCGCGATATATAGGGGTTTGAAGCACGGCTCTGATGACGTAACGATTTGTTTACCATTTAACCAAATCGCCTCACTTTGCTCCCTCCGCTATTTTCGCGACAGATTGCAGTAATTAGCCCTAACTTAGGTTCAAACAATTACAACGCCCATTAAAAAGAGGTGACTGTTCCCATGGCTAATCTCAACCCGATGACTGATCCAGTTCTTAACCCACTTGGTACTGACGGCTTCGAATTCGTCGAATATACAGCGGCGGATACCGCCGGTATTGATGCGTTAAAACAGCTATTTTGCTCACTCGGCTTTACCGAAGTGGCAAAGCACCGCTCAAAAGCGGTATGGCTCTATAAGCAGGGTGACCTTAACTTTATCGTTAATGCAGAGCCTGGCTCGCAAGCGGAGCAGTTCTCACGTATTCATGGGCCGAGCGTATGCGGTATGGCATTCCGTGTTGCCGATGCCGGGGCAGCATTAAAGCGCGCTATCGCCCATGGCGCTACTGAGTATGTTGGCAACCTGGGCGCCATGGAGCTTAAGATCCCTGCCGTGTACGGTATTGGCAAAAGTACGCTCTACTTTATTGATCGCTACGGCGACAGCAGTATCTACGAAGTAGACTTCAAGTTTTATCCAGACTGGCAGCACAAGATGGAAAGCCACCAAGTGGGGCTTTACGAGCTGGATCACCTCACTCATAACGTGATGCGTGGCAATATGGATAAATGGTCACACTTCTATGAGCAGTTAGGTAATTTCCGTGAGATCCGGTACTTCGATATCGAAGGTAAACTCACGGGTCTGAAAAGCCGCGCCATGACGGCTCCCTGTGGCAAGATCCGCATACCGATAAATGAATCTTCTGACGACAAATCGCAGATCGAAGAGTTTATCCGTGAATACCACGGCGAAGGGATCCAGCATATCGCCATGACCACAGATGATATCTACACCACAGTACAAACCCTCAAAAATCGTGGCGTGGAGTTTATGTTCACACCGGACACCTACTATGAAAAGGTCGATACCCGAGTTCCCGACCATGGTGAAGATGTCGCTCAGTTGCAAGCCTTGAAGATCCTGATCGATGGCGCACCTGAAAAAGATGGGATCTTACTTCAGATCTTCACCAATACGGTGATCGGGCCGGTGTTCTTCGAGATCATTCAACGTAAGGGAAACCAAGGCTTTGGCGAGGGCAATTTCAAGGCACTGTTTGAATCTATCGAAGAAGATCAGATCCGCCGCGGTACATTGAGCAAGGAGCAGTAATATGGCGAGCCAACCGATCAACTTTCCCCGCACAGAGGGGCAGTGCTCTGCACAAGCCCACGCTGACTTTCCCGAAGAGGGACTATATGAACGCGAGGTGGGTCGCGATGGATTTTTTGGCTCTGCCAGCCATATTCATCACCGCCATCCACCTACGGGTTGGCTGGCCTGGGAAGGCCCGCTCCGCCCCCGAGCATTCGCTTTTGCAAAGATCACAGGTATTGCCCCCGACAGCCCGTGGCGCACGCCCACTTTGCTACACAACGCTCACTGCCGCTACCGGCTATGGGACTGCAACGAAGCGATGGAGAATCTAGTACGTAATGCCGATGGTGACGACCTGCTATTCGTTCATGAAGGCGACGGCGAGATATTCTGCGATTATGGCCATATGACGTTGACTGAAGGTGATTATGTGGTGATCCCTCGAGGCACCATGTGGCGACTCTGCCCTCAACGGCCTATGCGCCTATTGATGATTGAGGCCACCGAACAAAGCTACCAGTTGCCCGATAAGGGGATGGTGGGTCGACACGCATTATTTGACCCTGCGGTACTGAAAACACCGCAGATCAACCAGACTTTTCTAGATCAACAAAACGAAGAACGTTGGCAAGTGCATGTTAAGCGCCATCAACAGATATCTGTGATCACCTATCCATTTAACCCGCTTGATGCGGTGGGTTGGCACGGCGATCTTTCGGTGGTGAAACTGAATTGGCGCGACATACGCCCGTTAATGAGTCACAGATATCACCTGCCACCGTCGGCGCACACCACCTTTGTTACCAAACACTTTGTTATCTGCACTTTTGTGCCCCGTCCGATTGAGAGTGACCCCGGCGCACTGAAAGTACCGTTCTATCACAGTAACGATGACTACGATGAAGTGTTGTTCTACCACGCGGGCGACTTTTTCAGTCGCGACAATATCACCCAAGGCATGGTCACCCTGCACCCGGCGGGTTTCCCCCACGGCCCCCATCCTAAGGCGTACAAAGCTGGTCAAGAATACAGCCGCAAGTTCACCGACGAAGTGGCAGTGATGCTTGACACCCGTGATGCGTTAGAAGTGTCACCGAAAGCTTCAGAACTGGAGAACCCTGACTATGTTTACAGCTGGCGCAATCACAATGAACTGGGTTGAAGTTAAAGCAGAAAGGAGCGCTAAATGAAGTTAGCCAGTTTGAAAAACGGCACTCGTGATGGACAACTGATCGTTGTGAGTCGTGATCTTAGCCAAGCGGTGACCGTGACAGAGATCGCCAGCACCCTGCAGCAAGCGCTGGATAACTGGCAAATTGTCCGGCCAGCGCTCGACACTGTCTATCAACAGCTCAACGACAACGTGCTTGCCGATACCTTTGGCTTTGTTGAAAGTGCTTGTGAATCACCCCTGCCCCGTGCCTTTCATTGGGCTGATGGCAGCGCCTATGTTAATCATGTCGAGCTGGTACGCAAAGCGCGCGGAGCCGAGATGCCAGAGAGCTTCTGGAGCGATCCACTGATCTATCAAGGTGGCTCTGATTGTTTTCTGCCTCCCCATGATCCTATTCCGATGGCATCCACCGATTGGGGCATCGATTTTGAAGCGGAGATCGCGGTGGTGACCGACGATGTGCCGATGGGCGTTGCGACCAAAGATGCGGATAACCACATTCAACTACTGATGCTGGTTAATGATGTATCACTGCGTAATTTAATCCCCGGCGAGTTAGCCAAAGGGTTTGGCTTTTACCAAAGCAAACCATCCAGCAGTTTTTCTCCTGTGGCGATCACCCCTGATGAACTAGGTGATCATTGGCAAAAAAGTAAAGTGCTGCGGCCTCTGACCAGCCACCTCAATAATACGCTATTTGGCGAACCGGACGCAGGCACAGATATGACCTTTAACTTTGCCGAATTAGTTGCTCATGCCGCGAAAACACGGCCACTGTGCGCAGGCACCATTATAGGCTCAGGCACAGTAAGCAATTATGACCGTAGCGCAGGCTCAAGCTGTATAGCTGAAAAACGGATGTTGGAAACCGTTGCAGAAGGTAAACCCACAACGCCGTTTATGAACTTTGGTGACACCATTCGCATCGAGATGTTTGATACCGCCGGCCGCTCAATTTTTGGCGCGATTGAACAAACCGTGATCCCGTTTCCACAGGAAGAATAGAGGTAGCCATGGAATATACACTGTACTCATATTGGCGTTCATCAGCAGCGTATCGCGTGCGCATCGCCTTAGCACTAAAGGGGCTGAGCTATCGTACCGAGCCGGTTCACCTAGTTAAGCATGGTGGCGAACAACATAGTCAGCAATATACGGCGCTCAACGCCAGTGGCCTGGTTCCTACGCTGGGCACTCCCGACGGTGTACTACGACAATCATTGGCGATCATGGAATATCTTGAGGAGCGTCACCCAGCCCCCGCCTTGTTACCCTGCCAGCCGCTCAAGCGTGCACAAAGCCGCGCATTGGCCTTAGATATCTGTTGTGAGACCCACCCGCTGAACAACCTGCGGGTGCAGCAATACCTAACAAAAAACCTAGGGATAAATGACACAGAAAAACACAGATGGATGACCCACTGGATGCACAAGGGTTTTGTGCCTATCGAACAGCAGCTCGCAGAAACTGGCGGCGTGTTTGCAGTGGGAGACACGCCCACGTTTGCCGATATTTGCCTGATCCCGCAAGTCTATAACGCCAAGCGATTTAACATAGGTATGGAACGCTTCCCTCGCATCACCGAGATCTGGTCACGGTGCAACGAACTGGAGGCATTTATACAAGCCGCACCCGAGGCGCAAAGCGATGCCGAGCCGTTACTGCTGAAAGCGCAGTGACATTGATTCAATAGATAACTTAACGTAGGCTTTCTGCCGTCAAAGGAGTTGACCGCAGAAAACAGCGTGTTCATGGAGTGATAGCAGCCCCGATAATAGGGTGAAGCTGCTCCCCCCACTTTTAAAGCATCATCCCACACGCTTAACGTCATCTTCCTGCTGTTTTTTATCATCACAGGTAGCGTCGGTATGTTCGGATTATTCAAGAAGTTTGATGTCAATCTTTGTCCTGAAGTCAAAGGACAAATACTGCTTGAGGGCAAGCCTGTTGCAGGCATAAAAATCACCCGTAGCCTTGGTTTTATGGATGAAAAGAAGCGAGTTGACTGCGTGTCGACAGATGCAGATGGACGTTTTCTCTTAGAAGAGATTAATATCCGCTCACGCAAACCAGGCAGCATGTTTGGCGTAGAATTCACACTCCAAAAAATTACCGCATCTTTCAAAGATAAAGAATATAAGCTCTGGTTGTCCCCGTATTATGGGATAGAAAAGAGTCCGGATTACGCTCAAAAATTAGCTTCGCTTGTCTGTGAGCTAAAATCTAAGCCTGCCAAATTTGAGTTCCCTAATAGTAAAAAAACCAATAGAGACCACTATGCCACGAGTATTTGTCGCTGGGATGATGACTATAACCTCTTTGAAGAGTTCGACAGGGTAAGTTAGTCAAACGACGCTATAGGACAGCATCGCGACAACCTAATAAAAAGCTAATATTTGGTTTATAAATCAGTGACGTTGATTCGATAAATATCTTCGCGTAGACTTCCTGCAGTCAAAGGAGTTGACCGCAGAAAACGGCGTGTTCATGGAGTGAAAGCAGCCCCGATAGTAGGGTGAAGCTGTTCCCCACTTTTAAAGCACCATCCCACACGCTTAACGTCATCTTCCTGCTGTTTTTGTTCATCACAGGTAACATCGGTATGTTCGGATTATTCAAGAAGTTTGATGTCAATCTTTGTCCTGAAGTCAAAGGACAAATACTGCTTGAGGGCAAGCCAGTGTCAGGCGTAAAGATCACGCGTAGCTTAACTTATTACTACGAGAATGAACGCCTTGATTACACCACGACTGACGATAACGGGCAATTTTCATTTCCAGAGGTAAACATCCGTTCCCGTAAGCCTGGAAGCATGTTTGATGTCAGCCGCACCTACCAAGAGCTCTTTGCTGAGAGGTGTGGCCAGAAATATAAACTTTGGCGCTCAACATTCCATGGCATAGAAAAGCGTCCAGAGTATGAAAGGAAGCTGGGTTCTCTTAACTGCGACTTGACATCCAAACTAGTCAAATTTGAATTCAAAAATAATAAAAATTCTAACATTGATTTTTTCGCAACTAGCTTAGCTCGTTGGTCTGATGACTTTATAATTTTTGAAGAATACAACCGAACATACTAAATGTACTTCGTAAAGGACGACGATAATGTACTCTCTCAGCCCCAAACTTGCGGCGCAAACGGCACAATTTGCGTATGAATCACGTACGGCCAAGAATGGAATCAATGCCGATGACGTTCCACCAATACTCGCCCATGATTTCGATTTCTCTGGCAACCTGATCCAAGGTGTCAGCGGTACGATCCTTGAACGTCTGTTTAATCACAAGACCGGCTTTGGTGTGATTGGCCGTGGTAGACCTAACTCTCCCTATGCAAATCACCACATCGTCGCTATTCGCGGCACGGCTTCAGGCCGTGATGCAGTGACTGATCTGCACTGCGGTGTTACCAATGGGCCAAATAATAAGCGGATCCATGCCGGTTTTAATCACAACTTCCGTTCCATGAAGTCGAACCTGACAAGCTATTTCAGTGCTCCAGGGATAAAACTTGGCCCTGTTCATTGTGTTGGTCATAGCCTCGGCGGCGCACTCGCCAATCTCACCGCCAACTGGCTGCGAGCCAACTACCATGTGCCCGTCAGCGTTTATACCTTCGGAGCACCACGGGTTGGTCGAAAAGACTATGCCAATAGTACGCAAGGTGAAATGGAGAATATCTACCGTTGCGTCCACGGTGCTGATCCAGTGCCAATGGTACCAGTCTGGCCATTTGTTCATGCGGGAGCGGATTACAGATTGGATGGTGCCAGAGGGATCAACCCGGCAGCGCACAAAATGGATGGCTATATCGAAAATGCTGGGCGGTTTAATGACTACACCCAGATGCATATAGATTCAGTAGGAAAACAACTAACCCCTGTGCGCTTAAAATACAGTGATCGGCATCAGGTCAGCTTCTCAGTCTACTGGCAAGAGCGGATCAGCAATGCGCTTATCACATTACTAAAAGATGCAGGCTTTTATGGCCCTTCGCGTTTTTTGGTGGGTCACCCTTTCTTAACTCTTTGAACCTGTGCATCATTTAAGGCCTCATCTCT
>NZ_SJXE01000026.1:0-3047 GCF_004336975.1 Corallincola luteus
TTTTAGGAGAATACGATGGCTAGTTTTTTAGCAGGGATCAGTGCGTCAAACTTGACAGAGGGAGTCATACCAACGCCTTCAATCCCGTGGGGTAGCCGTCGCTCGTCGCTTCAACGGCTTCTTTTCCAGTTATGTAGATCACTCGCTACTGCTATCGTCACCAGAGAATAGATAGCACAGCCATGCAGGGAGGTATTCACGTCCGATATAAACAAAGAGTAAACCGACGACCAAAACGCCGATTGATTCAGGGATCCCCAAAAGTGGTTCTATGTGGGTATAAAAAACCATGTTTAATAGCCCAATAAGACTAAAGCAAATCCCAACCCAACATACAATCCATTTCATTTTTTGTCCTTATAGACAGATGAAAAATCACATTTTCATCCGTCCGTCACCAAATTCGCATCAGAGGCATTTCTGTAAAAGTTGATGGCAATGAGTCCTTGCCCTAGCTCGTAAATAAACCAGTTTTCATCGCGGTTAACAATCAATCACCCTGACCCTATTAATCAGAGCTCGCTAAACTAAGGAGCGAAGCGACGAAAGCCAGCGAAAAGGCCGTCCGCATAAGTTGGTTATACGCTCACCAACGACCAAGCAAGGACTCAGCCAAATCCATTATCCAATCGTATCTTGACGGTGCTGAGTGCGCCGTGACGAAGGGCTGCCTCTTGCGTACCTTCGTTACTTGAGGTTTCGGCGCTTCTCGATACTGATCCATAAGCTGCCCTCTGAGAAGGGCTCGTTCTTTTTTGGATATGGCTAGATCATGCATCTTCTCTAGTTCGCCAGTATCTAACCAGATTCCTCCACACCCGGGGCACTCATCAATCTCCAAAACATTCAATGGACTGAAGTAGCGCCGCATCATGACGACATCTTCACACTTAGGACAATTTACTCTTTCATGTTCGTTGAGCAATGTTGTGTTGAACTGTTTGAGGTGTTTCGCAAGTGCCTCACCTCTTATTTCTTTCCCATTCTCAAACTTGCTGAGTTCTTGGTTATCGAAGAACACGCCTCCACAAGCTTCACTTACATCAACCTCGATGCCACCAACTTTGAGCTTCTTCAAAGGAGTTTTTGTTCTAGGACAGAGCATGACTTCCTCATTGTCTAATTAGCGTATAACGCTCGCCATAACCGGCGTATAAAGGCTTGGCTAAAATTAGCAACGAAGGAGCGCAAGCCAAGCTTTTTGCGTCCTTTTGCTTGATGGCTTTGTTATGTTTTTATGCGATAAGCGTAGGTATAGAAAACCAAGAAACAACGACTAAAAACAATGAAAATGACAGCAATCTTTGTTGCTTACTATTGCGGTTTATTTTAATACCATAGCTTAAGCAAATAATGGCAGAAATGACTGCTATATAAAATGATAACCAAGGTAATAATTTTTGGCGGAACGTCTCAATAATGCCAAACTCGACTATTTCGATAACTTTAGGTGAGCCTGAATCAATAACGGTTACCTGAGCATAAACATGTGGCAAATAAAAACTAATTACATGCGCTAGCGTGAATACAAAAGCTAGGACAACTGAAGTTCTCATTGCGACTAAGATCTTAGGACTATTCATTAAACACCGAGCCATAGAAAAACATAACGCCGCAAACACGGACAAAGGCCAGCGGCTTGCCGCGCTGTGGCCTTTGTCCCCGAGGAGCGTAGCGACGAGTTTGTGACTTGCATTGTTATGTTTCTCTAGCGCCTCAATCGTTTCCGAATACAAATTGATTAAGTCAGATGCCGAGCATTTCATTGGGTGGATTACTCCTTCCTCTACCTCAAAAGTAACAATCGCAGTGTCACCTTCAAGCTTAATTCTGCTGCTACAATCATCTGTTGTTGCTCCAAAGTAGAGGAAAAAGCCATCCGGATTAATACTTTTTTCCTTTAGCTCCTCAAGCTCAGAACGCATTGAATGAAGGAATTGGGGTAAATACGCAACATTGTCTATCGGGGTTAAGTGCACATCCTTAAACCAAATATCCACCTCAATGTAAGGGCCTTCGAGAGGTTTCCGAATTCGAAAGTTAAGCCCTGACTCGTTTCCGATGATGATCATGCTACCCCTGAAACATAACGCCGCAAACAAGGGCGAGCGTAGCGAATCCAGCAGCCGAAGGCTGCGTTACTGTTTTGCCTTGTTATATGTAACCTAGAAATCACCGGCTGTAACTCCTTGGTACCAATGTGAAATACTTGGCACCGTTAAGCGCTTTGACCAATCTACTCTTTTTAACGAGGCATTGCCGATGACGAAGTAAACCTTCCCAGACTTGTCAAAGCAGGCAAGCGCATTGGTTTCGCTGCTTTTGGCAAATGGGATTAGTTCGATGCTTGAAGCAAGATCTTTGTTGATCAGATTGTAAGCAACATCAAAAAGACCGGATGATGAGCCAAGAAACCACCAGCGAAGCTCACCAAACTCACCCTGAATTGGGATGAGGCGCTCATACTCGTCTGGATACCCGAAGCCGTAATTTCGGCCAAGAAAATACTCGTTAGTTTCCATAGTTACATATAACGCTAGTTAGGTATACCTACTGCCAATGTGCTTTCACATTAATAATTTTATCACCCGTTAGAGTAATGTAATTAGATTCACCAGCTCTATATTCAATATTTGATAGAGAATATTTTTTACCATTGTCATACCATAAAGTTAAGTTTAAAAAACCTAACTCATTAGGAACAATAAATTTTAACTCCTTTCTATCTAATGTAGAAAGCTTTAATTGAGGGTTAACAATATCCCAAATCGAGTTCCCTATTTTTATATTTATCCGTTCAATTTCACCTTCGTGGAACCCACTAAATAATAAACGAAAGCGATCATCTTTATCATCATTAGTGAAAATCAAACTGACAAATACGATGAATAATGTAACAAGAACGCCGATATAAAACTGTTTCTGTGGTGGGACTCCATCTGCAGACTTCATTGGTATACCTAACGCCAAGCTCTAGCGAATCCCCTCATAATCCCTAGGAAATTCATAAAAGTAGACGCGCACCCCGTGGTTTGATCTAATTAATT
>NZ_SJXE01000027.1:0-3003 GCF_004336975.1 Corallincola luteus
CGCTGGGCTATGAATGAATTTTTAAGGCTGGTTCACACCGCTGGACTGGGGGATTTATGAGGGGATCCTCCAGCGCCAGTGGTTGGTGGAGCGCAGCGTAACCAATCCACTGCGCGTACTTGTTACGTTTTAAACTCCGGAATATACCTTGGCCCTTTTGAAGCATTTATTAAAGAGCTTTATATCTGATAAAGAAAATTCTTCTATGCTCAATTTCTTTCTGGCGGTTTCGAAGTATGAGTATAATTCGCTCTCAAAATGTGATCCCTTTTTAATAAAGGCAGCATTATCTGCTTTATGGCTATCCCCATAACAAAGCCGTCCAAGGTTAGGTTCAAAAAAGAAGTCCATCGAACCTTGAATGGAAACCACAACAGTACCATCCCGATAAAGACAGATCTCAGAAATACTCTCCGGATAAACAGGAGGCTTTGGCCAACCTTTAAGCTCTGTGTATCCTGGGATGGACCTATCAAAAGGATCAGTCATTTATAGCTCTCGAACTGAAACGTAACGTCGCCATAAAAGGCGAGCAACTTGTTGCGAGTCCAGCGCTGAAAGCGCGAATTTTGATGGCTTTGTTAGCATTTTACGGTCCCCAAATACTACAATTCGGAAGCAGACGATTCAATTTACTAACACCAGACTCAGATATAGAGGTTTCAAATATATCCAAGTTTCGGAGTTTCTTAAGTTCAGCAACATACTCGATAACAACATCACTGAACTGGATGCCACGTAGCCGAAGATGATCTAGGTTGACGAAGCAAGTTAAAAGCCTAACATCTTCATCCTTCAGTGTACTGCGCATGATGTGTAATCCATCGATTTCTGGATAAGCAGTTATCTTCTGTATATCCTCAAGATTAACTTCGTTTCTAAAATAGATTCCTTCGACCTTGATATCAAATTCGTTTGATTCAACTATATCGGATTTTTTTTCCTGAGTTAGTCCATCCCAATTATGAGGAAGAATTGGTGCCCAATGCACACCTCCGCCAGCTCTTTTGGAAAGCTCGATCAACTCTAGTTCCTTTAAGGAAGCAGAGTGACTTAGGCGCAGGTTAAATTTTTCATCGAGTATTACATCACCTGTATCACACCTAGTCGTTGTACAGCTATATGGATAGATTCGATTCATGATTAATGCTAACGCCTTTGATAACAGGACCTATAACGCGCCCAAATAAAACCACCGCTCTCTGGGTGGTTCCTCGTTTATCAAACTTGTTGTACACCCGCACCGCCGTGGCTATGGACGAACAACGTTATCTATTACACTCACTATGCCGTGCTTTGCTAACTTAACGCAACACTCTGTTAATACTGAGCAACTCATAACTTGCGCTCGGTCAGATTGTCCCCACACAGCATTCCACCGCGCCAAAAACACAGTGCCGTATGTTGATTAAGCCGCATGATGAACAGGCACCTCCTTATCACCATGTATTAACGATGCCCCGCAAACATCACACACGCGGGGTACATCACAACCAATCAGGTAAGCCTGCCAACTGATAAATTCACCTTGGCTTACCTTTGACTGTCCAAGCTGCAGACGGGCACGGTTCAATTTCGTTCTTCCGCCTGCGCTGTATAGTCCCAGATAACGCACACTGCTCTTTCCGTGTTGCGGGGCATGCGCCAACCAGCGGCTAATGAATGTCGCCACCGGTAAACAGCTGACTTCACCTTTGCCACTGCGGTGGGATTGGTAACTGAACGTAACGTGGGTTTGACTGACATGCCGCAGTTGCTGGTTTCGCAAGGGGCCGCCTTTGATGTAACGCGCCAGATATTTCGCCACCCCACTGGCATGATCATAACGGGCACAACAATGAACCACCCAACACTTACGCCCTAACTGATTGCATAACTGTGTCATCGAACTGGCTGATCTGCCCTCCGGCAGCGTCAGTTCCTGCTCACTTAACGCTTGCTTTAGTCCCGCCAGTAACTTCCCCCGATACACCATCATCAGTGGCTTTTGTGGAAATAACACCGCTTTCTTAGGTTCACGCCATTGGCCTTGTTCGGTCAACCCGCCATGACTGATCAAACAATGCAGATGGGGATGTAAAGACAGATCGCGTCCCCACGTGTGTAAGGCCGACAATATCCCTGGCATCGCCGCTAAGTAGCGCGGATCTTTGGCAAAGGTTTTTAATGTGCTGTGGACGGCGTTAAACAACAGATCGGTCAAACGGCGTCGGTTAAAACGCCACAACCCATGCAGCTCACTAGGGAGGGTAAAGATCATATGATGATGAGGACAATCAAGTAGCACGGACTGGACGTGCTGCAGCCATCGTTCTTTAGGTAATCCGCTGCATTGTGGACAAGCACGATGCTTACAGGAGTTATACCAAACTCCCTGCACATGCCCTTGCGGGCAGCACTGAATATGCCCGCCTAATCGAGCGGTGCGACAATCACGAATACGGGAGACGGCACGCGCCTGATCCAGGCTCACACCATGGTGGCGGCGGTATTCATCGAAGTGCTGATCCAGCAGCGTTTGCAGTGTCCTTTTCATGGACTAAGCTATAGCAAACCACTGTTTATTTATCCAGCAATCTAGCTAAAAAAGACTTCCCCGAGGCCTGCCTCGGCGAGTACAACAGTGTATTAGGCTGAATTCTGCCTAAACATCAGCATCCAGCCTTTGATAATTTCCCCACTATAACGCGCTAAGTTTCCTACTATCAATGTGTTACATCACACACTCTCGTTTGACTTACTCTTGTCTGACATACAAAAAGAAGAATTGGGTTCTCAAGGGAACTAACATGCAGCAGATCCAGGCTGTAAAGGTCAATATATTCAACAAGATATAGATAATGAGTTCCGGCAAAGAAAGAATCACTTTTCCGTATAGAACCTAAAATCCTGGCAGATTTTGCCAACCTGACCTACAACTGTATATATATGGCCCTTCACTAATTAGAGTGGGTAGGTGCCAAGTCCAGCCCACCGAAATGAAACATAATTGCCCGCTTATAA